>CANJUR010000007.1 GCA_947477565.1 Deltaproteobacteria bacterium
CGAGCGGTGGCTTTCTCCACCCAATGGGAGCCTCCGACTTCGATCCAGCGGCGTTCCGCGCGCAAGCTCAGTTTCCTCGGACCGCGCTTGTGCGACGGTTTCCGGGTCTGTGTTTCAGCAGAGTTACGAGCGTTCCCCGCATCCCTGCTAAGGGGGCACGGTGATCGGTGGATTGAGACGAGTTGTGCCATGGGGAGTGCCGTGGGGAGACAGTGGACGGGTCCGCGCTGGGGAAGGAATGCTGTTGACGTAGTGGGGCACGCTTGCTGCTGTAGACGACAGGAGCACCCTGGAAGTAGGCTGTTCCATGAACTCGCGAACGCTCCAATGGGCCACGTTGTTTGCTGTCTCTTCACTGTTGGTTGCGTGCAGCAGTTCGGTGACTCCCGCCATCGATGCGGCGACCGTGGACGGTTCGGTCGCGGACGTGGGAGTCGATATCGGGATGCCGAGCGATCGATCGGCGGTGGATGTGGGCAGCGCGTGCGGTACGGTGTCTGAAGGGGCGACGTGTTCGGAGGAGGGACGGACGTGCGGCGGGCCGTGCCTGGATCCCTGTCAGTTCTGCAACATCTTTCAGTGCACTAGTGGTCGTTGGGGACAGTTGATGGTCTTCCCGCGGCCGTGTACCGATGCAGGGGCGGCGGATGCGGCTGCGTCGATGGCGGGAGCGCGAATGCTGTGGCAGGGCCCCGGAGGCTTCGCGGGAACGGGTCCCGCGGTGATGGTCGATGGCGACGGCACCGTGCGGGTCTGGGAAACCACCACGGGCGTCGAACTTGCGAGTCCGTCGGCTCCGACGCGCACGCTGCGCGTGACCGTGGCGGCGGCGGCGGATCTGTTCGCGCGGTGGGACCGGGCCGATCGCTCGGCGCTACCGCACCCCGGCCCGGTCACGGATTGCTACGGGCGGGTGTCGTATCTGCCGTGCATGGCGCCGGGATGTCGGGTGGAGACGGTGACGTTCGGTGTCGCGGCGCAGCTTTCGCCGGAGATGAACCCGGTGCGCCAGTGGTTCGAGGAGACGCTAATCGGGGAGATGTCGGCGGCGTATCCGCGTACCTACTGCGACTTCTGACGCTACCGGGCGGCGCGCACCAGCGAAGTGACCAGTTGGTAATGGAGCGCACACGCGAGCACCGTCATCGCGTGAAACACCTCATGGTAGCCAAACACCCCCGGAACCGGGTTGGGACGCCGCGCTGCGTAGGTCACCGCGCCCAATGAATAGACGATTCCGCCACCGACGAGCAGCGCGAGGTGCGTTGGCGAGAGCGCGTCCCGCACTGCGCCGAAATAGGGCGCGATGGTCCATCCGACAAAGAGGTAGAGCAGGGCGGCGACGGGCTTCGGGGCGTGAACCCAGAAGATGGACTGCAGCACCCCGAACGCAGCGGCGATCCATACCCAGAATAGTAGTTTCGTGCCGACGGCATCGGGGAGGCCGAGGCGACAGATGGGGGTGTATGTCCCGGCGATGAGCACGAAAATCGACGCGTGGTCGAGGCGGCGCATGAACGCCCGCGGGCGTGGCTGCCACATCGGCCGATGGTACACCGCGCTTACGGTCAACAGGGTGCAGACGCTCAGGGAATAGACGCCCGCCGCGAAGGCTGCGCGCGCAGTGGGAGCCATCGTGACGAGGATGATCCCTGCTCCGAAGGCTGCGACGGCGCTCCAGTGATGAATCACCCCGCGCAGCGTCGGCTTCACCAGCGGAGTGGCGGTTGGGGCGATGCCCTCAATCAAGGGTGACATCGACCTCGCCCAATACGGTGTTATCGATCAAGCGAGTATGGCCGATCTTCAACGCCACTGCGAGGACGGCGCGAGTCTCTTCGGACAACGGGTTTATCGGGAGAGTGAGCTCCATGGCGTCGCGGAGTTCGATGTAATCGACGCTATCGACAGACCCGGCCAGGCCCATCCATACCGTATCGAGAAGTGCCAGGGTGCTCCGCTCGCCGTCCGCATAGAGGGCCCGCGCGGCCCGTAGAGAAGCCGGGATGGCCGCCGCCCGCGCACGATCGGCGGGGCTGAGATAGCGGTTGCGCGAGCTGAGCGCCAGACCGTCGGCCTCGCGCACGGTGGGCAGCCCGACGACCTCGACGGGCAGGAAAAGGTCGCGCGCGAGGCGCGAGATCACCTGGAGTTGTTGGTAGTCCTTGCGGCCGAAGATGGCCACGCAGGGGCCGGTGAGGGCGAGGAGTTTGCTCACCACCGTGGCGACGCCCTCGAAGTGCACCGGGCGGGTGACGCCGCACATCGGAGCGGCGAGTTCGGCGACGTGGACTCGCGTCTGGTCGCCCGCGGGGTACATCTCCCGCGGCGACGGCGCGAACACCACATCGACGCCGACGGTGGCGCAGCGAGCGACGTCGGCGTCGAGTTCGCGCGGGTAGCGGGCGAAGTCCTCCGCAGGGCCGAACTGCGTCGGGTTGACGAACACCGACACGGCGACGAGCCCACCGACTCCGACGCGGCGACGGGCCTCGGCCATCAGTGCGAGGTGGCCTACGTGGAGTGCGCCCATGGTCGGCACCAGCGCCACCCGCCGGCCTTCCGTGCGGGCCTGATCGCAGGCGGCGCGGAAGGCCTCCGGGGCGTGGACGACCGCGGGGACGGCGTCAGTGGGTCGGTCCATAGGTCGCCGGGACGTGTCGGGGCGAGAGGGCGTCGGTGACCGGATTACGGTTTTCCACGGGCATTCCGAAGCTGTGCTCGGGACCCGGGAAGGTGCCGCTGCGCACCTCGTCGATGTACGCGCGGGTCGCCTCCGCCCCGAGGCGGAAAAACTCCTGAAACCGCTTCACAAACCGCGGTTTCATCGTGTCGTTGAGCCCGAGCAGGTCGTAGCTCACGAGGATCTGCCCGTCGCATCCGACGCCAGCGCCGATGCCGATGGTGGGCACGTCGATGGCACGCGTGATGCGCTCGGCAAGCGGCGCCGGGATGCCTTCGACCACCACGGCGTAGGCGCCTGCATCCGCGACTGCGATGGCGTCTTCGAGGATGGCGTCCGCGCCGTCGTCGCTGCGGCCCTGCACCTTGAATCCGCCCATGGCGTGCACCCGTTGCGGCATCAGTCCGACGTGGGCCATCACCGGGATGCCCATGCGCACCATGCGCCGGATGACGTCGGCGATCTCCTGACCGCCCTCGAGCTTCACCGACTCCGCGCCGCCTTCTTTCATCAAGCGGCCCGCGCTGACGAGCGCCGCGTCCGAGGAGGTCTGGTAGCTCATGAAGGGCATGTCGCCGATGAGGTGGGCGTGCTGTGTTCCGCGGGCGACGGCGCGGCAGTGGTAGATGATCTCGTCGAGAGTCACGGGGAGCGTGCTGGTGCCTCCCTGAATGACCATGCCGAGTGAGTCACCGACGAGGATCGCATCGACCCCCGCGCCATCGAACATCCGCGCGAAGGTCGCGTCGTAGGCGGTGACCATCGCGAGCTTGTCGCCGCGTCCCGCGGAAGATTTCCGCGCACGCAGCTCCGGAACCGTAATTTTGGACGGCATCGGAGAACCAGGGTTTCTGCCGGTCACGGCCGTCGTCATGACGGTCCGTGCCAACGATGCGAGATGTACCACCCAAAGTTCGCGTTTGAAAACGTGCGGTCCATCGGCTCCGTTCTAAGGGTTGCGAGGGTGAATCCCCGGAGTCCTTTCCCCGGCGCGCGCAGCGCCGTGCTCGAGGGAGAGGTCGCCGCCGATCAGCGCGCATTCGTGATGTCGTAGGCGACGATCAATAGAGAGCTCCCCGGGGAAGGTGTTGGGCTCCCACGTACCCCTCGACGACATGAAATCCCCACTGCTGGATTCGCCGGGACTCCGCCTTTGGACGCGCGCGTACCTCGCAAAACCTCGGGCCGGGGCGTTTCTCGTGCTGGGTGGGAGAGGCATTCGAGGCGCAGCGTCACGGACCAGTGTGTGAACGTCGACGGCGCGCAAAGCCTCGTCACTGATGTCGTTGGTATGGTGACCCAACGATCTGCACCGCTGGCCGCTCCCTAGGGCGGTTGGGTGTCGCGCGAGCGGCCCGAGTGGATGTGCACCTCCACCCGGCGATTGGCTGCGCGCCTCTCCGGGCGGTCGTTCTCGACGATGGGGCGGTCCGGCCCGAAGCCGTGGGCTTCAACGCGATCGGGAAGGATCCCATGGTCGATCAGGTACATCCGGACGGCGCGGGCCCGGCTCGCGGAGAGGTCGAGGTTGGTCGCGCGCTCGCCGCGATCGTCGGTGTGGCCCTGAATGTCCACCCGGGTGATCTCCGCGTGCGCCCGCAGCACTGCCACGAGCGCATCGAGCACCTCGAAGCTGCGTCGCCCGATGATCCGGTCGCTGCCCGTGAGGAAGGTCAGCGGGTTGCCCAGCAGCGCGATCATCCCCGAGCGGATCTCCACCGTCGGCTCGACGCTCTCCGGGCATCCGTCGCCGTCGGTGAGGTTGTTGAAGGTCTCTGCCGCCGCGGGGCAGCGGTCCTGGGAGTCCGTGTAGCCGTCGCCGTCGCTGTCGACTTCGGGGCGGGCGTCGTCGTGGTTTGCGAGGCCAACGTCGGCGACGGCGTCTGGGGACCCGGCAGGCATCGGATCCGCGGCGGGGCCCTGCGCGACCTCCATGCGGACGTCGCGCTCGTCCGGCACGCCTTCAGTATCGCCGTGGCGCGAAGTGCACCCCGGGCGAAGTCCATCGGGTCGCTCGCCGGGCGTCTCGCTCGTGCAGAGGTCCACGGTGTGCGATACGGGCTCGCGGTCGCGGTTTGTCACTGCGGGCAGCGGGGTGGTCGTTGCGGCGACGGGCGTGGTGTGGAGCGAGAACGAGAGCCCGCCGACCACGTAGCGGGCATCGTCTGGAAACGCCCCGGGTCGCCCGTCGCGGCCCACGTCGGGCTGCACCGTCTGGCCGTAGCGCACCATCGGTCCCAGCGACGACGTCGGCGTCAGTCTGAACTCGAAGCCCGCCCCGAGATCGATCTGAAGCGTGCGCTCGTCGCCGGTCATGGCGATGCCCAGGTTGCCGTCGAAGAAGGCCCGCCCGACGGTTCCGATGGTGGGCTCGAAGCGCACGCCGAGCATCGGCGCGAAGACCCAACCGGTCTCGGCCCCTGCGCGGGCAGGAAAGACCCAATTCGAGATCGATGCCTGCAACGCGAACCCGTCGATGATCGACCACGCGAGCCGCAGCGCGCCGTGCAGGGCGAGGCCGAAGCCCTTCGCTTCGCCGTTGAACGCCGCCGGGTCTTCGTTGCGTTGAAACGCCGACGCCATCGCTCCCGCGCCAAGCTCGAGGCGCGCGGCGAAGCTGTCACGAACCTGCGCTTGCGCGGGCTGCGCGATGATGGTGAGCGCAGCCACACAGCATGCGATCTGGGCCACTGGGGCGTGCCTCGGCATGACGAATGTCTCTCCACGTCGGGAACCGTTGCCGACGCTCGGCCCTGAATGATCCACCAGCCTCGGGGCTCGCACCAGAATTCCGGGCATCGCCAAGCGCGCACGCCCGAAACTACCGCCCGCTCACGGGAGCCGTAGAGTAGGCATCCCGCGGGTCAACCGCCCTGCAAATCACTGCTTCGGAGCTGTGGAGAAAACGTCTGTGCTGTCTTCGTCGTTGACGACGCGTGGCGTCGCCCTGGCTGGGCTCCTGGCCGCTGCGATGGGCGCGGGTTGCATCCGCTTCGGCGCCGCTGTGGTGGGCGGTGACGCCGCACCCGATACCGCTCGCGAGGACGTCTCGGGCGAAGGCACCGCGACCGCTTCCGATGCTTCCGATGCTCCCCTGCTGGACCACCCCGGCGTCCCTGTGACGGACGTCCCCCTCGTCCTCGACGCTCCTTGGATCTGTGTGCAAAACGACGATTGTGTCGATTCTGCGCGCCCCTTCTGTGACGTCTCTGCGGGGCGCTGCGTCGGGTGCCTGACCTCGCCGGACACCTGTCCCATCCGTCGTTTCTGCGACGCCATCACCTCGACCTGCCGGGACGGCTGTCTCGCCGATCGCGACTGCGTCCCCACGGACAGCGCCGACGCTGGCGTCCCTCCTCGCCGCTGCGATCGCGTGCGCCACATCTGCGGCGAGTGAGTCCGAGACTCCGACTGTCCCAGCAGCGCAACTTGAGTGCCTGGCGTCTGCGCGACCGGTTGTTCCAAGGGCCGATCGTGCGTCGGGGCGCTACGAGGTTCGGCGGACGATCGGTGCGGCGGGTTCGGACGGGTGGGCATCGCGTGCGCGCGGGTCGATGGGATGACGGTGCCGGTTTACGATCCAGGGTAATCGTGACGCAGTCAGGAGTTGGCGCGCGCCGCGAGTAATGGGCGAGGATATCCGGGAGGACTGTTTGACGTTGCGACCGGGCATTCCAGGAATAGCGATCTCCGATGAGCTTAGGCGGGGCGAGTCGGTGCTCGGCCGCTGCGTGATCGATCGCCGCCTGCGTCACGACCCGCTGACCGCGGTGTATCTCGCGCGCGGCCGAGAACCCGGCGAGGTGTTCTCCGTGTGGACGGCGCACAGCGCGGTGCTCACCCGCTCCGAGCGCGCGGCCCATGCGTTCGACCTCGAGATGGAGCGCATCGCGCTGCTCGATCACCCTGGAATCCCGAAGATCATTGCGTTCAACGCGGCGGACGCGCGGCCGATGGTGATCTCCGCTCGGCGTCCGGGAAGCTCCCTGCGGGACATCATCGCCTCTGGGTCCGACCGCTCGGCGAAGCTGACCTCGAAGGTGCTGCAGGGCCTCGCGCACATCCTTGACGTACTGCACACGCAAAGCCCGCCAGTGCTGCACCGCGGGTTGGCTCCGGAGCGTGTGTTTCTCGACGAGGAGGGAGAGATCCACCTCGATGAGTGCGGTTTCCTCCATGCGCTGGTCACCGCTGGCTTCGTCACCGACCGCACCGTGCTCGCGCGCGGTGGGCCGGGCTACCTGCTGCCCGAGGAGGTCGCATTTCCGCCGACTCCGGCGCTCGACGTGTTCTCTCTGGCGACACTACTTTTCGAGCTCCTCACGGGTCGGCTTCCCTTCGGTGAGGTCTCCGCTGCCGAACTCTCGCGGGCGCTGCGCGCGGAGCATCTCCCGACGGTTTCGCTCTATCGCGACGACCTCACCTTGCGCGTCGATGCAGTCTTCGAGCGTGCCTTCGGCGTATCGCGCGGGGACGGGTCCACCACCGTCCAGGCATTCGCCCGCGATCTGCTGCGCGCGCTCGAGCCCGATGCCTCTGTGCGGCTCACGCTCCCCGGCAGCGCGGATGCGCTCCCCGACCCAGCCGACGACCTCGGGCCCGACCTGTCCGTCATCGAAGATCCGGAGCCTACGTTCGGCGACGACGACGCGAGGGACGCGCCGGTCGCGACGGATGTCCACCGAGCCTCCGCACGGGAAGAGCTCCAGCTTGATTCACGGCAGTCCGTTGACATCGAGGCGATTGACCTGTCTTCGAGCGATCTACAGCCCGTCGCGAGCGCTCTCTTCGAACGCGACCGTCGCCTGGGCGCTCTGCTTTACGATCAACCTACGCAGCTCTCGCCGCGCTCCCGGAGAGCCACCGACCCGTCGGTCGTCGCTCCGTCGGCCGCCCTGATCAACCACGGTGCTATTCCTTCCCCGGCCCATCTCCCGTCAGACGGGGTTCGACCTTCGTCGCTTCCCACGCCCGGCCTCGACGCTGCGCAGATCTTCGGCCATGCGGCGCGGCTCCTCGCGTTGTCTACGGTGATCGCGGCGTTGTGCATCACCGCGGGACTGCTCTACATCGCGCGCGCCTCCGACGATCTGAACGCCACGCTGCGCGCCCTCCCACGCGACTTCCCTGCGATGGACGCTGGGCTCTCCCACGCGCCGGTCCTTGTTGCTTCGAGCGACGCGGACAGCGGCCCGACGATCGCGGGTGATCTCGCCGACCCGCTGGCATCGACCGGGCGATCGACGCCTGCGCCTGCGGTGGCTCCCCCTGGGTCGATGCCGGGCCCATCCGTGGTGTTTCGGCTGATGGCGGCCCTGCGCGGCCCGGTGGCTGATTGTGTGGAGGGCGTCGAGGCGCGCTCGGTCACCATCAGGCCGCGCTTCGACGGCGCGAGCGGCGCTGTCGTGCACATCCGTTTGCGGGGCAACTTCCACGAGGCCCCGATGGGGCCCTGCCTCGAACAGGCTGTACGCCGAGTGCGCGTGGCCCCCTTCGCAGCGCCGCATTGGGAGCCATCGCTGACATTTCCGATCGCGCCTCCGCGTTGGAACCCTTAACGCCGGGCGCTAGCGTTCAGGGCGTCTGCAGCGACACCGCAGCGAGGCGGCGGCCGCCGTCGGCGAACCACAGCACCCCTTCGTGGGAGGCATCGCCGAGGTGACACAGGCTCTGCGGCCAGTCGCAACGAAGGTCTGTGCATCGCTGCCCCGCGAACGCCCCAAGCACTGCGCGCGGATCGGCCAGGTCACGTCGGACCAACCTCCGCGGCTCTCCCCGCAGGGGTTGTGTGGACTCCCGATACGGAATCACGGCGAGCGTTCCTCCGGTCGCGGCGAGGAAGGCCCGCGGTTCGAGGCCCGCCACGCGGTCCAGGAGCGCGCAGGCCGTCTCGGGCTCCGCCGGGGCGGGCCGGTAGCCGCGCAGCGCACCATCGATGGCGCGCGCATCCGTGAGGTTGAATGCCACCCGAAGCATATCCAGGCGGTGTGTGAGCGTGTGCTGCGCGACCGACCGTGGCGCAGCCTGACTCGCGATGCTGACCACCGCGGTGCCGTCGCGCTGCTGTCCCGTCGTGATCAGCTCAAATCCGCCGTCGCGTTCAAAGTCCCTCAGGTGGAGCGTCCGATCGCCGACGACCTCGCCCAGGCTCCGATCGACGTAAGCCCGAGGCGCGTGCCCTGGCGTGATCACGTACGCCCGCACCTCGCGCCCGCCGCTTGCGATGGCCACCTCGAAGGCCACCACGTGCTCCTCGCCCCGCGCGGCACCCACCACAGGGCCCACCACCGCGCCATCCATCGCGAATCGTTCGGCAAGTGAACGATCGTCCGTATCATCGTTGCGCTCGGTCCCCCAGGCGGTCACTCGTCCGCCCTCTTCGAAGCGCGCGCTCGCACCGGAGAGCAGCGCCGCCACCACCACGCGCTGGCCGTCTTTGAGCAGCATCACCTGCCCGGGTGTTGCTCCCTGGCCGAGGCCCGGCGTCGGTCGGCCGATGCACCGGTCGCCTGCGGAGCAGTCCATCGACTGCGCCATCTGGCGCATCAGTGCGACCGCTCTTGCGAGGTGCGGGTTCGTGGGATCGCCCTGCGGCGACACATAGTCGGACTCTTCAAACGCGCCGGTCTGCCACGCGCGCAGGGTCGGCGCACCCTCCGGGGTGAGGTGGTCGAGGAGGATATTGGGGCCGCCCTCGGCGATGGCCCGCACGGTGCGCTCGGCCTCTTGTGGGGTCGGATCTATCGGAGGCATCTCGAACGTGAGTCGGCGGTCGAGGTCTTCGACATCGCTCGCACGTAGCAGGCCGGCTTCGAGCGGCGAAAGTAGGCCCACCTCAGGTGCGGATCCCTGGGGCGGCGGCAGCGGGAAGATTGCGAGAACCGTAGTGTTGGCGGGCATGTCCTCCGTCGCGGTCGTGCGTCCGAGCAGGTAGACCCAACCCTGTGCGATGCGGCCGAAGGCGATGTGCGCCCCGACCGGCCACTGCCGCACGCGATGAATCTCGTCGCCGCGCGGATCGTGGAAGAGCACCCAGACATCCGAGGCCTCGTCCGGGGTGCCGGTGGCCATCACGGCGGAGAAGCGTCCGCGGTACATGTCGGTGCAGAGTGGGCCGAAGTGCACGGTGCGTCCGGCGCGGTAGCGCGCGAGCGTTCGGAAGGTCTCCTCCGAGCAGTGCGCCACGGAGTCCACCGCCGGGGGAGCGGCGGCCGCGTTGCCGCCGTGACGTCCGCCGCGGACGGCGCCCCGACGCGCGCTGCCGATCGTGCGGGTGACAGGCCTGGGGGGCGCGTTTCCCCCGCAGGCTGCCGCGCCCAGGGTGGCGACCAGAGCGAGATGTTGCAGTCGCATGAGGGAGGCCTGCACCGTAGAACAAGCGGGAGGGTTGGTACAAGAACGCCGACGCCCCGCTCTGGAGGTGAATCCAGGCGGGGCGCCGTGCGAGACCTGAAAGGGAATCAGGTCAACGGGGAGAGCGGACTTCGATCAGAAGTCCATCCCGCCGCCGTGGTCGTGACCGCCGTGGCCACCACCGCCGCCCGAATCCTTCTTGTCCTTCGGCCGCTCGGCGACGAGCGCCTCGGTCGTCAGCATGAGGCCCGCCACCGAGGCGGCGTTCTGCAGTGCGCAGCGGACGACCTTGGCCGGGTCGATGACGCCCATCTCCAGCATGTCGCCGTAGACGTCCGTCGCGGCGTTGTAGCCGAACGAGCCGGTGCCCTCGCGGACCTTGTTGACCACGATCGAGCCTTCGCGACCCGCGTTGGCGCTGATCTGGCGGAGGGGCTCCTCGATGGCGCGGCGGATGATCTGCACTCCGAAGCGCTGCTCGTCGTTGAGCTGGAGCGCGTCGAGCGAAGCCGAGAGGCGAATCAGCGCGACGCCGCCGCCCGGGACGACGCCCTCTTCGACGGCCGCGCGGGTCGCGTTGAGCGCATCCTCGACGCGGGCCTTCTTCTCCTTCATTTCGACCTCGGTGGCGGCGCCAACCTTGATCACGGCAACGCCACCGGCGAGCTTCGCCAGGCGCTCCTGGAGCTTCTCGCGGTCGTAGTCCGAGGTGGTGTTCTCGATCTGGCCGCGGATTTCCTTCTCCCGGGCCTTGATCGCTTCCGCCACGCCGGCGCCGTCGATGATGGTCGTGTTGTCCTTGTCGATCTTGACGCGACGGGCGCGGCCGAGATCGGAGAGGGTCACGTTCTCGAGCTTGGTGCCAAGCTCTTCCGCGACGACCGAGCCGCCGGTGAGAATCGCGATGTCCTTGAGCATCTCCTTGCGGCGGTCGCCGAAGCCCGGGGCCTTGACGGCGGCGCACTGGAGGGTGCCGCGGAGCTTGTTGACGACGAGCGTCGCAAGGGCCTCGCCCTCCACGTCCTCGGCGAGGATGAGCAGGGGCTTCTGCTGACGGGCGATGCTCTCGAGCACCGGCAGGAGGTCCTTCATGTTGGAGATCTTCTTCTCCGAGATGAGGATGTACGGATCTTCCAGCGACGCGACCATTCGCTCGGCATCGGTCACGAAGTAGGGCGAGAGGTAGCCGCGGTCGAACTGCATACCCTCGACGACATCGAGCGTGGTCTCCGCGCTCTTCGCCTCTTCGACGGTGATGACACCCTCCTTGCCGACCTTCTCCATGGCGTCCGCGAGAAGCGACCCGATGGTCTCATCGCCATTGGCGGAGATGGTGCCGACCTGGGTGATCTCCTTCTTGTCGTTGGTGCTCTTGGCGAGGTCCTTGAGCGCCAGGACGATGGTCTCGACGGCCTTGTCGATGCCGCGCTTGATCTCCATCGGGTTATGGCCCGCGGCGACGAGCTTCGAGCCTTCGCGGAAGATCGCCTGCGCAAGTACGGTCGCAGTGGTGGTGCCGTCGCCAGCAGTGTCCGAGGTCTTCGAGGCCACTTCGCGCACCATCTGTGCGCCCATGTTCTCGAAGCGGTTCTCGAGTTCGATTTCCTTCGCGACGGTGACGCCGTCCTTGGTCACCACGGGGGAGCCGAAGGACTTCTCGATCACCACGTTGCGGCCCTTGGGGCCGAGGGTGACCTTGACGGCATTGGCGAGCGCATCGACGCCGTTGAGAACGAGCTTACGAGCGGTTTCGGTGTAGACGATTTCCTTAGCGGCCATCTGGGATTCTCCTTGTGAGGTTTCTGAAATCTTTAAAACGTGAAGAGACTGATCAGTCGGCGGTGATCACGCCGAGGACATCTTCCTCGCGGATGATCAGGTGCTCGACGTCGTCGATCTTCACTTCGGTGCCGGAGTACTTGCCGAAGAGAATCTTGTCGCCAGCCGTGACCTCGACCGGACGGAGCTTGCCGTCGTCGCCGACCTTGCCCGGGCCCACGGCGATCACCTGGCCCTCGATGGGCTTCTCCTTGGCGGAGTCGGGGATGAAGATCCCGCCCTTCGTCTTCATTTCGGCCTCAAGGCGCTTGACCAGAATGCGGTCCTGCAGTGGACGAATCTTCATGATGTTCTCTCCTCGAATCAGTGGTTGTGGTGAGCGGAGCTGATCCACCGACCCGGTGCGAACTCGCTGCCGGGTCGAAGCTCTCCCCCTGGACCATCGCGGTGAAAGCCAGTGCCAGTCCCCGGAGAGCCCGCGACCCTCCTGGAAGGGATGCGGACGCTGCGCGATTTCTGGCACTCGCCGGCCTCGACTGCCAGGAGCGGGCGGCAACATAGACCGCGATCGGGGGGTGTCAAGGGTCTCCCGTGGGCTGTCGTGCCGACAGGAACATGAATGATTCCGCCGGATCAGCACTCGAGTGATCCGACTGCCAACGGGCGGATTCGTGCCTCGGGCGCAGCCGCGGGCAACGGCCCACGGGGGCTGACCGGGGTCATCAGCGGTGTGCGATCGACCGTGGATGCGAGGCAATAATGGTGGAGTTCGCCGTGCGATCGACACCCTTTATTCAGGGTTTTGGTCGCCCGGCCATTCGAAGGAGGCGCTGGATGGCGATCGAGGCGTGCACCGATATGCGCGGATTCTTTCAGGGGATGGTGCTCGAGGCGATGCGCCGCAGACGCCTGGGCGCCGAGACAGAGACCACGGAGTACGTCACCGACCTGCTCGTGGCGTGCGCTGGCACCGACGGGGCGGCGCTGCTCGAACGCC
Organism: Deltaproteobacteria bacterium; assembly: GCA_947477565.1. Classification (GTDB taxonomy): domain Bacteria; phylum Myxococcota_A; class Polyangia; order Polyangiales; genus SCUS01. The sequence continues at coordinate 12,813 of CANJUR010000007.1, forward strand.
CGCTGGTGTGGATGCTCGACGCCGCGATGGCGTGCACCGACGACGGAAGAATGCATGGCCTCTGCGCCACCGGGGACGCCGCGCTGGCCCGGTCGGGCCTCTTTGCGTCGCCCGACGAGGTTGAGTACTTTACCGAGGTGGGTAAGTTTGCCTACCGCGGCGCGGCAGCCGAGGTCGAGCGAGCGAGCGGAGAGCCCTCCGTCGCGCTGGTAGAGTTGGGGGAGAGGTTTCCGGCGTTCGTGGAGGTGTTGGCGGAGGCGTCGGTGCTCGGCGATGTGACCAAGTCACTGGTGCGACGGTACGCCGCCCAGAACGCTGGTCAGCCGAAGCGCTGCTTGAGTTCTTCGATGTACGTATCGACGGCCTCGCGAGACGGTCGGTCGTAGCGCACTCGCCCAGCGGCGATTTCGCGCAGCGCGAGCACCGCGGGCTTGTTCTTGTACTTGTGCGCCTCGAGCTGGACCTTCGCGCCCTTCATGATCTGACGGGTGCGGTTGGAGGCGAGGATCACCAGCGCGAAGCGGTTGTCCTCGCTATCCAGGCAGTCTTCAACGGTTACTCGTGCCATCGTTCGATCTCCTCAAGCGCGGCCGACCTGAAATGGTCACACGGTCGGCAACGCGGCAGTCCTACAGTGCCCCGTGCTCGCGGGCAAGAGATCACTCCTCCGTCGGCGGACGGGTGCTCTCCGGAGCCGAGCGCTCCAGGTCGAGAATCTTCGCAGAGCCGACATAGGTTTTGGTCTCGAAGCTCGAGACCTGACCAAGGCGACGGACGATGTCCGCCATCCGCCCTGCCTCCCGGAGGATCACCTCCGCGCTGCGGGTCAACGCCGGGTCGTCGAGCCCGCGTCGTCGTATCAACTCGGCATGGCCGTGGATGGCCGTGAGCGGCTGGTTGAGCTCGTGCGCCGCCGCTCCGGAGAGTTCTGCGATCATGGACTGCTGCTCGGTGCGCCCAAGTTCGGACTGCGCCCTCGCAAGGCGCTCTTCGATACGCAGGCGCTCGCGCTGGTCGGAGAAAATCACAACCATGCCTGCACCGGGGCCATCGGCGTGCAGCGTGCCGGCGGAGAGCAGCACCGGGATGACCTCTCCATCGCGTGCGATCACCTCGCTTCGGGCGCCCGCGATGCGCCTCTCGGTGGTGCCGTGCACGCGCCGCGCGAACTCCTGAAAGTGACCCTCACGGAAGAAGCTGTCGATCACGGCGTCTGCGGCGAGGTCGGCGCGAAGCCACCCGAGAATGCGCTCCGCTGCGGAGTTGAGGAGAAGCACGGCGCCGGAGTGCGAGCCGGCCACGATGGCGTCGGGTGAGCTCTCGATGAGCGACGTGAGGAAGCTCTGCGTGCGAGCTAGTTCGGCGGCGGTGGCGCGCTCGGTGGTGACGTCACGGACGGTGATCACGACGGCGTTTTTGTCGCGCAGCGCAGCGGAGGTGGAGAGCGAGAGGGTGCGTACTTCGCCGTCGCGGCGGCGCACGCGGAGGTCGAACTTTGATGGGTACTCACGGCGCGCGAAGGCCTCGCCCAGCGCGCGGAGCCGGTGGTGATCTTCCATCACCACGATGGAGATCATCTTGAGTTCACGCACCTCCGCCGCGCTGTACCCGGTGATCTCCATGACCCGGGGATTGGAGTAGAGGGGCCGACCCTTCAGATCGACCACGACCATTCCGTCGGCGGAAGCCACGAACAGGTCTGCGTAGGGCTCGAGCACCTGGAGTCGGCGCTCGGCCTCGAGTTGGGCGTGGCCCACCGCGAGGCGCTCTTCGCGCAGCCGTTGGATCTCGCGGGCGTTGCGTAGCGCCGCCGCAGTGGCGTTGGCGACGGTCTCGCAGAGGGCCTGCTCGCGCTCGTCGAGGCGCCCGCGATGCTCGCTCGATCGCAAGAACAAAACACCGAACGCCCGTTGCTCCAGTGCGATGGGAAAGAGCGCGAGGTAAGGAAAGCGGGTGCCGCTGACCAGATCGCGGACGGAGTCGAGGAGGGGGTGCCTGGGCGCGTCGTCGATGAGCAGAGGGTGGCGCGAGGCGAGCACCTGCTGGATCTCTGGGTAGCGCGCCAGGTCTAGCGGTAGGTCGAGGCCGTCGGGGGCGTCGTTGCTCGCGATCACATACCCGAGTCCGTAATCGTCGCGTGCGAGCACTAAAGAGCATCGCTCTACCGCAGCCACCTCCGCGAGGCGACACACCACCGTCCGCAAGATTCCCCGGGCGTCGGTGTTGAGCGTCAGCGTCTGCGTCAGCTCGAGAAGTAACCGGGCGTCACGCGCGCGGCGCTGGAGGTCGAGGTCGCGCTCGCGTCGGTGTCGGAGGCCTGCGACCCGCGCGTTGAGTTCGCCCACTTCGAATGGGATGCGGAGCACATCGTCGGCACCATGAACGAAGGCCCGCGTCACCGAGGCGGCGTCGGCGCTGAGGGCGAGCAGCGGTGCGCCGATTCGCCGAGCCGTACCGAGTGCCTCGGCGTCGATCACGTGCACGAGGTCGTCGTCGGTGGCCTCGTCCGCATCGACGAAAGGGCACCCGAGCGCCGCGAGTGATTCGTGGACGATCGCCCGAAGCTCCGTACTGGCGAGGGTGATCACGATCCGAGGCGCGACGACGGACATCCTCTACGGTAACGTGCCCTTGCGACGGGGCGCAAAGGTGGATCTTACGTTCGGCTGGTCCACCAGGCGCCGAGCGCCGCGGCAACCACCAGACGCACGGGCACTCCGTGCTGCGCCGCAACCATCCGGCAGGCCTCCAACTCGGGGTGCGCTTGCGGAGGCAGGCCGTCGCCCTGGGCCACCTTCACCGGTACGGGCCCGTACGTCGTCGCCACAGTGAACGTCTCCCTGGGCCGCTCGATCCGCTCCGCCGGGCTCCATCGCACACCGAGCGAGCCGCTCTCGGCGAGCATCACTCCGGCCAGACGCTCGCGGTCCGCCGCGCGGACCAGGGCTGTCACCATCACCCCGGGGCGTCCCTTCTTCATCCCGATCGGCGCCGTCCACGCATCGAGCGCTCCCTCCCGCAAGAGCCGCTCGGTGAGCACGGCCACCAGTTCGGCGCTCAGGTCGTCGAGGTTGCAGCGCAACTCATGATGCGTTGCCGACTCGCGCGCGATCGGGTTTTCGCTCGCCGTGGTCGGGTCGCCGAGCACTACGCGGAGGAGGTTCGGTCGATCGGGCCATCGCCTCGTCCCGGCACCGAAGCCGGTCACCACCGGGGCCATCGCGGGCCACGGCTCGAACGTCGTCGCGTTGGCGCGGACGAGGCTCGCCCCGGTCGGCGTGACCATCTCCCCGAGCACCGCGGCGCCCACCGTCGGCACGCCCGCGAGGATCTCCAGCACCGCAGGGGCCGGCAGCGGAAGCACCCCGTGTGCGGCGCGTACGAAGCCTCGGGACATCGGAAGTGGACCGGCGTTGATTCGCGCCCCGAGCCAGTCGAGCCCGGCGCACGCAGCCACCACATCGACGATCGCGTCCACTGCGCCGACTTCGTGGAAGTGAACCTCCGCAGGGTCCATCCGGTGCACGCGCCCTTCGGCGCGGGCGAGTACGGCGAAGGTTGCCAGCGCCCGGTCGCGCACGCCCGGCGGCAGCGCGGAGGATTCCAGCATCGCCCGAATGTCGCGGTGGCAGCGATGCGGTTGGGGGTCGGTGACCTCGACCAGAAACCGCGTCGCCACCACGCCATGATCGGTGCGGTGCGCGAGCGCGAGTTCGTAGCCGTGCACCGGAAGCAGATCGAGAGCGCCGGTGATCGCAGCCGTAGGGACGCCGAGGTCGAGCAGCGCGGCGACGAGCATGTCCCCTGCGATGCCGGCGAAGGCGTCGAGGTGCAGCACGCGCCCCACTCCCGCGCCGTGGCTGAGTGCGGGTGGCGCCTGCCACGCTCCAGGGTCGTCTCCGATCGCGTCGCGGTCGGTGTGCTGCGGGCCCGGATCGTCGTGCGGCATCGGCTGTGTAGCTCCCGGACGGCGCCCGCTGGATCGCGTCGCGGCCCGTCGAATGCGCGAGCGGATTGCGAGAGCCTGCCGGGGATGTCAATCGCAATCGCCGCGATCGTTCCGATGGACGTGGGTGAAGCAAAATTCCCTGATGGGCCGCGAGAGCAATCTTTGGATGGCCTTCCCGGGATGTCACCGCTATGCTGAGGCCTGTGCCACTTCAGTCGAGGGCAAGATCTCCAGCGTGGGGCTCTCTCTACTTCGAGTTCGGGGTGGAGAGAGTGCGTTGAACCGTGGCGGCGATGGTGGGTGTGACGTGAAGGTGATTCCGCAGGAGGGCGCGGAGCTTCTGGACTCCGATCTGCAGGTCAAGGCTGCGGGTCGGGTGCGTTCCACCAATCCGCTACGGTTTGCGCCGCTAACCGGGATACTCATGACCGACCCCGCGGGCGCTCTGCTCGTGCGACGCGTCAGGGTGCGGGTGACCAGCGGGCCAGATCGGGGGCGCGAGGCCCTGCTCGAAGCGGGTACGCTCCTGGTGGGCACCCACTCCGACAATGACCTCATCTTGCGCGACCCGCAGGTCGGCAAGTACCACCTCGAGATCGCGCTGGTGGCCGGAGGAATCCGCGTGCGTGACCTCGGCAGCGAGGGCGGAACCTACGTCGGATCGACGAAGGTTCAGCACAGTGTATTTCCGATGGGAACGGAGGTCAGTCTCGGCCGCAGCACCTTGCAACTGCTGTCCGGGGACATTCCAGTTCCGGTCGCGCCGAGCGAGCGCACCGGCTTTGGTCCGGTGCTCGGTCAGTCGCTGTCGATGCGTACCCTCTTCGCCCTGCTCGACCGAGTCGCGCCCGCGGACGCCCCGCTTGTCCTCGAGGGTGAGTCGGGCACGGGACGCAGCCTCATCGCACGTGCGATTCACGCCAGTTCCCGCTTCGCCGCCTCCCCGATGGCGTCGATCGATTTTCGGCTCCCCTCGCACGAGCGCCCGACGCTCTCAAGCCTCGCGCAACGCACCGACACGTTCACCCTTCTCGTCGATCGCATCGACAAGGCGACCCCGGCCGAACAGACCGCTCTGCTCTCTTTGTATGAGCGTCGCGAGGAAGGCGTGCTCGATGCGCGCATCATCGCCACCTCCAACATCGACATCCGTCGTGAAGGTGCCGAAGGGCGGTTTCGCAAGGAGCTCGTCCCGCACGCGGCCGCGGTGCGCATTCTGGTGCCTGCTTTACGCGCGCGGGCCGAAGACATCCCGTTGCTGGTGCGGCAGTTCGCGCGGGAGGTCTGTGGCGCTGAACTCGACTTCGAAAACCACGATTTCGATCGGCTGCTGGCTCGCGACTATCCGGGCAACGTTCGTGAGTTGCGACAACTCATCGGCAAGGCGCTGCAGGTCGATGCGCCACCGCCGCAACTTCCCAAGTCCGGGCTCGCTCGCGCCCGCGCTGCGCTTGTGATGCCGCTTAATGCGCGCCCGAAGCCTCCTCCGCCGAAGGTCGCCCGCGACCGGCTTGTGGAGTTCTTCGAGCGCGATCACGTTGAGCAGGCCCATAAACGCCTGAACGGCAACGTCGCGGAGATCGGGCGCGCGCTCGGTCTCCCGCGTCGCGAGGTCATCAAGACCCTCAAGCGCTTCAGCCTGCCCTGCCCCGACCGCTAGGACACTACTCAAAAATCGCTGTCGCGACGGCTTTCCGGCCCGGGGCTGAAATGGTCCCAGCCGAGGGCTTCAACGGCGGTCGTCTTGCCACCGCGCACCACCATCACACCCGCGCCAGGGAGCACCTCACCGATGATGGTCCAGCGTGCATCGAACGCACTTCGTGGGCCGCTCGCGAGCAGTTCGTAGTCCTCGCCTCCGTGGAGTGCGAGCGCCGTCGCGTCGCAGCCGAGCGCCCGCGCAGCCTCGCGCTGCCCGGCAATCCAGGGCATGCGGTCGGCGTCGAGGAGGAGGGCGCACCCCGATGCCGCGCTGATGTGCGAGGCGTCCTGCGCGAGACCGTCGGAGAGGTCGATCGCGCTGTGAGCGCGGCCCACCAACGACCGGCCCTCCGCGATGCGCGCAGTGGGGACACGCCACCGGTTTACGAACTCCGTAAAAGCTACATCGTCTCCGCGACCAGCCAGAAGCGCTCGGAGTCCGACCGCGGCGGCCCCGGGGTGGCCCGTTACGGCGAGTACGTCGCCGACGCGCGCACCGTCCCGGCGAAGGCACGGGCCACAGGCGCGCCCCAGGGCAGTGGTCGTGAGAGAGAGCACGGGACCGCCGCTCAGGTTGCCGCCAATCACTCGCATGCCCAGACGCTGCGTGACCCGACGGACCCCATGGGCCAGCTCAGTCACCAGGTCGTCCGGGCTCGTGCACGGAAACGACCACGCGAGGAGAAGTTCGCCCGGTACGGCACCCATCGCAGCGAGGTCGCTCACCGCAGCCTCGACGGCGCGGGCCGCGATGTCGGACACGGAGAGCCAGCGGCGGTCGAAATGGACTCCCTCGACGGCGCTGTCAACGGTGAGAACCAGCGGCCGCGAATCGTGCAGAATCGCAGCGTCGTCCCCGATGCCCAGGTCCGGGGAAGCGAGCGCGCCGAAGAGGTTTTTCAGGTGCGCGATGTGCTCAAATTCTCCCGTCATTCGTCGCGCCCTCGCAACCGCTGCCACGGGATCAGCAGCACCCCGAGCACCTCCGCGCCGAGCACCCACGGCGAGGCGAGAGTCGGCTGGTGGATCGCCTGCGCTACCCATAGCGTCAGCACCACCAGCGCCATCGCAGCGCTCATCGGGAGAAGCATCGCGCGTAGCCCGCGAGTAAACGCCGGCTCGCGGCGGGGCGAGGGCGACAGTGAGAGGTATGCCACGCGCAAGATGGCGTCGATGCCCTGCTTCGCACGCTCGGTGCGGGCGGCGTCCGGGAGGCTCTCCCGGTAGTGTCGGGCGGCGTCCGGGAGGCGCTGACGCGCTGCTGCGAGGGCGACGAAGGCCTTGTGGCCATCGGGGCTCTCCCACTCGCGGAGGAGCGCGCTCCAGGCGGTCTCTATGGGGTCGTCGTTAACGCTCACGCAAGGCGGAGTCTGGCAGGCCTCCGCCGCACCCGGCAACGGGGCGCCGTCCTGTCGAAAGGTTGACCAGGGCGCTCGGGATATGAGGTGAGTCCCAGCCGGATGAGCGATCGACCCCATGAGACCGTGCTGTTGGAAGTGGCCTGCGATGCGCTGATGCCGCGCCCGGGAGGCCTCTACCTCGACTGCACCCTCGGCCGAGGAGGCCACACCCGCGGGATTCTCGAACGCTCTGCGCCGAACGGACGGGTCGTCGCTCTCGACCGCGATCCGACGGCGCTCGCGGCCGTGAGGGAGGCCCTCGCGGAGTTCGGCGATCGGCTCGAACTGCACCAGTTGCCGTTCTCCCGGGCCGCGGAGGCGCTCGCGGGGCGCAAAGTCGACGGGGCCCTCGCAGACCTCGGCGTGAGCTCGCCGCAACTCGATGATGCGAGTCGTGGGATGAGCTTCCGGCACGAAGGTCCGCTCGATATGCGCATGGGCGACGACGTCGATGAGACGGCCTACGAACTTCTGCGACGCCTTAAAGACGACGCCCTCGCAGACGTCATCTACGAGTATGGCGAGGAGCGCGCATCACGACCCATCGCACGGTCGATCAAGCGGGCCATCGACGAGGGTGCGATGGAGACTACGAAGCACCTCGCAGACGCCGTACACCGCGTTCTCGGGTGGCCGCGCTTCGGTAAGCCAGACACCGCAACGCGTACGTTTCAAGCTTTACGTATCGCGGTAAACGACGAGCTCGGTGAACTGGAGCGACTGCTGGCCGCGCTGCCCGCGCTGGTGCTCGAGGGCGGGCGCGTGGTGGTGATCTCTTTCCATTCCCTTGAAGACCGCATCGTGAAGCACACCCTCCGCGATGAGCCCGCCTGGCAGGTGGTCACGAAGAAGCCGGTGGAGCCCGACGCGGCCGAGGGCGACCGCAACCCGCGCTCGCGCAGCGCCAAGATGCGCGTGGCCGTGCGCCGCGCTGAGGAGGAGTCGTGAGCACGATTCGCTTCGTGATCCTGTACGGGATGGTGTCGATTTCCGCGTCGTCGGCCTTCGTGGTGCACATCGCGCTGCGCAACCAAAACGTCGCCCTCGGCTACGAGGGAGAGCGCGCGCGCTCGGAGTCATCGCGGCTGCGCAGCCAGATCAATCAGTATCGCCTCGAACTCGGCGCACAGCGGGCGCCGGGTCTGCTCATGGATGTTGGGCGCGCTGAGCGCGGCATGGTCGAGCCCGACCAGGTCACCACCCTCATCGTCGGTGGCGCACTGCGCCCCGGTCGCGCCAGCGGGAGGCCGCGATGAAGAACCTCGATCCGCGCCGCGCCCGATGGATGCGCCTGCGCATCGGGATTCTCGTGACGCTGATGGCCCTCGGGGCGAGTCGCCTCGTCTCCGCCGCATGGGGACTCCAGGTCGATCGCCACGACGCCCTCGAGGCCGACTGCGAGCGGCAGTACTCGCCCAGGCTGCGCCTCGCGCCCCGCCGCGGGACCATCTTCGATCGGCACCACCGCCCCCTCGCGGTGAGTGTTCCGTCGCAGGCGCTGGTGGTGAGCCCGCGGCAGTTGGCCGGCGAGCAGGGTCGCTCGCATCGGCGCGTCGATGTCGCATCACTCGCGATGCGCCTGGCGCCGATCGTCGGGATGACTGTCGAAGACGTGCGCCACCGACTGCAGCAGTCGCGACCCGTCTCCGTCGTTCATCCTGGCACGCCCGACCTCATGGGCTCGGTGGTGCTCAAGCATCACCTCAACGACGGCGAGGTCGTCGCCGTGCGAGCGCTGCTCGCCCAGATGAAAACCGAGTTGCACCTCGGGCGCCTCGATGGCGTGTCCTTCGAGGAGGAGAGCCGCCGCTGGTACCCCGCGCGCGAGGACGCCGCACACATCACCGGCCAGGTAGGGATGTTTGGCGACGCGCTCGACGGCCTGGAGAGCACCCTCGACGAGCACCTGAAGGGACGCAACGTTGAGGTGCAGGGCGTGCGCGACGCTCGCGGGACGCTGGTCTTCGCGGACGGACTGCGCCCCGGCGAGGGCATGGCCGGCGAGGACGTCACGCTCAGCATCGACTCGACCATCCAGATGATCGCGGCGCGCGAACTCGCCCAGCAATGCCAGACCGTCGAGGCCCACGGCGGCTCGGTGATCGTGACGGATCCGAGCACCGGAGAGGTGCTCGCGCTCGCCAACTACCCGACCTACAACCCCAACGAGTTTGTCGGCGGCGACCTCGAGCCGCGGCGTAATCGCGCCATCACCGAGCGCTTCGAGCCAGGCTCGACGCTGAAGATCTTCACCGTCGGCGGCGCTCTCGATAACGGCGTCATCGACGCCGGGCAGCTCATCAACTGTTACGGAGGCTTGTATTCCATCGGGCGCGTGACCATCCACGACACGCACGCCGATACCTGGCTCACCCCGATGCAGGTGCTCGCGCGGTCGAGCAACATCGGCGCGGCGCAGATCGGCGCGGCGCTCGGTGCAGATGGTCTCGAGCGCGTGCTGCGGCGATATGGGTTCGGCGAGCGCACGGAGATTCCGCTGCCCGGCGAGGCGCGGGCGCGCTTCGGGCAGACCCGCTGGGTGGACACCGAGGTCGCCACGGTGGCCTTTGGTCAGGGAATCAACGTGACCGCGATTCAGATGGCGCAGGCACTCGGTGCGGTGGCCAACCAGGGCCGGCTGATGCCGCCGCTGCTGGTCTCACGCATCACCGACCCAACCGGCGCGCTGGTCGAGGATCACCCCCCAGGAGAGGGCCGCGCCGTGATGCGACCGGAGTCCGCGCGCCTGCTGTCCGAGATGCTCACCGCCGTCACCGAAGAGGGCGGGACGGGCGTCGAGGCAGCCATTCCGGGCGTTCACGTGGCTGGTAAAACTGGCACCGCGCAGAAGGCCAATCTGAATGCGCGCGGGTACGATCCAGACCGGTGGGTGAGTAGCTTCGTGGGGTTTGCCCCGGCGGAGCGACCGCGGCTCGCGATCACCGTCATCATCGATGAGCCGCACATGGTGCACTCCGGCGCGGCCATCGCCGGTCCGGTGTTTCGCCGCGTGATGGAGCAGTCGCTGCGCTACCTGGGCGCGCTGCCCGCGGCCAACGTTGGACGTGACGACCTCGCTCGGCTGCCCCCGCGGCCCGAGCACGTGCTGGCAGCGCAGGCGCGGGCGAGCGCGGCAGCGGCAGCCCCCAATGCGGTGCCCACGGTGGGAGCCGCGCCGTCGCTGCTGGGACTGTCGGTGCGAGAAGCCGTGCGGCGAGCGCAGCCGTTGGGCATCGAACTCGAGGTGCAGGGCAGCGGGCTCGTCGTGGCGCAGGATCCGCCTGCAGGGACGGCGGTCGGCTCCGATCGGCGGGTGCGAGTGCAGTTGGAGCCCGCCGGGGGATACACCCCGGTGTTGGTGGCTGCGCCCGCGTCGGCGGAGGTTCCGAGGTGAGTGCCGGGGAGTTTCCGCGGGGCGCATCGCTCCGGTCGCTGGCGCTCGAGGTCGCTGGTGCGTGGGTGGCCGGGGACGAGAGCACCTTCGTCACCGATGTGCGCCACGACTCCCGCGCGGTGCAGCCCGGCGACCTCTTCGTCGCCCGTCGCGGCGCCCGCTCGGATGGCACCACCTACGCCGCGCAGGCCGTGGCGCGAGGGGCCCTCGCGGTGATCGCAGAGACTCCGCTCGACGTTTCCGTGCCCACGCTGGTCGTGCCGGACGTCGATCGCGCCATGGCCTGGGCGAGCAGCGCCGTGTGGGCGCACCCCACCTGGAGCCTCGACGTCATCGGCATCACCGGCACCAACGGCAAGACCACCACAGCGTGGCTGCTCGAACACGCCCTCAACGCCCTCGGCGCACCCTGCGGATTACTTGGTACGGTATTATCCCGCTTCCGGGGGATGGAGTGGGACGCCGCGCACACCACGCCGGAGTCCGACGAACTCACCCGGCGCCTCGCGGCGATGCGCGACCACGGGGCCACGCACGCCGTCATGGAGGCTAGCTCACACGCGCTCGCCCTCGGGCGCGTGGAGGCGGTGCGCTTTCGCGTCGCGGTGTTCACCAACCTCACGCACGACCACCTCGATTTCCATAAGACCGTGGACGCCTACGTGGCCGCCAAGCGACGGCTCTTCGTCGATCTCGCCCCGGGCAGCGCAGTGCTCAACGTGGACGACCCGGTCGGACGGGCGCTCGCAGCGGAGGTTTCGGACGCGTGGACGTACTCAGCTCGCGGGGACGCTGCGACGCTGCGGGTGGTCGCCGGCGGCGCGACACCGACGGGCATCGATGCAGAAGTTATTACCCGTGAAGGTAAAATCATCCTGCGCTCGCCGCTGCTGGGCGCGCACAACACGGAGAACCTCCTCGCCTCCCTCGGGACGCTCGGAGCGATGGGTTTTCCTCTCGCCCGCGCGGCGGAGGCGCTCGCGGAGGCTGCCGGTGCGCCGGGGCGGCTGGAGTCCGTTCGGGTGCCGGGCGCGGCGACGGGCTTCGATGTTCTGGTGGACTACGCGCACACGCCAGACGCGCTCGAGCGGGTGCTCGCGACGCTGCGGCTCACCACGCGGGGGCGGCTGATCTGCGTGTTTGGGTGCGGCGGCGATCGCGATCGGGGGAAGCGCCCGCGCATGGCCGAGGCCGTCGCGCGCGGGGCCGACGTGGCGGTGCTCACCTCGGACAATCCCCGATCGGAGAACCCGCAGGCCATCATGGACGATGCGCTCCCAGGGCTGCTCGCGGGCGGAATGCGGGCCTCGCACGTCGGTGCGCCGCCGGTCGGGAGCTACCTCGCGGTGGTCGATCGGCGCGCGGCCATCGCGGCGGCGGTGGCGCTCGCGGACGAGGGCGACGTGGTGCTGATCGCGGGCAAGGGGCACGAAACCTATCAGGAAGCGCATGGCGTGCGGACGGCCTTCGATGACCGGCACGAGGCGCGAGTGGCGATGATGGCGCGGACCTCCGCGCGGCGGGAGTGAGCGATGGCGACGGCGGTTCCGACGAACGAGGCGACGTTCACCCTGGCGGAGGTCGCGGCGGCGACCGGGGGCGAGCTGCGGGGTGATCCGGGCACGCGGGTGGTGGGCGTCGGAAGCGACACGCGCACGCTGACCCCGGGGGCTCTCTTCGTCGCCCTGCGCGGCGAGCGCTTCGACGGCCACGATCACCTCGCCGGAGCCCTCGGAAAGGGCGCGGCGGCGGCGCTCGTCGAGGCGGGCACGGCGGTCGTCCAGGGGCTGCCGACGGTGGTGGTGCGAGACACCGTGCGGGCGCTCGGGGCGCTCGGCGCTGCGCACCTCGCGCAGGCGCGGGCGCATCGTGCGCTGCCGGTCATTGCCATCAGCGGCGCGGTCGGAAAGACGACCACCAAGGAGCTCACCGCGGCGGCGCTGCGGGCGGCCTACGGCGAGACGCTGGCGACCGTTGGCAACCTCAACAACCTCATCGGCGCGCCCTTCACGCTGCTCTCCCTGACGGATGCGCACCGGGCCGTGGTGATCGAGTGCGGCTCCAACGCACCCGGCGAGATCGCGCGCATCGCGGCGCTCGTGTACCCGGACGTTGCGCTCTGTACCAACGCCGACGCGGCGCACACGGAGCTGCTCGGCAGCATCGACGCCGTTGCGCGCGAGGAGGGGTCGCTCTTCGCCTTCGCCCGCCGCGCGGTGGTGGGCAACGCTGACGAGCCCCGGTCGGCGTCGCAGATGTCCCGCGCCCTCGACGATCGCGCGCGCTGGCTCTTCGGGGCCTCGGACGGGGCGCACGTCGCGCTCGCCTCGCGCACGCTGCGTCCTGACGGTGGCGCGACGCTGACCTTCTCCGTCGCCCGTGCGCTCTCGCCGGTCGGCGTGCTCGCGGTGGAGACGCCGCTCGTGGGAGCGGCCGCGGCGGCCAACATCGCCGCGGCGCTCTGTGCGGTCGCAGCGCTCGGGGCGACGCCCGCACAACTCAGCGCAGCAGCAGCGGCGATCGGTGCCGTCGGTGCGGTGCCGGGGCGGCTGCAGCCGATGGTTCTGCGCGGCGCGCTGGTGCTCGATGACACCTACAACGCGAGCCCGCGGGCGGTGCGGGCGGCGCTGGCCGCGGCGCGGGAGATCGCCAACGCGCGGGGCGCGCGGCTGCTGGTGGCCCTCGGCGACATGCTCGAACTCGGTGATCTGGCCCCGGAGGCGCACGCCGAGGCGGCGCGGGAGGTGCTCGATGCAGGGGCGGAGACGTTCGTCGCGACGGGGCCTGCGATGGGCGCGGCTGCGGCGGCGCTGGCGGACGCGCCGGGCCTCGAGGTGCTGTGCGTGGCCGACGCGGCGGCGGCAGGGGTGGCGCTGGCCGCGCGGGTGGGCGAGGGTGATGTGGTGTTGGTGAAGGGCTCTCGGGGGATGCGGATGGAGCTTTGCGTGGCGGCCCTGGCGGCCCTGGAGTAAGGCGATGCTTTACCTGTTCTTGTATTCTCTGCGGGCCAAGTCGACGCACCTCTCGTGGCTCAACGTGCTGCGGTACATCCCCTTCCGGGTGATCCTTTCGATTCTCACGGCGATGGTGATGTCCTTCGCGTTGGGGCCGTGGTTCATCAATCGGTTGCGCTCGCGGCAGATCGGGCAGGTGGTGCGCGACGATGGTCCGCAGACGCACCTCGCCAAGCGGGGAACGCCCACCATGGGTGGGTCGTTGATTCTCTTCACCCTGGTGGTGCCGACGCTGCTCTGGGCCGACCCCCACAACTGCTACGTCTGGCTCACCCTGCTGGTGACCGTCTGCTACGGCGGCATCGGGTTTCTCGACGACTATCTCAAGATCAAGAAGCGCAACTCCGCAGGCCTCGCCGGGCGGTACAAGCTGCTGGGGCAGTTTTTCGTGGCGGCGCTGGTGGTGGGCTACCTCTTCTACGGAAAGGGCTCGTTTCTCCCCGCCGACTGGCTCGAACACCGCCTTTCGCTGGCGTTTCCGTTTACCAGCTTCAGTAAACATCACCTGGTGCTGCCGGTGGCGCTGTACCTGCTCTTCGGGATGTTCGTGGTGGTCGGAACCTCCAACGCGGTGAACATCACCGACGGTCTCGATGGTCTCGCCATCGGTCCGGTGATCATCAGCGCGGGCACCTACCTGGTGTTCTCCTACGTGACCGGCGCGACCTTCGCGCGCTTCGAACTTTCGCGGTACCTCGACCTGCCGCCGCTGCACTCCACGGGCGAACTCGCCGTGCTGTGCGGCGCCATGATCGGGAGCGGCGTCGGGTTCCTCTGGTACAACACGTACCCGGCGTCGGTGTTCATGGGGGACGTCGGCGCGCTGGCTCTTGGCGGCACCCTAGGGATGCTCGCACTGGTGACCAAAAACGAACTCCTCAGCGTGCTGCTGGGCGGAATCTTCTTCGTGGAGATCATGAGCGTGATCATCCAGCGGACGTGGTTCGCGGTGACCAAGCGACGCTACGGCACCGGTCGGCGAATCTTCCTCATGGCGCCGATCCACCACCACTTCGAGAAGGCCGGCTGGGCCGAGCCGAAGATCATCGTTCGCTTCTGGATCATCTCCATCATGTTGGCGCTCATCGCGCTCTCCAACCTGAAGCTGCGCTGAGCTCGCAGCGGCTTTGACGCACGGGTATTTCTTACCGGGCCGCGTATGAGGCCGGCCCGAGCAGCGCGATCTCCGTCCACAACTCACGCGCCTCGCCCGGCGCCAGAACGATCAGGCCGTCACCGGTGTTGAGCGCGTCGGCGTCCGCGGTCCATGGCTCGAGGCAGACGAAGTCCTTCCCGGCGAGCGTCCAGATGACCCACCGACGAAACTCCGGCGAGGCCGACACCGTCACCCGATGGCCGTCTGCAAACGTCAGCGTCGCGTCGTCACGTCCGTGCTCCGCGAGGTGGAGATCCACCTCCGGGCGGGTGAGGTCGATGGGCCCCGTAACGTGCACCGTGGACTTTGTAGTGTTGTCGAAGGCCCGCGTCGCGGCGGTGGCGATGATCGTCCGTGCCTTCTCGCCGTCGGGCACGTGGAAGTACGGGTGAAACCCGAGCGCGAAGGGCATCGTCGTCGCCCCGTAGTTGGCGATGCGCTGCGTGATGCGAAGCCGGGTGCCCCGCAGCGCGTAGCGAAAAGTCAGCGTGAAATCCCAGGGAAATTGCGCCCGCGTGACGTCGTCGGCGCGGAGCAAGAGCGTCACGTCGCGCTCGTCCACCGACTCCACCGTCCAGGGCCGCTGCCGCCCGAAGCCGTGCTGCGGGAGGCTCCCGCTCGCGTCACCGAAGCGGAATCGCCCGCCCAGCAACGGACCGGGTGACGGGAAGAGCACCGGCACGCCGCCGCGAATGTTTTTGCTCGAATCGAGCAGCGTGGTTTCGTCGAGGAAGAGCACTGGCCGGTCGCCGACGACGAAGCGGGTCACGATGCCGCCGCGCGCAGGTGCAAGGAACACCGTGGCCTCGGTGCTCGGGTCGTGGAGCGTGACGGTCTCGAGGGCGGTGCGCGGTGCGAGCATCGTTGGGTTGTACACACCGAATCGACCGCCCGGGGTTGCGCGGTTTTCGTGGTCGCCGATCGAGTTGCGCTAATCCCTCGGATCGTGAACGGCACGGTGCGCGGAAAGCGTGTGGTGGTGGTTGGCCTCGGTCTCTCCGGGATCGCGGCAGCTCGACGTTGTCTGGCCGAAGGGGCCGTCCACGTCACGGTGAACGATCGTCGCGGCCCAGGGGAGGTTGACCTCTCCCGGTACGGCGACTTGACCCGGCGAGGCCTCGAGTTTGCCCTCGGCGGCCACGACGACGCGGTCTTTGCCGAGGCAGACATCATCGTGCTGTCCCCCGGAGTCCCGCCGCTCGAAGCAGTGGCGCGGTCGAAGGCGCGTGGGGTGCTGGTCGTCGGCGAGCTCGAACTCGCAAGCTGGTACGTCGATGCGCCGGTGATCGCCATCACCGGCACCAACGGCAAGAGCACCGTCACTACGATGCTCGGCGAGATGCTCGAGGCGTCGGGCTACGCGACCTTCACCGGCGGCAACCTCGGCACGCCGTGGTGCGACGCCGTCGGCCACGAGGCGACCACACAGGGCGGACGATGCGTCATCGAGGCGAGCTCCTACCAGCTTGAGGCGACGGAGCACTTCCGGCCGTTCGTCGCGGTCTGGCTCAACCTCACGGCCGATCACCTCGATCGCTACGGCTCCATGGCCGCCTACGGCTCGGCCAAGGCGCGCATCTTCCTCGCGCAGCGCCGGGGCGATCACGCGGTGGTGCCCGCGGACGATCCCGTGGTGATTGCCTTCGCCCGCGCAGGCGCGGCGCAAGTGCACACCTGGGGCGGAGAGCACAGCGTCGTGCGCATCGTCGATGACGCCATCGTCGGACCAGGCGGCCTGCGGGTTCCGGTAGCGGACGTCGGCATCAAAGGGGCGCACAACATCGGCAACGCCATGGCTGCCGCGCTGGCGGCGCACCTTGCGGGCGCAACCGCGTCGGCGATCACGCGCACGCTGCGGTCGTTTAGCGGGCTGCCGCACCGGATGCAGCGCGTGATCGAGCACGCGGGCGTTGTCTATGTGGACGACTCCAAGGCGACCAACGTGGGCGCTGCGCAGAAGGCCCTGGAGGGCGTCGATCGTCCGGTGGTGCTGATCGCAGGCGGCCGCGACAAGGGTGGATCGTACGAGCCCCTGGTAGAGCTCTTGCGGGTGAAGGGTCGGGCGGTGGTGCTGCTGGGCGAGGCGACACCGCTGTTGGCGGAAGCCCTCGGTACGAGCGTGCCCTTCGAAGAGGCGACGGACATGCAGGACGCCGTGCGGCGTGCGGCGGCGCTGGCGCGACCCGGCGACTGCGTGCTGCTGGCCCCGGCGTGTAGTTCGCTGGACATGTACAAGAGCTACGCAGAGCGCGGTGACGCGTTTGCGGAGGCTGCGCGCGGGCTACGGGCGGGAGACACGCCATGAGCGCGACGCCGACGAACGCGCGGCGCGACTCGATGGCGCCGGTGGGCGTTGCGCCGTACCGCGCGCAGCCCGTGGAGAAGAACGCATCGCTGGGGCGCGTCGATCACGCGCTGCTGGGCGTCACGATGCTGCTCGTGGCCTTCGGGATCGTGATGATCTACTCGGCCAGCGCGGTCTTCGCGGAGCACCTGCACCACAACGGGCAGTTTTTCCTGGTGCGGCAGACGATGTACGCCGTGATGGGCTTCGTCGGCCTCACCTTCTTCGCCGTGCAGGACCACCGCAAGCTGCGCTCCCTCACGTACCCGATGCTCGGCGTGACGGTGGTGCTGATGCTCGCGGTGGTGCTTGGCGCCGGGCACTCCGGCGGTGGAGCGGCCCGGTGGATTCGCCTTGGTCCGATCAACGTCCAGCCGGCGGAGATTGCAAAGCTCTCGCTCATCGTCTGGCTGTCTCACTCGCTCGCCAAGAAGAACGAGAAGATCCGCACCTTCTCCGTCGGGTTTCTGCCGCACCTGCTGATGGCGGGCTTCCTGATGCTGCTCTGCCTGAAGCAGCCCGATTTCGGCTCCGCGGTGGTGCTGCTGCTGCTCACCTTCACGCTGCTCTTCGTCGCCGGCGCGCGCACCGGGTACATCCTCGGAACGTTCATCGCGGCGATGCCGCTCGCGGTGTATCTCGTGCTCGGCACGGAGTACCGCCGCCGCCGCTGGGAGGCCTTCCTCGACCCGGCGCGCTTCCGCAGCACCATCTCGTATCAGCTGGTCGAGTCGATGATGTCCTTCGGCTCCGGCGGCATGACCGGGGTCGGGCTCGGCGACAGCCACCAGAAGCTCTTCTTCCTGCCCGAAGCGCACACGGACTTCATCAGCGCAATTCTCGGCGAAGAGCTCGGATTCGTCGGCGTGGCGGGGCTGCTCTGCGCGTACGCGTTCATGATCTGGCGCGGCGTGCGCATCGCCATCAACGCCGCGGACGACCACGGAACCTACCTCGCGTTCGGCGTCACCACGCTGCTCACGCTTCAGGCGCTCATCAACCTCGGGGTCGCGATGGGGGCGCTGCCCACGAAGGGCCTGACGCTCCCGTTTATCTCCTACGGCGGGAGCTCTCTCATCATCGACCTCGCAGCCATCGGGATTCTCCTGTCGGTCTCGCGCTCCGCCAGGGCAGCGTAAGGGACCGCGCGGCGCATGGAGGGGCTTCGATTCATGGTTGCGGGCGGCGGGACGGGCGGCCACGTCTTCCCTGGAATCGCCGTCGCCGACGCGCTCGACCGCCGCACCCGCGATCTCTCCGTCTGCTGGGTCGGAACCTCCCGCGGCATCGAGGCGCGCGTGCTCCCGACGACCCCGTGGCGCTTCGAGCCGATGGACCTCGCGGGCCTCAACGGCGTGCGTGGAAAGAAGCTCCTGGCGGCGCTGGCGAAGCTCCCACCGGCGGCGACGCACGCCTGGCGGGTGCTGAAGCGCGAGCGCCCGCACGTGGTGCTCGGTGTCGGCGGGTACGCCGGCGGACCGCTCGTGGCGATGGCCGCCGCGATGGGTATCCCGACGGCGGTGCTTGAGCCCAACGCTGTGCCCGGCCTCACCAACCGAATCTTATCTAGACTGGTAAAACGCGCCTTCGTGACGCACGACGAGACGCTCGCGGCCTTCCCCGCGAGCATCGGAGTCGTCACGGGATCGCCTGTTCGGCGAGCGTTTCTGGCGCGCATGGCCTCGGCGGTGCCCGTCGGAGGAGAGGCCTCCGTGCTGGTGCTCGGCGGCAGCCAGGGGGCGCGGGCCATCAACGCGGCGATGCCCGACGCGGTGGCGCGGCTGCGGGCGAGCGGGCTGCGGGTGACCGTGACGCACCAGACGGGCGCGGCCGATCGCGATGCGGTGGTGGCTGCGTACGCGGCGCTGGGCGAAGCGGCGGAGGTGGTGGCGTTTATCGACGACGTGGCGACGGTGATGGCGCAGTCGTCGCTGGTGGTGTGCCGCGCGGGCGCGATGACCGTGGCCGAACTCGGCGTGCTCGGACGGCCAGCGGTGTACCTCCCGCTGCCGACCGCGGCGGACGATCACCAGCGTAAAAACGCCGAGGCGATGGCCGCGCGCGGCGCTGCGAAGTGGATCGCGCAGAGTGAACTCACCCCGGAGCGCCTGGCCGACGAGGTGGGCGCACTGCTGCGAGACAGGGACGCGCTGCAGGCGATGGGCGCGGCGGCGTGGGCGACCGCGCGCCCCGACGCGGCAGGCGTGATCGCGGACGGACTGCTCGCGCTCGCGGGCGGGATCGGCATACAGCGCCCGTAAAGGCCCACGACCTTCGATACCCCACGGAGCGTTGCCCCGATGTCCGACGATGTCACCCACTGCCCGGGCGGCGACTGCCCCTTGCGCCACGACTGCTACCGCTTCCGCGCACTTGTTTTCGGGCGCTTTGATGCATTTGTTCGTGCTCCATACGATCTCGTTTCGGGCACCTGCGATCACCACTGGACCCTCGCTCGCCTCGCGCCCACGGAGGCGGACGTTCGCACCCGCGCCTACCTCCTCTGGCAGCGCCGCGGATCTGCCCATGGGAGCCCGGACGCCGACTGGTCCGCCGCGCAGGCTGAACTCTCCGCCGCGCTCGCCGCCCGCCTCGCGCCCATCGGCTGAGCGCGCCGTCGTCATCGCCCGTGGTACTCGTCGCCGATGCGCGCCGTGACCGCCCTCTGCCTCGCGCTCGCTGTCGTCCCGGCCGTGGCGAACGCTGATCCGGTCGATTCGCGCGTGGCCCTGCTCGACCGCGACGCCGCTCACGCCCGCCTGTGGTTCTGGACCTTCACGGCCGCCTACTCCGTCTCCGCGGTGGCGCAGACCACCCTTGCGTTTGCGTTCGAAGATCCGGGACTGCGCATCGACTCCGCGGTCGGCGCTGCCTCCTCGTGGCTGGCCGTCGGCGGCATGGTCATCTCTCCGATTCCGCGCGTCTGGCGCGCCTCTGAGGACGCGCATCGCGCCGGCCACCTCGACGCCGCCATCACCCGCGCGGCGGACGCCGAGAGCACCGCGCGCGCCTGGTTCAACCACCTCGCCTGCGGCACCGTCGCGGTGACCTCCGGGCTCGTGCTCTGGATCGGCTTCGACCGCCCTGCTTCCGCCGCGCTCAGCTTTTCGAGCAACCTCCTCATCGGTGAACTCAACCTCCTCACCATTCCCAGGCGCTCGGCCCGCTGGCGCGATCGCCCGGTGGTCCGGTGGCAGTTCGCGCCCGCGCTCAACGGCGTGCAGATCGTCGGGGTGTTTTAGCGGCCGTTGGGGGTATAGAGCGCCCTCAATGCCACCCTGGATCGGCGATGCGATGGCCCTCGGTTGCGCCGTGGTGTGGGCCGCGGCGGTGATGTTGTTTCGTCGCCTGGGCGCGGTGCACCCGGTGTCGCTCAACCTCTTCAAAAACGCCCTGGCAGCGGCGCTTTTACTCCTCACGATGGCGCTGGCGGGGCTGCGCTTCGACCTCCACCGCAGCGCCCTCGACTGGGCCTGTCTCATCGGCAGCGGGGTTCTCGGTCTCGCGGTGGCCGACTCGCTCTTCCTTGCGGGACTGCGCCGGGTGGACACGGCCGTCGCCGCGGTGGCCGACTGCGCCTATTCGCCGACGGTGATTGTCATCTCGACGTTGTGCTTGAGCGAGGTTCCGCGCTCGGGTTTTTTGTGGGGTGCGCCGCTGGTGATGCTTGGATTGCTGCTGGTGGTG
Organism: Deltaproteobacteria bacterium; assembly: GCA_947477565.1. Lineage (GTDB taxonomy): Bacteria > Myxococcota_A > Polyangia > Polyangiales > SCUS01. Next base: position 33,458 of record CANJUR010000007.1, read on the forward strand.
TGGCAGCCGCGCGGCGAGGCGAAGGTCGATGGCCGGGGCCTCGCGCTGCTGCTCGGTGGCGTGATGACGACGGCGGTGGGCGTGGTACTGGCGAAGCCCGCGCTCTGCCGCAGCGGGCTGGTCGAAGCGACCACGATCCGCTTGCTGGCAGGGTCGACGGCGCTGCTCGCAGTGCAACTTGCGCGCGGCAGGGGGCGCGAGGCGCTGGCGTTGTTCAAGCCGCAGGCGGCGTGGCGGGTGGCGGTGCCGGCGACGGTGCTCGCGACGTACGTGTCGATGCTCTTGTGGCTTGGGGGAATGAAGTACGGCACGGCTTCCCGTGCGGCGCTGCTCAACCAGACCGGCGCCATCGTCTTGATGGTGATGTCCCGAGTGATGGGCGAGCGCATCCCCGCGCGGCGCTGGCTGGGTGCGGCGCTGGCGGTAACCGGCGTGGCGATCGTGGTCACCCGGTAGCGCGAACTCTTCAGTCCGCGGTTATCGCTGCGACTCGTGCTTTTGCTACCATCGCCCGGGCCCGCTGCATCGACGTCTTTCCCACCATGATATCGACCAGCTTCTTTACCCGTCTATGCAGCCCTTCCTGCACATAGGGGACTCCGTGCTTTGCGCACACCGCCTTCACCTTCGGCTGGATTCGCTGGTAGGCCCGCGCGGGCAGGTCGGGCCAGAGGTGATGCTCAATCTGGTAGTTGAGAAACCCCTGGAGGAAATCCCCGATGGGATGTCCCGTGTGGTAGTTCACTGAGCCCGCGACCTGCCGGAGATAGAACTCCCCGCGCTCCCGCACCGGACCCTCGAATCGCCAAATATCCCCGCCCGCGTGGTTGGGCGCAATGATCGCGAACGAATGCAGATTGGAGAGCAGTTCGGCACCCACGGAGTTGAGCCAGACGCTCGCCACCGCCCAGGGACCCAATGGCAAATATGCCGCCGGGATCACCACGAATCGACCCAGTCCATAGGGCAACGCGCACTGCTTCAGGTAACGCCGCCCGTCCGCGGTGAAGGGGTTGTACGCCCCGAGGTACGACTCGGGTCCGCTGGCAATCTTCATCGGTGTCGGGGTTTCGCCGGACTCCCGACGACGCTCCGCGCGGCGCAGCACCTGATACGTGTTGGGAGCGTAATAAGTAAACTTCCAGGTCAACGCATAGAACCCAACCACCGCGTATTTTACCGCCAATGGCATTGAAGATTCGCGCACCATAGTGAGGTTATCCTCGACCAGGTCTGGGTCGAGAACCTCGCCCGTATGATAGTGATGAAGTGTGTTGTGCTCCAGTCGCCACGCCTCTGGGAGCATCCAATCAAACCAATCCACCAGTCGGCGTCGGCCCGCGGTGAATCCAGCGCTCGTCAGCCGCGCGGGCGCCCCTTCAACCTTGTCATATCCCTTGTGAATCACGTGGTGCGCCACGATGGCCCAGCGCGCCACGCTCCCGGTACTGATCGCGAGCATCGATACCGGGTTCGGGCCGATCCATGCGGTGGCGTAGCCGACGGCGGTGCAGGTGCGGCCCCAGCGCTCCATGCGCCGCAGGTGCGCGAGATCTTCTGCGCCGCTGGAGCCGTCGATTTCTGCGCGGATGGCGTCGAGATCCCGGGCGAAGGCGGCGCGATCGACGTGGGCGAAGGGCACTTCTTTCATGGCGTTGCGCGGACATAAGCACCCGTCACCGACGACCGCAACCGCGTCCGTTACCGCAGCGCCGCCACCCAGGCGCGCAGGTCGTCGAGCGCGCGCTTGCCTTCCAGTACCGACAACATCGCGGTGTATACGAGCACTGCGAGGCCCGCGCGCACCAACGGTGAAGGCGAGGGCAGCAACACCAGACTCCACGCCGCGAGACCCGCCGCGAGCGGCCCCGCGTATGCGCCCCACAGCGGCCGCCCGAGGTGCCGCCCGGCCCAGTGGATCATCCCGAGTACGATCGGCGCGGTGATGGCGCTGTAGGCCCATGCGACGGCACTCAGGTGGTAATGCCACACGCCCAGAACGAGCAGCCACGTGGCGATCGTCCAGGCGCCGAAAAGCTGCAGCGCGAGCCGGGCGCGACCCTGTCCCTGCAATAGTGTGAACAACGGACCCGCGAGCAGTCCGAATGCCATGTTCACGAGGATGCCGTGGACTACGGGAATGGAGTCGTTCCAGCGGGGGGCGTAGAGCCAGGGGACGATGGATTTCGCAGCGATGGAGAGCGCGACCAGCATCGGAATGCCAAGCAGCAGCGCCGTGCGAGTGGCACCCACGAAGGCCGAATAGAGCTGCGGGTCCCTCGCGTCGAAGCGCGCGTACACCGGGAGTTGCACCCGCGAGAGCGCGTTGACCGCCACCACCGGGAGTTGTGCATAGCGCACGCCGAAATCGAACTGTCCCACCGCAGCGGGTCCCATCAGGGTTCCGAGCAGCGCCGCGGAGAGGTTGTCCTTGAAGAAAGCCGCGATCGCCAGCGCCTGCACCGGCACGCCTTCGCCCAGCGTGGCGCGCAGCACCCGCGACGACATCCCGAGGCCCGGCCATCCGTTCGCCGCGCGCCACGCGAGCGCCAGCTGAACGAGCGCGCCGGAGAGCTGTCCCCCCGCGAGCGCGCGCATTCCGCCGACCTTCCAGGCGAGCAGCACCGTCACCAGTTGTCGGGTGACCGTCGCGGCCAGTTCGATGCCCGCGATGCGGGAAAAGCGCAGTTCGCGCTCGAGTCGTATGTACGGCACCGACCGCAGCGGACCCACCAGGAAGAGCACCGCCATCACGCGCAGAACGGCGGTCTCGCCCGGGTCAAGCTGCCACTGCAAGGCGATGCGCGGCGCAGCCAGGAAGAAGCCCAGCGCCATCGTCGAGCCCAGCAAGAGCAGAAACGTCAGCGTGGTGCGATACGACTCCTCGGCCACCTCGCCCTTGTTGCGAAGCAGCGCCGCGCCGAGGCCGCCGTCGCCGAGCAGCCCGCCCAGCCCGAGGAAGAACGTACCGATGGCGTAGGCACCGAACGCGTGCGGGTCGAGCAGCCGCGCCAGGATCAGGTTGCTCCCGGCGAGGAGAAGCGCGCTCATCACCTGGATGCCCGCGAAGCGGGTGGTCTCGCGAAGGATCCTCCGTTGGAGCGAAGAGGCCTTCGAGTCCATCAGGGGAGTCTGGCGACCACGAGCCAGTTGAGGACCAACTCCTCGCGCGCCGTCGGCTCGAGCGCCCGCGCGCCCAGGTTGATCCACGGGATCAGGCCGCGCGCCCACCAGCGCTTGTCGAGCTCGAGGTTGGCCATCTGCCCGATCGCCGACCACAGTCCGCCGAGCGGGGTGAGCGCCCCGTCGGTCAAGCCTGCGTCGAGCAGCAAAGCCTCCAAACCGTTGCGCGTAAACCGCCAATGGTCGTGCGGAACCTCATGCGCCGGCCACACTCCCGGCACCGTGAAGAGCACCGTTCCGCCGGGCTTCACCACGCGGGCGAGCTCGCGCAAACAAGCGCGCGGGTCGCTTACGTGTTCGAAGACCTGAAACGACACGCCGGCGTCGAAGTGCCCATCCTGGAAGGGCAGCAGCGAGGCATCGCCGACCACGTCCGGCGTCGCGTGCGGCCCCGCGCGATCGACCCCGATGTACTCCGTGACAGCGCGGCCCAGCATGGGTCGATAGGGCTTGTGGCCACAGCCGACATCGAGGATGCGGCCGTGCAACGTCGCAAGCTCTCGCGCGAGCGCGTCCCACATCGGCGCGAGGTGCAGGTGCAGTGGCTGCCGCCAGCTTGCGCGGTGCGGTCGATACGGAACCGGGTTGGGGCGGTACACGATGCCCATCAGGTGCGCGCCGCGTCGTAGCACATCGCCGTTTGTCGCCAGTATCTCTCCCGTGGATCGACCCCCAGCACGGCCCGCTGCGCCGTCGTCAGGGCCGCCCGCAAGGCGTCGTCGAAGAGCGACGCGAGGGCATCGGGCCAGCGCGCCTCGTCCGCCGGAAGCAACGACCCTGGCGTCGAAGCGAAGAGCTCGCGGTGCGCACCGATGTCCGACGCCAGCACCGGAACCCCCGCTTCGATGGCCTCCAGCGGCACCAGGGGCATCCCCTCGCTGCGGCTCGGCGCGAGCGCCCACGCGGCGTCGGTGAATACGTCCATAGGTACTCGCACTCCGGCAAATGTTACCTTGGCTTGTAATCCAAGGTCATCGCGGAGGGCGGCGAGCGATGCCCGGGCGGGTCCGTCTCCCGCGATGGCCCAGTGCCACGGGCGCGCGGCGAGGTCGGGGTGCGCGAGCGCGCGAAGCATGCGGTCGAAGCCCTTCTGCGCGTCGAGGCGGCCGACGGAGGCGAGGGCGACGGTGGCCGCGGGCCAGGCGAAGGGCTGCGTCGCCGGGCGCGGCGGCGGCGGGGCGTTGCGGATCACCTGCGCGCGCAGGCCGAGCGCCCCGAGGCGGGCGGCGTCGTGGTGGGAGAGGGCAATCCAGCGGGTGCGGGCGCGCGGGGCGGCGAGGCGCATCAGCGTGCGGGCGTCGAGCCCGGCGATGCGATCGCGAGGCCACGGGGCGTCCTCGCGCGGAAGCAGGTGAAACGTGACGACCAGGGGGCGGCCGCGAGCAGCGAGGAGGGCTGCGCCGAGGCGATCGGGCCACGCGAGGTGGGCGTGGAAGACGTCCGCGGTGCGGGGTCGCAGCGCCCAGGCGGCCCAGCGGGCGAAGGGCATCGCACGCGGGGGCGAAAGCGCGCGGTCGAAGGGCAGGTCTACGGAAGAATGGTGGCCGTGCTGCGTGGCGAGGGCATCGAGCATGGCGGCGACGCCTTCGGTGCCGCCGAGGTCCACGGAGGGCACGAGGTGGACGATTTTCATGGGCGTGCGACCCGTGCGTAGAAGGCGACGGAGTCGGTGACGACGTGCGGGCCGACGACGGCGGCCAGGGCGCGGTGCGCGAGCGCATCGAGGGAGCGGGCGAGGCGCACGGCGGGCGAGCGCGAGGTGCCGTCGAGGTCGATGAAGCGCGCTGGGCGGCGCCAGGCGATGTCCTCGCGCACCACCGAGAGTCCGTGGTCGGCGAGCAGCGCCCGCAGCGATCGCGGGCTCCAAAACCACAGGTGTTCCGGGGGTTTGTATTGATCCCAGCGGGAGGGGAAGAGGCGCGTGGTGGTGCTGCCGAGCACCGGGACGACCACCGCGAGCACGCCGTCCGGGGTAAGCCGCGCCCGCAACGCCCGGACCGCAGCGTCTGGATCGGGCAGGTGTTCGAGCACGTCCCAGGCGGTGATGACCTCGAAGCGCGCCTCTGCGGCGAGCGCGTCGAGGGACGGCACCACCGCGGCGCGCAGGGTTGGGTCCATCGCCGCGAGCGCTTCTGCCGAGGGCTCGGCGCCCGCGACGGTGAAGCCCGCGTCGCGCGCGTGACCGAGGAAGTACCCCGCGGCGCAGCCCAGATCGAAGAGCCTGCCGGAGGTGACCCCGAGCGCCCGGAGTGCGGCGAGGCGATCGTGGCTCTTGCGCGCGACCTGCTCGCGCTCGCGGCGGAAGTAGTCGCGGTAGCCCGCGCCGTCGCCCTGAAAATACCCGGTAGTGTAAACCGCGGTGAGCTCCGCGGGGGACGGCGTCGGGGAGACGAACTCCAGATCGCAGGCGTCGCAACGGTGGATGGCATGCCCGCGGACGCGAAGTCGGAGCGGCGCGAGGCGGCGGCAGCGGGGACAGGGCGGGGTCATCGCAGCACCCCGAGGACGGCGCGGGCGAAGCGGTCGCCGAGGAGGTTCCAGTCGAGGGCCTCGGCGCGGGCGCGGGCGCGGGCGGCGCGGGCGTCGGCGGAGGCCGGGTCGGCGAAGACCGCGAGCACCCCGGCGGCGAGCGCGGCGGGGTCGTCGGCGGTCAGCAGGAGTTCGCGCTCGTGGGCCACGTCGAAGCCGCGCGCACCCATTGCGGTACTCACCACGGGGACGCCCGCAGCCATGGCTTCTGGGAGCTTCAAGCTCGACCCTTCGCCGTCCGTGAGGGCGTTGACGTAGCAGCCCGCTGCATCAAGGAAGGGGCGCGTATCCGACACCGTCCCGGTGACTGTGACGTGCGCCGAAGCGAGCGCTCGCACCGTCGCGTCCGGGGCCCGCCCGCAGAGCACCAGCGTCGCGTCGGGGTGGCGCGCTCGCACCCGCGGGAGCACCTCGCGGGCGAGTCGCACCGCCGCTGCGACGTTGGGCGGATGACTCATTGCGCCGATGAAGAGCAGCCCGACCGCGGGCCGCTCGGAGGGGGCACGGTAGGTGATGTGCGCGGCGTCGGTGCCGTTGGCGACGACCAGCGTGGGGCCGTCGCGGTGCGCGCGGATGGTCGCTGCGTCGCTGTCCGTGACGGCGGTGACGAGCGCGGCGTCACGCCATTGCGCGCGCTCCCAGCGCTCCAGGCGTGCGTGCTCGGCGCGGTCGTCCGGGCGCATCCGCCGCGCGTAGCGGCTCTCGATGTTGTGCTCGTCGAGCACCCAGGGGACTTTTCTGCCGAGCGAGCGCGCCGTCGCCGCGGCGTAGCAGTGGCACGCGATGACGGCGTCGTAGGGGCGGCGTGCGTGCGCGGCGCGGAGGTCCCACGCGAGGGCGAGCGGGCTGGCCTCTCGCACGCGACGGCTCTCCCGGACGAGCCGCCATGCGCCGACGTCGGCGTCGCGGAAATACACGGACTGGTATTCCGCGAGCGCCGGGCCGATGTCCGCGGTGAGTTCGACGGGAAATACCCGCGCAAAGAGGTCCACGGTGCCGACTGCGGCGAGGGCGCGCGCGAGCCGACGCATACGGATGCGTCCGCCGGTGTTGTCCGGCGCGGGGAGGTACGGGGTGACGAGGGCGAGGTGCACCATGCGGGCACCAGTGATAGGCGGGTTTTCGCCGGGTGAGGGCGACTACTTCTTCTTGGCGGGGGCCTTGGCGTCCTTGGCGGGCGCGGCGGCCTTGGCGTCCTTGCCTGCGGGGGCGGCCTTGGCGTCCGGCGCGGCGCCCGGAACCTTGGCGACTTCCGTGTCCTTCTCCGGCGCGACGATGGAGACGATGGTCTGGCTGCCATCGAGCTTGATCGAGACGCCCTCCGCGAGGGTCAGTTCGCGGATGTGGAGGCTCTCGCCGAGGCCGAGGTGGCTGATGTCGGCCTCGATGCGGGCGGGGATCTTGTCGGGCGTGGTGAGCACCGGCAGCGAGCGGAAGATCTGACGGAGGATGCCGCCCTCGTTGGCGATGCCCTTGGACTTGCCCGTGAGGACGAACGGAACCTGCACGAGGATCTTCCGGTCGAGGGAGACGCTGTAGAAGTCGGCGTGGACAACGCCGCGGGTCATCGGGTCGTGGTCGAAGCTCTTGAGCAGCGCGAGCTGCGAGTGGCCATCGACGGTGAGCGTGACCACCGTGTTGCCGCCGAGCGGCGATTGCAGGATGGCCTTGATGTCCTTCGGCTCGACGGAGATGGCGCGGCCCTTCTCGCCCGGACCGTAGACGATCGCGGGAACCTTGCCGGCGGCGCGGACCCGGCCGGCCGGGCCCTTGCCATTGGCGGCGCGGGCGGTGGCATGAATGGTGATGGTCGTGGTCGTCATTGGATTGCTGTCTTTCGATCCCCCATCCGTTCGGTCCGTCGTCGGCGATCGACCCGGAGTGGTCGATGCGCGGCTGGGATTCGCGGCCGTGGGCGGTCACCGCAGCTCGGGGCGAGCATGCGGGCGGCGCGGTGGATACCCGAACGGCCGCGGCGAGTAAAGGGCCCCGCCACCCCCGCCGCCACCCCCGCCGCCACCCCCCGCCACCCCATCGACACTGGAAAACAAGCTGTTTTGCGTTGGCATCCCACGTGAAGAAGAGACTCCTCGGCGCGCACACAACCCCGCGCCAGGAAAGATCCACTGTCATGAACCAGGAACTCGATCACGGCGCGTCGTCCGTCAGCGGCGCGCGCAACACCAAGGTCGTCTACATGATCACCGAGCGCGAGGGCGCCCGCTCTCTCTGGACCCGCGTGGGCTCCGCGTGGGTCAACCGCGACGGCTCGACGACGCTGCGCCTCGAGGCGATCCCGCTCTCCGGGACGCTGCAGGTGCGCGACCCCGATCCGCGGCCGCTGCCGACGAACGGGGGTAGCCAGTGATCGCCCGCAATCTCCGCTGGGTGACGCTGCTCGCGTCCACGCTTCTGACGACGGCGGCCTGGGCTGATCCGCCGCGCGCCCCGGTGGCGCCGCCCATCACTGCGGTCCGCGCGACCCCACGCCCCGCGGCCGTCGCGCCTGCCATCGCGACTGCGAGCGAAGGCGTGGTGAACATCAACACGGCCACCGAGGAGGAGTTGGTGCGCATCCCTGGCATCGGTCCGGCTCGGGCTGCGGCGATCGTTCAGCTTCGCGAGCGCGCCCACCGCTTCAACCACCCGGAGGATCTCCTCCGTGTGCGCGGCATCGGTCGGGTGGGCTTCCGCCGGATGCGTCCGTTTCTGGCGCTGGCCGGGGACACCACGCTGGCCTCGCGGCCGGGGCGCGCGCCGCGGGTGCGACCCGACGCGGTGACGGAGTAGCGAGTCGGTGAAGGTGGGCCCCTATATTCACGAATATAGGGGCTCATTTTCGTTCGGTCGTTCGACCGACGCGGCGGAGGTCAGTCAGGGTCGCAGGTGCCCGTGCACCGCTGCTCGACGGAGCCCGTCTCGAGGAGCGCGCGCACTTGCGCGAGAGCCGACGGGAGCGCGACGGAGTCCGAGTGGGTTCCGTTGTCCATGGTGGGTACGAGGTTGGTCTCTGGCGCGGTGTAGCGCATCAGGTTGGCGGGCATCTGGTACTGCGCGATCGCGCTCACGACGCCCGGGCTGGTGACGCCGGTCAGACCGAACACGGTCTCCACTGCGGGCGTGAGTTGTTGCACGCCGATGGCGCGCGCGAGGATGCGCGTGCTGATGTTGGGCACCTGGCAGTCGCCGATGGCCTCCTGGAGGATGATGCGTCGGTCGCGCGGGGCGTCGGGCAATGGGTTTCGCAGGGCCAGTGTGCCGAGGTTTACGCCGTCCGTGTGGTCGAAGCGCGCCTGCAAGAGCCCGATAAACTGCGCCTGCAGCAGTGGGTCGGGGTAGCGCACATCGACGACGGCCTTGATGGGCGCATACACGATCGAGCGCGGCAGCAGGTTGGACCACGACCCGCCGGGCACGGCGAGGATGGCGCGGGAGATATTTCGCGACACCGAGGTGAGCGAGGCACCCTGGATGCCTCCGAGGCTGACGCCGTAGTAGTAGACCCGTGCGGGGTCGATCACCGGGGCGGCGCCGAGGCGCACCATCGGGTCCGTGCCCATCGCGCCGACGGAGAGTTCGATGAGCGCGAGGTTGTTGACCAGCGACTGCACGAGGCGGTCGGTGACGATGCTGATGCGGTTGATGTTGGGCACCACCTGGGTGATGAGCAGCGATTGGTCGTCCCCGGAGAGGCCGATCCAGTTGGTGGCCACGACGACGGCGCCGGCTTGCTCGGCGAGGGGCTGGATGAGGTTCGTGCCGATGCTGCCGGTGAGGTAGTCGCGGCCGCGGCCGAAGACGCCGTGGCCGAGGACCACGAGTGGCAACGGCTGTCCGACGCGGCGCGCACGCGCGGGAATCACCATCGTGAAGGGGTAGCTGAGCGCGTCGGTCTGCACGACGGCGCTCCCGTCGGCGGCGAACTGGAGCGAGTTGTCGTCGCGCAGGAAGTTGGGCGGCGCGAAGGTACCGTAGACGATGCGTGCGGTGTTGGCGTTGGGCGACTCCTCGACGCGGGTGATCGTGTACGGAATGCCTCCGGCGACGCCTGCGCGGCGGAAGACCTCCTGGCGCATCGAGAGAATTGGGCCGAGCACGTGCTGTCGGCTGGCGGTGGTCCAGTCCCAGGCGAGGTAGATCTCTTCGCGGGGGAAGCCCTGTCGCACGAGAAAGGTGAACATCTCTTCGTAGCGGGCGCGCGCGGCCTCGATGCGTGGATCGCTTGACGGAGTGCGGTCACGCAGCGCTACGAAACCTGGCGAGGGTGGGGGCTCGGTGCCAGCGACGGTGCGTACGCTGCGGCGCATGACGACGACGTGCCGCGCCCCGAAGGCGAGCGGCTCGAGCGTGCGAATGATGAGCGCCGCGCGCGCCGGATCGCGGGCGTTGGCGTCCATCTCCGCGAGGAAGGGCACGCGGTGACCGGTGCTCATGTCGAACACCGCGATCGGGTTGGTCGCCTCGACGGACTGTTCGGCGTGCCGGATGTCCGTGAGGTCGCTCGCGCGAAGAGCCACGCCGAGGTGTGCGACGAGCGGCTCGGAGGTCGGCCACCCGTCGGCGCGGTTGAAGGGCGCCATGTCGATGGGCGTGGTTCCGGGCGGCGTCGCGAGGGAGCCGGACGGGAGCGCGAGCCGACGATGCGTCGGTGTGGTGAGGTCTTCGCGCGTGAGGAAGTCGCTCGGAAACGGCGGCAGGCACTCCGCGGTGATCGCGAGCGGATTGCACGTCGTGGCCGACGCGACAGGCTTCGCAGGCGCATCGATGGTGGGCGCATCGATGGTGGGTGCATCGATGGTGGGTGCATCGACGGTGAGCGCATCGACGGCCGCGTCGCCGGTGCTCGCGGTCTCGGAACTACAAGCGACGAGGGCGGGGACAACGAAAACGACCCCGCGGTGGAGCCAGGCAGGAGCCTTCATGCCGCGACGAATACCACACGCTCCACTGCCTCAACGATGCCGCGGCGTCGATGGTGGCGTCCCTGTAAAATGGTGTTCTGAGTGTGAGTCTCGTGGAGTCGAATGGGTCCGCTCAGCGCGGGAGCATTTCGATTTCCATGAGGTTCTCCGGAGCGTAGGTCCACGGGCGAATCTGCGCGTCGCGGAGGCCGAGCGCGGGGTACGGCATCGAGCGCGCGATCCAGAACTCCGCGCGCTGCCACACCGTGCGGATGAGGGCGACGTGCGCCGGGTCGCCGATGATCGCGGCGTAGTCGGCCGGGTGTTGGGTACGCGCGAGCTTCAGGTAGAGCTCGACGTAGTACATCATCGTCAAAATGCCATCGCGGGAGCTGATGCGCTGCCCCGGCGGGAGCCCGTCGCGGGTGCAGAAGCGCGACGCGAGCGAGTGCGTGTACATGAGGTACTCATCGAGGAGGGTATTGAATCCCTGCGCGCCGGACTGTCCTCGCAAATAGACCTCGTCGTAGGAGTCCGCGTCGGGGTTGGCGTGCAGCGTGAGAATCTCGCTGCGGTTGAAGTTGGTGAGACGTCGCGGGCGGATCACCAGGTCTTCGCGCACGCGGTACGGCCACTCCGTGCGGATCATGGTGATGTCCCAGATGTGGCCACCCTCGTGGACGGCGACCTCGAAGCCGTTGAGCACGTCGGCGAAGGTGCCCCGCGCGCGAAACCACCCCTGGAGTTGCGCGTCGCTCTGCACGTCGATGAAGGCTACGCCAATGGGGTAGCGGCGCAGCGCGATGCCGCGGGTCGCCGCGCGCAGGCCCTCGGCGGAGTTGACGTACGCAGTGGAGAGATCGGCGAGGCTGGTGGTTTCGTCGCAGAGGGGTTCGCTGTAGGCCGCGAGTGCGCCGGCGTCTGCGGTGCCGGTGTCGGGAGCAGACGCGGCGTCCGTCGGGGTGACGGCGGCGTCAGGATCGGTGCCGGTATCGTTGGTGGGACTGCCGCAGCCCGCGAGCGCGACGAGTGTGACGAGCAGGGAGAGACGGCGGCGGTTCATGCGCGCGAGGATGCACTCCGAGGGCGCGCGAACGTCAACCGCTGCGACGGTTTGCCGCAGCCATGGGGTGATGACGCCGCGGGGGCTCCTGACACTGACGTTCATGCGTCACGTCGACCCGCGCGAAGGGAACCCCTTGACCAGCCCAGTTCTCTTCAACTCTATGGTTCGTGGAGGTTCTTGAAGATGCATGAACGATGGTGGATGAAGTTAGCCCTGCTGGGTCTTTCCCTGGCGAGCTGTACCAGCGGAACGGCGATCGTCGGCGGCGGCGACGCGGGCTTCGTATCGACGATGGATGTGCAGTGCATCGCTGGCGAGACCCGCTGCGGTGCGGCCTGCGCGAGCACCCAGAGCGACCCGGCGAACTGCGGCGCTTGCGGCACGCGCTGCCAGAGCTTCGAGTCCTGCATGGCCGGACGCTGCGCGCTGCAGTGTCCGCCTGGCCTCAGCATCTGCAATGGTCGCTGCGTCGATGCGCAGACCGATCGCGCCCACTGCGGCGCGTGCGGAACCACTTGCGCCGCGGGCCTCGTCTGCGCCGCGGGCATCTGCGCCCTGGAGTGCGGCGCTAACCTCGCGACCTGCGGTGGCGGCGGTGACGCCGGAGCCGACGCGGGCGCCGCGCGCTACTGCGCCAACACCCGTACCGACCGGGACAACTGCGGCGCGTGCGGGACAGCCTGCGCGGCAGGTCAGGTGTGCACCAGTGGCGCGTGCGTGGTCTCGTGTCCGGCAGGTCAGACCGACTGCGGCGGTCGCTGCGTCGATGTGGCCAACGACAACGCGAACTGCGGCGTCTGCGGGACGGCCTGCGCCGCGGGTCAACTCTGCTCCGCGGGGATGTGCCGGGTGTCGTGCGGCGCAGGAACCACCAACTGCGCGGGCGTCTGCCGCGACACGGAGACCGACAACGCCCACTGCGGCGCTTGCGGCAACGCGTGTCCGAGCGGGCAACTGTGCTCCGGCGGCGGCTGTAACGTGAGCTGCGTCGAGGGCACCACCAACTGCGCGGGCGTATGTCGCGACCTGCAGAGCAGCAACGCCCACTGCGGCGGGTGCGGCAACGCCTGCGTCGCTGGAGAAGTTTGCTCGGGTGGGATGTGCCGAGTTTCCTGCGCCGCAGGAACCACCAACTGCGCGGGCACTTGCCGTGATCTCGCGACGGACAACGCCAATTGCGGCGGGTGTGGCAATGCCTGTGTCGCTGGAGAGGTTTGCTCGGGCGGGATGTGCCGGGTGTCCTGCGCCGCAGGAACTACCAACTGCGCGGGTGCCTGCCGTGATCTCGCGACGGACAACGCCAACTGCGGCGCATGCGGCAACAGCTGCGTCGCGGGTCAGGTGTGCTCCGGTGGGATGTGCCGAGTTTCCTGCGCCGCAGGAACCACCAACTGCGCGGGTGCCTGCCGTGATCTCGCGACGGACAACGCCAATTGCGGCGGGTGCGGCAACGCCTGCGTCGCGGGTCAGGTTTGCTCGGGCGGGATGTGCCGAGTCTCCTGTGCAGCAGGAACCACCAACTGCGCGGGAGCATGCCGTGATCTCGCGACGGATAACGCCAATTGCGGCGCGTGCGGAATGGCGTGCCCGAGCGGTCGCGTCTGCTCGCGTGGTGCCTGCACGGTGTCGTGCCTGAGCGGTCTCACGGAGTGCGCCAGCGTCTGCCGCGACACGCAGACCGACCTGCGCAACTGCGGCCTCTGCGGACGCGTCTGCGCCGGCGGGCAGGTGTGCACCAACGGCGTCTGCGAGGTCTCCTGCGGGGCTGGGCTCACGATCTGCGGCGGCGTCTGTCGCGACACGCAGACCGACCGCGCGCACTGCGGGGCGTGCGGCGCGGCCTGCGCCACCGGCCAGGTGTGCTCCAATGGAACCTGCCAGGTGAGCTGCGGCGCGGGCCTCACGGTTTGCGACGGGGTCTGCCGCGATTTGCAGAGCGACAGCAGCCGTTGCGGCGCTTGCACCACGGTGTGTCCGAGCGGGCAGCAGTGCAGCGCTGGCGTGTGCGCCCCGGCCTGCAGCGTCGGTCAGGTGGTCTGCGGAACCGTCTGCCGAGACACCCAACGCGACAACGCCAACTGTGGCGCCTGCGGCACCGTCTGCCCGAGCGGCCAGGTGTGCTCCGCCGGAACCTGCCAGGTCACCTGCGGCGCCGGCCTCAACATCTGCGCGGGCTCGTGCCGTGACCTCCAGACGGACGTCGCCAACTGCGGCACCTGCAGCCGCCCGTGCGGCGCCGGCGAGCGGTGCGCCAGTGGGTCGTGCCAGATCTCCTGCCCGCCCTTGCAGACCGCCTGCAGCGGCACCTGCGTCAACGTGCAGAGCGACCGCGCCAACTGTGGCACCTGCGGCAATGTCTGCGGCACCGGGCTGTCGTGCGTGAGCGGCGCGTGCGCCCTCGTGTGCAGCGGCGGCACCACCATCTGCAGCGGCGCTTGCCGCGATTTGCAGGCCGATCGGGCCAACTGCGGCGCCTGCGGTAACGCCTGCGGGGCGCTGGAGTTCTGCTCCCTCGGCGCGTGTCAGATGGCCTGCGCGACGGGGCTGACGTCCTGCGGCGGATCGTGCCGCAACCTCCAGACCGACGTCTCCAACTGCGGTGGGTGCGGTGTTCTCTGCGCATCCGGGAGCAACGGCACTGCGACCTGCGCTGCGGGCGCGTGCGGGCTCGCCTGCGCGACGGGCTTCGACAACTGCGACCGCAACGCGTCCAACGGCTGCGAGGTGAACACCACCAACTCCAACTCCAACTGCGGAACCTGCGGCACCGTCTGCAGTGCGGGCACCACCTGCGTGGCGGGCCTCTGCGCCAACGGCACCTTCGTCGGCAACGTGAACGTGGGTAACCTCTACCAGCAGACCGACCCCTTCACGTCGCACAACACCGCGTGCAACAGTACCTACGCGGGCTCGCACCAGTGCACGCAGGGCGAGGTCGATCGGCTGATGCAGTGGAGCACCATCTGCGCGACCGGCGGCGGCTACATCATCGCCAACGACGGCGGCCGATATGCCTCGGGCTACGGCTGGTACTACCTCTGCTACCAGTGCCCGAGCGGCTGGGGCGGCCCGGCGTGGCAGACCCTCTGCAACGGTCAGCCCGTGCCCTGCTGCCGCTGATTTCCGGCCTCGCGGGGGAGGGCGTTCGTGCGCCCCCTCCCGCACTGCCTTCGACGATCCACCCCTCGAATCACCCGAAAGTAGCTGCCTCTCGAAGGCGCTCACCGTCGCGGCCAGCGCTTGCTCCGCCTCGGAGCCAGCGAGCTTGAGCTGCGATCGCTGTGTTTCGAGATCAGTCACATCGTGAAACCAACCGTACAGGACGCGGCAGTCGTCACGATCGTCGATCGACGCGCCGCTCGCTTCGATCCATCGCTCACCGACGGTGAGTTTTCCTCTGCACTTCGGACGTCCCGATGGCGCATCGCCGCGAGCATGTCTGACGCACGCGCTCGATGGCATCCCGTCGCATCGCGTCCGAGGCGAGGTCGAACCCCATCGCCTGCCTGTTGACCGCCATCGGCTCGACGAACAGCACAGGGAAGTACTCCCGTCGGACGGCCGCTTCGGTCATTCCGCGGGTGTCTCGCTCGAGCCCACGGAAACCGGGAATCCCATCCCGACGGGCGAACTCTTCCACCGCCGCGTGGTCGGCGCTCTGCACGCGGGGCACCCACTCCAATGCCTTGAAGTACGGGCTGCGCTCGAGCATCCGCTTAGCGATCCTGGCTCACCGCCTGCTCATTGGCATGCGGCGCGAAGGGAGAAGCACAGGGACTTTCCTTCGGTGCGCTCTGGAAGGTGCGTGTAAAGTCGAGAGGGTCACGGGTCGTCCTAATCGGCAGGTCCGACCCGTCGGCAGTAGCTTCAGCGCAATAATTGCGCGCCATCACGGCTTTTTTCGTGACGAGTTTTGGCGGAAATGACCTTTTGAGCGGCGGTTACGGCCTTTCGAATTCGGACCTCCGTGGTGCTGAATCTCTCCGATCAGAGGCCCACCCCCGCGTGCTTCCATGGAACATCATCCACCCAATGACTGACGAGATCCGCCTCGCCCCCGCCGATGACCGAGGCCGCTCGTTCGCCGCGCTCGGCACCCCTTCGGATTTCGACGTGCGAACCACCGTCGCCAACATCGCAAACTTTCATGGTCGGGTGGCGCTTGAGAAGGGTTTGACCTTTGCGTCGGAGGTCGCGGCCGACGTGCCATCGCTTCTCGTGGGCCATCCCCTTCTATGCGAGCAGGTACTGCACGACCTCGTATCGAGGGCACTTAAGCTCGCGTCCGCCGGTGGGGTGGCGCTCGCCGTGCGGTGCTGCGGCGCGGAGCCTGGCGCTGTGGAGATCGAGTTCGTACTGCGAGACACCGGGGTCGGACTCACGGGTGACGAGGCCGCATGCCTGCTCGGGCCCGCGCAAGATCTGGCAGCCAGCGGTCACGACGAGACGGACGCCAGCCTGACGATCGCGCGCCGGATGATCGAGCAACTGGGCGGGATGATCGCCATCGATCGGGATGCTGTGCAGGGCACTGCGCTTCGGTGGACGGTGCGGTTTGGGCTAGCGAGGCGCACGGCCCGTGAACGGATTCGTGGCGCGAGGGTTCTCGTGGTGGAGGACAACATCATCAATCAGATGGTGGCCCAGGAGATTCTCCGCTCGGCCGGGGCGGTGGTGACCCTGGCCGACGACGGCGTGGTGGCGCTTGCACTGCTCGAGCGCCACTCGTTCGATCTGGTTCTGATGGACGTGCAGATGCCACGCATGGACGGCTACGAGGCAACGCTGCGACTGCGGCAAATCCCGGCGCTCGCGGGCCTGCCCGTGCTCGCGATGACAGCGAGCACTGCGCCCGAGGAGATCGCCCGGTGCCGCGAGGTTGGGATGAACGACGTCGTCTCCAAGCCGATGTCGCCCGAGGACTTCTTCCGCACGCTCTCGCTGTGGCTGCCGGAGTCTCCCGCGGACGGGCCATCGGATCGCGCCGCGCGGCTACCGCCCCGGGAATCGTCGATCGACGCCCCCGTGCTCGACCTCCCCGTGCTCGACCTCGCGGTGCTGCGTGCCGTGCTCGGTGACGATCGCGTCCAGGTCGAGATCTTCGCGCGCCGGTTCGTTTTGACGGCACGTTCTACGCTCGACGACCTGCTTGCGGCGCACGCCCGAAGCGACCTGGCGGCCATCGGGATGTTGGGGCACCGATTGCGTTCGTCCGCGGCCACGGTGGGCGCCCCGAGGGTGGCCGACCTCTGTCGGTCGCTCGAGGAATTAAGCAAGGTCGGTGATCTGTCCCGGGTCGAGGCGCTGCTCTCTTCGATGGCCCAGCTGATCGAGGCCGTGGCCGAGCGCGTCGAGGTCGAGATCCGCCGCGCCTGAACGCCCCGCCCCCTTCGCTACGCGCTCGGCAGGCGTCCGATGAAGCGCTCGATCGCCGCGCGGTGCAGCTTGAACACCACCCGGTTGACGACCACCACCGCGGACACCGCGCACACCTCCGCGACCACGCCGAGACCGTTTTGCCGCAGTGTCTCGCCGGTCTCCACGAGGTCTACGATCACGTCGCTCAGGCCCACCAGCGGCGCGGTCTCTACCGAGCCCTGCACGAAGATCACCTCGACTTCGGTGCCTTGCGCTGCGAAGTGCCGGCGCGCGATGCGCGGATACTTCGTCGCCACGCGCAGGGCGCGATCGTGCGGGGGTGCAGTCCAGGCCTCTGGCGCGGCCACCACCATGCGGCAGCGTCCGAGTCCGGTGTCGTGCGGCAGCACCAGGTCGGCCTCGCGCTCGAGCAGCACGTCGCGCCCCACCACGCCGAGGTCGCACGCTCCGTGCTCGACGTACGTCGGCACGTCATCGGGCTTCAGCAGCAGAAATCGCATCGGCATGCCGTCCACGATCGCCTCGCGCACCAGCGTCCGGTCGGTCTCCGCGAGCGCCCCTGCGGGGACGCCAGCCCGCGCCAGCGAGGCCGCCAACTGCTTTGCCAATCGACCTTTTGGCACCGCCACCGTTAGCGCGCGCGTCACCCGCCGCCGCGCACCCGCTCGATGCGCGCCCCCAACGGCCGCAGTTTCTTCTCGATGGACTCGTATCCGCGATCGAGGTGGTACACGCGCAGCACCTCTGTGCGATCGGTGGATGTGAGGCCCGCGATCACGAGGCACGCGCTCGCCCGCAGGTCTGTCGCCATCACCGATGCGCCGGAGAGCGCGCCGACGCCCTTCACGACCGCGATGCGCCCGCGCACCTCGATGTCCGCGCCCATCCGGCTCAGCTCTGGGACGTGCATGTAGCGATTTTCGAAGACCGACTCGGTGACCACGCTCGTGCCCTGCGCCAGGGTCATCACGGCCATGAACTGTGCTTGCATATCCGTCGGAAAGCCCGGGTGCGGCGCCGTGGTGATGTCGCCTCCCTTGAGCGATCGCGCGCCGTCCGAGCGTACTCGGATGCCGCCCTCCTCGCGCACCACCTCCACGCCGGCTGCGCGCAGCTTCGCGAGCAGCGGCTCCATGTGTTCGGGAATCGCGTCGCGCACCATCACGTCGCCGCCCGTGGCCGCGACCGCCAGCAGAAACGTCCCCGCCTCGATGCGATCCGGGATGATCGCGTGATCGACTGCGTGCAGCACCTCGACCCCTTCGATGTGAATCACGTCCGTTCCCGCGCCATCGACCTTCGCGCCCATCTTGTTGAGCACGCGGGCCAGTTCTTCGATTTCCGGCTCTCGCGCGGCTCCGATGAGCTGCGTGCGGCCTTTTGCGAGCGCGGCGGCCATCATCAGGTTTTCGGTTCCGGTGACCGTGGCCATGTCGAGGATGATCGTCGCCCCGTGGAGTTGCTTGCACTCCGCCACGACGTAGCCGTGATCAAGCTTGATGGTGGCGCCCATCGCCTCGAGGCCCTTGAGGTGCTGGTCGATCGGCCGCGCTCCGATGGCGCACCCGCCCGGGAGCGAGACCTTCGCGTAGCCGTGCCGCGCCAGCAGGGGCCCGAGCACCAGCACCGAAGCTCGCATCTGCTTCACCAACTCGTACGGTGCCTCTGGGCGCGCCACGGAGGCCCCGCGGATGTTGACCATTGGGGGGGTGACGTCGGTCTCGGCGCCCATGAAGCGCAGCAGCGCCGCCATCGTCTCGACATCCCGCAACCGCGGAACATTGCGAAACGTGCACGCACCGTCTGTGAGGAGCGACGCGCAGAGGATCGGCAGCGCGGCGTTTTTGGCGCCGGAGACCAGCACCTCCCCGTGGAGCGGCAGGCCGCCCTCGATCACCAGTTTTTCCATTGGACTGCGGGACTTATCACAGGTCGCCGCGCAGGCGTGACGCTGCGGCGGAGGCGTTCAGCCGCCGGTGGTGAGGTTGACCGTGGTCTGCGCGTCGAGGGCCTCGCCCGCGCCGATGGGGGCGATGGTGGGCAGGCGACCGCGGAGGCAAGAGTCGAAGCGCGGGTCGGGACTGCCCGAGACGGTGGCCGCGGTGAAGCGCCCGGTCCCGTTGACCTGGAGGGTGATACGCACCGAGGCGTCTCGGAGCGATGGGTTCATGCGCAGAAGGTTTTGCCAGCAGGTGTTGACCACGCGGCTGTCCTGAAACCCGCGAATCGCCCGGTTGGCGCGCGCTGCGCCAGTGCTCGCCGGGGTGCTCGCCGCGGCGGCGCTGTTGTCCTGCGTCGGCAGTCGGCCGGAGTTGACCGGCCCGCCGCTTGGTCCGCCCGAGGCGCTGCCAAACTGCTGGAGCGCCCTGGCGTTGGCGGCGGCCTGGGCGGCGGAGATCCCGGGTGCGGCTTCGCGTCCGGGGTTGGGTCGGCGTGCGGCGCGCGGTTGTCCCGGCGTGCCATCAGGCTCGACGACCGGTGTCTCGGGGGCCACCGTCGGGGCGACCTCCGAGGCGGCCGGAGTGGGTTCGTTGACCGCGACCGAGGGTGGCGGCAGGGCCGGTGCCGGGGTGTGCGCCGCAACGGGCACGGGTAGCGGAATCGTCTGCGGCAGCGGGCGATTGATTCGCCCCGCGAGGAGCACTCCCCCAAACACGCCCGCCACCAGAACTCCGGCCATAAGAACCATCACGGGCATCGAGAGCCCGCCGGGCCGATGCGCGGGAGCCGTCGGTTGGCCGTAGCCGGGGAGGGAGGGCGAGTGGCCCGGAACCGCTCCGACGAACGCCGTTGCTGGATGCGGCGCCGGGGCGGGCGTCGACGCCATCGGCACTCCACCGGAGAATGCCGACGACAGGCCGAAGGATTCCAGCGACGGGGCATTGGATTGCTGGGGAAACGGCTTTCGCCCGAAGAGGTCTTCGGGGAGTTCATCGTCCCCGGCGAGGGCCGCGACGGCCGCTGCGGGCGGCAACGAGGAGACCTTGAGCGACGGCGACGAATCGACGGTCAGCAGGGGCGACTGTGCCACCACCGAGTCGATGGTCAGCGAGGGCATCGGCTCGGGCTGCGCC
The DNA here is from genome assembly GCA_947477565.1 of Deltaproteobacteria bacterium. Taxonomy (GTDB): domain Bacteria; phylum Myxococcota_A; class Polyangia; order Polyangiales; genus SCUS01. The sequence goes on from CANJUR010000007.1 coordinate 53,590, forward strand.
GCAGGCTGCGCTGCAGGCTGCGCTGCGGGCTGCGGGTCTTTCGACAAAACGAACTTCGGGCCTGGTGCGGCCCGCAGCGGGGCTTTCGGCGGAGCGGGCCTCGGGCCTGGTGGGGGTGGGGCGGGCGGCTTCTGCCCGGTCTTCCCAAAAGACGAATCGAGCGCGCGCGCCTGGCTTGCGAGCGGCGACTGCGGCGCCTCCGCGAGAGTCTGGTCGGTGGGGAGTTCTTCTTGAGGTACTTCCGCAGCGGCCTTCAGCGGCGCGGTCGGTCTGACTGCGGCAGGCTTCATCGGCACGCCGAGGGTGCGTGGGATGAGCGCTGCGACGGCCGGATCCATGCCCGTGACCCGCGTCGCCTCGTCGTCGTCGTCGGACATCGAGGGCCGCGCGAGCGCTGCGATGCTCGCTGCTGCGGGCTGCCGCAACGGAACTACCTGCGCGGCACGCCGAACTGGGGAAGCGGCCGGCGCCTCGGCCGGGGGCGGCCTACGCCCCATCTCATCGAGGAGGTTGCCCGAGATGCGCTGCGCGCCCAGGCGAAGCACGTCGCCCAGTTCAGCGACGTTTCGAAGCGGACGCCAGTCGTCGAGTCCCTCACGCCATACCAGGGTATCTGGCGTGACCTCGGCAGACTGGACCTTGGTGATGAGTTCCTTGCGGGTCAGCGGGCCGACCGGAAGGTCGCGGATGCCCGCATACCAGCCGGTTTCACTCGCATTGAGTATTGATGACGTCGAGGCGGCGCGCGGCGCAGCCTTCGCCATGCTCGCGGCCATCCCGGCATTGAACGCAATCCCCACGCTCGTGGGAGCGCGAGTTCGCGAGGGGCGCGCGACAGAACCAGGGTCCGGCGGAGCACCCGGTCCGATGGCAGCGACGGCGGGGCGCGGAGAGGTCGGAGCCATGGTCGCAGCGCGCGGCCGAGGGTCCGGAGACTCGGCCTGCTTCGGTGCGTCCAGTGCTTCCGGATCCGGCAGATCGTCACCCCTGAGTTCGATTACGTTTTCGCACTTCTTACAGCGGAAACGCGTGACGGCGCGGCCGCGGATCTTCTCGTCGGCCACATGGTACTTCTGCTTGCACTTGTCGCAGACGAAGTTCATCGGGGCATCTCTCGCCGTTTAGCTGTCAATGGCATCACGTTCCCTGCGTTGGAGCAACGAGGCCGAGGTGGTCTTGGATCTGCGCGCGCGTTGGCCCGTCCGGGGCGACAGCGAGCGCTCGTTGCCAGGTGTCCGCGGCGCACCAATGGAATCCCACGCGCTCGTAAAGCACCGCGAGGTTTTTGAGGGCGGGGAAGAACCCGTCAAAAAGCGCGATGCTGCGCTCGAGTGCTGCGATGGCTGCGTGCACAGCGCCCTTACGACCGTGCAGTAGCGCGACCTGGTAGTGCAATCGGTACGACCGCGGGGACATCTCGACGCCCCGCAGCAGTTGCCGGATGGCGTCCTCGAGATCACCGCGCTGATACGCATCGGTGCTCGCCTGGACCGCCGCTTCGGTCGCGGGCGCCAGCGGTCGACTCGCGAGACCTTCGGCGTCAGGGTTGAGGGCGGTCTCGAAAGACGCGATCAGGTCACCTTCGGACGCCGTAACAGGCAGCGTGCCGAGCGGTCCGAAGGCTGCGCGTAGGTCGCGGTCGCGCCGCCAGGACGAGGCCGCGGAGGTCAGTACGACGATCGCGAGACTCTCTGTCCGGGGCACCGCACGTAGGGATCGAAGTACCTCGAGGCCATCCTCGTCGGGCAGCGCAGGGTCAAGAAACAACACGTCAGGAAGAGAACCCTGGGTCGCTGCCAGGAAGGTTTTCGCCGAATCGAAGACCGACGCGGCGTGCCCGAGGTCGGCAAAGGGCCTGGCGAGCGTGGCGCGGGTGTGCGGGTTGCCGGAGACCACCCAGACCGCGCGGATACCGGGTGAGACGGCGTTTGGCGCAGGCGGCGAAACCATCGGCGACGCGTTCGAAACAAACGGTGGAGGCGGGATCGTCGCCGGCGTCGATGAACCTGGCGCAACGCTCGGCAATTTCGGGAGGGACGGCGACGTCCCGGGGCGAGGAAGATCGGGCGTGCCCAGGTGAGAGAGGATGGTCCGAGCGCGGGAGGGGAGGGAGATCGCCGAGCGCGGAGCAGGCTGGACGTTGCTCGGCAGCGCCGGGGGCGGTGGCACCCGCGACCGGACATTATCGCCGAAGAGGTATTCGTCGCCGCGGGCCCGGGAGTCGTAGGCCAACTCGATCAGTTGGCCGAGGCGCTCAGGGTCGGCCACGAAGGGGAGCAGTTTGCGACCGCAGACGAACTCGAGTTCCTCGCGAATCTTCGGGTCCGCGGGGTTGGCCATCGCGACGAAGAGCAGGTCGTCTTTGGCCATGAGGGGCAGCGCCTTGTGCCGGCGCGCGATCTCGAGCGGCAGCAGGTCGAGATCGGCCAGCGCGAACCGCAGCGTGGTCAGGTCGACGGGCGGGACGCCGTGTTTCTTGCTGGCCGCGATCAGTCGACGCAACTCATCTCCCTGCACATGCAGCATTGGCGAATCGGTCTGGGGCTCTGGTCCCTGAGAAGAGTCTTCACGTCCGGCCATGTCGCTTGCGCGATCGCAAGTTAGCATCGGCTCGCTCGACCGAACAATCACGAATCCCGCAGACTCACATCCCGCTGACGATGCGGATGTTGTCGCCTTCGCGTTCGAGTTCGAGGCGATTGTCGGCCACCCGGCGAAACCACACATCGTCGCCTTGCTGCGAACGCTCGGTGTCGCGCACCGGGTCGATCGACAGGTGCGGGCCGGGGCGGGGGTCGACCGCACGACGCCGCTCGGGTTCGACGCCCGGCGGGCGCCGAAGCGTGTAGCTACCCGTGTACGTGAACTCGACGTTGAGCCGTCTGGCGTCCGAGTCCGAGACGGTGATGCGTCGGTACCGGATCTCGTAACGCACCTCGTTGACCTCGTCAGCCCAGGCCGTGAGGAGCCGCTGGAGTCCATCGAGGCCGTAGTCGTCGGTCCCGTCGGGCGTGCCGCCGTCTTCGAAGTAGCGGGGCGAGGCCATCGCGAGGAGAGCGCGGGCGTCCCGGGTTTCCACGGCATGGCGATAGCGCTCGCAAAACGCAATGACGTCGCGGTTTTCGGACGTGTCGCGCACGTCGGTGTTGGGGATGCGCGATGTCGCGCAGCCGACGGAAAAGGAGAGCAGCAATCCAGAAAGCAGGGGTCGATGCATGCGGTGAGCCTCGTGAAGCAACGCCATCGGCGGGGGCGGATATTCCTCGCGACCGCTCGCCGAGACAAGCGTCAGGTGAGGAGTTCTTGCACGAGTGGGGGTTCGCGGGGCATAGCAGCGCAAGAAGACCCCGCTGCCATATGGACACCAACGACCCGCCACAGACCCGTAAGAGCCGCCGCATCGAAGAGGCCGTGCTCGAAGTCGACGGCGTGGTGGGCGTACGCGTCTGGGAACTCCCCGACCGCGTGGAAGTGGGTATCCGGGTGGCCCCGATCGACGCAGCTTCCGATGTCCTGGTGCGCGTGCGCGAACTCATTGATGCGATGCGCGAGGGCGAGAACGACGAGCGCTGGGAAATCGGTCTTCTCACCGAGCCCTGACCATCCCGGCGGAGCGTTTACAATATCAGGTAAACGCTCCTCCGCCCTGGTGGTTTACATCACGTAGCCAGACTCGCCGTGCTGCGAGCTGCCGAGGCCTTCGAGTTCGTCGTCTTTGGCTGAGCGGAGGCCCATCGTGCGGTCGATGAGCTTGAGCAGCGCGTAGGTGACGATCGCCGAGTACGCCCCGACGACCCCGACTCCGATGAACTGCTTGCCAGGTTGCGCGGCGTTGCCCGCGAGGAGTCCGTCGGCGCCGCCAGGGTTGAGGGATTTCTGCGCGAAGACGGCGGTGAGCAGCGCGCCCAGGATGCCGCCGACGCCTGCGGCGGCGCCGATGAGCAGTGAGGCCGCGGGGGAGACGTAGCCCGCCGCGGGGGTGATGGCGACGAGGCCCGAGACGAAGCCCAGCATGGTGGGCTTGCCGCGGTGCCACCACTCGACGATCACCCAGGCGAGGGCGGCGCTCGCGGCGGAGACGTGCGTGGTCACGAAGGCCAGCGCGGCGACGGCGTTGGCGCTGAGCGCGCTGCCGGCGTTGAAGCCGAACCAGCCAAACCAGAGCAATCCGCCGCCGATGACGGTCATCGTGAGGTTGTGCGGCGGATGCTTCTCGCGGGGATAACCGCGGCGCTTTCCGATCACCAGCGCGCACAACAGGGCGGCGATGCCGACGGTAAGATGAACGACCGTTCCACCCGCGAAATCGAGCAGGCCGAGGCGGAGGAGCCAACCGCCTTCGGCCCAGGCCCAGTGCGCCACCGGGTCGTAGACGAGGGTGGTCCAGGCGAGGGCGAAGACCACGTATGGGGTGAAGCGCATGCGCTCGACGAAGGCCCGACGATGAGCGCCGGGGTGATGATCGCGAACTTCATCTGGAAGTCCATGAAGGCTCAGGTGGGGGACGGTTCCGTGGAGGGCGCCGACGAGGCCGCGGAGGCCGACGAAGTCGAAGCCGCCGATGAGGCCGGCGTGGGATCGGCCGAAGGCGAGCGAGTAGCCGATCAGCACCCACTGAACCGTGATGATCGCGAGCGCGAAGTGCACGAACATGAAGGTCGAGAGCACGTTTCGCTTGCGCACCATTCCCCCGTAGAAGAGCGCGAGTCCGGGGGTCATCAGGAGTACGAATGCGGAAGAAACAAGCAGCCACGCCGTGTCGCCGGTGTCGAGCGCAGACGCCGGGTCAGCGTGCGCGATGGAGGGAAGAAGCAGCAGCGGGCCAGGCACTGCGAGGGAGAGCCAGCAGGTCCGATGAGCCGTAGGACCGCGGAGAGAATCACGGACCCGGCGGCCGACGCGTCAGTGCTGTGTAAACGTGGGCGATGCGGAGGGAGAGTCGGCCGATCAGATCGCGACGACGCGCGTCTGGATGCGGGCGCGATCGGCGACGCCGAGGCCCATCGCTCCGGCGTGATCGATGTAGCGAGGCGGCAGGCCGCGGGCCTCGAGCGTGCCCATGTGGTGAGCTACGCGAAGCTGATCGACGATGTCCGAACCGACGCGGTCGAGCGCCACCGGGTCGGTGCTGGCGAGCACGCACTCGAGCGCGACACGGTGCTCCGGGCTGTCTCGCGGTCCGCCGTGATAGACGGCCTTGAAGCCGTCCATGATGTGCAGGCGCACCCGCGACTTGATGGCGTCGTGGTTGTACAACTCGGCGATCTGCGGCGAGCAGAGGTGGCGGTGGAAGGCCTCGGGGTTCTTGATCGACCCGTGAGTCATGTTTTTAAGAGCGCCGGTAAAGCCGCAGAGCGAGTGGTCCTTGATGAGGGGCACGCCGATGACCGCGGTGGCCTCCATGAGGGCGGTCGCGTACTGCGTGCGGCCGGACGCAACGCGGGTCTCCGGCGACAGCGCCGTGGCGTTGTGCGAGACGAGGCGCACGCCCGCGGGGAGTCCGCGCGAACTCACGCGGGTGCAGCGCAGGAAGCTGTCCCACTGGTCATAGACGACGATGTTTGTGGCCGGGACACCGGCCGCGACGAGGCCCTCGGCGATGGCCTCGATGACCTCCTTGTTGGAGGCCATGTTGCGTAGCCCAAGGCCGTTGACCTTGATGGCCACGCGGTCTGTCGGGTGTACGAAAGCCCGCCACGCGGTCGCGAGATCGGGGCGGCCGGAGAGTTCGATCACGGCGCGGTTGACCATCGCGCGGGCGGCTTCGGGCACCGGGAAGAGTCCGCCGGCGCGGAGTGAGCCGGGCTTGTTGATCCGCACCACCTGGCCGGGGTGCGAGAGCGGCGTGAATCCCGCTGGGCGGGTCGCGGCGAAGTTCACCGCCGGGCCCGCGGCGTGTTGCTGCGCCTCTGCCTGAGGCGCGAGTGCCATCGCGGCGGTGCCCGCGGCGACGGTGGAGAGAAAGTGTCGGCGGTCGAGGTCCTGGCTCATGGTGCGGCTCCCAGATTATCTGTCTGATTGGCAGTACCACGCGACTTCCGGGAGCGACAAGAAGGCTCACGAACCACCGGTGCCTGCAGGCCCGTTGCGCGCCGACGGCGGGCCGCGCGATGATCGATTCATGATCGAGGGTCACTTCATCGCCATCGAGGGCATCGATGGCGCGGGCACCACTACCCAGGCCGCCCGTCTCGCCGCTGCGCTGCGCAAGCGCGGCCTCCCGGTACGCGCCACCCATGAGCCCACCGATGGTCCCATCGGCGCGCTGATTCGTCAGGTGCTCAACGGTCGCGTCGTGGTGAGTGGCCCCGCGGGGACGACCTCCCCCGGCTGGTCTACCCTGGCGCTGCTATTCGCCGCCGATCGCCTCGACCACCTCCAGGCCGAGATCATCCCCAACCTGATGGACGGCGTGACCGTGATCACCGACCGCTACGACGCGTCCAGCATCGCCTACCAGGGGATCGTCAGCGGAGATGCCGCGGTGAGTGCGTGGATCCGGTCGATCAACAGCCGCGCCCGACGACCCGACCTCACGATCATTCTCGACGTATCGCCGGAGACCGCGCTCGAGCGTCGACGGCTCCGCGGCAACGTCCCGGACCTCTTCGAGGAGGAAGAACTCCAGCGGCGCCTCGCGCGCTTTTACGAGACCATCGAGCAGTACCTGCCGGGCGATCGCGTGCTGCACCTCAATGGCAACATCGACGCGGACACCGTGCACGCCGGCCTTGTCGCCGCGGTCGAGGCGCTCCGTGCGGAAGGCTGAACTCCTCGGGATCATCGCGTTGTGTGGGTGCGCCGCGCGCCGGATGGGGGATGTCTCCCCCGACGAGATCAACTGGTCGGAGGCGACGCGGGTTCCGACGGTGTCGGCCCCGGCGCCGGTCGAGGACACCACGCCCGCGGTGCTCACCCGGCAGGTGCTCGCAGACGCCGCCGCGCAAGGCCTCGGGCACTTTCTCTCGGAGGTCGATGTGTCGCCGGTGCTCGAGGGCGGTCGCTTCGTAGGCTTTCGGCTCAACAGCGCGCGAAACCTCCGGCGGTGGCGTCGCGCGGGGGCCGACCTGCGGCCCGGAGACGTCGTCACCCGCATCAACGATCAGCCCATCGACCGTCCAGAGCGCGCCCTTGGTTGCCTCGCCGCGCTGCGTGACGCGTCGGAGCTTCGCATCGACCTCGTGCGCCGCGGCGAGGCCGTGCAGGTGCGGCTCGCGGTGACGCCGACGGAGGTCAGCTCAGCGCCGTGATGCGCACGCCGACCTGACCTTCGACGTTGACGAGTTCGCCCCGCGCCACGACACGGCCGCCGGCGCGCACCACTACCGTTTCGCCGAGGCGCTGCGGAAACTCCACCACCGCGCCGACTCCCCACGCAGCGAGCGCTTCCAATGAGACAGACTGCGTGGCGAGTTCGACGGTGACCTCGACGTGAAGGTCGCGGAGGGCGTCGGCGGGGTTGTGCATGGGAGTGCTCCGGGGGGCGTGTGGCGAGGCGGAGAGGGTGACCCGAGACGGGTCGGTGAGCGTGGCTTCGCAGTGCAACGGGGGATCGGCGCCGAGGCTGAGCGTGACGTCGCCGACGAGCGCGGCGGACGACCCGCGCAGCCCATCGAGCATCAGAAGATCGCCCACGGCGAGCGAGCCGATTGTGTCCGCGGGGAGCAGCGCGCGGCCGGCGATGCAACGCACCGAAACGGCAACTCCCGCGAAGCGCCGGGCGAGGTCGGCGGCGGGGGAAGATGGGGCTGCTCGGAGACGGTCCGGCGCGAAGACCAGGGTGACGATGCCCGCGATGGTTTTACCAGCAATGGTAAAATCCCAGCGGACGAGGCGGCCCGGCGCGTCGAGGGCGTCGAGGGCGTCCGCAGGGTAGTCGGTGATCGCGCGCAGAACGGGTGGGGCGGACGGTGCGCAGAGGGTGACGGCGACGCGCGCAGCGAGGGCGGCGAGCGCACCCTCGGCGACCTCGGACCAGGGGTCGATGGGCGAGCGCTGCGCCGCAGGGCCGAGCGCGTGGGTGGCCAGAAGGAAGGCGAGGTCGCGCGGGAAGGCGACGAGAAACGGCCCGAGCGCGGGGTGGTTCCAGAGGGCGACGATGGCGGGGTCGAGGGCCCAGGCGGCGCGGAGGGCGTCGGTGGTTACCGGCAGAGGCGGCATCGGGTGGGCGCTCACCGGTGCTCCGAGGAGGGCGGCCCAACGGGCATCGAAGAGGGTCGCGGGGAGGGGCGGCGACGCGGTGAGCACCGCGCTGACGTGGCGGGTGAAGCGGGCGTCCGCGCGATCGACGCAGGCGAGGGTGGAAAAGGGAAAGTCGGAGGGCGCGCGTGGCACGGCGGGATGAGATCGATGGAGCAACGAGGCGAAGGGTCGGGTCAAGCGTGCGCGGCGCGGGGAGTTGTTGCCGTCGAAGGGGGTCTCGGGGCAGTCTCCATGCCGTGGTGAAGCCTGATCCGTACGTTGGCAAGGAAATCCTGGCCGGGCAATTCAAGGTGCTGGAGCGCATCGGCGCTGGCGGCATGGGCTCGGTCTACAAGGCCCACCAGCCGTCGATGGATCGCCTCGTCGCGGTGAAGATCCTGCACTCCAAGTTCACGAGCCGGAAGGATCTTGCGTCGCGGTTTCGTCGGGAAGCTCGCGCGATGAGCCATCTCACGCATCCCAACACCGCGAAGGTTTTCCTGTTTGGTCAGCTTGAGGACAACGCCTGCTACATCGTCATGGAGCACCTGGAGGGCCGCAACCTCGGCCAACTGGTGCGCCAGGACGGCCCGATGGCCCCGACGCGCGCGATCGCGGTGCTCATCCAGGCCTGTGGCGCGCTCGAAGAGGCCCACCAGAAGGGCATCATTCACCGCGATCTGAAGCCCGAGAACATCTTCCTGTGCAAACAGGGTGGCATCGCAGACTACGTGAAGGTGCTCGATTTTGGCCTCGCCAAGGTTACCGAACTGGAAATCGCGCCAGGCTCGCTCATCCTCACGCAGGAGGGGATGGTCTTCGGCACACCGGAGTTCATGTCCCCTGAGCAGGCCCAGGGGAAGGCGCTTGATCCGCGCTCGGACGTGTATTCGCTGGCGGTAATTCTCTACGAACTGGTCACTGCAAAGCTTCCCTTCGAGGCGCGCTCGCCGATGGAGTTCATCACCCTGCACGTGCAGGCGCAGCCCATCCCGATGTCTGAGCGAGCGCCGGACCTCACGTTTCCGCCGGGACTCGACGAGGTCATCCACAAGGCAATGGCGAAGAACCCCGACGACCGCCACCAGTCCGCCGCGGAGTTCGCCGGCGCGCTCGGGGCGCTCGTAGCCGACGATCCTGCGGTGCAGCAGGCGATGAGCGCGATTCCCGACAACGTGGCCTTCGCGCACACGCAACCGTTGCCGCAATCGAATCGTCCCGAGCGCACGCAATTCCCGCTGCCCGAGCAGACACCGCCGTCGCCGCCGGTCGCCGCGCCTGCGCCGGTCGGTGCGGTTCCGTTTCGTGCCGCGCCGATGGCGCAACCGGACTCCCCCGCGTTGGGACGCACCACCGCCGATGAGCGTCCGCGAGGTGGCCTGCCGGTCGCCGCGCTCATCGGTGTGGGCGTCGCCATCGGCGTCGCCATCACCCTCGTCTACGTGTTGTTGAGTCGCTGATTGAATCAGTCGACGGCGGCGCCGCACGACGGGCACTGCCGCGCGCTCACGCCCATCTCGAAGCCGCAATAAGCGCAGCGCGTCGTGGTTTTCGCGCCAGGGCTCGCAGCCGCGGAGGTCGCCGCGCGTGGGGCCTCGTACGCCACCGGCGCGGCCGCCACCATCTGACCAAACGCCGTCGCTGCGGCGCCGAGCGTCCCTAGGATGCCTCCGCCCGCCGCAGGAGCATCCGCAACCGCACGCTGCGCCGAGGCGCGCGTCGGCGCATCCAACGCCGCAAGCCCAGCGGTGTGGCCCATGGCTTTGTACATCCCGCGCAGATACTCCCGCGCGCCTGCGTGCGCCGGAACCGCCGTGAGCAACTTCTCCGCCGCGCCGACCGCTCGCCGCTCGTCGCCCAACTTCACCCGGTAGAGGCTCACCAGGTGTTCGTAGGTCCGCGCCTGCTCCGCGGGAGCGATCACCTGACGACCGCGCTCTTCCAGCGCGCCCGCGGCCTCTTCCCACTTCCCCGCCGCTTCGGCCTGGCCGATGTGTCGGTCGAGCGCGCCGACATCCACGACGGCCGTCGGCACCGCGCCCTGCGTCTGCCCGCGGCCGCCAAACACTGGCGCCCCTAGCAGGTCTGCCGGTCCGAACACTTGCGGCGTCTGATCGAAGCCGCCGCGCTTCACCTCGGTCTTGGTGCGCTCGAAGACGTCCGCCCAGGTGGCGTCCGGGCGCTTTTGAATCGCCGTCAAAAGTGCGTGCGTAAATGCGCCCGCGGAGCGCCCGTCGAAGCTCGCATCGGCCGCCGTCTGGTCGTCCTTGCAGGCGCCCAGGGTCAGCGTATCGACCACGCTGGCAGCCGCCGGTCGCCGCGCACGCACAGCCTTCCGAGCGGCCATGGACGCCCGCAGATCGACGCCCTTCGGATGCGGGAGATACTTCCCGATCACGTCGGTCACGCCCTCGCGATATCCCGACGCCGCGAGCGGGCGACGCATCCCCCGATGGGCGACCTGCGCGGCGCGTGCGGCGTCGTTCAGGGTGCCCGAGTGGCAGGTGTCCCAGAGGGAGACCAGCGATGCTCCGGCCGGCAGCCGTGTGATGTGCTGCGCAATCTCGTCATCGATCAAGACGCAGCGCTCCCAGTCGTGGTCGTGAGCGACGAGTACTTCGTCTTCGTGGTCGTCCTCGTCGCCGTCGAGGTCGGGGATGTGGCTGCCGTGCGAACTGGTGAACAGCACGAGTTGGTCGCCCGCGCGCGCGGAACTCACCAGCCAGTCGAGGCCCTCCAGGAAAGCCGCCTTCGTGGCCTTTTGGTCGAGCAATACACGGATGTCGTTGCTGCGGAAGCCGAAGCCTCCGTGGAGGAGTTCGGCGATGTTGCGGGCGTCGTTGACGCATCCGTTGAGCGGCGGTGCGTCGCGGTCGTTAAAGCGATTGATGCCAATGCAAAGGGCGCGTCGCGTCATGGCCTTTGACCTTCTCTCCAATCAACCGCGCATCGCGGTGATCGCAATGCCCGGTACCTTCAAGATGCTCGGCTCGAACTCCATCTCCACCAGTTTGGGCCCGAGTTCGTGCGCGGTCTTCGAGGTCACGAACCACGGCGGCCTCGGAAATACCGTCAACGGCCCTCGCAGAACGGCCTTTTCGATGCCCTCAAGCATGAAGGTGTTGTGCACCCAGCCCAGTCCCCCCTGGACGTTCTTCAGTGTGGAAGACGGGTGCGCACCCCACGGAGGAGTGACCAACCCGTAGACGATGCCGGTCCATTGATTGATACCGATGGCGCCGTAACGAAGCTGGTCGATGGCGTCATACAGGGCCTTCGCGACCGCGGAATCCTGCTCGGTCTTCGGGTGAATGAGCAGCACGGCGCTGAGCGTGCCCCAGAGGCGGTCGTTGCAAAACGCTGTCGCAGCCGTCAGAAACTCCGCCGCGCCCGCGGCCTCCAGGCTGGTCTCGCTCAGAATCGGACAGAACGGCTCGGTGATGAAGAGGTCTTCTTCCTTGTTTGAACTATCCAGTCCGAAGACCAGCGTCCAGGGGAGTTCGCCCTCCTTTGCGTCGCCGATCTTCACCGCCTCCGCGCGGTCACCCACGAGTGCCTTGTATCGGTCGAACGCGCCCGGGTAATACGCCTTGCGCGGCTTCTGAGTGCTGAGTTCGCTCTTGATGAGCCCGAGGAGCTTTTCGCGACCGGCCCAGCCCTTCGCGGTGATGAGCATCTTGCCCGCGTTGCAGTTGCACGACGCGTTGTTGACCATCATCGTCGCGATGTTCTGCGCAATAAACGCCAACTCGGAGTCGGTATACGGACCCGGAGTGATCATCACGGGAGTGACGCATCCCAGCTCCGAGGTGATTGCCTTCTTCAGTATCGGGTTGTCTTCCTGCATGCGGCGCTCGCGCTCCGCGCCCGGCGGGCCCCACACGATAAGATCGTGCGTTCGGTCACTGCCGGTAATGTGCACGTCATCGACCTCGGCGTGGTTCACCAGGTAGGTGCCCACGGCCGTTCCGCCCTTCACGAACTGGAGATAGCCCGCCTGAACGAGCGGCGCGAAGGCCTTGTCGAGATGCTCCGCCAGGTATTCATTGACCGGATTGAGCTTCACCAGACAGACGTTGCCGTCCACGAACATCTTGTAGAGCGCGTCCATCGGCGGAATCGACGCTACGTTGCCCGCGCCGAGCACCAGCGACACGCCGCCCTTCGGGTCGGTTTGCTTGTAGAAACCCGCCTGGGTCTTGCGCACGTCCGCCGGGGTCATGCCGGACTTCATTCGAACCGTCGCGCTAAAGCCGCCGTAGAGAAGTGCGTCCACCAGCGTGTTGGGAAAGACCTCGACCTCCGTGCGGCCATGCGCGTCGAGGCGGATCTTCTTGTCGTCCGGACCGGGGTTGCCCGTGCTGGCGAGGCGCTCGAGCGACTCCGCGAGCAGTCGGGTGTTTCGCATCGTCGTCATCGGGCCGCCGAGCCACTCCTCAGAGGACTGCGGTAGATTGGCGTCGAGTCCCTTCGCTACGAACGCCGCCTCGACCCAGGGCCGCGCCTGCGCGCGAATCGTCGGTAGGCAGGCACGCAGAAGCGCCGCGCGAGCGCTGACCGAGACCCGCGCAAACTCCTGAGCCTTCGCTCGGAGTCCGTGAAGCAGCGAGTCGAGGTGGGCGTGAGGAGTGTCGGCCGTGCTGTGGGCCGAGGCACTCATTTCCATCGAGACTGAAGATGTGGTTGTGGCCATGGCGCGGGGACCGTATCACGTCCCCGCCGCGGCCAGAGGGCGAGTCAGGTGGGGTTGGTGCCTGCCACGACGGGCTTGCCCGCGGTGGTCCAACCGACGATGCCCGCAGGGAGGATAAACACGTTGGTGTACCCCAGGCTGATCGCCTGGCGGGCGGCCGTGTGACACGCTGTGCACTGCTCGTTGTGGCAATAGAAGACCACCCGCGCGGCGCGGTCGGCGGGGAGCACCGACGCAGTCACCTGGTCGTGACCGACCCAGCGGGCGCCGGGAATATGGCCCTGCGCGTAGCGTTGCTGGCCGTTGTTGTCGATGACCGCGACATCGTTCTGATCAATGAAGCCCGATAGTTCGGCGACCGTGAGCGGGCGCAATTCCGCTTCGGTGCTGGCGCTCGCCGTCGCGGCGACCGTGGGAGCGGTGGTCGGCGCCGTCGTCGCGTGCGAGCAACCAAGGGACACGGACAGGGAAAGACCGAGTCCAATCAACAGGGATGAAGTGTTCATGAGAGAAGTGCTCCTTGTGCGCCTGTGGGGTCATGGCGCCTGTTCGGAGACTTGGATGCCACCGCGCGGCCGGTGGTGGCAAGACTGTTCAGTCGATCATCGCGATGGTGATCGGCGACGAGGTAATCGCAGTCGGCAAGAAAGTTGTCTAGTACCGAGAGGTTGGCGAGCACGTCCTGCCGGGCGTGCCTCCGCAGCGGCGGCGTTGTGTGCCTCGTTTGGAAAGCTCGCGCTGGTGTTGAGCAGATCGCGGAAGACGTGATTCGAGAAGGTCACCGTCTCCCAAAGGGTCATCCACGAGAGGGCGGTGGGGTACTCGGGGTGATCGTTCTTGAACACCGGGGTTGCGCGAAACCGAAGCGCTCTCCCCGGAAGAGCAACATCGCTAGAGACTCGAACATCGGCACGCCGTCGATCACCAGCGCGGGCACCTTTTCGTGCGGGTTGATCGCGAGATATTCGGGCTTCCGCTGATAGCCCACAGCGAGATCGAACTTCACTTTTTCGTACGGGATTCCAGGCTCTTCCAGGGCCCAGAACACGCGCGTCGCAGAGGACATCGGGGCGTAGTGGAAAGTGATGCTCAGTGGCGGGGCGTCGCTCCATCGGCGGGGCCGAGGATAGGCCGGGCGATCGATCGTTTTCCCGGGCCGAGGGGGCTTGTCAACGGAGGCCGAACTCTGACACCTCTGCGCTATCCATGCGCAAACCAGTTTTCACTGAGTCCTTCCGTGCTGCCAGCCCGATCGATGACAGCGACCCGGAGCGCAAGTGGCTGCGCGAGGTGTACCAGGGCGACAACTCCCGGCAGTTGACCGTGCGCGCGGTCGTGGCGGGCATGCTGCTCGGCGGCGTGATGTCGCTCTCCAACCTCTACATCGCACTAAAAACGGGATGGAGCTTCGGGGTGACGATCACCGCGGGCATCCTCGCGTTTGTCATCTTCAACGTGCTCAAGCGCCTCGGTGTCGCGCGCGATGAGTTCGGGATGCTCGAGAACAATGCGATGCAGTCCGTGGCCTCGGCGGCGGGCTACATGACCGGCGGCGGAACCGTCGCGGCGATTCCCGCGCTCATGCTCGCCACGCACACCGTCATCTCCGGCTGGACCATCTTCTTCTGGATCACCCCCATCGCGATGCTCGGTGTCTTCATGGCCATTCCCATGAAGCGCCAGATGATCAATCAGGAAGGGTTGAAGTTTCCTTCAGGCATCGCGGCGGCGGAGACTCTCCGTGGATTGCACCCCGAAGAGGCCGCGAAGATGGACGCGCGGCGCAGCGACAAGCCCAGCACCGTGGTTGACGCCGAGGGCACGAAGATCGCGGGCCGCGCGCTCATCTGGTCCGCCGGGGTGGGCGCGTTGGTGCTTTGGTTGCGCGAGGCGCGGGCCCGCTGGATTCCCTTCAATCTCCCCGAACACATCGCGTTTCCGTTTTCTATCCGCGGCGTCGCGGCGATGAAGTGGTCGGTCTTCTTCGACACCTCCCTGCTGCTCATTGCGGCGGGCGCCATCATGGGTTGGCGCTCGGCCTGGAGCATGATGCTCGGCGGGCTGATCAACTACTTCGCGCTGGCCCCGCACGGCTTCGACATCCACGAAATCGCCGAGGTCAAAATCCGCGCGATCTCCCAATGGACCGTGTGGTTCGGCTCGCCGCTGCTTCTCACCTCGGGCTTGCTCTCGTTTGCGTTTTCCTGGCGGCAAATCGCCCGCGCCTTCTCTGGTCTCTCGGGAATCTTCTCCAGGGCGAAGCCTGTCAGTGAGGATCCCATGGCCGCCGTGGAGGTGCCCATCCAGTGGTTTGTGTACGGCATCTCCGGGCTCACTCCGCTGGTGATGTTTTTCGCCTGGAAGCTCTTCGGAATCGCCTGGTGGATGAGCCTTCTCTGCGTCGTGATGAGCTTCTTCATCGCCATCGTGGCGTGCCGCGCCACCGGCGAGACCGACACGACCCCCACCGGCGCGCTCGGCAAAATCACGCAGTTGGTCTTCGGCGTGGTCGCCCCGGGGAGCATCACCACCAACCTGATGTGCGCATCGATGAGCGGCGGCGTGGCGATTCACTCGGCGGACATGCTTACGGACCTCAAGTCCGGCCATCTGCTCGGCGCCAAGCCTCGGCAGCAGTTCATCGCGCAGTTTTTCGGCGTCCTCGCCGGGAGCCTCTTCGTGGTGCCCGCGTTTCGCCTGCTCGTGCCGGACTACACGGTCATCGGGACACCGGCCATTCCGGCCCCTGCGGCGTTGGCCTGGGAGGCCGTCTCGCGGGCGCTCTCGCAGGGCATCTCGCACCTCCCGCCGGGCGCGCGCTTGATGATCGTCGTGGGCGCCGTACTCGGCGTCGTGATGGTGCTCATCGAGAAGGCGCTGCCGCCGGGTTATCGAAGGTTTTTCCCCTCGCCGGTGGGTTTCGGGCTCGCGTTCACGATGCCCTTCGCCAACACGTTGTCGATGTTCGTAGGGGCGCTCATTGCGCTCGGCATCGAGCGCTCGCGCCCGAGGGTGGCCGAGCAGTACCTCGTGCCGGTGAGTTCGGGCATCATCGCCGGCGAGAGCCTCATCGGGATTCTCATCAAGGTATTGAGCCGATTGGGTCTGTTGAGCGGCTGAGTCGAGTGCGGAGTGTCAGCCCGCGATCGCGCCCATCTCGAGGATGATCTTGAACTCAGCCTCCGTGACGTGAGTGACGGATAGGCGGTTGCGCTTGAGCATCTCGATGGTCGCGAGGCTCTTGTGCGCGCGAATCTCGTCGAGCGTGACGGGCTTCGCCAGCGCAAACACGGGCTCGACGTCTACGCAACTCCAGTCATCCACGGTGGTCGGATCCTGGTAGGCCGCGCGGGAGACCCGGGCTACGCCCACCACGGCCTTGCCTTCATTGGAGTGATAGAAGAGACAGAGGTCGCCGACGGCCATGGCGCGGAGGTTGTTGCGCGCCTCGTAATTGCGAACTCCATCCCAACGGGTGCTTCCGTCCAGCACAAGTTGCTCGAACGAATACTTGAAGGGCTCGCTCTTGGTGAGCCAGTGCTGCATACGCGCCATGCGGGCTTCTCTATCCCGCCGCCCAGCAGCCCCGCCAGCGATTGGCTACTTCAAACAAAAAATAAAGGCCTTGAGTCTCTTCTCCCCTCGAGTGAGAGGGGATCGAAACTCAAAGCCTCGATTCAAGCTGTGCGCGGTGCAAGATTCGAACCTGCGACCTTCGGCTTCGGAGACCAACGCTCTATCCAGCTGAGCTAACCGCGCTTGGGGAGCGACCTTCTACTCCACGGCCGCTTCGGCGCGCAAGCCCCTCGTGCGGCATCGAGGCATTCCCTCGCCGTCGTGCGCGTGCTACCGCGCTCGCATGAGCCAACGCATCGCCGTCCTCCCGGGCGACGGCATCGGAACCGAAGTCACCCGTGAAGCCGTCGCCCTGCTCGAACTCATCGCTGCCCGCCGCTCGCTCGATCTCGAGTATTGGCACCTCGACCTCGGCGCCGACCGCTTCCTTCGCGATGGCACCACCCTCCCACCGGCGGTCTTCGAGGAGATCCGCGACACCTGCGACGCGATTCTCCTGGGCGCCCTCGGCGACCCGCGCATCGCGTCCAACGACCACGCGCGCGACATCCTCTTCGGCTTCCGCTTCGGACTCGACCTCTTCGCCAACATTCGCCCGGTGCGCTGCCTCGACGACCGTCTTTCGCCGTTGAAGCACCACGGCGCAGCGGACATCAACCTCGTGGTGTTTCGAGAGAACACCGAAGGCGTCTACGTCAACGTCGGCGGCCAGGTGCGCCGCGGGACGCCCGACGAAATCGCCATCAATGAAGACATCAACACCCGCAAAGGGGTCGAACGAATCATCCGCACGGCCTTCGAGCACGCCCGGCTGCACGGCAACAAGCGCGTGCACATGGCGGACAAGTCCAACGCGATGAAGCACGCCCACGAGCTCTGGCTCCGTGTGTTTCGCGAGGTTGCGCGGGAGTACCCGGAGATCGAGCCGGTGCACGTCTACGTCGACGCGCTCTGTCTCTACATGGTGCAAGACCCTTCCAACATCGAAGTCGTCGTCACCAACAACCTCTTTGGGGACATCGTCACGGACCTCGGCGCGGCGCTTCAAGGGGGCCTCGGTATGGCGGGCAGCGCCAACCTCCACCCGGGCCGCCGCTGCGGGATGTTCGAGCCCGTTCACGGCAGCGCGCCGCCGCTTGCTGGGAAGGACCTCGCCAACCCCTTCGCCGCCGCGCTCACCGTGGGCATGATGCTCACGCACCTCGGCCACCCCGACCTCGAGACGCTCATCGAACACAGCGTTCGCGACTGCATCATCGCGCTCGAGTGCACGAAGGACGTCGGTGGCACCCTCGGCACCCGCGCCGCCGCTGCCGCCCTTCGCACCCGCGTTACAGCCCGCCTCGGCTAGACCGCGCGCCCCTCGATGCGCGCTCGCGCGTCGGCCATCGCCGCGAGCACTCGCCGCTTCGCCGGGGCGCCGGGCAGGTCGCGCCGCTCGACCGCCACCTCCGGGTCGAGCGCCCGGTAGATGTCTTCCTCAAACAAGAGATGCGCCTCGCGGTAGGCCTCCAGGGAGAGTTGTCCCAGCTCTTTGCCCTCGGACAACGCCCGCGCCACGAGCCGTCCCGCCACCTCGTGGGCGTGCCGAAAAGGAACCCCCTTGGCGGCAAGGTAGTCCGCTACCTCGGTGGCCACGGTGAAGCCCGCGCTGAGCGCCGCCCGCATCCGGTCGCGCTTGAAGCCCATCGCTCCGACCGCATCGGCGAGCACCTCCGCTGCGTCGCGCACGGTGTCCACCGCGTCGAAGACCGGTGCCTTGTCCTCCTGCAGATCGCGGTTGTACCCGAGCGGCAGGCCTTTCAGAATCACTAGCAACGTCACGAGGTCGCCGATGACCCGGCCGGACTTTCCGCGCACGACCTCGGCGACGTCTGGGTTCTTCTTCTGCGGCATCATCGACGAGCCCGTGGTGTGCGCGTCGGCCATCTCGACGAAGCCAAACTCCTGCGTTGACCAGAGCACCAGTTCTTCGGAAAGCCGCGACATGTGCACCGCCGCGATGGCAAGCGCGGCGAGCAATTCCAACAGGAAATCTCGGTCCGCAGTGGCGTCGAGGCTGTTGCGCGAGGGGCCATCGAAGCCCAGCGCCCGCGCGGTCATTTCGCGGTTCAACGGGAAGGTTGTTCCGCAGACGGCGCCGCTGCCCAGGGGAGATTCGTTCATCCGCACGGCGGCGTCGTCGAGGCGTCCGCGGTCGCGGCCCAGCATCTCGACGTACGCCATCAGATGGTGCGAAAGCCGGTTGGGCTGCGCTCGCTGCATGTGCGTGTACGCCGGAATGAGCGTGTCGATCTCCGTCTCCGCGCGGCCCAACAACGCGAGCGCCAGACGGTCGAGCGAGCGCCCCACGTCGCTGCAGGCCTGCCGCGCGAAGAGGCGCATGTCCGTCGCCACCTGGTCGTTGCGGCTCCGGCCCGTGTGGAGCCGTGCGCCCACGTCACCCTCGCGCTCCGTCAGCGCGGCCTCGACGTTCATATGAACGTCTTCCCGAGCCGCATCCCAGGCGAAGGTTCCCGCGCGAATTTCCTCGCGAATCGCCCCTAGACCGCGCTGCACCTGCCTCAACTCCTCCGCCGTAAGCACCCCGATGGAGCAGAGCATTTCGGCGTGCGCGAGCGACCCTGTGATGTCTTCTTCCGCGAGCCGTGCGTCCACATCGACGCTCGCCAGAAACCGCGCGGCTCCTGCGTCCAGTTCCTGGGTAAATCGCCCGCCCCATGCTGTCTTCGTCGCCATCGTCGCCGTCTCCTCGCGTTCGTCGCGGGGGCCAACCTACCGAATGCACCCGCCCGGGACAAAGCTCCGATCTCACCCCGTGCGCAGGGGTGCAATCCGTCTCCGGCTGGGGCAACCTGCGTGACGCGCCAGCAGGCCGCGGAGAACCCGAGCGATGAACGACGAGGCCCTGGAACGCGAGGCGAAGCGCCTTTTTCGACGGTACACGGTGGAGATCGTGGAGGGGCTCAACATGTGCCCTTGGGCCGAGACCGCGCGGCGGCGTTCGCAGGTGAGCGAGTCCGTCGATCTCGCGAGGGTGCCCGAACTCGCCGTCGGGGCCGCGTGGGCGCGACGCCTCGGGGAAGACCCGTCGGTGGAGATCGGGTTTCTGGTCTATCCGCGGTTGAAGACGACGCGGAAAGCTTTCGGGGCCCACGTGCAAGTCGTCCGCGAGACCTACGCGAAGAACCCCGGTCCGGCGGGTGTGCTGATGGCCATGGTGGCCTTTCACCCCGAGCCCGAGTCCGACAACCACAGTCCGCTCGACCTCATCAACCTCATTCGACGGTGTCCCGACCCGGCCATCCAGGCGATCCGCTTGAGCACACTCGAAGAACTCCGGATGCGCGACGGGACGGGCAAGCGCTTCATGCCCATGAGCGTCGCGATGGCGCTGCCGTTCGGTGCACCCGCAAAGCGCCCCCTCCACGAGGTGGTCTCCGTCGCCAACGAAGAGACCATCGCGCGGCTCGGCGTCGAGCGCGTCGGTGCGCTCATCGGCGACATCCATCGCGACCGCGACGAGACGTACCGCGCGCTCGGCGAAGAGCCGTAGGCGTCCCCCTCAGCGCCCGCGACGCAAGCGTTACGTAAAGATGTAGAACTCTCGCGCCGAGGGGAGAAGAGCCGTGTGCGCGCGGGCTCCCCGGCGCGGTCGTCCTCTTCGCTTGTGGCTGTAAGAATGGGCGTGTTAGCGTCTACCCTGTATTCAAGGGAGTAATATCGGATGAAGCATGGATGGATGGCGCTTGTGGGTCTCTGTCTCGGCGCGATGGCCGCAGCGACCATTGGCTGTGAGGGAGAAAGCAAGCTCAACGCGGTGGCCGAAGAGGGCGCCGCAGCTCCGCATGTCAACCTTCCGACGGTGCCGACGCTCCCCGCGCCACCGCCGCTCAACCACACGGATGGGTCGTTTACGGTCTACGGCGTGCGCCATCAGTCAACGCGCGACCCCAACCTCTGGAGCAAGCAACAGCGCGTCCACGGGTTCATTGTGAGCGTGTACACGGCGCGCAACGAGCGTGCGCAGCCGTGCACCGAGGCCGACCGCTGCGTCGAAGAGCGACCGCACATCTACATCTCCGACAATCGCGTCGAGCGCGATCCCGCGAAGATGATGATGGTCACCGGCTACGCCACCTTCCAGCATGAGATCGAGGCTGCCCGTATCGCGGCCCGCGCGGGTCGCCCGCCCACCGCCGCGGTGCTTGCGCAGATCGCCGCCGGGCTCGTGAAGCCAGTCCCAACCGACTTTGATGAGGCCGCCGAGGTGGTCGTCACGGGTAACCTCACCCGCCGCGCCGCCAATGGGCAGGCCGACTCCAACGGCCTGCTCGAGTACACCTCGCACACGACCCTGACCCCCGCTCCGCCCGCTCCCCGTCACTGACCGTCCCTCTTCTCCCTCTCTTTATCCTCCGTCGGTTTACATGGCCCTGGCGACCTTGAGGCCCAGGCCGTGGTCATCCGTCATGGCCCGTGTCCAGCGCTGCATCACCGCGCCAAAATCACTAAAATCCAGCCCCACCGAGGCCACCGTCGCATTGCGCATCGCCCGGTCAGCCCGCAACCCGCGGACGATCTGCACATACTCCGACACCCTCGCCACGGTTTGTCCTGAAAATACCACCCTATCTCGCTGCACCCCACCCGGTGTCGAGTGGAGCGGCAACGCATCGTGATCGATCGCGTCGACCCCATCACGAGAGAGCCGCGCGCGCAGCGCAGGAAGTACCTGGCGACCGACCGCGAAGACGGCCGACACACTGCGAGCAGGGTGGAGCGTGCCGTGGGCGGTGCCGGCGCGTCGATGTCGATAAACCACTGCGCTACCGCAAGCCAAAAATAATACATGGATACGTAATATTTCCTCCGCGTGATCGCCCCTCGGGACGACCGCAGGTCATTGCGTCGGGTGGAGCGACTAGCGGCCCGGACCGACGGCTCCGATCGTCGCGCCATCTGCCACGAACACTGCTTGCTCGTGCGCCTGCACCACCATCGTTGCGCCTACGTCCGGGGCCTTTGGGCAGCGGGTGGCCCACTCTTGCGCCGCGTCATCCCGACGGATAATCACTAGCGCGCTCATCGTAAAAACGGCTTGCGCCCATCTCCCGAGGTTCGGGCGCAATGGCCGGTTCCGTCAGGCTTTCTGCCCGTGTCTGCCCGCTCCTTCGGCGAAGCGCGCTGCTCCGCTCGTGCCCTCCGCCCAGAGCGCCTCGGTGCCATCGGTGAACTCCTCCGCCAACGCCTCTGCGGTCGTTTGTGCGAAGGCCCGGTACACGCCGCGCCGGTCGGCCATCGTGCACGCCCACGGGTGCGCTGCGATCTCCCTCGCCAGCGCCTCCGCCGCGGCTCGCGCCGTGCCCCGCGGTACGACCCGGCTCACCAGGCCCATCAAGAGCGCCTCTTCGGCATGCACCGGACGGCCCGTAAGAATCAGGTCGAGAGCGCGCCCCAGGCCGACCACCAGCGGCAACCGTGCGGTGCCGCCGTCGATCAGGGGGACGCCCCAACGCCGACAGAAAACCCCCAGGACGGCGTCGGCTTCCATGACGCGCAGGTCGCACCAGAGCGCGAGTTCGAGGCCTCCCGCGACGGCGTGCCCGTCGATGGCCGCGATCACTGGCTTCCCCATCACCATCCGGGATGGCCCCATCGGACCGTCGCCGGTTGGCTCGAGTCGGTTGGGTTCACCGGTCGCGATGGCCTTGAGGTCTGCGCCCGCGCAGAAGGTTCCGCCGGCGCCGCAGAGAACCGCGACCCTCGCGTCGTTGTCCGCGGCAAAGTCACGAAAAGCCCGCGCCAGCGCGTCGGCGGTCGCGCGGTGGACGGCGTTCTTCACCGCCGGGCGATCGATGATCACCGTCGTGATGGGGCCATCGTGTTCAATCCGTACGGTCATGTCGTTCACCTTCCCACGATTGATCGCCCCGCGCGCTCGCCGCCCAATCGTACGTGCCACGAACCATTCCTCCGGGGCCGTCGCGCGCCTCGCGCAGCTTGATCGCGACGTCGCAAGGCAGCCTTTCCACGCTCCATTGCGACGACGCGTCCCTGTGATGAGCGGGTACGGCTTGTGGGCGCTCGAACACGCGTGAGAGTATCCGCCACCCTTCGCGCGCGTTGGCGGCTTCAGAGCCCCCTCCGCGGCGTCAGTCGGTGGAAGGAAACGCACGGATGAAGATCACGTTGGGACTGTCCGGGTCGGGCGCTGAGGTAGACCTCTTCGCGGTGCTCGTCGCAGAGGAAGACCTCGCCGGGGACACGCTGCTGAACGACCTCGATGAAGCGCTCGCGGGCACGCTGCGCATGGCTATCAAGGACGACGAGTTCTCGGGCAAGCGTGACGCGACGCTGTCCGTGATGACCTACGGGAAGATCCCCGCGCGGAAGGTTTTACTCATCGGACTCGGCCCGGTGGCGAAGATCACCGCCATCGAGCTGCGTGCCGCGGCGGCGAAGGCTGCCAAGGTGGCCAACACGGACAAGGCGACGAAGTTGCACCTCGGGCTGCGTGGTCCCGGTGATGCTGCAGAGCTTCGCGCGGCGACGGAGGGCGTCATCCTGGGCAGCTACCGCTTCACGAAGTACCTCACGGGCGACCGGCGGCCGAAGAAGGAACTCGAGTCGGTCTCCCTCGGACTGCGTGGCGTGAAGGCCGCGAAGGCGACGTCCGAGCAGAAGCACGCGATCGCCAACGGTGAGGCGGTAGGGGCGGCCATCAACCTGGCGCGCACGCTGGTCAACGAGCCGCCGAACGAGCTGACCCCGGCGGCGCTGGCCGACGTGGCGCACGACGTCGCCAAGGCCAACGGGCTCAAGGTTGCCATCTGGGACCGGGCAAAGATTCGCGCGGAGGGAATGAAGCTTCTCGACGCGGTGGGTCGCGGTTCGCGAAACGAGCCGCGGTTTATCCACATGACTTACAAACCGGACAAGGCCCGCAAGGGGCGTCCGCGCATCGTGTTGGTGGGCAAGGGATTGACCTTCGACTCCGGTGGTCTGTGCATCAAGCCGGCGCCGGGCATGGGAGACATGAAGTCCGACATGGCGGGCGCCGCGCTCGCCGTCGGGGCGATGGCCGCCATCGGAGCGCTCAAGCCCGACGTCGAGGTGCACGCGCTCATCGCCGCCGCAGAGAATATGCCTGATGGCGACGCCTACCGACCGGGCGACGTGTTCGGCTCGCGCGACGGCAAGACCGTCGAGATCATCAACACCGACGCCGAAGGGCGTCTCGTACTGGCTGACGCGCTCGCGTATGCGCGCGAACTTGAACCCGACCTCATCGTCGATCACGCGACTCTCACCGGCGCGTGCCTCGTGGCGCTGGGCACCTCCACCGCGGGGTTCTTCTGCAATGACGAAGAGGTCTCGAAGCGCTACCTGGACGGCGCAAAGACCGCGGGCGAGGCGATGTGGCGTATGCCGCTCATCGAAGAGCTCCGCGAGGGCTTGAAGAGCGAAGTGGCCGACCTTAAACACACGGGTGAACGGTTTGGCGGCTCCATTATCGGGGCGCTCTTCTTGCGGGAATTCATCGGCGACCGGAAGTGGATCCACCTCGATATTGCGGGCCCGGCGTACCTCGATCGGGTCACTCCGCTCGGGCCGAAGGGCGGTACTGGCTACGGCATCCTCGCCTTCCTCCAGTACATCGATTCGCTCTGATCGCCTCGGCGCTCCGCCGATCGTTCGTCCCCCGTACTATCTCTCTGCCACGCCCTCAGACACTCATAGACGTTGGCGCTCGCGACGGGCGTCGAGTAGGTTTTCGCGCAGCCATG
Source organism: Deltaproteobacteria bacterium (assembly GCA_947477565.1). Lineage (GTDB taxonomy): Bacteria > Myxococcota_A > Polyangia > Polyangiales > SCUS01. The sequence goes on from CANJUR010000007.1 coordinate 77,830, forward strand.
GCAGAACATTCCCACTACGAGGATCCGATTCGCTTTGAGACGCACCCCTCGCGGTACCGGCACTGGGTGCTGGACTTCCCGGCGATTCACGAGGGTCGGGTGGCGCGCCTCGCGATGGATGTGCAGGAGGACGGCGGGCTGCGGCCCGGCTATCCGCTCAAGCTCAATAGCTACGACCTCAGCGTCGATATTGAGCTGGCCGACGCGATTCAGCGGGTGCGCTTCGAGCACCCCGCAGTTCGCGCTCTCATCGTGACGAGCGCGAAGGACCGCATCTTCTCCGCGGGCGCAAACATCTACATGCTGGGCAGCTCGACGCACTCCTTCAAGGTGAACTTCTGCAAGTACACCAACGAGACCCGGCTCTACCTTGAAGAACTCTCCGCGCTCTCGGGTATCCCGGTGCTCTGCGCGGTCAACGGCACCGCGTCCGGGGGTGGCTACGAGCTGGCGCTGGCGTGCGATGAGATTCTCCTGCAGGACGATGGCAGCACCGCGGTGAGCCTCCCCGAGGCGCCGCTGCTGGCGGTTTTGCCGGGCACCGGCGGGCTCACGCGGGTCACGGACAAGCGCAAGGTGCGGCGCGACCTGGCGGACGTCTTCTCGACGCTGGCCGAAGGCGTGCGGGGCAAGCGGGCTGTGGAGTGGCGTCTGGTCGATGAGTCGGCCTCGCGGAGCAAGTTTGAGGCTGCGTTGAAGGCGCGCGTGGAGAAGATGGCAGCGCGGTCGCTGCGAACGGCCGCGGGCGAGGGGATGGCCCTGCCGCCGGTGACGGTGACGCGCAACGGCGACGCGAGCGAGTACAAGTACGTGCTGCTTCAGATCGACCGCGAGCGCCGGGTGGCGTCGCTTACGATGCGCGGGCCGGAGGGCGATCCGAACGCAACGCTGAACGCGGAGCATTGGAGCGTGGCGGCGTGGCGCGAGTTGGACGACGCGCTGCTCGACCTGCGCTTCAACCATCCAAACATCGGGCTGGTGGTGCTGCACACCGTGGGCGATCCGGAGGCGGTGCGGCGGTTTGATCGCTGGCTGACCGAGCGGGCGCTGACGGACTGGCTGGCGCGCGAGGTGGTGCTGCTGCAAAAGCGGGTGCTCAAGCGCCTGGACCTGACGGCGAGGAGTCTCTTCGCGCTCATCGAGCCGGCGAGCTGTTTCGCGGGCTCGATGCTGGAGATCGCGCTCGCGGCCGACCGGGTGTTCATGATCGACGCGGCAAACACGCACGTAGCGCTCTCGGTGGCGAACTTCGGAGCGTTTCCGATGAGCAACGGGCTCACCCGGCTGGAGTCGCGGTACCTCTACGATCCGACGGTGGTGACGCGGCTGCGCGAGGAGACGGCGCTGCTCGACGCTGGAGCCGCACTCAAGGCGGGTCTGGTGACGTTTACGCCCGACGAGATGGACTGGGACGACGAGGTGCGCGTCGCCATCGAGGAGCGTACGAGCCTCTCGCCAGACGCGATGACGGGCCTCGAGGCCAACCTTCGATTCGCGGGCCCGGAGACCATGGAGACCAAGATCTTCGGTCGGCTCAGCGCGTGGCAGAACTGGATCTTCCAGCGACCCAACGCGGTCGGTCCGACCGGCGCGCTCACGATGTACGGGCAGCCCGAGCGCCCGGTGTTCGATTACCGACGCACGTAAAATCAACCGAAGAAAGAGATCCGCCGATGTCATCTGTCGTCAACGACACGCGCATCCCGAACAACGTCGACTTATCCTCGGACAAGAAGCTCCAGCGGGCGCTTGAGGAGTGGCAGCCAAACTTCATCAAGTGGTGGGGCGACATGGGTCCCGAGGGCTTCCAGCAGGACGACGTCTTCCTGCGCACGGCCATCAGCGTAGACCACGAGGGCTGGGCTCATTTCGATTACGTGAAGATGCCCGAGTACCGCTGGGGCATTTTCCTCTCAGACCCGGTGGCCGACCGCACCATCGGGTTCGGCGACGAGATGGGGAAGCCTGTGTGGCAGCAGGTTCCGGGCGAGCACCGCAACACGCTGCGCCGGCTGATCGTGACGCAGGGCGACACCGAGCCCGCCTCCGTGGAGCAGCAGCGCCTGCTGGGCCAGACGTGCCCGAGCCTCTACGACCTGCGCAACCTCTTCCAGGTCAACGTCGAGGAGGGCCGACACCTCTGGGCGATGGTGTACCTGCTGCACTCGCACTTCGGCCGTGATGGGCGCGAGGAGGCCGAGGGCCTGCTCGAGCGCCGCAGCGGTGACCCCGACAAGCCCCGGATTCTCGGCACTTTCAACGAGCCGTGCCCGGAGTGGCTGTCGTACTTCATGTTCACGTACTTCACCGACCGCGACGGGAAGTACCAGCTGCTCGCGCTGGCCGAGAGCGCTTTTGATCCGCTCTCGCGCACCACGCGCTTCATGCTCACCGAGGAGGCGCACCACATGTTTGTGGGCGAGACGGGAATCCTCCGGGTGGTGCAGCGCAGCGCCGAACTCGCGAAGCTCGACCCCAACGGTGACGTGCGGAAGCAAGGCGGCATCGACCTGCCGACGATTCAGAAGTACCTGAATTACTGGTTCAGTTCGTCGGTCGATCTGTTCGGCGGCGAGGTCTCCTCGAACGCCGCATCGTTCTTCGCGTCGGGGCTGAAGGGCCGCGCCAAGGAGGCCAACCACGAAGACCACCTGGCCCTTCACGGCACCTACCGAATGACGACGCCGGAAAACGGCGCGCTGGTCGATCGCGACGTGGCGCTGCGCTCCGCGATGAACGAAGTGCTCCGCGACGAGTACGTCGGCGACTGCCAACGCGGCGTTGATAAATGGAACCGTTCCATCGCCGAAGCCGGTGTGGATTTTGAGTTGAAGATTCCGAGCCGCCGCTTCAACCGCAACGTCGGCCTCTACGCCGGGATGCGCTTCAATCTCGCGGGCGATCTCATCTCCGAGGAGGCCTGGCAGGCGCAGTCCGGGCAGTGGCTTCCCACCGCCGCCGACCGCGCGTACGTGCTCTCGCTCATGACGAAGCCGGTCTACGAGCCCGGCAAGATGGCCCACTGGATCGCCCCCCCGAAGCAGGGCATCAAGGGTCGTCCGCCGGAGTTCGAGTACGTGCGCCACGACGCGCGCTAGTCCCTCTCAATCGTCTCTCGCCCCTTCAACACCGCCTACCTGCGACGCACCTCTCGGTGATCGTTCGGCCATCCCGCCCGCGGGGGACGCTCGCCGCCCCGGTGGGCTTCCGATAGTCTCCGCGCGCCATGGCGAACACCCTCCGACCCATTCAAGACGTTGCCGCTGACCTAGGGCTCTCTGCCGACGATTTGATTCCGTGGGGACGGCATCGCGCGAAGGTTTCTCTCGACGCGCTCACCCGCCGGGAGGGCTCCCCGCAAGGGCGATTGGTGCTGGTCTCCGCGATCAACCCGACGCCCGCGGGCGAGGGGAAGACCACCACCTCCGTGGCCCTCGCGATGGGCCTCTGTCGTCGCGGTCGGCGAGCGGTGGCGGCGCTGCGCGAGCCCTCGCTCGGGCCCGTCTTCGGGATGAAGGGCGGCGGAACCGGCGGCGGCCTCGCGACGCTCGAACCGTCCGCGGACATCAACCTCCACTTCACCGGCGACATCCACGCGATCACCGCGGCGCACAATCTCCTCGCGGCCATCGCGGACAACGCGCTTCATTTTCGTGATCCGATCGACCTCGACCCGCGCTCGATGCGTTGGCGTCGCGCGCTCGACATGAACGACCGCGCGCTACGTGACGTCGTGGTCGGCATGGGCAAGGGCAACGGCCCGATGCGCGAGACGGCCTTCGACATCACGGCCGCCAGCGAGGTGATGGCCATCCTCTGTCTCGCGACTTCTGTGAAGGACCTCGAATCCCGCCTCGGGCGCATCATCGTGGGTACCACGCCCGCAGGAAAGCCCGTGCGCGCGAGTGACCTGGGGGCCTCCGCGGCGATGACTGCGCTGCTCCTCGACGCCCTCATGCCCAACCTGGTGCAGACCCGCGAGGGCACCCCCGCGGTGGTGCACGGCGGGCCCTTCGCCAACATCGCCCACGGGTGCAACTCCATCCTCGGGACGCGCCTCGCACTGGCCTACGGGCAGGATGTCATCACCGAGGCGGGCTTCGGCTTCGACCTCGGAGCGGAGAAGTTTCTCGACATCAAGTGTCGGGCGGGAGGCATCTGGCCGCACGGCGTGGTGCTCGTGGCGACGCACCGCGCGCTGAAAATGCACGGCGGCGTTCCCGTGGCGCGAGCGGCGGAGGCCAACCCCGGCGCGCTCACGAAGGGCCTCGAGCACCTCGAGAAGCACCTGGAGACGCTGCGCTTCTACGGGCTGCCCGCGGTGGTGGCGATCAACGGATTTCCGCAGGACACGGACGACGAGCAGGCGGTGCTGCGGGAGTTCGCGGCGAGCAACGGCGTGGCATTGGCGCGGCACGAAGGCTTCTCCAGGGGAGGCGAGGGTGCGCTCGAACTCGCCGACGCGGTGACCTCGATGCTCGACCGCTCGGACGAAGCGCGCCCGGTCGCGCGGTACACCTACGAACTGAGCGATGCGCCCGCCGAGAAAATCCGCAAGATCGCGCGCACCGTCTACGGCGCCGACGACGTGGCGTTTACCCCGTCGGCCATCAAGGACCTCGATGCCGTCGTCGTCCTGGGCGGCGCCGAACTGCCCGTTTGCGTGGCCAAGACGCACCTCTCGCTCACGGACGACCCGACGCGCCCGGGGCGCCCGCGGGGCTTTACCGTCACGGTAAAGGAGGTCCGGCTCAGCGCCGGCGCGGGCTTCGTCGTGGCGCTCACCGGCGACATCATGACGATGCCCGGATTGCCGAAGGTCCCCGCGGCGGCGCGGGTGGTGGTCCACGACGACGGCCGCGTCACCGGGCTGATGCAGGGCGAGTAAACGACGGCTTCAGCGCCGCTCGGTGTCGTTCCAGCGCATCTGCAGCTGCGAAAACTTCCCCGGTCCGTCGCTCCCATCGACGCGTCGACTACGCCACCTCAAGCCGCAGACTGGCGCCCGCCACGAGCACCCGAATCGAACCGGGCAACACCGCGTTGGCCGGTGGAGTGGTGATCGTACGAGGCCGTACGATTCGTCCGCACTCCGTGAACGCGAGCGCCTGCCAGCCCCGTGAGTCTTTGTGGAAGAGGTGGTCTGCGGCCATCCAGAAGCCCTCCGACGCGATCCAGCAGCGCACCCGCACCGCTGGCGCACCCTCCAAGACCTGCACCGGCTGTAACGTTGCAACGTCGCAGCCGCGCCTCGATGCTCAGCGCCTCCGGGGCTGGGCACCGCCACGATCACCGGGACGTCGGGCTTGTCGCTCGCGGGCAGCTACTCCCGCCCCGGGCTCGGCCGCATCCCGAACCCGCGAGGCTCGATCCCGGAACACCCGCTTGCGAAGGCCAACGCGACGATGGTTCGGACTCCATACTTTATCGTGCGTAGTCCACCGCACGGGTCTCGCGCACCACCGTGACCTTCACCTGTCCGGGGTACGCCAGTTCGCTCTCGATCTTCCGCGCGATGTCTCGCGAGAGCGCCAATGCGCCTGCATCATCGATCTCGCTCGGCTCCACCAGCACTCGCACCTCGCGGCCCGCCTGAATCGCGAACGACCGCTCCACGCCCTTGAAGGTCGTGCAGATGCGCTCGAGGTCTTCGAGGCGTCGCACGTACCCTTCGAGCATCTCGCGCCGCGCGCCCGGCCGCGCCCCGCTGATCGCGTCCGCTGCCGCTGTGAGGTGCGCCAGAACGCTGCGCGGCGGCTCGTCGTCGTGGTGCGCCGCGATCGCGTTGACGACCATCTCATCCTCGCCCGCCTTGCGCGCCATCTGCGCGCCGATCACCGCGTGGCCGCCCTCGACCTCGTGGGTCACGGCCTTGCCGATGTCGTGCAGCAGCCCCGCCCGCTTCGCGAGCTTCGGGTTGATGCCCATCTCCTGCGCCAGCAGCCCGCACATGTGCGCGACCTCCACCGAGTGCCGCAAGATGTTCTGCGCATACGAGTAGCGGTATCGAAGCTGGCCGACGATCTTCACGAGGTCCGGGTGCAGCCGTCCGATGCCTAGCTCCATCGCGGCCTGTTCACCGGCCTCCTTGATGTTTCGCTCGACCTCCTCCTTCGATTTGATGAAGAACTCCTCGATCTTCGACGGGTGGATGCGCCCGTCCTGGATGAGCCTCTCCAGCGTGAGCCGCGCCATCTCCCGCCGCACCGGGTCGAAGCTGCTCACCACAATGGTCTCCGGAGTGTCGTCGATCACCAGGTCGCAGCCCGTAACCTCCTGAAAAGTCCGGATGTTTCGCCCTTCGCGACCGATGATCCGGCCCTTCAACTCGTCGCTCGGCAGGTGCACCGACGTCACCGCTCGCTCGCCCGCGTACTCGCCCGCGTAGCGCTGCACCGCGATGCCGATCACCCGCTTGGCCCGCTTCTCCGCCTCTTCTTTCGCGAGGTCCTCGATCTGCTTGGCCTCCCGCGCCCCCACGCGCCGCGCGTCGTCCATGATCTCGTCGATCACCCGGGTGCGCGCCTCGTCGCCGGTCAGCGCCGCAACTCGCTCGAGAGCTTCCTTCTCCGATGTTTTAACCGCCACGAGGGCTGTCGATCGCTCCGTCACGAGCTTCTCCGCCACTGCCTCGCGCTGTGCCACGGCGCGCTCCCGCTCGGTCACCGTGCGATCTCGGTTCGATAGGTCGGTCTCGCGCGATCCGAGGCGCTGGTCTTTCTGCGTGACCGCCGTCTCCATGTGCGCGAGCCGCTCCTCGCGGGTCTTCAGGTCTCGCGTCATCGCCTCGGCCTGAACGCGTGCGTCCGCGAGCACCTGCTGTGCGCGTGCCTGCGCCTGTCGCTCGACCTCTGCTCGCACGAGGTCGCGGGCTCTCGTGGTGGCCTCCTCCACGGTCACCGCGGCGGCCCGGCGGTACACGTCCGCTTGCTCTTGCGCGGCGCGGGTCTCCCCGCGGGCGGCCTCGATCACCTCTTGCAGCAGGGTCGTCTGGGCCTCCAGGGTTTGCACCCGCACGCGGGCCTCGGACAGCGATCGTTCGTGGACTGAACCATCCGCGCGGGCGGATTCCAGGTCATTGCGAAGGGAGAGGAGTTCGGCTTCCGCGCTCTTCGATCGAACCGCCCAGGAGGCAGCCGCACCGGCGGCCGCACCGGCGAGGAAGGAAATCGGGGTCATGTGCAGTGGCTCCTTAGGGCGCGTCCTCGACGCGATAGGTATCTTCATCGGTCACGACGAAGTGCACGCGCTGGTCGTGAGCCTCATCGGGTACTTCCGCGATCATCTGGAAGGCGAACACCGTCGCGACGCGCACCGCCCTGGGCATCAGGACGAGGGTGCTGTCGTAAAGCCCGCGGCCGAACCCCAGGCGATGCCCGCGAGGGTCCATCGCAAGCGCCGGGACGATCACCACGTCGAGGGTTGCGAGATCGACGGCGGGCGCCTCGGCGGTGGGCTCGTCGATGCCGAAAGCCGACTTCGCGGTCGGAAATCGACGGCCCTGAAAGACCAGCCAGCGGAAGGTGAGCACCCGGTCTTCGCCGACCACCGGCAGCGCCACATCGAGGCCTCGGGCGACGGCGTCATCGAGGAGCCCATGGGGGTCGAACTCATCGGGCATGGCGGCGTAGAGGGCCACCGTCGCGGCGTCTTTCCAGCACGGGAGGCTGAGCACCCGGGCGCTGATCGCAGCCGATCGTCGGGCGCGGGCCTCGGTCGGAACGGTCCCCCGTAGCTGACGCATTCGCTTTCGCAGGAGGACCTTCGCGCGGGGGCGGAGCAGGCTGAGGGCGTCGGCGGAATAGGGGAGATCAGCCATGGTCAAGGGGGGGTGTAGGGTGGACGAAGAGGCATACCACGGTCGTCGTCCGTCTTGCCCAGAGGGGGATAGGTGCACTACACGGTGCGGCGAACATCCGCGGACCGCTGATCGGATCAGCGGCGGTGCATCTGAGAAGAATCCTGAGGAGCGACCATGCGAAGCGAGTGGGTGGCCCGGCGTTCGAACGACCGCGTAAAGACGCAGATGCTGTACGCCCGGGCGGGCGTTGTGACCGAGGAGATCGCCTACGTGGCGAAGCGCGAGGGAGTCGCGGCCGAACTGGTGCGTGACGAGGTCGCGCGCGGGCGGCTGGTGATTCCGGCGAACGTGGCGCACACCAACCTGGAGCCGATGGGTATTGGTATCGCGCTGTCCTGCAAGGTCAACGCGAACATTGGCAACAGCGCCGTGACCAGTAAGGTCGAGGAGGAGATCGCCAAGCTCAACGTGTCGCTGAAGTACGGCGCCGACACGGTGATGGACCTCTCCACGGGGGGCAACATCGACGGCATTCGCGCGGAGATCATCAAGGCGTCTCCGGTGCCCATCGGTACCGTGCCGATCTACCAGGTGGTCCAGAACGTGAAGTCCATCGGCAAGATGACCGTCGATGACCTTCTCGGGATGATCGAGCACCAGGCCCAGCAGGGCGTCGATTACATGACCCTGCACGCCGGCGTGCTGCGCGCGCTGCTCCCGACGGTGCAGCACCGCATCACGGGCATCGTGTCGCGCGGCGGCTCGCTGATGGCCCAATGGATGATCGAAAATGGCGAAGAGAACCCGCTCTACACGCATTGGGACAAGGTGCTCGACATCTGCGCCCGCTACGACGTGACCATCTCCGCGGGAGACGGACTGCGCCCCGGCTGCCTCGCGGACGCCTCAGACGACGCACAGTTTGGCGAGCTGGCGGTGCTCGGCGAACTCACGAAGCGCGCCTGGGAGAAAAACGTCCAGGTGATGATCGAGGGCCCCGGCCACGTGCCCTTCGATCAGATCGCAATGAACGTCGAGAAGGAGCGCATTCTCTGCCACGAGGCGCCTTTCTACGTGCTCGGCCCGCTGGTGACGGACATCGCGCCCGGATACGACCACATCACCAGCGCCATCGGCGCCACGATGGCGGCCTACGCAGGCGCGTCGATGCTCTGCTACGTCACGCCGAAAGAGCACCTCGGTCTCCCCAACGCGGAAGACGTCCGCAACGGGATGATCGCGTACAAGATCGCCGCGCACGCCGGGGACATTGCCCGCCACCGGCCGGGCGCGCGCGACCGCGACGACGCCCTCTCTCGCGCCCGCTACGCCTTCGACTGGAACGAGCAGTTTCGGCTCTCTCTCGACCCTGAGCGAGCGCGCGAGTACCACGACGAGACGCTCCCGGACGCCTACTTCAAGAGCGCGGAGTTCTGCGCGATGTGCGGCCCGAAGTTCTGCTCGATGAAGATCAACCGGGTGGTCGAGGAGTACAATAAGAGCGAGACGCAGCGCGCGCGACTGCAGATGGCTCCGACCACCGCCGAGGCCCGCAAGGCGGGCGGAGCACCGGTCACCTGATGATCGTTCGCGACCGTACCATCGCCTTCGCGCTCGGCACGCTGCTGACCGTGGCGTGCGGCAAGGTCGGCCTGCGCGAATGGCGTCCGGAGGATCACGACAGCGGCGTCACCGGGTCGTCTGCGATCACCGTTGCGCCGAGTAGCGACGACCCTCACGCGAGCGCCCGCGCGCTGTTCTCTGCGCAGTGCGCGTCGTGTCACGGCGGCGAAGGCCGCGGCGACGGTCCGATGGCGGCGATGTTTCGCCCGGCCGACCTCTCCGCGAGCGCGCTGCAGTCGAGCCGCTCGGACACCGAACTAGCCTCTGCGATCTCCAACGGTCGCGGCCGCATGCCGGCGTTCAATCAGAGCCTCCGCCCCGAGGCGGTCAGCGCGCTGGTGCGGCTCATCCGCTCCTGGCGTCGCTAGACCGCTCCGGTCAGCCCAGCACCTTCACGCCCCACTCACGCAGCACGTCTTCGTCGCCGGTCGCGACGAAGTTGGCGTACTTGAAATTCTCATCTCGTCGGTGGTCGTAGCGCACCGGCAGCACTCCGTCGGTCAGCAGTCGGTAGAGCGTCCAGCCGTGATCTTTGAGTAGTAGACCGGCGTTGCGAATCGACTCCCCGGCGTCGAGCCAGGTGCCACCGTACTCAAACTGCAGGCACCGGATGCGTCGGCTCTGGAGGCTCTTTCGTGCGCCGCGCAGGATGGGCATCTCGTAGCCTTCGGTGTCGATCTTGGCGTAGTCCACCGCCGCGATGCCATGCGTGTCGAGGAACGCATCGAGGGACACGACGGGCACCTCGATGATCTGCTCGGCTTTTTGTCCCGTGGAGCCCTCGCGGCTGAGAAAGCTGGAGAGCACCGAGCCGTCGCCATAGTCATGAAACGCGAGCGTCGCCTCGCGGTCGCCGACGCCGACGTTGTGGATGGTCACGTTGCGGGTGTCCCGAAGCCGCTCGCGGAGCGTGGTGGCGGTGCGCGGAGAGGGTTCGAAGCAGTGCACTTTGCACGCTGGGTTTACGTTTGCGACGGAGAGCGCCCAGTCACCGTGGTTGGCGCCGAGGTCGAGCGCGAGCTTCCAGTGGGGTGCGCCGCGGGCGATGAATTCGCCCTCGCCGTTGAGGGAGAATTCGCAGTTGTTATAGTTGTTTGCGACGTCCATGTAGCGCTCGAGCTGCGCGGCGGCCCAGCGCAGGGGCGGGTGCAACGGCGAGCGCGCAAGCTGCGATGCGATGCGAAACCGGAGCGAAGGCCTGATTGTGGGCTGCATTGGGGTGATGACAGACTTCTATCGCATCGGCGGGGGACGCGCCCCCGACGGAATCACCCTTTGCGGCGGCGCTACTCGACGATGGGCACGCCGTTGGCTGCGCTCTCGTTGACCATCTCCTTCAGTTCCTTGCCGACCTTGAAGAACGGGAGCTTCTTCGCGGACACCTTCACGGGCCGCCGGGTGCGCGGGTTGCGCCCGAGATACGGCTGATATTCACGAATCGAGAAGCTCCCAAACCCGCGAATCTCGATGCCTTCCTCTTGCGCCAGCGCGCTGGCCATGGACTCGAAGATGGTGTTCACCACGAGCTCGGCGCGGATCTTGGAAATACCCTGACGCGTCGCAATCACATCGATGAGCTCGGACTTGGTCATCTGCCCTCTATCCCGCTGAACACCTTTACCGGGTCCCGCCAGTTCGTTTTGCGAACGGCTGCGCGATACTACTGTCCGACTCATGGCTGTCAAACGTGCTCGTCGCCTCCTGATTCTCGGCCTCGTGTTGGTCGGTTGCCATCCTCGCGAGCGCCCCGCCGACGCGAGCGCCCGTACCGCCCCGCGCGCCCCTGGGGTGCCGGCCTACAGCCGTGCGGCTTTCCCCGCGGTGGACATCCACACGCATTTCGACCCGGCGGCGACGACCCGCGAGCTTGCCATGATGGACGCGCAGAACATCCGCTACGCGATCAATCTCTCCGCGGGCTGGGCGGGTCACGGCCTCGAGGCGGCGCTCGCCCAGCAGACCGAATCGGCCGGACGCATCGTGCCCTTCTGCATGATCGACTGGCGTGGCGTCGGGGCTGACGGTTGGGTCGCCGCGGCGGTCGCCACGCTGGAGCAGTGCGCGTCCGCGGGGGTGCGCGGATGGAAGATTCCGAAGGTGCTCGGTCTCGGCGCGGGCGACGGGCATGGACACCGTCTGCATGTCGATGACCCGATGCTTGATCCCATCTTCGAGCGAGCCTCTGCGCTCAATCTGGTGGTGCTCATTCACTCGGGCGATCCGCGGGCGTTTTTCGAGCCCAACACGCCTGCCAACGAGCGCTGGGACGAGCTTCGCGCGCACCCGGCCTGGAGCTTCGCCGACCCGATGTATCCGCGGTGGACGGAGATCCTCGATGAGTTCGAGCGGCGCGTACTGCGACACCCGCGGCTGCGCTTCATCGGGGCCCACTTCGGCAACGCCGCGGAGGATCCCGACCGGGTCGAGTCGTTATTGGTACGGGCACCGAACTACTTTATCGACACCTCCGCGCGCATCCCGGAGTTCGGGCGGCACGACCCCGCGCGCATGCGGGCGTTCTTTCTCCGCTGGCAAGACCGGGTGATTTTCGGCACCGATCTCGGCATCGGCACCGACCCGAGCGACTTGATGCTGGGTTCCACCGGCGAGCAGCCTCCGACGCCGGAGGAGATCACTCGCTTCTGGCGTTCGACGTGGCGTTATTTCGAGTCCAACGACCGTGCGTTCGAGCACCCGACGCCCATCCAGGGTCGTTGGACCATCTCCGGCGTCGGTCTCCCCGACGGGGTGCTGCGGAAGATCTACGGCGCCAACGCCGCCCACCTGCTCAACCTCGCATGGCCCTAGCGATGGTTTGCTTGATGAACCATCGCTAGCGCTTCGGTCGGCGCAGCGTGGCGAGGGCGACCCCGGCGAGCACCGTGACCCCACCGAGGGCCGTGCGCAGGGTGAGGGCCTCGGTGGTGACGGCCACCGAGAGCCAGGCCGCGAGGGGTGCGCCGACGGTGAGAGCGAGGGCGGTCGCGATCACGGGCTGGAGGTAGATGAACACGCTGACCACCGAGGCGGGCACGCGCTGTAGTGCCCAGGCGTTGGTGGCATACGCGAACGCCGTCGGCACCAGCAGTACGTACGCGAGCGCGGCGATGATCCGGGGGCCAAACGACGGGACTGCGGTGACGAGCGGAATCAGTCCCACGGGCAGGGCGAGGAGGGTGCCCGCGAGAAAGGCCCAACGGACGACCGCGGCGCCGCCATGTTCGAGTACGAGATCACGCGCGAGGGCGAGGTAGACGCCGTAGACGAGGGAGTTGAAGACGATGAGCGCATCGCCGACGAGGTGGTCGGCGCCGAGGGACATTCGCTCGGGGCGCACGACGAGAAGCAGACCGCCGAACGCAACGAGGGTGCCCAGTGCGAAGCGCGCCCGCGGGGGCTCGCGGCGGGTGACGACGGAGAAGAGCGCCGTGAAGAGGGGAATGGTCGCGACGAGGACGGTGGCGTTGATGGCAGAGGTGCGCCGGAGGCCGGCGAGAAAGCCCGCCTGGTTGGCGAAGACGCCAAGAAATCCGAGAAGCAGAACGCGTCGCCGAAGGTGCGCGGGGGGCAGGATGGCCTCCCCGCGGAGCAGTGCGAGCCCGACGAAGACGGCGAGTCCGCCGAGGCAGCGCAGCAGCACGAGCGCGCGCCACGGAACGACGGCAACGGTGACCTTTCCGACGATGGAGAGTGAAGCAAACGAGAATTGCACTGCCAGCAGCGCGCCGAGCACGCGACCGGAAGAGGCGGACGGAGCGGAGGTCAGAGGGGGATTCAGTGGGCGCGGAAGGCGGCGCGGCCGAGGTAGAGGGCGCCGTCGGCGAGCTGCGACTCGATGCGCAGGAGCTGGTTGTACTTAGCGGTTCGCTCGCCGCGCGAAAGGCTGCCGGTCTTGATCAGGCCGGCATTGGTGGCGACTGCGAGGTCGGCGATGAAGGTGTCTTCGGTCTCGCCGGAGCGATGCGACACGACGCAGGTGTAGCCCGCGCGCGAGGCCATCCGCATGGTCGCGAGGGTCTCGGTGACGGTGCCGATCTGGTTGAGCTTGATGAGAATCGAGTTGGCGATCCCCTCGGCGATGCCGCGCTTCAGGCGCTCGGGGTTGGTGACGAAGAGGTCGTCGCCCACGAGTTGTGTCGTGGGGCCGAGCGTGGTCGTGAGGTGCTTCCAACTCTCCCAATCGTCTTCGGCCGCGCCGTCTTCAATGGAGATGAGCGGGAATCGTTCAGTCATCAAACGATATCGTTCGACGAGTGAACGACCATCGAGGGTCTCTCCATTCCATCGGTAGCGACGAGTCTTCGTGTCGAAAAGCTCGCTCGCGGCCACGTCGAGGGCCAGCGCTATTTCTGTGCCCAGTTTGTACCCGGCATCACCGACGGCGGCGGCTACGCGCTCGAGGGCTTCTTCGTTGTTCTTGAGGCGCGGGGCGAAGCCGCCTTCGTCGCCGACGGAGGTCGCGAGTCCCTCCTTCTTCAGGCTGCCCCGCAATTTATGGAAGATCTCGGCTCCCGCCCGCAGCGCGTCGGAGTAGCGGTCGAAGCCCACCGGGCAGACCATAAACTCCTGCACGTCGAGGCCGTTGTCGGCATGGGCGCCGCCGTTGAGGATGTTCATCATCGGCACCGGGAGGGTGCATGCGATGGAGCCGCCGAGGTAACGCCACAGCGGGATGGACATGGACTCGGCGCCCGCGCGCGCGACCGCCATCGACACGCCAAGGATGGCGTTGGCACCAAACTTCGACTTGTTGGGGGTGCCGTCGGCGTCGAGCATCACCGAGTCGATGTGCTGCTGATCGAAGGCGTCGAGGTCTTCGATCGAGCGCCCCAGCATGTGGACGTTCTCCACCGCCTTCAGGACACCTTTGCCTCCAAAGCGCTTGTCGCCGTCGCGCAGTTCGAGCGCTTCATGTTTCCCGGTGCTCGCACCGGATGGAACCGCAGCGCGACCGATCGCACCGCCTTCCAGTTCGACCTCGACTTCGATGGTTGGGTTGCCGCGGGAGTCCAGAATCTCCCGCGCGACGACATAACGGATCGCGGAATCGCTCATCGATCAGTCTCCAGTAATTACTGCGGTCAGGTGAACGAACAACCGGGCGCGCCGAAAGGAATCTCAGTCGGGCGCGTCTTCGGTTCCTGCTTCAGCGGGATCCGTATCATGGGTCCCGGAGTCTGCGAGGCCCGTGTCTTCGGGGCCGGTGTCTGCTTGACCCTCATCGACAGTGCCCGAATCTTCGGGGCCGGTATCCAGGGATCCCGTATCTGTGGGGCCAGTATCCGCAGGACCAGTGTCTTCAGGCCCGGAGTCCTTGACACGCGCATCCATGGATCCGCCATCGGCCGGCCCGGCATCTACGGCGTCGGAATCTACGGCGCCAGTGTCGGAGGCTTCGGCATCCAGGTCCCCGGCGTCGACGGCACCAGCATCGACGAGACCCGAATCCACGGGGTCCACATCGGCCATCCCAGAGTCAGCCGTTGCATCGACTTTTTCGGCGTCCGTCGTCGTCGCGTCGGTCGCATCGGCCGCTCCACCATCGACTCCCCCGCTGTCGATTACATCAGTGACAGCAGGCCGATCCGCGGTGCCCGCGTCAGCGGCCACGTCCGGCACCCCGGCATCGAGCCGCCCTTCGTCGAAGGTCGCGATCAACTCGCAACCGACCAGGGTCGTAATCCCCAGCAGACCCATCACCCACGGCAGTCGTCGTCGCACGTCTTCAGCGCCTCCGTCAGAACGTCACTCGAAGGCCGTTGCCCAACAACTGCAACCGCGCGTTGTTCGTCGTCGTCGTGGCCGACTCGGCGTGTCCGCGATCAGCGAAGTACACCACTACGGCTACGCCTGCAGAGAGCAGCGACGCTGCGAACCCGACGTCAGCTAACAACGCGTTGCGCTGCCCACGATCGAGGAGTTCTTGCGTCGGGCTCTGCTCGTAGTCGTTGGCATCGGACAGCGCCATGATACCGAACACCGTACCGACCACCGCAGCCGCACCGGCCACCGCGGTCGCGACCCACAATGCCGAACTTACCCGCGGGCCCGTCAACGGCAGACGAATCTCCGCTGCGGGGGCGAGTACAGCCGGCGCGGCGGCGATGGTGATCGTCGGCTCGCGTTCGAGCGTCACGTTTACGGCGGCGCCCACGCCAGCGGTGGTGTCGATTTCGCGCTCAGTCGCAATAAAGCCAGCGAGGGTTGCGCTGATGCGGTGATGCCCTGGTGGTAGGTCGATGTCCGAGGGCGTCCGCTGCGGGAGGGAATCGCCGTCCACGACGATCCGAGCGCCGTCGGGAGTGCTGGTCACGTTGACGCGAGCGGGCCGCAGCCGAAGCGCCGCGAGCCGCGTCCCGAGTTGAGCGCGGTCCGCCGCCGTCGGAAGTTCGCGGAGATAACGCTCAAGAGCTGCGATCGCCTCGGGCAGGTGACCGAGCCGCTCGTGACACTCCGCGATGGGCTTCAGCACCACCGGGTTGGAGCGCACCGTGAAGGCATGCTCGAACGAGATCAAAGCCTCCTCGAAGCGGCCCGCATTAAAGTGCTCAGTGCCTTCTGCATACGCCCGGCGTGCGTCTGTGATGGACTCGTCCGGGGCGGTTGCCGCAACGGGGGCAGCGGTCGTTGTCGTGCCCGGTGGAGTTTGCCGGGGCTGGGCCTGTGCTGACGCCCCGATCACTGCGACCACGCCCGAGAACATCCAGATCCATTGCCTGCGTCGGATCGACATCGATGGAACCCTACCTCAGGCCACGCGCAACGTTCAACGATCAGCCGATTTTGCGCCGACCAGGGCGTCGACATGCTCTGCGTCCAAACGTAGCGCCGCGTCGAGGGTGTCGATGGATGCCAGCGCGATGCCCAGTTCGCGAATGAGGGCGTCGAGTGCGACCGCGAGCGTGCGCTCCTCTTCAGTGAGGTGCGATTCGATGACGAGCAACTGCGACTCCAGACCCTCGCACGCGGTGACCTGTTCTCGCAGCGTCTCTTCGCAGACAGCCAGCTCCCAGAGGGCCGCGTCGGACGCACCCAGCGACGCTGTTCCGGGCAACGAATCGCGCTGTAGCTGCTCGCGCCGTTGGAGCAGCGTCGCGCGCCTCGCTGCGGAGTCGTCACGATCACGGACCTGCTGCATCAGCGTCGCGGCCAGCGCATCGACAGCGTTGCCGTGATCAAGGCGCATGTCTCTCGCGCGCGCCTCGACTCCGAGCGCACGCACGCGGTCGATCTTGAGTTGAGTCACGGCTACGTCCATCGCGTCGACCCGCGAATGCATCGCCCCGAGGCGGGCCTTCACCTCCGCCGGAGCATCACCCCAAAACACTACTGAAATCCGTGCGTTTACCGCCTCGATGAAGCCCCGCCACGCTCTCGGTCGCTCCGCTGGGTCGATGCGCTCGGGTGCCGCAATGTCGAGGACGCCACCGATTGCCTCACCACCTCGAGGGATGTTGAGGTGGTCGTTGGGCGAGTTCTCCCGCGCCATCATGGGCACCGGCGATATCAGCGGAATCGGCACGATCGTGATGCGCAATCGCGTTGGGGCATCGGCGTCGCCGCCGATGTCGAGGCCGGGCACTTCGATGGACGGCGTCCAGCCCATCACCGCAGCGGGCTCCCGGGCGGGCGGCAGCGCATCGAGCAGCGGGTCGTCCGACATTTCGCGACGCAAAGCGTCGATGTTCTCGATGAGTTCGTGAGCGTTCTGAAACCGCCGCTCGGGCTGCTTCTCCAGGCAGCGCAAGACGAGTCGCTCGATCGGCTCGGGTATCGAGGGCACCCTCGCTCGCGGCGGGACGGGTGCTTCCGTCACGTGCTTGAGCATCAGTTCGTTGATGTGTTCGACGTCGAAGGGCATCGCGCCGGTGACCATCTCGTAGAGCACGACACCGAGCGAGTAGAGGTCCGTACGGGGCGTGATGGCGCCGCCGGTCGCGTACTCCGGGGCGATGTAGCCCGGCGTCCCGAACACCTTGTTGGATAGGGTGAGCGACGGCTGATCGAGAAGCTTCGCAACGCCGAAATCCAGAAGCTTTACCTGCTCGCGTCGGTCGTCCCGAGGGATAAGAAGCACGTTGTCTGGCTTCAGGTCGCGATGGATGACGTCCATCTGGTGGGCTCGCGCCAGGCCAGAGGCGATCTGCCGCGCGATGTCGAGCGCGCGCCGAAGAGCGAGCGGACCTCGCGCGATGGTCGCGAGAAGACTCTCCCCCGGTACGTACTCCATCACCAGATAGACGAGCCCCTCGGAGGTCTCGCCATAGTCACTGATGTCGATGACATTCTCGTGCTGGATGCGGTTGGCGGCCCGAGCTTCGCGCAAGAACCGATCCCGGTGCACAGGGTCGCGGCTCAGGTCGGCACGCAGCACCTTCACCGCCGCGAGGCGCTCGATCATCAGGTGTCGCGCCAGATAGACGCTCGACATTCCTCCACGACCGAGCCGCGCGATGACGCGATAGCGACCCGCCAGCGTCGCACCTGAGAAGGGGTCGAGTACGTCGCTGTAGAGCCAGCCGTCGCGATCGCAGCGCAACGATCCGGGGGGTACCGCGTCACCGCAGTTGGGACAGCGTGCGCCACGCGGGGCCCGCGGGGCAGTGACGCGATCGCGAGAGTTCACCGCTCCATCGGGGCGTCGCGATCGGCGGACCACTCCGCCAGGGAGCCGTCATAGTTGCGCACGGAAGGCACACCCCGCGCAGCGAGGGCCACCGCGGCCATGGCACTGCGCACTCCGCAAGTGCAGCACGTGATGATCTCCCGATTGGGATCAATGCCGGCGTCGGCCAGCAGGCGCAGTACCTGCGACGACGAAACCAATCGGCCTCGCTCGTCGAGCAGGGTGCGCCAGTCGATGTGCCGCGCGCCCGCGATGTGCCCGCCGCGCGCCTCGCCATACGGTGTTGCTCCCCGGTATTCCAGTCCGCTTCGCACGTCGATGACTTGCGTCTTCGCGCTGCCGACGTCGGCTTTGCTGGCCAGTAGGTCATTGCGCCAGCGGGCATCAAAGCGGCCCATCGCGGCCCGGGCGTGCGAGGTCACCACCGGGCGGCCCGCGGACTTCCACGCGGTGAACCCCCCGTCGAGCAGCGCAACGTCAGGGTGTCCGAGGAGCGCGAGCAACCACGCAGCGTGGCCTTCTTCGCCCCAGCCGCTGGCGCCGCTCCCGTAGACCAGGGTAGGCCGACCGCCATCAACCCCGAGGGCTGCGACCGCCTGTGCCAACGAGCGAGGGTCGGGCTTCAACCGCCCTCTGGCTGCACCCTCGCCGGTAAATGCCTGCCACGCATACATCTGCGCGCCCGGGAGGTGGCCCTGAGCGAAAGAAGCCGCGTCGCGCGCGTCAAGAACCGACGCACCTCGTTGAAGAATCGACGCGGCCCCGCGAACATCGACGATGCGAATGGGCATTCGGACCGGTGGCACACCCGCGCCAGCGGACCCGGATGAGAACAACGTCAACGCCACAAACGTAAGCGGCGCGAGCCATCGCAGGAGCATGAGAAAGACTCTCGGCCAGCGCCGGGAGGCCGTCAATCACGCGAGATCCGAAATGTTTGAGCGGTGTCGGTGACTTAGTGTGCCGGGGCTGTGCCGGGGGACATGGTCGGGGCGAGATCGTCCATGGGGAGTGCTGGAACCCCTTCGGTCTCTGTGCCTGGTTGTGCCTCCGCAGGTGCGACCATCGCGCAGATTCGTCGCAGGAGTGCCTCTCGTCCGACGCCGGTCTCACCGGAAACTGCGAGCACTGGAACTCCGAGGTCTTCGTGGGCGCTGGCAACCGCGGCGTTGGCCTCGTTGCGGGAAAGCTTGTCGATCTTCGTGAGCACCACGATGGGGTCACGGTGGATGAACCGGAGCCAATCGAGGAGTTGGCGGTCGTCGGGCTGCGGCCCGCGGCGAACATCGATAAGTACGATCACTGCGCGGAGGGACGCGCGGCGTTGAACATACTCCTCGAGGTGTTTGCCCCACGCGGCGCGTTCTCCCTTCGAACGGTCCGCAAAACCGTACCCGGGGAGGTCGGCAATGTGCAGTTTGGTGCCGTCACGGAGGCACAGTTCGAAGAGCACCACGCCTCGCGTGCAGCCGGGTGTCTTCGAGGTGCGTGCGAGGGCTCGTCGCTGGGCGAGTCGGTTGAGCAGCGTGGATTTTCCCACGTTGCTCCGACCTGCGAATGCAATTTCGGGCTGGGTTGGTGAGGGCAGGAGGTGCCCTGGTCGGGCCTCCGCGAGGTACGTCGCCTCGATGCAGTCTTGCGGAGAAGTCGTCGCCTTGACGGGAGACGGAGCCGGGCGAGCGTTTCCTCGGTGCGGAGAAGCCATTGCCCCGAGGAGATACACCGCCGGGCGCGCAACGCCACCTGCCATCGTGACGAACTGGCGGCGGCGCGTTGGGCGACGCGCGTGTTAAGGCCCTGAAGAGATGGGTCTCGTGGATCAATTCGAACGCCTGCTCGACCGGATCATGCCGCCGCCAGACGAGGCCGTGCGGGCGCTACGACGTGGGGAGGCTTTGCTCGCCCTGGGGGATGTGCGCGCTGCCATCGTGCATGCGGCCGAGGCTCAGCGCGTGGCGCCGGGGTGGCTTGCTCCGCGGGTTCTGCGGACGGATTCGCTGAGCGCGGACGGCCAAAACGGGGAGGCACTGCGGGTTCTCGACGACGCGGCGCGCGAGCACGATTTGCCCGCGGAGGTCCTCGGGAGGGTCGCTCTGCTTGCGGCGACCGTGGGCGACGTTGCGCGGGCACTCGAGGTTGAGCGGAGCATCCGCGGGCGCGCCGTGCTCGACTCGCCGGGCCTGGCAGCAAGGTTTATTCATACTGCGGATCTGCTTGAAGGAATGGGTGAGACCGACGCGGCGAGCCGGTTCGCCCGTGCAGCGACGGTGCTCGACCCCGCGCGATCGGATGCCTGGATGGTTCTCGCCCGAACTGCGATGACGGTGGGGGATCCCGCCCGCGCGCACCGTCTGCTGGGTAGGGCCATGGTCTCTTTGGATCCGAGCGATGCCGGGACCAACCACGCTGCCGGTGAGCTGGCCTGGCGGCTCGACGACCGCGCGCTGGCGGTGCGCTGTCTCCGACGAGCATGGATCTGTGGCGCGGAGTCTGCTGCTCCGCTCCTGGTCGTGGCTCTCACTGCTGCCGACGACGCCGGGGCAATCGAGCGGGTCGCGCGCGGCCTGGACCGGTCGCTGGCTCGGGTGGTGGCTGGGCTAGGCTGTCTGGCGCGGGGTGTCCCGCTCGAGGCTCCGTCGGCCGTGGCCGCGGAGGAAATTCCTGACGCACTCTGGCCGTACGCGATCGAGTTGGCGGTTCGGAGCGACTTCCCGTTGGCAATGGTTTGGGCCGCGGAATGCCCGACTCGACCGGGCAGCGCAGCGGTGCTCGCCCTCGCCACAGCGAACGCGGAGGTAGACCGTGGGGAGCTTGACGGCGCTCTGAATTTGCTGACTTTGCCGCTGCTTTCGGTGGTCACCCGGGGGCGTGCATCGGCACTGCTCGCGCAGTCTTTCGAGGTCGCCTGGGGGCCTTCCGTGGACGCGCTCCTGGCTGGGCTCGCTGGGTGGCTCCGTGCGTATGCACCCGCTCAGGAGCCCCTCGCAACGACGCTCGATGCGCTGCGTCGCTCGCTTGATGAACCACTGCGGGTGGCTGTTCTTGGGGAGTTTAGCGCGGGCAAGAGCACCGTGGTGAACGCCTGGGTGGGCGCTCCACTCTCGGCGGTCGGGGTGCTGCCAACCACCGCGCGGGTCTACTGGCTGCGCCAGGGAGCAGCGCGCTCGCGGGTACTGGATACGCGTGGGGGCCTGCGGGAGGGAGCGATCGAGGCGCTGCCGGAGACGCTGCGCGCACTCGAGGCCGAGGGGCGCGCCGTCGCCCACGTGGAGCTGTTTCACCCGAGCGGTTCACTGACCCACCTCGAGTTGCTCGATACCCCTGGGAGCAATTCGACCGATGGCATCGACCCGGCGGTGACCCGGCACGCGCTCGGCCTCGCAGATCTGGCGCTCTGGATCTTCGACGCGCGCCAGGCGGGAAAGCAGAGTGAACTCGATGCGTTGCGGGCGGTGCGTGCGGAGGGTGTCCCGGTGCTGGGGGCCGTCAACAAGGCCGACGCCGTCGGGGTCGCTGAGGTAGCGGAGGTCCATCGAATGCTTCGTGACGTGCTCGGCGACGAGGCTCCGCTTCTCGGTTCGTTTGGTGCGCGTGCGGTCTTGACGGGGGTCGAGGCGCCGGACTGGAAGGCGTTTCGGGTTTCGGTTGCCGAGCGGGTTGTCGCAAGGCGGGACGCGTGGAAGCGACTGCGGGCGTCTGTGCGTCTGCGGGCGATTCTCGCGAAAGTACGATGTTCGATGGAGGAAAAGGACGTCGCTGAGTTTGCCCGGCGCAGCATCGAGGCGCAACTCGTGGATGCGCTAAACGCGCTGCGCCAGGCGGTGTCGGAGCGATCGATCCTGGTCCGTCGCGAGGTCGCCGCGTCGCTGCGCGAACAGTGGCCGTCGCTGCGTGGGAAAAACGCCGTGCCGTCTGAGGATGTCCTCCGCGATGTCGTCGCAGAACTGGTGCATCACTGCATCCAGCGAGAGCATTTGACCCTGTTGGAAGAGCGCGGTGCGGTCGAGGCGCTCGCGGTCGCCGCCGGTGTCGTGCGCCCCGGGCTCGGGGCGGTGTTTACGGCGCCAGTCGATGGAATGATTCGCGCGGCGGCGTCGGAGGGCGTTCGAGACGCTCTCGACGAGTCGTTGCGGCCTTCAGCCCTTGGACAGGTCGCGAGTGTGCCTGCTCAAGGGCTCGACATCGGGGACCCGTGGCGCGAGGTGTCTGCTGCGCTCGACGCGACCCGAGCACCGGCAGACCTGCACACGGTGATGCTCGCGGTCGCGCTCGGTGCGGCGCTGAAGTGTGCGAAGCGATCGTCGGATGCGCTCGCGGAGTCGCTCGGGATCAAAGTTCCTGATGCAATCTCGGAGCCGAAGGGCTAGGCTCTGTTTTGCAGCGCGGAGGTAGGAATCGCCTCGAAGTTTCTGTGTGCGGGTTCGGGCAGAGGAGAAGTCGCGGATGGAGATCAAGCTCGTTCAGGGGTTGCACCAGAAGCTGGTGATGACCCCGCAGCTTCAGATGGCAATCAAGCTGCTGCAACTCTCCCGCCTGGAACTCATCGACGCAGTCCGCGAGGAGATGATGGGCAACCCGATCCTCGATGACGGTGCTGACGGCAATGATCCTGGCGATCGCGCAGCGGAAGCCGCGGAGACCCCGACCGTGGACCGGGTGGCAGCCCTCGACGATCAGCGGCAGCATCTCCCAACCAGTCAGGAAGACCGGGCGGCCATTTCCGAGACGACCCAGGAGGATTATTGGGAGAAGTTTCTTGATGCGTACGCCAACCAGGCGCCGCTTCCGGCTACGACTCGGGGGTCAAGCGAGGACATGCCCTCCCTCGAGGCGACGCTCACCCGCCGCACGACCCTCAGCGATCACCTCGAACAGCAGATCCGTCTCTCGACCTTCCGCGAAACAGAGCTGAAGTTCGCCATGTTGATCGTGCATAACCTCGACGACAGCGGGTATCTCAACCTCAGCAGCATCGCGCTGGACGACGATGTCGAGGGCGAGGCGCCGAAGATTCGCACCGCCTCGGAGACCGAGGCTGCTGGCCGGGCTCTTTCCATTGAAGACCTCGCTCGTGAAGTGGGTCTCGACCCGGAGGATGCGGACGAGGTTCTTCGGATGATCCAGAGCCTCGATCCGGTGGGGGTGGCCTCACGCGACCTGCGGGAGTGCCTGCTCGTGCAGGCAGAGCACTTTGGCTACGACAGCGACAACATACTCTGGCAGGTGATCGATCGGCACCTGCCCAACGTGGAGCGTCGTAACTTCCAGGCGATCGCGCGCGACCTTCACTGTGAGCTTACGGACGTCTACGAGGCCTCGAAATTCATCAGCACGATGGAGCCTCGTCCGGGACGCAATTTCACCTCCGAAGAGCCGTCGTACATCACGCCCGATGTCTATGTGCACAAGGTCGGTGATGACTACGTGGTCAGCACCAACGACGACGGCATGCCCAAGCTCAAGATCAACGAGCAGCAGGCTCGCGCGCTCATGAAGGACCCGAAGGCCCGTGAGTTTGTTCAAGGCAAACTGGCCGCGGCGAAGTGGTTCGTTCGTTCGCTAGACCAGCGGCAGAAGACCATCGTGAAGGTCACTCAGAGCATCGTGGAGAAGCAGCACGACTTCTTCGAGAAGGGCATCGAGTTCCTGAAACCGATGATCCTGCGAGACGTGGCCGACGCGGTAGGCATGCACGAAAGCACCATCTCGCGCGTCACGACCAACAAGTACGTGCACACCCCGCGCGGTATCTTCGAGCTCAAGTACTTCTTCAACAGCTCCATCCGCCGCATCGCGGAGGAGGACATCGCCAGCGAGAGCGTGAAGCAGGCGATCAAGAAGATCGTCGCTCAGGAAGACTCGCAGGCGCCGCTCTCCGACGAGCAGATCGTCAAGGAGTTGGTGCATCAGAAGATCGTGATCGCGCGGCGTACCGTCGCGAAGTATCGCGAAATGCTGGGGATCCTCTCCAGCGCCAAGCGCAAGCAATATTACTGACCGCGGAGCGTTGGTCGCTTCCGTTGAATTCCTTTCGATGGCCTCTACCCACGCACCGTCGAAGGGAGTAGGTCTACAACTACGTCGGCGGTTGCTCGCCCGCGCCGACGAAGAAGCGTTTAGGGGCTGAGCATGGCGCACGACAGAAGCTCCGACTCCGAGGTCTGACTCTGTTGCGCCGATGGAGGACGTGATGGGCATTGCGATCACCTTCAGACACCTCTCTCCGAGCGACGCGCTCAAGGGGTACGTCCACGAAAAACTCGAGCGTGTGCAGAAGTATCTGCGCCAACCGCTCGACGCGCATGTGACTCTCTTCACGGAGAAGCACCTGCACGTGGCCGAGGTCTCCTTCGCTTCCGAGGGCCGCCACTATCAGGCGCGCCACGACAGCGAAGATATGTACAAGTCCATCGACCTCGTGATCGACAAGGTGGAACATCAGATTTCGCGTCACCACGACGCCTCCACGCGCAACAAGAAGGGCGGAGAGAACCTCCGCGATGCGCCCCTCGTCGCCGAGCCTGACGACGCCGACTGAGCGGCTTCTTCCCCGACCCTCCTCCCCCTCATTGCTGACGCTTTACACGCTCGCGCTCCCAGAGTATCCCGCGCTCCCGTGATGCGGTTCAGCGATCTTCTCACTCCCGCGCGCATCTCAACGACCTTTCGGGTCTCGTCGAAGGACGAGGCCCTCGAAGAACTCGGTAGCCTGTTGATTCAGGAGTCCGAACTCTCCGATGTTTCCACGGTCATTCAGGTGTTGCGTGACCGTGAGGGCCTCGCCTCGACCGGCGTCGGCGACGAGGTGGCCATCCCTCACGGACGGCTCCCGAATCTCACTCAGATCGTCGCGGCCATCGCTATTGCTCCCGAGGGTGTGGAGTTCGACTCGATCGATCGTCGGCCCGTTCGAATCTTCATCGCCGTGCTGGCTCCCGATCGGGCTCCAGGGGACCACCTTCGCGTCCTGGGGCGGGTCTCTCGGCTGCTACGCGATGCTCGGGTGCGCGCCGAACTGATCGCCTCCCGCACCCCTGCTCAAGTGCTCGCGCTCCTCGAGGCCGAAGAGGACCAGCTTCGCTGAGTTCGCGCCACCGCTTCAGGATGAAACCTCGGCGAGCGATGATGGTGGCAATCCTGGCTTATTCGGGATCTGCGTGCGCGTTGCGCCAACATCAGGAGGTCGTTGTCATCGTGCAACCCGAGGAAACTCTACGCGGTTATGCGACGGGTCCGCTTTCCCTCGGTGAGTCGCCAACTGATGTGACCGCCAGGCAAATCAACCTGGCTCTCGATGGCTACGGCATCTGGCTCGACTCTGCCGAATACGGGAGAATCTGGCGGCCCAACGAGGCTCTCGTCCACGGGACGTTCGCTCCCTACGCGAGTGAAGGTCGCTGGATCGCGACCACCAGCGGCTGGTACTGGCAGAGCACATTCGCGTGGGGGCGGATCCCCTTTCATTACGGTCGTTGGGTGCTCGAAGGGTCGTTGTGGTCGTGGGTGCCTGGTTCGCAATTTGCGCCCTCATGGGTGGATTGGCGCATCGGCGGGGGCTGGGTCGGCTGGGCGGCGCTGGCCCCGATCAATGCACGATCCTGGTCGCCGTTTGCCTACTGCGCTCACGCTGGTATGGGCAACCCTGGGGTCGAAAGTCGGCTTGTTCGCGGTGCAGCGGGCAGTTCGCTCTATGCGCGCACCACCGCGGTCGCCACCGATGGGGATACCCCTCGCGGACCCCTGGCCTCGCCTGGGACAGTCGCCGCTGTGCCGCTGCCACAGGTCTGGAACACCCCAGTTCCCAACCCGTCCCCCATGGCCAGGTCCACCGCGGCGTTGGCATCGGCGGTCGGTATCGACTCGGTCGAGCACATTCCCGTGGCGCGATCCCACCAGGCGTCCCCAGTGCTCGATCCTCCGGTCGGCGGTGTCGCGGTGGTCATCCGCGATCGCGACCTCCTCGGCATGTCCGAGGGGCCGAGCGTACGTGGACCCATCGGGGCCACGCCCACCTTACCGATTGAGGTAATCAGGCCCGGTCCGTCCAGGGTTGAGTTCGTGTC
Organism: Deltaproteobacteria bacterium; assembly: GCA_947477565.1. Lineage (GTDB taxonomy): Bacteria > Myxococcota_A > Polyangia > Polyangiales > SCUS01. Next base: position 103,943 of record CANJUR010000007.1, read on the forward strand.
CCCGGTCGGCGGGGTGACTTTCGCTGATGGTGCCCCGCCGCCGCTGCCACCGCCTCCTGACGGCGCAGCACCGGGAGGCTTCTTCGGCTCCTATCCGATGCGACCGCCGATGGCTTTTTCGTCGCGTCGCGCGTCGATGGGCGCGACGTCGTTCGGGGGCGCTTCGGTCATCGTCGCCCCGTCGCCGCAGCCGGTCGCGCAAGCAGTCGCTCAACCCCGGTCCGTCGGCGCCAGCGGGGTATGGTTTGGCTCGCGAGGTGGATCCGTAGCGCCCTCGCCTCGCCCCAGCGGTCCCCTCAGCTCCGTTCGGTAGTCAGGTCAGCTGGTCACAAGAGCCCCATGCGCCCGCTCTGTTCTCGCGCTTGCGTGAGGTCGAGCGGCGGAGGTACGTATTCAGTCGATGAGCCGCGCTGGCGTTATCAATCAACCATTGGACCTTTCGTGAGGCTTGTGATGACGCACAGCATCGGACGACTTCCCTGGCTCGCGGTGGTGCTCGCGGCGAGTTGTTCGCCCGGGCAGGACAATGTGACGGTGCTCATCCCGGATGCAGGCGTGCGCCGCGACGTGGGCGTCAGTCGGGACACCGGCACCGTGGTCAACCGCGACGGAGGTCCTCCAGGGACGTGCGTGGACACCGATCGCGACGGACTTTCGGACTCCGTGGAAGGCGCGCCGTCGCAAGATACGGACACCGACGGGACGCCCGACTTCCGCGACGATGACTCGGATAACGACGGCTACACCGACGCCGACGAGGCGCGGCGGGCATACCCCCGGTACGACACCATGCCGCGAACGCTCACCTGCGGCAGCGTCGGCGACAATTGCGACGGCACCGACTCGGTGCCCAACCAACGCGACTCCGACTCCGACGACGACGGACTCACCGACCGCGAGGAGTTCATGGCGGGCACCAACCCGTGCAACGCCGACACGGACGGTGACGGCGCGACGGATCTCATCGAGAGCGCCGCAATGTCCGATGGCCGCAGCGCAGACTCCCGGCCACCCGAGAGTTCCCTCTACGTCGTGCTGCCCTACTACCCCCCGCCGATGACCGGGCCGCACGAGTTTCGAGAGTTTACGTTCTCCACGCGAATCCGCCTCGCGGACGTGTTCTTCCTCGTCGATAACTCTGCCTCGATGCAGCCCGTGATCATGGCCCTGCGGACGAACCTGAACACCATCGTCGCGGGTGTGCAGATGGCGATTCCCGACGTACGCATCGGCGTCGGATCGTTCGACAGCATGCCGTTTCTCCCTTCGGGACAGCCCGGCAGCCCGGGGGACTACACCCTCTGGGTACGCCAGGCGATGAGCGCCGATGTGACCGCCTCGCAGCGCGCCTTCGACGTGATGCGCACCATCGACACTGACACCAGCGGTCGGTTTTTCGGCGGCGACAACCCGGAAGACCAGACCGAGGCCATCTACGAAGTCGTCCAGGGCGGCGGGTCGCGCGGCCACGAGACCGACCCGGCTGCGCTGCGTTCGGTGCGAAACGCGCTCGATCCGGCGGGCAACGGCTGGGTGCCGCGGGTGGACCCCGCCCGCGATTGCGGCGCAAGCGCCACCAATCCCCGCTATGGCTGGGGGTGCTTCGCCGAGGGGAGGGTTCCCATCGTGGTGCTGGCCTCCGACGCGCCCTGGTACGACGGGTGTTTCGCCTCGGACGCGGCGCTCTATCGCTCTTCGCAGGGGCACAACTGCGAGGAGGTCGTGACGGCCCTCAACGCGCGCGGTGGGTTCTTCGTCGGCATCGACGTGGGACTGGGCGTCGGCGGGGCCACGTACATCAACTCCCAGTTGCTCGCGACGCGCACCCGCACCACAGACGGCTCCGGCGCGCCGGTGGTGTTCGGCCCGGGGCGCGCGGTCGGGGCCGTCGCGGCGCAGGTCGTCGATGCGGTCACCCGGCTCGCCGGCAGCTCGCGGCAGGACATCACGACACGCACCGAGGGAGATCCCGCCGCGGTGGGCATCCCGATGGGGCGAACCACCGCGGACTTCATCCGCGCGGTGGTTCCGCTGCGGGGTGTTCCGGCCATGCCCGTTGGCTACGAGCGCCAGGACATGACGACCTTCTACAACGTGTCGCCGACCACCCAGGTCGAGTTTCGGGCGGACTTCTTCAACGACTTCGTCGAAGGAGCGGCGACCGCCAGGCTCTTCCGCGCAACCATCAACGTGATCGGTCGCGGAGGCACGGTGGTCGATACCCGACCGGTGTACATCGTCGTCCCGGCCCAGGGCAGCGGCATCGGCGCGCCGGGCTGATCAGCGGGTTCGCGCGCACCCGTCGAGGGGCCGCGCGATCCGCGCGTAGACGAACAGCACCCCGCGGACCTCTCCCTCCCTCCGGTAGCCGCAGCGCTCCAAAAGCACCCGAAAATCGTTTCCCCCCATGTGCTCGACCTCGCGGTCGAGGGTCACCACCGATGGGGTCTGCGCGATGACGGCGTCGCGGACGTCATCGACGGTCGCGATGTGCAGCCGATCGCGTAGCGCCGGGTCGCCCATCGAAACGGGCGCCTGCCGCGCGAAGTGGTTTTCTGTGCCCGGGAGCATGCGATCGGCGAGGCCGAGTGCAGAGCCGGGCCAGAGCGCGAGCACCGGGCCCGGATGGCGGTCGGAGACGCGGCGGACCTGCGCAGCGGCGTAGTCGAGGCGGCGGGGGCGGAAGGCGTGGAGACGAAAATCGCCGTAGAGGCCCTCGCGCCAGCGGCGGTGGAAGCTCGGATAGCCCACGATGAAGTGCAGCGCGATGAGGCAGACGGGAAGCGCGAGGCGCGGGGCCAATGGACCCCGGAGAGCCCGATCGAGGTGTCCCAGGCTGAGCCCGGCGAGCAGCGCGAGGAGCGGAATCGCAGGGGTAAAATAGTGTTCTATGACCGGAAACGGGACCAGAGCGGCGAGGAGCACGGAGGCCGCGGCGAGCGTAGGGGCGACCGTCTCGCGGGCCGGACGAGCGATGACGGCGAAGCCCGCGAGGAGGCAAAGCACGATGAACTCCGGCGCAAACGCCGAGAGGTGGTTCATCGAGACGAGGCCGAAGAGGCCGTGGATGTACGTGCTGCGCTGGGCCCACCAGGGCACCTGATCGGCAGGCCATGCGGCGTTCACGCGGTTGGCGTGAAATGCGAGATTGCCGAAGAGAAAGCCCTCCGGGGCCAGGCGAAACAGCGCGGCCAAAGGGAGCAGTGCCACTACCGCGCCGACCGTTGCGAGGAGTCCCCGGCGCGCGCGCTCCCACCACGATCGGCCCGCCGCGATGACGAGGAGCGCCAGAGGGACAGTCCAGAGGGCTACGAAGATTTGTTGATTGCCGGGCGCCCAGAGTGTCACCCGCAGCAGCACGAGGACCGCGAGAGCCCGTAGCCGGGGGAAGCGGGCGCCTCGCAGCCAGAGTGCGGCGACGATGGCGCCGACGAAGGGGAGGAGCAGAAGGCGCATGCCACCCACGAGGCCCGCGAGCGCACCTGCGAGGGTGGCCCGGGCGAGGGAGGGGCGCTGCGGCGACGACGCGAGCAGAGTGGCCCCGACCATGCAGAGCGCGGCCGGAGAGTAGGGCCGGATGCTCGGGATCCACTGCCAGGTGAGCTCATTGCAGGTGAACAGCGTCGCCGCGGTGACGGCTGCGAGGGGTGAGCCGGTTTCGCGTTTCACGCCGTGGGCGATGAGGCCGGCGGTGATTGCACCGAGGAGGGAGAAAAAGACACGCTCGACCAGGAAGCGCGACGCGATGGCAGCGAGCGGGGCGAGCAGGAAGGGGAGGTACGGGGCCTGCGGGTAGAAGTAGTCCCGATAGGGAAGGCGGCCGTGGGCGACCAGTTCGGCGGCGATGGCGTAGAAGCCCTCGTCAACGTCCGCCGGGGTGCGTTGCCCGATGGCGATCAACACGATGGCGGCGCCGATCGCGGAGAGCAGCGCGAGGCGGTGGGTCAGTGCGAAACGGCGCACTTGAGGGCGTTCAACTCTGGACGCGGTTGCGCCCGGCTCGTTTGGCCGTGAAGAGAAGCTCATCCGCGCGGCGGTAGATCTCCATCGGATCCTGGTCGGCGGGGAGGCGGGAGGCGACCCCGAGGGAGATGGTGAGCGGCATCATGGCGCCTTCGAACTCGAAACGGTGACGCTCGGTGATCTGACGGACTTTTTCCGCGGTGATATGTGCGCCGATACCGTCGATCTCAGGGAGCATCACCGCGAACTCCTCGCCACCCATACGGCTCGCGAGATCGCCCTGGCGGAGGTTGGCCTTGAGCAGCGTAGCGAACTGTCGAAGCGCGGCGTCGCCGGCGAGGTGGCCGTGGACATCGTTGATCTTCTTGAAGTGATCGATGTCGATGACCAGCAGCGAGAGAGGCCTGGAGTGCCGGACCGAACGCGGAAACTCCCGCTGGATGGCGTCTTCGAACGCGCGGCGGTTTGGCAGATTGGTGAGGCCGTCGGTGCTCACCAGTCGGTGAATCTCCTCGTGGTAGGCGGACTCGATGTGGCCGCTCTCCAGGAACTTCAGGATGTTGCGGCCGATCTGCAGGTGGTCCCCGTGGCTGAGCTCGACGCTCCGGATGACGCGGTCGTTGACGTGGGTTCCGTTGGTGCTGCCGAGGTCGGTGATGCTCCAGGATACGGGCACGTCGGCCTCGCCCATCGTCGGATCGATGCGGCAGTGGTTGCGCGAGACGCTCTCCTCCTCGAACTGGACTTCGCTCTCCGCCGATCGGCCGATGGAGAGCGGTGTCGCACCAAGGGAGATGCGTCGGCCGATGGACTCGCCGTACATCACCACCAGGCACGCCTCGCGAACCGGTGGTTCACGACTTGGGCGGTCCCCCGATCCGCCGATCTGAAACCGACTCGTTTCACTCAGGTCCGACACCGCCACGAATGCAGTGTACGCGCGAAAAGGCGCGACCACAGAAGTTCTCAGCACACCCATATAGAGCGCGGACAGGACGGCTTGTGACGTCTGTCATGAAGTTGACCGGGAGGCCCACAGTTCGCTAACGCCCCGCGCACGATGGTAGATCGAAGGCACGCAATGGCGCTGCTGGGAGTGGTCGGTGCTTCTGTGCCGTTTGTCGCGCTGCGGCACAATGCGGATGCGCAACGCACGCAGGACCGTGATGCTTCGTCCGAGGTGGCAGACGGGGGCGTCGGTCGCGGCCGGCCGAGGGGTGCGCCGACGCCGATCACCGCGGTCGTCGAGGGCCTCGACCCCTCTCGCGCGCGGCGCGAGCGCGGCGGTGATTACGGAGTAGACCTGCCCGGCGGGCGGCACGCGACGCTCACGCTCGAGCCCGCGTGGCAGCGCGCGACGACGGCCCTGCTCCAGCGGTATGCGCTCCCCATGGCCGGCGTGGTGCTGCTCGATACGGCGACCGGTCGGGTGCTGGTGTGGGCCTCGCGGGGCGGCGCCCCGGGGCAGGACATCGCGCGAGTCGCAGAGGCGCCGGCGGCCAGCGTGTTCAAGATCGTGACTGCGTCGGCGTTGCTGGAGGAGGGCTTCTCCGAGCGAACCCCGACCTGCTGGTCCGGCGGCTTTCATTCGCTGACGCTGCGCGACCTGATGAGCAACCCCAGCCGGGATCGGGACTGCAACACGCTCCCGGAGGCCTTCGCGCGCTCGATCAACACGGTCTTCGCGCGACGGGCGCTGGAGTTGTTGAACCCCGACCGGATCCAATCGATGGCTCGGCAGTGGGGCTTCTTCGAAGGGGTGCCCTTCGACGCGCCGGTGGCGCCGAGCGAACTGACTGTCCCCTCGGAGACGCTGGCCTTCGCGCGCACCGCTGCGGGCTTCTGGAACAGCACCCTTTCTCCCCTCCACGGCGCGCTCCTCGCGCAGGGCATCGCGCGGGGCGGCGAGATGACCCGCCCATGGATCGTGTCGTCGATCCAGGGTCCGCACGGGGAGACGCTGGCGGTGGGGGGCGAGCACGTGTGGCGCCGCGCGGTGAGTCCCGAGGTGGCCGCGACGCTCGGGCGTGCGATGGCTCGCACTGTCAGCGAGGGCACTGGCTTTCACGGCTTCCACGACGACGCCGGCCGGGCCTACCTCGAGGGCATCAACGTCGGCGGCAAGACTGGCACCCTCACCGGCACCGATCCCTTTCGCGCCTTCACCTGGTTTGTCGGCAACGCCGAGGGCGCGGGCCGCCGGCTCTCGATCGCTGTGATGGTCGCCAATGGTCCGCTCTGGCGCGTGAAGGCGCCGACCATCGCCCGTCAAGTCCTGCAGATCGCCCTGCGCGGTCGCGCCACGGACTGATCCCCTGCCGCGGCACTCGCTGCGGTGCTTCTCCCCCAAACAATCAGTTATCCCCGGCGCCCGCCATCAGGCACCGCCGATACACCGGCGTATCGCGGACGGCTCTACACGATCACCGCCGATACACCGGCGTATCGCGGACGGCTCTACACGATCACCGCCGAGACACCGGCGTATCGCGGGCGGTGCCTGGGGCGGTCCCAGGATACATTGCTGTATCTGCGAACGCCCGAAGGGTCAGTTTGTAGAAGGGAGTTGGAGGGAAGGCGAAGCGTAAGGAAGAGGGGTCGAGTCGTTACGGATGCGCGGGGGGCGCCTCGCGGCGCACCACGATCGCTGGCATGCGCTCGCGGTTTTCGAAGTCAGCGCGGTAAGCACTTGCCTCGCGAAGGTTGTTGAACGGACCCACCCGCACGCGGTGCCACACCACGTTGTTCGGGTCCGTCGCGGGAGGTGCCACGAACGCCCGGTGGCCGCGATCACGCAGGCGCTGGGCGAAGGTTTGAGCGTGTGCCGAAGCCCGAAACGAGCTTACCTGAACGGTAAAAGCCCCTTCGCTCCCGGCCGCGACGGGGGTGCCGCGCGGCATCGTGGCGGTGGTACCGACGGTGCCGGCGTTGATCAACGCGGCTTCGCTGATGCGCACGCCGAACCCCCCGAGGGGCGAGGCGCTCTGTGGCAGCAGCACCGGCCGGTGCGAGGCGTCCACCAACGAGGGGCCGGACAGTAGTTGAGTGGTCGCGGCGGCCACGGAGCCAATCGCGGTGGTGGTCGGCGCGGTCGGGCCTACGTGCCCCGTGCCCGCGGGGCTACCCGTGAGGCGATTGGCGTACGTGAGGTTTGCCGTCGTCGAGAGTTCCGGGTGCTGCGCGAGGCGGTCGAGTTGCGCCAGCGGATCTTCCCGCGGGGTCGGTCGCGCGTCCCCTGCTTCGCGGCCCACCATCACACCGACCGCGAAGAGCACGCAGGCGGAGGCGATGGCGCCGAGGGCAATGGACATCAACCGCGACGAGTGACTGACATCATCGCGTTCCTGGATCTTGTCGAGGTCACGCATGGAACCCACTGCGTCCATGGCCAAGGGCTTCGCTCCTGTGCATTGCGAATCGGATTGATTCGCTGCACCCACCTTTCGTCCATGCGCCCACGGGCGTCACATTTTCGGCAATCACTACCGGGGCATTCCCACCACGAGGGTGCGCGGCAAGGACACCTCGTTCGTGGGCGACGCCTGAATCTGAAATAGGCTGATCGTGTCGCCGACCCTCGGTGCGAGCACGGTCATCGTGCCGCGCACGCGCACCGGTCCGAGCACCACGCGCCAGACGCCGGCGGCGTTGGCGGAGGTGCCGACCAGCAGCGACTCCCCGGTCGGTGCGCTCGCGTGGGGCGCGATGTCCTCGACGATCACCTGAGCATCAGGCAGCGCGAGTCCGTCCAGCGTCACGATCACCCCGCCTTGTGGGCATTCGATCAGCGGGCAGTCCGCGACCGTGATCCCTGAGACGCTCGGTGGTGGCAGCGGGAGCGAGCGCTGAATGCATCCCGACGCGGCGCCGAGGATCGAAGAGCACAGCAGCAGGAAGAGGGGGCGGGTGGGTAGCACAGGGACGAAGCCTAGCAGCGAGCGTTCCGACCGGGGTTCGCGCGGGATGTCAGGGCTGCGGAGAGCGAGCGCTGCCAGTGAGAGTTGACGGGTGCTCGTCAACCGTGGTTGGCGATGACATATCCTGACCGATCTCCGCACTATCGGGAACACTTCAAAATGGAGCTTTTCGGCGGGGTCTGCTAGACCCTGCGCGCCATGGCGGACATCAATGATCGGTCGGACGGTGGATCGGGTTCTGGCGGTACGATTCCGATCCTCATTCAGGAGGAGATGCAGCGGAGCTACCTTGATTACGCGATGAGCGTGATTGTCGGGCGCGCCATCCCGGACGCGCGCGACGGGCTCAAGCCAGTGCACCGCCGGATTCTGTATGCGATGAACGAAATGCGGCTCTTCGCCAGCCAGCCGTACAAGAAGTGCGCGCGCGTGGTGGGCGAGGTGCTGGGCAAGTTTCACCCTCACGGCGACAAGTCCGTTTACGACGCCCTCGTGCGCATGGCGCAGGACTTCGCGATGCGGATGATGCTGATCGACGGGCAGGGGAACTTCGGTTCCGTCGACGGCGATCCTCCTGCGGCGATGCGTTACACCGAGGCGCGCCTCGCGAAGATCGCGGGTGAACTCCTCGAGGACATCGACAAGGAGACCGTCGATTTCGGGGACAACTTCGACGCGAGCGAGCGCGAGCCGCTGGTGTTGCCGGCGCGCTACCCCAACCTGCTGGTCAACGGCGCCGGGGGCATCGCGGTCGGCATGGCGACCAACATCCCGCCGCACAACCTGGGGGAGATCGTCGATGCGACATTGATGCTCATCGACAACCCCCACGCGACGCTCGACGACCTGATGACGGTGGTGCAGGGGCCGGACTTCCCGACCGGCGGCCTCATCTACGGCAAGCACGGCATCCGGCAGGCGTTCGCCACGGGGCGCGGCAACCTGATCATGCGCGCGCGCTGCGCCATCGAGCCGATGGCCAAGGGCGATCGCGAGCAGATCGTGGTCACGGAGATTCCGTACCAGGTCAACAAGGCCACGATGCTGCAGAAGATGGCGGAGCTCGTGCGCGAGAAGCGCCTCGAGGGAATCTCCGATCTTCGTGACGAGAGCTCCCGCGAGGGGATGCGCGTGGTGGTCGAGCTCAAGCGCGACGCCAACGCCAGCGTGGTGCTCAACCAACTCTACAAAAATACCCAGCTCCAGGAGAGTTTCGGGGTGATCAGCCTTTCCATCGTTGGGGGGCAGCCGAAGGTGCTGTCGCTGGTGGAGATGCTTCGAGTTTTCGTGGACCACCGTCGCGACGTGGTCACCCGGCGCACGCGCTACGAGCTGCGGGCCGCGGAGGCGCAGCGCGAGGTGGTGCTCGGCCTCGGGATGGCGACCACGGACATCGACGTGGTCATCAAGACCATCCGCGAGAGCCCGGACGTCGAGACGGCGCGCGAGCGGTTGATGGCTCTGCCGCTGCACGGGCTCGAAGACTTCGTGCGGCGGGCGGGGCGGCCGGAAGAAGAGATCGCCCTCGCGGCGCAGCAGCCGGAGTTTCGGCTCACGGAGCGCCAGGCGAAGGCGATTCTAGACATGCGCCTCGCGAGGCTCACGGGCCTCGAGCGCGAGAAGCTCGCTGTGGAGTACGGCGAGCTTTCCAACACCATCGCGCGGCTGCAGTCGATTCTCGGCGACGAGCGGGTTTTGATGAGCGTGATCCGGGCTGAGCTAACGGACATCCGGGCGCGGTACGCCGACCCGCGGCGCACGGAGATCGTTGCCGACGAAGGCGAGATCTCCATCGAAGACCTCATCGCCGAGCAGCAGATGGTGGTGACCTGCTCGCACAAGGGATTCATCAAGCGGACGGCGCTCTCGGACTACCGGGCGCAGCGGCGCGGGGGTCGCGGGAAGATCGGGATGGAGGCGCGCGACGACGACTTCATCAACCGCTTCTTCGTGGCGAGCACGCACGACCACGTGTTGTTCTTCACGGACCGGGGGAGGGTGTTCCGGAAGAAGGTGTACGAGATTCCGGAGGGGTCACGCACCTCGAAGGGTCGCTCCATCGTGAACTTCGTGGGCATCGACACGAGCGAGAAGGAGGGCGCCGAGCGGGAGAAAATCGCCGCGGTGGTGCCGGTGAGCGAGTTCCGTGAGGGGGCCGACCTGGTGACTGCGACGGCGAAGGGCCTCGTGAAGCGCACGACCCTCTCGGCGTACGCCAACATTCGCCAGACGGGCATCATTGGCGTGGCCATCGAGGAGGGCGACACCCTTCTCCGCGCGGTGGTCACCGACCCGGGGCAGGAGATCATGCTGGGCACCCGTGGGGGCATGTCGATCCGCTTCAAGGTGGACGAGATTCGGCAGGTGGGTCGTGACTCGCGTGGTGTCCGAGGCATCGAGCTACGCGACGACGACCAGGTGGTTTCGATGGACGTGATCGCTGATCCGCTGCAGCAGCAGGTGCTGACAGTATGCGCAAACGGCTTCGGAAAGCGCACGTTGGTCGAGGAGCACCGATGTCAGAGCCGCGGTGGGTTGGGCATCATCGCCATCGACGCGAGCGAGCGTAACGGCGCGGTGGTCGATCTTGATCTCGTCACCGAGGCGATGGAACTCATGGTGATCACCGACCGCGGGCAGATCATTCGCACGAAGGTGAGCGAGGTTCGCCAGGCGGGGCGCAACACGCAGGGCGTGCGGATCATCCGGTTGGACAGCGACGAGAAGGTGGTTGCGGTGGAGCCCGTGGCCGAGCCCGAGGCGGAAAGTGGCTCGAGCGAGTCGCTCGCCCCGTCGGTGCCGACGGAGCCCGAGGTCGAAGCGATACCGGAGTAGCGGGGCTAAGGAACCTTGGGACGCGTTTACACGGCAGGTAAACGGGCGGTGTCGGCGGCGGTGCTGCTGTGTGGGGCTGAGAGCCTCGCACAGGAGGTTCCTGCCGCGCCGTGGGCACGGTCCCCGGTGGCTGCGGTGCCGATGGCGGGGGGGGAACTCCGAGCCGTTTCGGGGGTGGTGCGGTGGCCGTCAGCGCGGGCTTTGGTTGCGCGGCGCGAGACGGGAGTGCCTTTGCGGCCGGTGCAGCGCGGGTCGGATGACCCGGGGATGACCCAGCACTTCCAGATGCCCTCCGCGGTGCTCCTGCGGTACGGGGACTTCGCGGGGATGTACCTCACGCACCTCGGGTGGGTGGGGTTGCGTCGCGGGCTCACGCGGTCCATCGACGTCGGGGTCGGGTTGCCGTTTTATTTCCTCGGGGTGTCCGTCGATGCGCGGGTGGCTTTCGTCCAACGGGAGGGCTTCGCGGCGGCGTGGTGGGCCTACGCCACGGTACCCTTCGTGGGCCAGGGTGACCGACCTGCGAGCCAGTTGGGGTTCACCTGGTCGTACGCTGGACTCGGCTGGGCCACCGGCCCGCTCGTCTCTCTCTGGAACAACCGGATCGGCGTCCATGCAGGAGTCCACCTGGCGCAGCGCACGGGCCTCGGTGGGGCCTGGCTGCTCAGCCATGTGACCGCCGATGTGCGGCTCGTCGAGGGAATCAAGCTGCTCGTGCAGGCCGTGTCCTTCAACGAACTCTCGCTGGAGAAGAGCGACAACGCGCGGCCGCTGATCGGCAACGGATCGGCCCGCTGGCTGCCCTACGCGCTCGCCGGCGTGCGCTTCTACACGCGGCGTTTCTCCGCAGACATGGGGGCGATGGCACCGTTGTCGCGCGATTGTCCGTTGTGGTCCGAGCGGCTGGCGGTCATCCCGTGGGTCGCGCTCACGCACCGGTTCTGATCTTTGGAGGGCGTCGATCGCAAACGGTACGAGCGCCTCCTGGAAGACCTCGTGCGGAGGGCGGTTCCGGTGAGCATTCGGCCGAAGAGTTCTTCGAGGGTGCAGACGTTGATCGGCCACGCGCTCCGTGTGCTCACCCTCGGGGGGCAGGATCGTTACCTGAGTGAGTATGTCACCACTCTCGGGACGACCATCTGGGTGCCCGCCTCCTGGGAGCGCTGGTCGTACCGGTCGCGCTACAAGGTTCTTCGGCACGAGTTGGTACACGTGCAGCAGTTCGAGCGCTTCACCTGGGTCGGGATGGTGCTGATCTACGGGTTCTTTCCGCTGCCGGCGGGGCTCGCCTGGGGGCGGGCGGTGCTCGAATGGGAGGCCTACGCGGTCACCCTCGAAGTCGAAGCCGAACTCGACGGGCTCGCCGCGGCATCCGATCCGGCGCTGCACGAGGAGATCGTGCGTCGCTTCACCGGGCCTGATTACGGCTGGATGTGGCCCTTCGAGGGGTGGGTCCGGCGACGGATCGTAGAGACCGTCGTTGCAATCTCGCGGCGACGCCCACTGCCCTGATAGAGTCGCAGCCACGATGGCCGCACCCGCTGTAGGAATCGACCTTGGCACCACCAACTCCGTGGTTGCTGTTTCTGTCGGGGGTCGCCCCCATGTGCTCACGGACGCGAGCGGCGCCACGCTGATCCCGTCCGTCGTCTCCTTCGCGGAGAATGGCGAGCGCATCGTGGGGAGGGCCGCACGCATGCGTCGGTCGATCGACCCTCGCAACACCGTCTATTCGGTGAAGCGACTCCTGGGTCGGCCCTTCAAGAGCGAGGAGGTACGCCGGGCGCGGTCGCGCATGCCTTTCGATCTCAAGGAAGGCGCAGACAGCTCGGTGATCGTGTCGACTCGCGGGGGCGATCACGCGCTGCCCGAGATCTCGGCCATGGTGCTGCGCGAGGCGAAGCGCATCGCTGAGATGGGCCTCCAGGAAAAGGTCGAACGTTGTGTGATTACCGTGCCCGCGAACTTCAACGAGCTACAGCGCTCGAGCACGAAGGTCGCGGGGCGCATCGCCGAACTCGAGGTGGTGCGCATTCTCAATGAGCCCACCGCGGCGGCGCTCGCGTACGGCTATGGCCGGGGTACGCGGGAGAAGATCTGCATCTACGACTTCGGCGGCGGAACCTTCGATGTCACGCTGCTCGAACTCTCCGGCAACGTGTTCGAGGTGCTTGCGACTGCAGGAGATACCTTCCTCGGTGGCGACGACATCGACGTCGCGATCGCCGACTCGCTACTGCAGCCCTTTCAGCGCACGACGTCACTCGACCCACTGCAAGATCGCGTGCTTTACGACATCCTTCGCGATGCTGCCGAGACCGCGAAGTGCGACCTTTCCGCGCGCGAGGCCAGTCGCATCAACATCGATATCACCCTGCCCTCGGGGATGCCGGTGAAGTTCGCTCAGGGCCTCTCTCGAACGGAACTCGAGAGACTTTCGGCGCCGTTTGTCTCGCGCACCTTCGACGTGTGCTCCGAGGCACTCAAACTCGCGGGGCTCCGACCGGGTGATCTCACCGCGGTGATTCTCGTCGGCGGCAGCACGCGTATCCCGACGGTGCGACAGCGGGTGACGGCGTTTTTCGGCCGCGAGCCACTCACCAACCTGCCGCCCGAAGAGGTTGTCGCCCTCGGGGCGTCGATTCTGGCGGAAGCGCTCACCGGAGGGGCGCGCAAGGCGCCCAATACCCGACCCATCACGGGCACGCACAACTCGGTGCGCACAGGGTCCGCGTCGAGCGCGCGCCTGGGGGCCGTGGCGGCGGGCGTTCCGGGCGCACAGGTGACCGAGAACGGCGCGGCGACCAACCGCACCACGCTGACCGGTGTCGGCGAGGATTCGGGCGCCCATACCCTACCGAAGGTTCCTCCCGCGGGGATGGTCCCGCCGGCCATACCGAACAGCGACCTCCGTGGAAACGCGTCTCCTCCGCCTCTCCCGGGACGTTCGCCGGTCGTGGCAAAGGTGCCCGCTCGCCCGATGGAACTCGACGACCCCTTCTCGGACATGGGCGACGCCACCGTGATGCAGCCGTCGCCGATGGAGCGAACCGTCGCCCAGGAGGCTCCCGGCGGCCTCGGGACGCTCGATGAGCCATCGTTCATGGGTCGCCTCAACAACGGCGAGGCCACCGTGGCGGTGCAGGTCGCGGCGTTTAATCTCGACGATCCCTCGATGGTCGGCCCGCTGCCGACTTCGCAACAGAACATTGCCGTCGCCGCGCGGCAGGCGCCGGTCCAGCAGCAACTCGTGACTCCGCCGCCGCTCAGCCGAACCAACACGTCAAAGCCGCCGGCCGCATCGTCGGTTCGTCCGCCGCCGCCACCGTCGTCGGCGGGGCTGCGTCCGGAGATCGCGTCGGCCTTGTCGCCAGCCATTGCGGCCGCGATCAGCGCGCCGCGTTCGACGGTCGATTCGGGCGCCAACCCAGGCCGCACCCGCGAGCAGTCGGTACCGTCTTTCAACCTCGACGACGGGGTGATCTCGGGGGGCGATCGATCGAGTCCGGGGGTGCGGTTTGGCTCCGACGCTTCCGTTCCAGGTGTGCGGGTCGAGGCTTCGAGCCCTGGGGTGAAGTTTGGGGCAGATCACAGGGCGGACGAGGTCTCGATCCCGTCGTTTCGCATCGACACCGAGGAGATCTTTGGGAGTTCTGCGGGTTCTGCGACGACCATCATTGCGACCCCTCCGCTTGGTGCGTCCGACGATGAGCAGACGCGTGCGATGCCCGTGGCGGGCAACATCACCCAGCGCGTTGCAGCGGTGGCCCCAGCCGTGGTCGCTATACCCAGTAGTGGCCCACGAATCGCGCCGCCGCCGGCCGCTTTCTCCTCGCAGCCGCAGCCACATGGATCAATCGCACCGTCTCCGAGCAGCACGCGCCCGATGGCCGCGCCGTTGCTCCTAGACGTGACGCCGTTCAGCCTCGGGGTGGAGACCGCGGGTGGGATCTGCGAGGCCGTAATTCGTCGCAATTCGACCATTCCCGTGGAGCAGACGCGCAATTTCGCTACCACCCACGACCAGCAAGACTCTGTGGTCATCCGTATCGCTCAGGGTGAGTCACGGAAGTTTCAAGACAACCAGGCGTTGGGCGAACTCGAACTCACCGAACTCCGACCCGCACCCCGCGGCGAGGTCGTGGTCGCGGTGACCTTCGAACTCGAAGCCGATGGGACGCTCCGCGTTCGCGCCAAGGACCTCGACAACGGTCGCGAGCAGGTGGTGCGCGTAAATCTCCTGACCATCCCGTCGGAGCACGACCAGGCAGACATGGTTGCGCGCAGTCGCGGCGCCGTGGTTCCGGTGCCCTGATGCTGTCGGACAAGGTCCTCGCGGAGAACCTCGACCGCATCGATTACTACACCCTCCTGGGCGTAGCCCGGGACGCGCCGCTCGCGCAGATTCGCGATGCTTTCCACAAGTTCGCGATCCGGTTTCACCCCGACCAGCATATCGGCGACCTGGAGACCCAACACCGGATGCTCAGGGTGTTCAAGCGTGGCTCCGAGGGCTATCGCGTGCTGCTCGACCCGGTGCTCCGGGCCCGCTACGACGCAGCGATCGCGCGCGGTGAGTCGCGGCTCTCGCCCGACGCTGAGCGCACGAAGGTTGTCGGCGAGGCGAAGGTCGGATCGGTCGCCGATGAGGTGCTCCCCTCCGACCTGCAGCCGCTGTACGCACAGATCGCGGACAGTCTTCGGCGGGGCGATGTGAAGAACGCGAAGGCATTCATGATGTTGTTGGGTCGTAAGTCCAACCATCCGAAGGTGCAGGCGCTCGCCCGCGAGGTGCTAGAAGCCGAGCAGAAGCTCATGCGTCGTCGCTGAATGTAGGAGTGAGCGTGGGGGAGATCGTATGGATACGTACGATCAGAGAGTGGGTTGAAAACTACTTCTTCAGCCGCGCCTTGAGCGCCGCAAGTTCGTCGGCCAGCCCATCGCCCGTCTCCCCGCGCTCGAGCTTCCGAAAGCGCTCTTCCAGGGAGTTTTTCTTCGGGTCTTCGATCACGTCGTGGGCCTCTACTTCGGCCTCCATCGCGTCGATGCGCTCCTGCATCTCGCGCAGCCGGCCCACCGCTCCGGCGTTATTGCCGCCGACCGGGTTGCCGTTGGCCGCGCGCGCGTTGGAGACCTGCGACGAGAGAATATTCTTGCGCGCCTTGAGCTCTTCCAGCTTGCGCTCGAGCTGATCGATGGTGGCCCGCAGTTCGCTCACGTAGGCGCTCTGCTGCTCCTTGTGCTTGTCGGTGTCGAGCGCCTCGCCCTCGTTCTTCTTCTTCCGCTTGAGCGCCTCCTTCGCGAGGTCTTCGTCGCCCTGCTCGAGGGCCAGCATCGCGCGTCTCTCCCACTGCGCCGACTCATCGAGCTGATCTCGCTGCTTCTTCTCCAGGTGCTTCACCGAGGCGAGCGACGACACCACCTCCTGGCGGGCTTTCTTCAACTCCTCGGACATGTCCTCGATGGTCTGCGACAGCACCTTGGCGGGGTCTTCCGCCTTGTCGATGAGCGCGTTGATGTTCGACTTCACGGCCCGGCTGAAGCGATCGACGATTCCCATGACGGCTTTGAACTCCCAGTGGCAGACAGAATGTAATCTCGTCGATCGTTGCATCGGGCAGCGAGGCTGTCCAGAGTTCGAGTGCTCGGCGCATCGCTCTTTCCTGGCGGTGGCCGAGCCGATGGGGACGGAAAAGAGACGGTCACCGAGGACGCCGCCGCGAAGGGGAATGCCGCCGCATCAGTGCTCGCGCGGTCGGTTGAAAACTGGGGTGATGACGATGCGCGCAGCGTGATCCCGATGGAGGCGTCTGCGACCGGGTACCCTCCGAGGACAATGACGCTCTCGGTGCGGGTGGTCGGGGTCGGGGACGCGTTTACCGCACGCTATTACAACGCATGCCTGCTCGTGGAGTCCGCGGACACGCGCCTGCTCATCGACGCACCTCCCGCGCTCGCCCGCGCACTCCGCGACCTCGGCGATCGCGGCGGCCCGGTGATCGGACTCGACGACGTCGATCACGTGCTCATCACCCACCTGCACGGCGACCACATGGGCGGGCTCGAGCAATTTCTCTTCTGGCGGCGTTTCGTCACCGGGCGACGAGCGACCCTGCACGCGATCCCGGAGGTGCTCGCGGGGCTCTGGGACGCTCGCCTCCGCGGAGGCATGGAGGTGCTCATGGACGCCGACGGCGCTCGGCATCCGCTCACCCTCGCCGACTACGCTGAGGTGCTCCCGATGCCCGCGGCGGGAGAGGAGTTTCGCGTCGGTGCGCTCACCCTCGCGTGGCGCCCGACGGTGCACCACATCCCAACATCGGCGCTGCGCATCCGCGCGGGCGCGGCGACCTTCGGGTACAGCGCCGACACTGCCTTTGATCCGTCGCTCATCGCGTGGCTCGCGTCCGCCGACCTCCTGCTGCACGAGACCAACCACGGCACGCACACCCCGCTCGATCGGCTCGTTGGGCTCGATGATTCGGTGCGAGAGCGGATGAAACTGATTCACTACCCCGACGATCACGACGTCGCAGGTTCGCCCATCCGGTGCGCGTGCGAGGGCGATCGGTACGACCTGTAACGGGCCCATTGGCGCTCGCCGCGGTCGTGCCACAATCGGCGCGGTGAGCGAGCGATTTGACTTCGATGTGCTGGTGGTCGGCTCTGGCTTCGGCGGCTCGGTGTCGGCACTGAGGCTGAGCGAGAAGGGCTACTGCGTGGGCGTTCTCGAGCGCGGCCCGCGCTGGGAAGCCAGGGACTTCCCCAAGACCAACTGGAACCTCCGGAAGGCCCTCTGGATGCCGTCGCTGGGGTGCTTTGGCATCTTGCGGCTGTCGTTTCTTTCCGACGTGTTTGTGCTCTCCGGGGCGGGCGTCGGCGGCGGGTCGCTCGTCTACGCAAACACGCTGTATGTGCCGCCGGACGCGTTTTTTCGGGCGTCGCAGTGGGCCGCGCTCGGCGACTGGAAGACCCGGCTGATGCCGCATTACCGGGTCGCGCAGTTCATGCTCGGCGTCACGCAGAACACCTTCGAGGGCGAGCCCGACCGCGTGCTCAAAGCAGTGGCCGAAGACATCGGCAAGGCCGACACCTATGTCACCACGCCGGTCGGCGTGTACTTCGGGACGCCCAACGAGACGGCTCCCGATCCGTACTTCGACGGCGCAGGGCCCGCGCGCACGGGCTGCAACCACTGCGGCGGCTGCATGGTCGGCTGCCGCATCGGCGCGAAGAACACCCTCGACCGCAACTATCTCTACTTCGCCGAGAAGCTCGGCGCGGAGGTGCGTCCGATGCGCACCGTCGTCGATGTGCGGGCGCTGCCCGCGGGGGGCTACGCCGTCACCCACGAGCGCACCGGGGCGTGGTGGGCGCACGATCGACAGGTGACCACCGCCGCGCGCGTGGTGCTCTCCGCGGGAGTACTTGGTACGGTAAAACTTCTCCTGGAGAGTCGCGAGCGGGGCTCGCTGCCCAACGTCTCTGCGGCGCTCGGGAGCCTCGTGCGAACCAACAGCGAGGCCATCCTCGGGGTGACGGCGAGGGCGCCGACGGAGAAGTGGTCCCGGGGTATCGCGATCACGTCGTCGATTCACCCGGACGAGCGCACGCACATCGAGGTGGTTCGCTACAGCGAGGGCAGCGACGCCCTGGCGCCGCTCACGACGCTGCTCACCGATGGCGGGCCAGGTGCGCCGCGCTGGGTGAACTGGTTGGGCAACCTGGCGCGGCATCCGGTGACCTTCGTGCAAAACCTATGGCCTTTCGGGCGCGCGAAGCGGGGAGTGTTCCTGCTGGTGATGCAGACGCTCGACAACTCCATCGCGCTGCGGATGCGGCGCACCTGGCGCTCACTCTGGCGCCGCGCGCTCGACACGGATCGATCTTCGGGGGAGCCCAACCCGTCGTACATCCCGCTGGCCAACCAGCTCGCGCGGGTCTTCGCCGGGAAGGTGCAGGGCGTGCCGCAGTCGTCGATCATGGAGGCGCTCTTCGACACTCCCACGACGGCGCACATCCTCGGCGGCGCTGCCATCGGCGCCTCCCCCGAGACGGGCGTCGTCGATGAGCGCAACGAGGTCTTCGGTCACCCTGGGCTCTTCGTCTGTGACGGGTCCATGATTCCCGCCAACCTCGGCGTGAACCCCAGCCTGACGATCACCGCGGTGACCGAACTGGCCATGAGCCAGGTGCCCGTGAAGGATGGCGCGACGCTCCGCCGCGCAGTGGATGAAGGGTTTCAGGCGAGGCGGGTGGCCGAGATCGAGGCGCTCTCCGCGGCGACCGGGAGCGTCTCATTGCAACGGCACCTGCCATTGCGTGCGTGAGGTGCAGCCCGCGCCGCGATAGTCTCCCAGAATCATCCCGTGACCATCCCTGATCGTCGCGCCCGGCGCGTCGTTTTCTTCGTCTTCCTTACGGTCTTTCTCGATCTCGTCGGCTTCGGGATCATCATCCCCCTCCTGCCGTTCTACGTGCAGACGATGGGCGGATCGGCGGAGACCGTCGGGTTCATCCTGGCGTCTTTCTCGCTCACGCAACTCGTGGCGACCCCCTTCCTCGGGCGCCTCTCGGACCGGTTCGGTCGGCGGCCGGTGATTCTTCTTTCGCTCGCGGGCAACGCCCTTGCGATGGTGCTCTTCGCCCTCGCCACGAAGACCTCGCTGCTCTGGTTGCTCTTCGTTTCGCGCATCCTCGCCGGGGCGACGGCGGGCAACCTCTCGGCCTGCCAGGCCGCGATCGCGGACGTAACCACAGCGGAGAATCGTGCCGCCGGCATGGGCCGCCTCGGCGCCGGAATCGGCCTCGGCATGGTGCTCGGCCCGGTGCTCGGATCGTCCGTGAGCCACATCGGCGCCTGGGCCCCGCCGCTCGCCGCCGCGGCGCTCGCCTGCGCCGATCTCATCGGCGCATTTTTCTTCATGCCCGAGACGCACGTCGGCAGCGCGCTCGCGGGATCCCCGAAGGCCGACCAGAACGACACCACTCTCGCGCAGGTGCTCACCGAGCGTCGCATCGTGACGGTGCTCGGGCTCTACTTCCTGACGTTTTTGTACATGTCCAACATGCAGGTCGCGCTGGCGCTCCTGACTCGCTCGCGGCTCGCCTGGACGCCGATGGAGATCGGCCGAACCTTCGGTCTCTTCGGTCTCATCATGCTGGTCGTACAGGGCGGCCTCATCGGACGGATGACCCGCGCCTGGGGCTCCATGGCGCTGGTGATCGGCGGCTCCCTCGTGAGCATGACCGGCCTGACGATCATCGCCGTCTCTCACCACGCGCCGCCTCTCGTTGGTGGGCTTGCGCTTCTCGGCCTCGGGCTCGGCGTGGTCAACCCGTCGCTCTCCTCCATCGCCGCGGACGCTGCGGGGAGCGCGCGCCAGGGGACGATTCTCGGGTTTGCACAGTCGTCCGGCGGCCTCGCGCGAACGGTCGGCCCGCTGCTCGGTGGACTGCTCTTCGCGCGGGTGGCAGTGGGCGCGCCGTTCGTCGCCGGGGCCGTGGCGGCGCTGCTCGCAGCGGTGCTCGGGGTCACCCTCGCAAAGCGTCAGTAGTCTTCATTAACAGCTGTTTTCGCTCGGTTATGGACGACCGTGCCAACCCATTCCGTCGCGCCCGTCGCTCCGCTCCGATGAGATCGGAGTGATTCTGCGCGGTGAGGTAGCACGGATATTCCCAGTCCCAGCGAGGACTTCAGCCCAGAGCTGAACCATGGTTGAGAACCGAATCGACGCGGGCCGAACGCTTGCGATCCATCTACCCAGGCGGCGCGTCCGCGAACTTTGTGGCGACGATGACGTGGTGCCCGTGGGCTTCTCGACATCAAGGGAGCGGCGGTTCGTTGGTTTTTCCGAGGTCACGCAGCGCGACGGGGCGCACCAAACGTCCGCCTCCCTTGGCTTCGAGCAGACGCTGGGCGGAATAGATGCTCCGGTGTCCGGTCATGACGTACGCGAGCGCACAGACGATCGCCGCGTGCGGAAAAACTGCGACGCCGAGCAGCTCGACGGCCATGATGGTCAGCGCGAGGGGCGCGTTGGAGGCCGCGGCAAAAATCGCCGCCATGCCCACGCCTGCGCCCAGTGCGAGGGGCAGTCCGAGCGCTCGCGCAAGGACGTTTCCGAGTGCGGCGCCCACGAAGAAGAGCGGAGTGACCTCGCCGCCGAGGAAGCCCGCCCCGAGGGTGATCGCGGTAAAGAGCAGCTTCGCCGCGAAGGCGTAGACGGGCAGGTGGGGGTCTTCGAAGGCGCGCACGATCATGGGGACACCGAGACCCAGGTAGTCGTCCGTTCCCGCGAACTGCCAGAGGCCCACCACCGCGGCGCCGCCGAGCATCATGCGCACGCCAGGGTGTGTAACGTGCGCTTCACCCAGACGTTTCAGCCCGTGGGTAAGCTCGATGAAGGCGGTTGCGACGGCGGCGATGGCGATGGCGAAGAATAGCCACTTCAGCGCGATCGGGCCGGTGAGTGCGACGTGTGGCGTGGTGGGATACCGCGTGTGGCCGACGCCCCAGGCGCGGGTGGTCGCATCGCCGACAAGGCCTGCGACGAGCGCGGGAATCAGCGCGCCATATTCGATCCGTCCGAGAGCCACGAACTCGAGCGCGAAGACCGCACCTGCGATGGGTGTCCCAAACACTGAGCCGAACCCACCCGCGACGCCTGCGGCGATCAGCTGCCGGCGCACGTGGGTAGACACCCCGATTCGGTGGGCGAGGGCATCGGCGAGGCTTGCGCCCATTTGCACCGCGGTGCCTTCGCGTCCGGCGCTTCCGCCGAATAGATGGGTGAGAACCGTGCCGACGAGCACCATCGGTGCCATGCGCAGCGGAATCTCCGGACCTCCTTCATAGATCGTGTCGATGACGAGGTTGTTGCCGCCCTTGATGGTCTTTCCGAAGCGCTCGTAGAGCCGCCCGAGCGCGAGGCCCGCGAGCGGCAGCGCGAAGACGAGCCCGTGGTGGGCGCCGCGGAAGGCCGTGGCCCGATCGAGCATCTGGAGGAAGAAGGCCGACGCGCTCCCGCAGACGCCGCCGACGAGCACGCCCAGGAGGATCCATTGAGAGAGCGCCGCAAGGCGCGGGCGCCAGGTCACGCGGGCAGTGTATGCACAGCACACGGAGGCGAGTGCAGATTCACGTGGGGTGGGACCCCGGTAGGCCCACGGGTCACGCACGAAATGCCAGTCGCGCACGCTGTGCGTTCGCGGTCGTAGCCGCCTTGGCCGTCGGTCATCTCGAAAGGCCCACGCTGCCCAATCGAACTTGAGCGTTGACAGAAGAATCGGGTGCGCGCAGTGGTGTGCCGCCGTAGGGTAGCCGGACCCCCCACCGAGGGCTTGCAATTGCCCGCGTGGACCCTCTAGACCCCCTCGGAAAGAGGATTCGAATGGATAGGGCGCTCACACTTCGAAGCACTACCGTCGGCATCAAGGCCATCATGGCCGTCACGGGCGCGGTGCTCTTTGGCTTCGTGGTGGTTCACATGCTGGGCAACCTCCAGCTCTGGCTCGGGGCCGCCGCGATGCACGACTACGCCGTGTCATTGCGCAAGATCCACGGTGTTCTGTGGATCGCCCGCGCGGTGCTGCTCACCTCGGTGATCGCCCACGCGGCGTCTGCGATCGCCCTCGTTCGGCGCAACAACGCCGCACGACCGGTGGCCTACAAGCACGCCCGACGAGACCAGGCGACCAACTACGCCGCGCGCACCATGCCCCTCACCGGCATCGTCGTGGCGTTGTACATCGTCTATCACATCCTGCACCTGACGTTGGGCGTCGGCGTTGCCGCTCACGACCCGCAAAACCCGTTCAATAACGTGGTCCATGGGTTCTCCGACTGGCGCATCGCGGGCGTGTACATCGTCGCCAACCTGCTGCTGAGCGTGCACTTGTTTCACGGCGGCTACGCCTGGTTCAACTCGCTCGGCCTGAGCAACCCTCGCTACGCCGGCATGAAGCGCATGTTCGCCGTCGGCCTCGCGGGGCTGATCACGGCGGGCAATGTCGCGCTGCCGGTCAGCGTGCTGGTGGGTGCGGTGCAGCCCACGCAGGAGACCTTCTGCTCGCCCGAGCTCGGCCCTTGTGCCGCGCCCGCGGTCGAACCCGTCCGCTGAGCGTCTTCACGCACGACTGAGGCAATCGCAATGGAACTTCGATCGAACGTCCCCACCGGGCCCATCGAGAAGCGCTGGGAGAAGCACCGCTTCGACCTGAAGCTCGTCAACCCCGCCAACCGGCGCAAATCGACCGTCATCGTCGTGGGCACTGGCCTCGCGGGCGGCGCAGCCAGCTCCACGCTCGGCGAGCTTGGCTACAACGTCCACTCGTTCTGCTACCAGGACTCCGCGCGTCGGGCCCACTCCATCGCCGCGCAGGGCGGCATCAACGCCGCAAAGAACTACCAGGGCGACGGCGACAATATTTACCGACTCTTCTACGACACGGTGAAGGGGGGCGACTTCCGCGCGCGCGAGTCCAACGTCTATCGCCTCGCCGAGGTCTCCGGAAACATCATCGACCAGTGCACCGCGCAGGGCGTCCCCTTCGCGCGCGAGTACAGCGGCCTGCTCGACAATCGCTCCTTCGGCGGCGCGCAGGTGTCGCGCACCTTTTACGCGCGCGGGCAGACGGGCCAGCAGCTTCTGCTCGGCGCATACCAGTCGCTCTCGCGCCAGGTCAACGCAGGCACGGTGAAGGTGCACGAGCGTCACGAGATGCTCGACATCATCGTGGTGGACGGCGTCGCACGCGGCATCGTGACGCGCGATCTCGTGTCCGGTGAGATTCGGCCGTGGTTGGCTGACTGCGTGGTGCTCGCCACCGGCGGCTACGGCAACGTCTTCTACCTCTCGACCAACGCCAAGGGCTGCAACACCACGGCGACGTGGCGCGCGCACCGCCTCGGCGCGGCGTTCGCGAACCCGTGTTTCACGCAGATTCACCCGACGTGCATTCCGGTGGCGGGCGACTACCAGTCGAAGCTCACCTTGATGAGCGAGTCGCTGCGCAACGACGGTCGCGTGTGGGTCCCGAAGGATCCCGGGGACGCTACAAAGGACCCTCGCACCCTCGCGGACAGCGCGCGCGACTACTATCTGGAGACGCGCTACCCGGCGTTTGGCAACCTGGTTCCGCGGGATATCGCGTCGCGCGCAGCCAAGAAGGTGTGCGACGAGGGCCGCGGCGTGGGACCAGCGGTGGACGGCGAGCGCCGCGGCGTCTACCTGGACTTCGCGGACTCCATCAAGCGGCTCGGTAAGAGCAAGATCCAGGAGCGCTACGGCAACCTCTTCGAGATGTACGAGCGCATCGCAGGGGAGAACCCCTACGAGACGCCGATGCGCATCTACCCCGCGAGCCACTACACCATGGGCGGGCTTTGGGTGGACTACAACCTCATGACCACCATTCCGGGGCTCTTCGCCGCGGGCGAGGCGAACTTCTCGGATCACGGCGCCAACCGCCTCGGTGCGAGCGCGCTGATGCAGGGCCTCGCGGACGGGTACTTCGTGCTGCCGAGCACGCTCGCAGGCTACCTCGCGGGGTTCAAGGGACCGAGGATTGCGGACGATCACGCGGACGTGAAGGCCGCCGTCGGGCGCGTAAACGAGCGGCTGAAGCGGCTCATCAGCGCGCCGAAGCCGTCGCGAACGCCAGACTCCTTCCACAAGGAGCTAGGTCGATTGGTGTGGGATGAGTGCGGCATGAGCAGGACGGCAGAGGGCCTGCGCAAGGCCCTTGAGCGAATCCCAGCGCTGCGCGAAGAGTTCTGGAACGGTGTGCGCGTGACCGGCACCGGGGAGGAACTCAACCAGACGCTCGAGAAGGCCGGCCGAGTGGCGGACTTCATCGAACTTGGAGAACTGATGTGCATCGATGCGCTTAACCGCGAAGAGTCGGCGGGCGGTCACTTCCGCGAGGAGCACCGCACCGACGACGGCGAGGCGAAGCGCAATGACGAGGAGTTCTCGTACGTGGCGGCGTGGGAGCACTCGGGTGATCTCAGCAAGCCGACGCTCAACAAGGAGCCTCTCACCTTCGAGTACGTGAAGCCCTCCCAACGGAGCTACAAGTAACATGAGCAAGAAGCTGAACCTCACCCTCCACGTGTGGCGTCAGAAGGGCCCCACGGTCGCTGGTGACTTCGTGAAGTACGCCGCCAACGGGATCGACGATCACATGTCGTTCCTGGAGATGCTCGACGTCGTGAACGAGGGGCTCATCGGGAAGGGCGACGACCCCATCGCCTTCGATCACGACTGTCGCGAGGGCATCTGCGGCTCGTGTGGCGTGATGATCAACGGCGTTGCCCACGGGCCCCGCAAGGCCACCACAGCGTGCCAGTTGCACATGCGGGTCTTCCACGACGGAGACGAGATCTGGATCGAACCGTGGCGCGCGGCGGCCTTCCCGGTGATCAAGGACCTCGTCGTCAATCGAGGTGCGCTCGACCGCATCGTGCAGGCCGGCGGCTACGTCTCCGTGCGCTCGGGCTCGGCCCCGGACGCGAACAGCATCGCCGTCTCCAAGAACGACGCCGACCTCGCGATGGACGCCGCCCAGTGCATCGGCTGCGGCGCCTGCGTGGCCGCGTGTCCCAATGCGTCCGCGAGCCTCTTCACGTCCGCGAAGATCTCGCACCTCTCGCTGCTTCCCCAGGGCGGCCCGGAGCGCGAAGACCGCGTGCGGCGCATGGTTCTCCAGCACGACGCCGAACTCTTCGGCTCTTGCACCCAGCACGGTGAGTGCGAGGCTGCCTGCCCAAAGCAGATCAGCATCAACTTCATCGCGCGCATGAACGGCGATTTCATCAAGACCGCTCTCACGGCCAACTCTTCGCTGAAGTCGCGCGAAGGTCAGTAGCCCCCCTCTCTGCGCCTTTCCTCGCGGTGCGCGCCGCGCTCCCTCGCTCATGGCCCGAATGCCAGACCAGTTTTGCTGGCCTGTAATGGCTCGTACTGGGTCGAACTCTGACTTTGCCCTCAGGAGCAGCGCGGCCGTGGACAAGTCCGACCGCAACGCTTGCAGTGCCCCGTCCGGTGGTCCCGGCGTCCGTCGCAAGCGTGGTAACCGCCGACCGGGCGGCCTTGTGGGCATCGCAACGCTTGCAACCGGCGACAGGGCGGCCCTGTGGGGGCTTACCACCGTGGTTACGGCGGTTCAGGCGTGCGAGTGGGCGTAGCAACCGTTGTGGAGGCTTCCGCAGGCGGGCGGGCGAGTCAGTGCGTCGGCGGCGGATCGACGGGCGACGGGGTCTCGTCCGACACGCCCGCGGCGCGGTGCTGCTCCGCGAGGTCGTCGAAGATCAGCGGCAGCAACTCCAGCCTGCCCGCGTGGCGCAGCAACCCCGTGATGAGGGCCTTGTTGGCCCTGTAGACCGCGAGCCACGCCTCACGCGCGGCTGCGATCTCTGGTCGTAGCAGGGCGCCCGCCACCCTCTGGTCGCGGGACGAGAGTTCCAGCTGCGAGAGGGTCGTGTGGTGGGCGCGAAACTCCGCGAGCCAGGTCTTGTGTTCGGCGAAGTGCGACTTGTGCTCGTCGATCTTGCTGACGATGTGCTTCAGCAGCGCCACCAACTTGGTGAGGCGTCGGCGCGAAGCGACGGACGGGGCGTCGCGGTCGAAGAACACCGAGAGCGCCACGGGGTGCCCCTTGATCGACTCGACGTACTTGCCGAAGCGCACCACGGAGTCGCGCGCGTCGGCCACCGGGTCGCCGTCCACCGCGGCGGGCGCGGGCTGTCGGTCGAGAACGTCGTGCATGGCGGCGTCGGCCCTGGCCTGCTCGCTGCCCGCGAACTTCACCGCGCCATCGAGCGCGGGCACGAGCCCCATGCAGACGGCAGCGAACTGATCGCGGGCGAACGCGCCGTAGATCAACATCTCTCTCGGATCGATGTGCGAATCGGCCATGGGCTGAACCCTCCGGGCGAAAGGTTCGCGCGAGGGACACCGGGGCCGCAAGGGGGTTGTGACCATCCTGACGTTCGGGGTCCGTGGTGGAAAAGGGGTGATGAGCGTCTCTCGGGGGATTCGCCGGCTGTGCGTTCGTTTCCGCCGAGCGAAGCCACGGCCTGCTCCGCATCACCGGTGGCCCTCAGCGCCCGACAAACCTCGCCTCGCGCCGCTCGACGAACGAGCGCATCCCCTCCGCCGCATCCTCCGTCGCCATCAACGCCCGCGCCGTCGGCATCAGCGCGCTGAGCGCGGCGTCGTGGCCCAACTCCAGCGCGAGCTTCGCGTGGACCCGCGCTGCCTGGACCGCGAGCGGCGCCTGCGCGGCGATGCTCTCGCCCAGCGCGATGGCCCGCGCGACCTGCTCGCCGGGCGCGGTGACCTCCTGCACGACGCCGATGCGCCGCGCCTCGTCGGCGTCGAAGGCGTCGCCGGTGAGGATGTAGCGCATGGCGTTCTGGTAGCCCGCGACCTGCGCGAAGCGGAGCGTGGCGCCGCCGAACGGCATGATCCCCCGGCGCACCTCGAACTGCGTAAACCGCGCATCGCGGGAGGCCACCACGACGTCTGCCGCGAGGGCGAGCTCGACCCCGATGGTGTAGCAGTAGCCCTGCACGGCCATCACCACGGGCTTCACGCGGCGGCGCCCGACGAGGTCGAGCGGATCGACGCCGCCCTCGACGTGGAGTCCGCCTCCTGCCGCGACGTGGGGGCCCACCTCGCCGAGGTCGAGGCCGGCGGTAAAATGGTCGCCATGCGCGAAGAGCACGAGGCATCTCAGCGCGGGGTCGTCTTCGAGACGACCGAACGCATCCGCGAGTTCGCGCAGCATCTGGAGGTTAAAGGCGTTGCGTTTGGCGGTGCGCCACAGCCCGACGAGGAGAACGTGGCCGCGGGTCTCGAGGGTCAGCGTGGGTTCGCTCATGGCACCGATGAAAGCGCGATCGGTGCGGCGCAGCAAAGGGTGCGGGCGACTGGAATGAACGACCCCTCCCCGGCTCGTGGTGCTGCTAAGAACGTCGCGCGACGTTCTTCCTGCCGGAGGCTCAACCGACCCAATGACCCATGCCAACCTGACTCTTCTCCGGGTGCGTGCACTCTGCGGGTTGCTTCCTGCCGCTCTGCTCGCCGCCTGCGAAACGGACGTGACCACCAGCCCCGCCGCCGCCGTGGACGCGATGGTGATCGACGCCGGCGCAGCAGACACGGGCGCGGCGGACGTCCCGAAGCTCGACGCGCCTGTCACCGATAGCGGCGCGTTGGACGTCGGCCCGCCGGACGTCGGTCCGTTGGACGTCGGCCCGTTGGACGTCGGCCCGTTGGACGTCGGCCCGTTGGACGTCGGCCTGTTGGACGTCGGCCTGATGGACGTCGGCCTGTTGGACGTCGGCCTGATGGACGTCGGCCTGATGGACGTCGGTCTGATGGACGCCGGCCCGTTGGATGTGGGGTGTGCGATCGGCCTTCTCTGCGAGGGAGTCTGCGTCGATACCTCGACCCGTGCGGACCACTGCGGTGCCTGCGACGCCGCGTGTCCGTCGGGCCAGACGTGCGCCGCGGGCGTCTGCGGCCTTGTGTGCGCCGCGCCGCTGACGGTGTGCGGCGCGGGCGCGGCGATGGCGTGCGTCGACGCGCGGTCCGATGCCCGCCACTGCGGCGCGTGCGGCGCGAGCTGCCCGACGGGGCAGATGTGCGTGGCGGGAGCGTGCGGGCTCGTGTGCACAGCGCCGCTGACGGTGTGCGGCGCGGGCGCGGCGATGACCTGCATCGACGCGCAGACCGACCTGCGTCACTGCGGCGGCTGCGGCACCGTGTGTCCGGCGAGCAGCGTGTGCGTCGCCGGGGCGTGCGCGGCGACGAGCTGCTCTTCGCTCCACTCCGCGAGCCGGATGCTGCCGAGCGGCGTGTACCTGCTCGACAGCGACGGCCTCGGGCCCCGCGTGCCGTTTCGCGCGTACTGCGACATGACCAGCGACGGCGGCGGCTGGACCCTCGCGCTCAAGGTCGACGGCACGCTGCCGACCTTTCTGTATGATGCCGCGCTCTGGACGAACGCTGCGACGCTCAACCCGACGTCGCTGGACCTCAGCACCACGGAGGCGAAGTTCGAGAGCTTCGGGCAGATCGCGTTCTCCAGCGTGCGCCTCGTGATGCGTCAGCTCGCTCCGGTGGTGACGGAGCCCCTCACCCGCGCGCTCGTGCTCCCGGTGCTGGCGGAGTCGCTGCTCGCCGCGGTCACGGCGACGGGAACGCCGGTCACGGTGGGGCCGCTCGCGACGAGCACCACCGGGCTCGCGACGACGGCGATGCGCGACGGGTGGCGTGCGCTCTTCGAGTCGTCGGGCATCCAGTGCAACTGCGGCGCGCAGGGTTTCAACGTGCAGTCCGGCGCGCGGGTGCGCATCGGCATCTTCGGCAACCAGGAGAACGACTGCAACACGGCGGACTCGAGCGCGGGGGTCGGGCACTCGGCGTACAGCTCGGGCAACAACGCCACCGGCGCCTACGCCTGCGGCGGCGACTACACTGGCGACCGCGCGACACGCACGTTCAGCTGGGTGTTCGTGCGCTGACGCGACAGTGTGACATTCTGCGGCAAGAGCACGTAGCTCTTCGCAGCCTCGAGCAGCGTCGGGCGATCCACGGCCGATTCAGAGCAGGTGGCGAGACCGGCATCCCCTGGATGGCGGTTCGTGGAGACCTGCCACTGCAGGTGCGGCGCCGTGTCGGCCACTCCGAATTTCAGACTACGGAGGCGTACCTCGGGGAGGAGGAGGCGAACCGGCAGGGGTTCGGGACGGTTTTCCCGACCCTGCCGGTGTGCCTCTCAGACCCCCTCAAGGCCTGCGAGTCATCCCGGGCAATCGTCCCGGGAGCTGGCATGAAAACGAAAGTAACGGAAACTGGTAAATTATGGTGGAGGCGCCGGGAGTCGAACCCGGGTCCGCAAGTGCTCGACGATGACTTCTACACGACTTAGCCGATGATCGTTTCTCGTCAGATATCGTGCTCATCGGCAGGCACTCCACCCAACCAGCACCCCCTGAGTCTCGCCGCACACCCGGGGCACCCTGGTGTGAAGCCAGCCGAGTTCATTTACGCACTCCGCCGAGCACTGGCAGGCTCGACGGGGCACGGCGTTACGGGTTTTTAGGCCGCGAACGCGAGAGGAACGTCATTGTCGTTCGCTTCTCTTGATTCCCGCAGTATTTACGCCGTTACGGGCCGGCGGTCGCGCCATCAATCGCGTCACAACCCACGTCGAAACCGTTTCGCCCCCTGTCGATCGCTCTCTGCGGTTTCACCCGCGCGGAGTCTCTTCAGAGTCTCTGTCTCACCAAGGCGGGCGCACTGTGAACCCCAGTCACCACGCGCGTCAAGTCTCGGCTGAGATCTCCGCCCCCGCTGCCTGTCCCTTGACCCGTCGGCGGCGCTGAGGCACCTACGGGCCCGATGACCGTCGAGCCGCCGCCAAAGAAGGAACATCTACAAAAACTGCTCGAACGCGGCAACGTGTTCTTGCACCTTGATCCGCGCCTCGAGGGCGTGGTCGTCCCGGCGTGGCACGCGCAGAAACCGCAGCTAGTGCTCCAGCTTGGGCTTTACTTCGCGGTGCCGATTCCCGACCTGAAGATCGACGATCGGGGAGTGCGTTGCACCCTGTCATTCAACCGCACGCCGTTCTTCTGCGACCTCCCCTGGACCGCCGTGTACGCGATGGTCGCCGAGGACGGTCAGGTCACTGTCTGGCCCACAGAACTGCCGCCCGAACTCGTTCCGCAGCCCGCCCCTGTTCGCCGCGCTCCGCCCATCTCGCGTGCGAGCCGCGGTCGAGCGGACGCCGCGGAGTCCAGCAGCGAGGCCCGTGAAGCCCCTACCCCCGCGGAAATTCCGCGTCCACGGATCGCCGCGGTGCCATCGACCAAGGCCCCCCGCCTCGCCCCGGTTACCCCGATAAAGCCAGTCACGGCCCCATCAAAGGTCGCGGTGGACGAGTCCGACGCGCCGCCGGACGAACCCCCGCCATCGACGCCAGCAGACCGTAAAGGTAGCCGCGAGCGGCCCGCCTGGCTGCGCGTGGTGAAGTAGTTCGTCGAACCTACGATCGTCGCTCGAAGGGAACTCAGCCGACCGTCGACGACTCCAACTCTTCCGCGAGAAACGCGAGAATTACCTCCTCGAGAGATAGTTCGGACACGAACAATGTGGGCTTTGCCATGGGCACCGTGGGCGGCTGCGCCGAGGGCGTCGAAGGGAGGCGCGTCCGAGGTGAGGGTGGCATCGTCATCACTGCCGCGATCGCCTGGATATCTGCGCCAGCAAGGTCCGCTTCGACAACTTCGGTGGCCTGAGGCGGCGGCGCTGTGAGCCCCGCGGCCTCGTCGAACTGTCCATTGCGCAGCGCGAGAAACATCGCCTTGTGCTGGTCCTGCATGAGCTTCTTGACCTGCGTGGACAGGTCTTCAGTCTCGAGCAGGTGCACGTAGCTGGTCTTCTGAGACTTCACGATGCGCCCGCCGTCTGCGAAGAGGTGAGTCATCACGTGAGGCTTCAGGATTCCAGAGTCCTCAGTCTGCAGGTGAAATAGCTTGCCCTTGTGGCGGATGTTCGTGTTGTAGCCGAGCTGCGGGGATTGGGCTTTGGCCATCAGAAACTCCCGTGGATCGCCGTCACAGCGACCGAGTAAACCAACGGAGTGGCAAGAGGCCCAGCACGATCCAGCCTGCCAGGCACCCCCACCAACCGACCGCGAGCCGCTTCCACCCCTGTCGCCAACCTTCCGGCGCAGGAAATAGCAGCCGCGCCCAGCACCCTGCGCCCGTCAGCCGCCGCGCCAGGCTGATGTGCTCAAGTACGAACAACGCCGCAAGGAAAGCTCGTAACACCCAGCAAACCACCGCCGCAGTGACGTAGCGATCCATGCGACGACTTTATCCCTCGGCGCAGACCATCGTCCCGTCGATGGGGACCACCACCGGCCGTCGCCCCTCACGCGCCCATCGCCACCGCACCAGCGCTTCCCCCAGCGCTGCGGAGGCCCTCGAATCGAGGGAAGTCACGTCGCATCCCTCCGCACGCAACTCCTCGATCACCCCCGCAGCGGCCACCGCACGACCCGTGTCGAGATAGCACCGGGCCAGAGAGGGTCGCACCGTCGCGCGCAACGTCGGATCGAGCGCCGTCGCCCGTCGCAGCGGCCCGATGGCCTCCGCAGGGCGTCCGAGCGTGAGCAGGGACTCTCCCAGGTGCAGGTACACTTCCGCGGCCGCAGGGCCGTCCTGGGCGTACTGTGCCGCGAGCCGAAACGCGTCACCGCACTCGTCCGCACGCTCAAGGCGCATGAGCGAGCGCCCGAGCGCCACCAGCGCGCGGGCAACCACCGCCCGGGCCTCGGGCCCCATCGCGGCGCCATCGGGCGTCCGCAGATACGACATCAGCGTGCCGAACTGCGGCGCCATCACGGCGATCACGTCGTCGTCGCGGCCCTCCGCGCTCGCCTGGCACACGGCGTCGAGTTGCGCCAGATCGACGGAGACCGTCCGCGGTCGGGCGGCCCGCAGTACCTCCACTACGCGTGCGCCGAGAAACTTCCGGACCTCCGGCAGCGGCACTTCCACCTCCCCGTCGTCCGCCCCGAGCGCAAGCAGGATGCCTTCCTCGCCGACCAGCAGCGCGCGCATATCGATGCCGAAGAGGGGGGCCAACAAGATCGTACGTACCCCTACGATTGCCCGGAGCGCGTCGTCATCGACCGGCCCACGAAGCGCCGGGTACTCCTCTTCCCGGAGCAGCGAGGCGATGACCGCGTCGCGTAATTCGTCCGGCGTGCCCGCCGCCTGCACCTCGGGCCCGTCGGGTACATCCCGCACCCACTGCAGTTCGCTCACCGCGCTGGTGTTGCGATCGACGGAGGCCGAGACGATTCGGTAGCCCGCGACGAGAGAGAGCGCAACCAGGGCCTCGCCGACCCCCGAGCAGAGGCGCCCGAGGGCTGGCACGCCGGATAGTACGCGGTCGAACCATCCGTCTGCCCGCACCCCGTCGAGCGGGTGCCGCTGCTTGATCACGCGCCGACCTGCGCGTCGCGGGCGAGCTTCTCGCGGTACCACGCGATGGTGCGCTCGATGCCGTCCTCGAGTTCGACCTGTGCCTGAAACCCGAGGATCTCCTTCGCCTTCGTGGTGTCCGGGATGCGCAACTCGACGTCCGCGAAGGGCCAGTCGATGAACTTGATCTCCGAGGAGGACTTCGCGAGCGATACGATCATTCGGGCGAGTTGGTAGATGGTCACCGTCGCGCGGGTGTTGCCGATGTTGAACGCGTGGCCCACCGCCGCGTCGCGCTCGAGCGTCAGCAAGATGCCCTCGACGATGTCGTCGATGTAACACCACGATCGGATCTGATCGCCCTGATTGTGAATGAGGATGGGCTCGTTTTTGATGGCGCGGAGGACGAACGCGTGGATGGCGCCGCCGCCGACCTGCCCGGGTCCGAAGATGTTGAAGGGACGGATGCTCACCGTCGGGAGCCCGAACTGCTTGTGGTAGCAGTGTGCGAGGTGTTCCGTCGCGAGCTTGCTGACGGCGTAGGTCCATCGCGCCTCGCCGACCGCGCCGAGGGTGGTCACGTCGCCCTCGGCCACGCGGAACGCGTAGCGGCCAAACACCTCGCTCGTGGAGAAATCGACGAACCGCTCGACCAGCGGCAGCCGGTCGCGGGCGCAGCGCAGCGCCGACATCGTGCCCTCAAGGGCGATCTCCATCGTCGGAACAGGGTTTTGCAACACCGTATCGACGCCCGCGATGGAGGCGAGGTGCACCACGTGACTGCAGCCATCCATGGCCTTGCCCAGCGCCGCGGCGTCGCGCACGTCGCCCGGGATGAGCGTCACGTTGGGGTGCTTGTCGAGCCCCGCGGGACCGAGTGCGTTGCGGCGCAACAAGTCGAAAACCACGCAATGATTGGTCTCGCAGAGCCTTCGCACGAGCGCAGTGCCAATGAAGCCCGCGCCACCCGTCAGTAGAATCCGCCGTCCCTCGATCATCGTGCGGAGGTGTCTACTCCAATCCCCAGCCCGGCGGAACCCCGCGGCCGCATCCCCGGCGTCGCCGCACGCGTCGCCCGAGTGATGACAGCGCACCGCCCGGCACGATAGCGTCCGAAAGTGAACTCCCGCCGCGTCGCGTGCCTCGCCAGTCTCTCCATCGTGTCGCTGGCCTGCGCGCCGGAGAGCGCGGTGCAGTTCATCGGGCGCCTCGACGGGGGAACCCTGGCAAGAGACGCCCGCGTGGACACCGGGCGGCCGCGCGACCTAGGGGCGAGCACCGACCTCCCGATCACTTCGACCGATCGCGGCACTGTCGGCGACGATCGGCCGGAGGTCGTCCCCGCCGACGTGGTGAGCATCTACGACACCGGCGGCGGGTCCGATGCGTGTGCGATGGCAGCAGCCTGCACCGCTCGACCGGACGGCTGTGAGGCCCGCGAGCGGTGCGGCAACGGCCTCGACGACGACTGCAACGGCATGAGCGACGAGGCCTGTCCGTGCCTACCGGGGACGGTGCAGGACTGCTTCCTCGGGCCGCCGGGGAGGCAGGGCGTCGGGCAGTGCCGTGCGGGCACCCAGCGATGTCAGGGCACCGGCGAGTTTGGTGCCTGGACGGCCTGTGCCGGAGGGCTCTCACCGAGCGCCGAGGCCTGCGACGACCTCGACAACAACTGCGACGGCTGCGTAGACGAGGGACTCTGCTGCCGCGCCGAACTCCTCTGTCCGGGCCCGGGCGATCCGCGCGTGCCGGACGGTCGGCCGTTTACGTTGTATCCGTTGCGCGGGGCGATGTTTTTCACCGGTGACGTGCGCCGCTGGGATTGGACCATCCGGGGTGGTCCGTGTGAGTCGGTGCTGCCTGGGCCGACCTTCGAGACCTTTGGGCTCGACACGCGCGACGGCGCCTTCCGTCCGACGCTCTCCGGCGACTACACCGTCACCCTCACGGTCACCACGGGTACCGGGGAGAGGTTTACGTGCACCTTCGTCGTCCATGTGGCGGGCCCCGGTCTGCGCGTCGAACTCTGCTGGGACACCAGCACCACCGTGGACGTTGACCTGTATCTGCACGATCCACGCAACACCAATCCGTGGTTCAGCAGCAGCGCGGGCCCGTTGGACTCGGCCACCAATGACTCGTGTAACTGGTCCAATTGCGAGGCGAACGTTCGCGGTCGCATGGGTCGCGTCAACTGGGGATATCCCAGCACCCCGGTGGCCAATTGCGAGAACGGTCCGTTTGGCGCCGGCTGGCGCGCGCTCGGGATGTGCTCCAATCCGCGGCTCGATATCGACAACAACCTCACCAAGGCCATCGGCGTCCCGGAGAACGTCAACGTCGATAACCCAAGGGATTCCGAGAGTTTCCGTATCATGGCGCAGAACTTCACGGGCACCGCAGCCCGCCCGGTGGTCAATGTCTACTGCGGCGGACGCCTGCGCGGCACCCTCGGAGCCGTGCCCGATTCGCTCCCGGACTTCACCGGCACACCCGGGTATGCGTCCGTCGGCGCGATGTGGCGCGTGGCCGATGTGGTGGTTCACGTAGACGCAAGCGGGGCCACCACCGACTGCGATGTCAGCCCGCTGCATCCGCCCGGGACGCGCGCCGGCTTCGACGTGACCCGCAACAATCCGCGCTACTGAGCGCTTGTCGCAGGGCGATCGGTCTGGAACCCTCCCGGGATATGCCCACGTGCCCGGTCTGCAAGGATGAAGTCGAGACCCTGAAGGTCGCCAAGATCGACGGGAAGAAGAAGAAGCTCTGCGAGGACTGCTACGACCGCTCGGTAGAGTCCGACGCCATCGCGCAGGAAAGCGAGTCCGCCGTGCAGTCGATGATGGGATTCAAGGGTAGGCGATAGCCCACCGCACTCAGCGGCCGGAGCGCTCGACCGCGAGGCGAACCCGATCGAGCACCGGCGAGATCGTCTCGTCGGACAGGGTGGCGTCGATGGTCGCGGGCATCCGCCAGGTCCAGTTGTGCGGGCCGACGGTGGACGGAGTGTTGATGCGATCGTGGGTGCCAACTACGTCCTGCCACATCAGCAGGGCCAGATCGCCCGCCGCGCTTAGCAGCGCCGTCAACAGCGCTTCGTGCACTTCAGGGTTCCAGTTTGGGTCGGCCGACGGGACGCTAAACGCGCGCGCTGCGGCCTGCCGTTCCCAGTCGGGCATCGACTGCCACCAGGAGGCCACCGGGTCGGTATCGTGGGTTCCGAAGCACGCGACGCTCACGCGGGGATAGGCCTTCGGATCACGGAATTGTCCGCGGTCCTGCTCCCAGCGCAACACCTTGTATCCAGGGATGCCCATGCCCTGAAGTGACGGTCGAACGAAGTCCGGAATCATCCCGAGGTCTTCGGCGATGACCCGTGCGCCACGCTCCTGCGCGCCTTCCATCATCGCGCGGAGCACCGACTCGCCATGGGACAACTGCTCCGGCTCCGTCGACGGATCGAAGCTGCCCGGAAGCAGTCTTCCTTCATGGGAGCGCAGCCGATCGAGCGGACGGCTGTAGGTTCGATAGAAGCCCACGAGGTGGTCTACCCGGAAGCGGTCGCCGAGCAGCCCGGCGTAGCGCGCGCGCGCTCGCAGCCAACGAAACCCGTTGGTGCGCATCACGGGCCAGTTGTAGGGCGGCAGGCCCCACTCCTGGCCTTCTTCGTCGAACTGGTCGCCTGGTGCTCCGACGCTCGCGTCGTGGCGGAACTCCTCCCGCTTCGACCAGACATCCGCGCTGTCGCGGCCCACCATGAAGGGAAGGTCGCCCATGAGCGAGACGCCCATCGAATGCAGCCGTGCGCGCACCGCCGACCACTGGGTGTGGGCGATCCACTGGGCGTACTGGTGGCGATGAACTTCGTCTCGGAGGCGCGCTGCAGCGTGCTCGAGTTGCGTGGCGTCGCGGTCGCGCAGGGGGGGCTGCCACTCCCACCACGGCGCGTTGTCGTGTTCGTCCTTGAGCGCGCGAAAGAGCGAGAGATCCCAGAGCCACTCGCCGTGCGATCGCACGAAGGCATGGAAATCGCGCGCCCTTCCCGTGTCGTGAGCGAGGTGTCGAATCGCAAACTCTCGAAACGCCGCGTCGAGCAGGCGGCGCTTGAGCGCGCGGACCCCGTCGTAGTCCACCCGGGTGCTCGCCTGGAGCGCGTCGAGGGTGGGGCGGAGGTCGTCGAGAAGCCCGCCGGGGACGTCAGGCTCGGACGACCACGCGATGTAAATCGGGTCGATGCCGAAAGCGCTGAGGGCACCGTACGGGGAGGTCTCTCCACCGGACAGTTCGCCGATCGGAAGCAGCTGGATCAGCCGTAGTCCCGCGCGCAGACCAAGGGGGCCCGCAGCGGCGAGGTCAGGGATCTCACCGATGCCCATCGAGTGATCGGTGCGCAGCGAGAAGAGTGGAATCGTGAGGCCGGCGAGGCGCTGGGTCGTGCGGTCCATGTCAGGGACGCAGACTCTAGCAAGGTCGCGCGCTAGGGTGAGAGCCGATGAGTCACGTGGAAGTGCTGAGGGCGCGGTCGTTGGTCGAGGCGGGGATTCGCCACGGGTTCAGTACGCGTCGGGGCGGGGTGAGCGCCGGGGCTTTCGAGAGCATGAACCTCGCGCGGAATGTCGGCGACGATCCGGAGGCCGTGGCAGAGAACCATCGGCGCTTCGCGGCGTCCGTTGGATATGACCTCGAGCGCTTGTTTGAGAGCTCCCAGGTGCATGGCGCGAGGGTGCTGCAGGTCCATGGCGCGGAGGTGCCGGCGACCCGCACGGAGGAGGCCGATGCGCTGGTGACGTGGACCCCTGGGGACGCCGTCGCGGTGCGGGTCGCGGACTGCGTTCCGGTGCTGTTGGCCGCGCCTGGACGGGCCGTGGTGGCGGCGGTGCACGCGGGTTGGCGCGGGGTTGCCACGCGGGTGCTCGCGGCCGCGGCGGAGGCGATGGCGGTCGAGCCCGGTGTGATCGTCGCTGCGGTGGGGCCGTGCATCGGGCCGTGCTGCTTCGAGGTGGGGGACGACGTGGCGACGCAGATCGCGGCGGCATCGAGTGAGACCGTGGTGGCGCGCTCGGCGGTGGCGGGCGCGAAGCCGAAGGTCGATCTTCGGGCGGCGGTGACCTTCCAACTGGGGGCGATCGGGGTGCGGTCGGTGGAGCATGTCGGCGGTTGCACGATGTGCGAGCCCGCGTGGTTTCATTCGTTTCGCCGCGATGGCAAGCTCAGTGGCCGTCTGCTCGCGGCGATTGTTGCGTAGGAGAGATCGCGCGATGGGCCAGTCCGGTCCAATGGGGCGGACAGGTTCGGCGTTTAATTTTGAAGTGTCGGCGATGTCGTTGGTGTGAGGCACGGATGGTTCCCCAGAGTTGCAATCCAGGATTGAACCCGATGCGCACCTGCCCGGTGTGCAGCCGGGAGTACGAGCCTCCGGCGCAGTTCTGCCAGGTAGACGGCGTGGCCCTGCGCATCGATGCGCCGTCCGTGGACCCTTACCTCGGCACCAAGATTCTTGAGCAGTTCCGGCTAGATCGGGTGATTGGCGCCGGAGGCATGGGCGTCGTCTACGAGGGCTGGAACGACGCCCTCAGCCGTCGAGTCGCGGTGAAGATCCTCCACCGCGATCTGGTCGCCAACAAGGACATCGTCACCCGCTTCCATCGCGAAGCGCAGATCGCCTCGCAGCTCGATCACCCGGGCATCGTGCGGGTGATTCTCTTCGGCCAGTTGGCGGACGGAAACCTCTACCTGGTGTTGGAGTTTCTCGAAGGGCCTACGCTGGCCGAGGCGCTCGAGAAAGCGGGTAGCTTCAGCACAGAGCGCGCGGTTCGCACCATCGGGCAGGTCGCCGACGCGATCGGATACTCCCACGGCAAAGGGATCATCCACCGCGATCTCAAGCCCGAAAACATCGTCCTGACGAAGCGCGACGGTGAAGAGATTCCCAAGGTGCTCGACTTCGGAATCGCCAAGATGCTCGTCGGCGCGTCGTCGTTCATCACCCAGTCGGGGCTGATCTTCGGGACCGCGAGGTACATCTCGCCGGAAGGGGCGGCGGGCGAGAAGGTCGATCAGCGCTCGGATGTCTACTCGCTCGGCGTGATGGCCTATGAACTCATGGCAGGGAGGGCGCCCTTCGAGTCCGAAGAGCCGGTGCAACTGCTGGTCAAGCACATGCACGAAGTCCCTGCGTCGCTGCGCAAATGGGGGCCCGCGATGGAGGTTCCGCCCGGGGTGGAGGACGTAGTGATGCGCGCCCTTGCGAAGAATCCCGACGCGCGCCACGAGGACGCCGCGGTGTTTGCGAAGGCTCTGCGCGATGCCCTCGCCGAGTGGAAGGGCGCGCCCGTACGCAGTGTCGTTCCGACCACCGCGATGGGGATGGCCACCCGCGATGATCGGCCACCTGCGCAGATTCCAACGACCCTCGCGCCGCCCGAGCCGACCGCAGTGGTGACGCACGCTCCGGTGGCCGCGTACCCGACACCGCTCGCCAACGCCTCGCCCCAGGCTGACACCCATGGTGCGATGGTTCCGACGCA
Organism: Deltaproteobacteria bacterium; assembly: GCA_947477565.1. Taxonomy (GTDB): domain Bacteria; phylum Myxococcota_A; class Polyangia; order Polyangiales; genus SCUS01. Next base: position 143,194 of record CANJUR010000007.1, read on the forward strand.
CGCCAGCAACCTGCCGCGAAGGGAGGAGTTTCCCGCCGTCGATCCGCGCGATCTGCCGCCGCCGACCACGCGAGAATGGGCAGCGGAGGGGAGTTTCGCGGCGCCGCCGCCCGCGACGATTGCGATGCCCGAACTGCTTGCTGCGCAGGTGGTTCCGCTCGACGATGACATTCAGGTCTCGGGCCTGCGGTCGCGTCGCGTGACCCGCCCCCTCGCCGCGGACGAAGAGATCACATTCCCGCGGCGACGCTCGGCTGCATGGCGGGTGTTCGGATTGATCGCCGTTGCGGTCCTCGTTGCGTCCGGTGTGATGATGGCCGGAGCGTGGGCGCTACGAATGTTTCCCGAGCAGCGCCAGGCGGACCATGTCGCGGAGATGCTCCGGCGGGCCGCCGATGCGATGGGTGCCGAGCGGCTGACCCGCGCGACCAACCGGTACAGCGTCGAGGACATCACCGATGACGTGATCGTGATCGAGCCGGGCAACGTGCGGGCGCGGCAACTTCGACGAGCGGCGGCCGTAAAGCTGGCCAACAGCGCGACCGCGGCGCGCAACCACTACCACCCCGAGCAGGCCATACTACTGCTAGAGGGTGCCCTCCGGTTGATGGACGACGCGGCGCTCAGGGATGATCTTGCGGCGACGCGACGCGAACTCCAGGCGCTGCAGGCGCGTCCGACGGTGATTCCCGTTCCGCGTCCGCATCCCGGGGCGCGGCCGGTCGCGCCGGCGATCGCTCCGACGGTTGCCCCACAGACGGGGACGGCGCCCGCGGCCGCACCTGCCGCACGCCGACCCGCCACACGAAGACGAAATGCGACCACTCCCGCGACTCCTGCCACGGAGCCCGGGGTGACGTTTACCCCGGGGCGTAATCCAGACGAACCTGTCCCTGGCCCGGTGCTCCAGACGCCCTTCGGGCCCGTGCAGCTCAACCTTCCTCTGCAGCCTTCGCGCGAGCCCGATCCCGAGCCTGCCCCGGCGGATCCGGGCACCGATGCGCCGCACAGCGGGGAGTTCTGATCGCCCCGTAGGCGTCGATCGCGACGGGTACGCGGCTCGCGGGCAGAGTTCCTGAGGCCGGGGGGCGATCCCGAGCGCTTCATCCTCACGGCGGTCATCGTCATGGTGGACTCGATGCTCGGCGCGTTCCTGGACTGGGCGCTCGGGATGGACTCCCCGGGCACACCGTCCGCAGGATGGATCATGTCGATCGATCGCATGGCCGTCGGCAATCGCGCCGCGTCCTGATCGTACGGTCACGTACGATCCCCTGCTCACCCTCCCAAATATAGTATTGGCTCCATACTTTCAGGCCGGGAGCCAGTGTTTCTCGAGCCAATCGAGAGAAACGGGTGCCTCGCGCAGCGCCCGATCGATGGCGCGCACCGCGGGGTCGTGGTCGAGCGCGGAGTCGGCGTAGGCGCGGGAATAGAGGATCCAGTTGGAGATCTCGTAGTGGTGGAGCAACGGGGCGAAGCGGTGCCCGGCGAAGCGCTCGAGCACGGCGGTGGCACCGTCAACATCTACGCAGTGGGCGAGCGCGGTGGTGACGTCGAAGAGCAGCGCGCGGAGGTCTTCGAATGCGCGCTCTGGATCGGCCGCGACGCTGCTGAGCAGGGTCTCGAAGTCGTCCTGGGAGACGCCCTGGGACTCGGCGACTTCGGCCATCGCCGGGACCTGCGTCTCCAGGAAGTCACCGTCGGCCCCGCGGCCGAGGGTGCGCCCCACAAGGTACAGGTCGAACGCGCTGGCGATGGACTCGCCCAGAAAGAGCGCGTCGGCGGAGACCGAGCCGGAACCCGCGGACAACAGGATCTTGCGGGCGGCGTGGTGCCAGGCGACGTGTGCGATGACGTCGGCGTCGATGCTCTCGTCCACGAGGACATCGCTTGGATCCGAGGCGTTCCAGAAGGTGAGGTTGAGGAAGAGCGCGCGCGACCACGAGGCGTGGGGCGAACCCGCGGTCGGGACACGGAAGCAGACGCCATCGGCGATCAGCATGCGCTTCAGGGTGTCGTAGAGCCCGATGTGTCGAAATGCCCGCTCATCGCGAATCGTGAGGTCGGCCAGCGTCAAGGTTCGGAGGGACATGGCCGCGAACCTAGCACCGGTCGCCGCGGCTCTGCGTCAGTCCTCGGGGGCGTCCGGCATCGGCGGAGCGTCTGGGCCGGGCTGATGTTCTGCGATGTACGCGCGGATTTCGTCGGTGCTGAGAACCCCGTCGTGGTTGGCGTCCGCGTTTCTGATGCGGGCGCTCAGGCGCGGCGGGAGTTCGCTCAGTTCGACCGTGCCGTTGCCGTTGCGGTCGAAGTGTTCGACGAAACGCGCCGGGTCCGGTGGGCCGTGCGGATGACGGCCGAAGTGACCGCCGCCCGTTTCGCGGAGTGTTTCGTTGGCGTGCTGAGCGTCGGTGCTCGTGGCGGTGCCCTCCGTCGCGCCGCATCCGGCCGCGAGAAGCGTCGCGAGGGTGGTGCCGAGCAGGCATCGAATCGGAGAGTGCAGCTTCACGCGGGGCCTTCTTTCGGCATCGGAGGCTTTGATGAGTGCTTCGTGGGTCGCGATGACCGTGCGACCCAATCGCCCACGAGGCTTCGATCTTTTTTCACGGAGACGTCCGTGAGCCGTAGGAAACTCCTGCGGTGCGGCGTCAAACGAGTTCAGCGTGAACAGCGGCGAGGAACGGATTGGACGAACTCGATGAGGCGGTACGGCAGGTGGCTCGCGGAGACACCGACGCCTTCCGACGGATCGTGGACGCGACGAGCGAGGGCCTCGTGCGGTTGGGAGCGCGAATTACCGGGTCGTTGAGCGAGGCGGAGGATGTGGTGCAGGACGCATATGTGAAGGCCTATCAGGCATTGACCAGCGGCCGGTTTGAGCAGCGGTCGAGCGTCACCACGTGGCTTCGGCACATCGTGACCAATACGGCTATCGACGCGCTGCGCAGTCGGTCTCGACGCCCGGTGCCGAGTGAGACGGTTGCGGAGTCTGGGTGGGACGGCGAAGCCGGAGCGGAGGCGCGAGTGGCACTGGCGGAGCTCAATGACCTGCTCGGGGCGCTTCCCCCGGACCAGCGGGCGGCGGTGGTACTGCAGAGCGTCGAGGGGCACTCGGTCTCGGAAATCGCGGCGATTCTTGGGTGCTCCGAGGGCGCTGTGGAGCAACGGCTGGTGCGGGCGCGGGCCACGCTGCGGGAGAGGAGCGCGTCATGAAGCGCAAGACCGACGAGACGACGGACGAACGGTTGGTGAGCATCGGACAGGCGACCGCGAAGCTGCGGCCGCGCGGTGGATACAACGAGCGGGTGATGCGGGCCGTGCAGGCTTCCCGCGGCACGGGAATGTCCGATGGAATGCTGCGCGCGTCGCGGGCGATGGTGCCGGTCGCAGTGATGGCCGCAGTGCTTGCGATGGGGTGGGCGGCGCACTCCGATCGGGCGGCGGACATGGCGCTCGCGTCGAGCTTCGACGTGATGGAGATCGAATGGTGAGCGTGCGCGCCAAAGGGGCCGCGGTGCTCGTCGCGGTGTTTGCGCTGGGCGGGGTCGCGGGCGGCGCAGGCACCTTCGCATGGCTACGCCGGGATGAGGCCGCGAGCGCGGAGGAGGAGCACGGTCTGCGCAACCCGCGGAGGCTCCGAGCGCTCGAGCGCTCGCTCGATCTGACGGCGTCGCAGCGCGAGCAGGTGCGGGCGATTCTCGCGCAGGGCGGCGAGCAGCGGAGACATCTTGCGCAGGAGATGTTCGAGCGCTGCGGCGATGGGTTGCGGGTGCACCACGAGGGGGTGACGGCGCAGATTCGAGCGCTGCTCACGCCGGAGCAGCAGACGCGCTTCGACACCATCGCCGCGCCGCAGCGGGACCGGTTTCCGTTTGGGGGAGGCGGAAGGCGACGGCGCGGGCCGCGGGAATCGGGAAGGTTCTGAGCGCGCGGGGGTATCGGGCGGGGCGGGGACTATTCTTCGGTCTTCGCGAGGGCGCAGATCGCCTGCGCCCAGGCGACGAACTTCCACTCCGCGAGGTCGCGGACGGTCTTGATGCCCAACTTTGCGAGCAGCGCACCCGCGTCGGCGGAGAGGCCCTCAAGGCCTTCCACGGGAATCTCCGCGAGCTCCTTCAGCGACAGGCCTTCGTACTTCTTGTCGAGAGCTTTGTTGATGTTCATTGCCATGACGGAGCCTCCTGCGATGACGGAAGGAATCGGTCCTTCCACATTAGGGGGCAGTGATCGCCCGTGGCTCGCGGTGGCGTCAAGCCGCATGCGAACTCATCCACGGGGCGAACGCGTCCACGCGGGTGCGTCGGGTCGATCGGTGAGCGCGACGAGGTCGGCGGTCTCGTCGAGGTCGCGCTCGGTCGGCAGCTCGGCCCAGGTCGCCCCCGCGCGGCGCAGGTGGGCGCGCGTATCGTTTGCGACCGTACCCGTGCTCCACGCGACCCCATCGAAGATCGCTCGCGGCCGCGTGAGGCCGAGCAGGTAATACCCACCATCGTAAGCGGGGCCCAGCACCGCGTCGTGCGTCGAGAGCAGGCGCAGTGCCTCCGCGACGCGATCCGCGGTGACCGCAACGCAGTCGGTGCCGACGAGCAACACTGGTCCGTCACCCACGGCGAAGGCCGCCGCTACCGCTGCCGAGAGCCGGACGCCGAGGTCGCCGTCACACTGCGCGATCCATCGGTCGGCGGGGCCCAGCCAGTCCTCTGTGACCGCGCGCTGGTCTGCGGGCGTGAAGGCCACCCAGCGCTGCCACCGCTCGTCGCGAAGCTGCGCCATCGTGGTGGAGCCGCTCCAGCGATAGAGTTCGAGCGCCCGCGCCTCGCCGATGCCGCGCGCGAGACGGGTCTTTACCTGGCCAAGAACGGGCGCCTTTGCGAAGACGATCAACCGGGGCGTCAACGGGACCTCCGACGCCACGCTCGCCACGCATCGACGCCGAGGCCGAGGGCGAAGGCTGCGGTGGTGAACGCGAGCGGCCAGCGCGCGGGGGTCCACTGCCCGACAGACTGGTACCGATCGATCACCTCATAGCTGAACGGGAGCGCCGTCAGCACCGCGAAGGCCGTCGCCGACGGGGCGAAGGCGCACGCGACGGCCAGGGACATTCCGTACCAGGGGTAGGCCACGGGGCTGACGATGAGTTGCACCAGCAGGGCGTCGCGGACGTTGCGGGCGAGTGGTCCGCGGCGCAGAGAGAGGGCGAGCGTGAGGATCAGACCCGCCAACGCAAGGGCGGGGCGCAGCGTGTCGTCGTCCGTGGGGAAGCGCGCGTAGAGGGCGCTCCAGAGGGGGGCAGCGAAACTCCAGTTGGCTGCGAAGTTGGGCAGCGAGCCGGGCGGGGTGAGCCCGAGCGCGTGGGCGACCGCGAAGGAGAGCGCGAGGGGCGCCAACGCGAGCGCCGCGAAGAGGGCCTTGCGGGGAGCACGGAATACAAAGACAGGTAAGATCCAGCCGGGGACAAACTTGAGCGCAATGGCGACGCCGAGGCAGAGGGCGGCGGAGTTCCAGCGGAGGCTGAGGGCGAGGGCGAGGGCGGCGGCGAGGGCGAGGACGATGAAGGCGTCGAGGTGTGCGCCGACCATGGACTCGAGCAGCAGCGTCGGCGAGGCGAGCAGCAGCGCTACGACGGCGGGCGAGGCGACGCGGTAGGCGGGCGCGCCGGTGAGCGTAGAGGCCACGGCGATGAGGGATTTCCAGGCGAGCATCGCGCGTGCGGGCCCGCTTGCGGCGGCAAGGGCGAAGAGGCCGAGCGCGAGCGGGGGGTAGCAGGTGGCGACGTCGAAGTGGTCCGTGGGCCACGGGAAGCGGGATCGCAATGCGACGAGCTCGGCGGCGAGTGGCGGGAGCGCATAGGGGTCGTGGCCGGTGAGCGCGACCGCGCCGTCCCAGAGGTAGCGCGCGGGATCCGTGGTGGTGAACGCCGGGGTGCCGAGGTTTACCAGGCGGGTAAGAATGGCACCCACGAAGAGAGCGCGGAGGTCAGCGCTCGAGCGGACCAGGCGCGCGAGGCCGAGGGCGACCAGGGTGAGCGCGACGTGCAGCGCGAGGTACGGGACGGCACGGTGCCCCGCGGGGCGCAGCGCCACGACCGGAGCGAGCGCAGCGAGGACCACCCAGAGAACCACGGTGGGGATCAGCGCGCGGGCGCGAGGCGCGTCAGCGGATGGGGTCATGGGCAGGGCCGCGGACGGCGCCATCGAGCCAGGCGAGAATCGCGCGGGTGGCACCGAGGGTTCCGCGGAGGGTTCCGGCGACCTTGGGGGTGCCTCCCCGGCGGTGACGCCAGGCGACCGGGGCCTCGGTGATGCGGAGGCTCGCGCGGGCGGCCTTGATCTGCATCTCCAGGGTCCAGCCGTAGGTGGGATCGCGCATGTCGAGGGCGTCGAGGGTGCTGCGGCGGATCGCGCGAAATGGGCCGAGGTCCGTGACCTGGGAGCCGAAGCGGGCGGTGAGTACGGCCGCCGCGAAGAGGCTGCCGCCGCGCTGCCACGGGGGCATGGCGCCGGGCTCGATGAAACCGCGCGAGCGCGATCCGATGACAAGGTCGGCGCGGCCGGTGAGCACCGGGTCCGTGATGCGGGGGAGTTCGCGCGGGTCGTCGCTGCCATCGGCGACCATGAAGGCGAGCACCGGGTCGTCGGATGCATCGTCCGCGTGCAGCCAGGCGAGGGCGGCGAGGCAGGCGTTGCCGTAGCCCGCGAGCGGAGCAGCGACCACGATGGCCCCGGCGTCGCGGGCGCATCGGGCGGTGTCGTCGCGGCTTCCGTTGTCGATGACGATCACCCGGCGGACGAGCGCGCGGGGAATGCTGCGGACGACGGCGGCGATGGTCGATGCCTCGTCGCGCGCGGGGATGAGCACGTCGATGGCTGCGCTCTTTCCCGCGACGGACGGTTGTGGTGTGGTAGCGCGCACAAACAATGAGTGCATCAGCGGTGGGTGGTTCGGTGCTCGGGGTGATCGGCGGCAGTGGGCTCTATCAGATGCCCGGACTCACGGCGATGGAGCCGCTGACGGTGGCGACCCCCTTCGGTGAGGCCTCGGATGGCATCGTGCGCGGGCGTCTCGGGGACACCCCGGTGGTCTTCCTGCCGCGGCACGGGCGGGCGCACTCCCGCTCGCCGTCGAGCCTGAATTACCGCGCAAACGTGTACGCACTGAAGTCCCTCGGGGTGACGCATGTGCTGTCGGTCTCGGCGGTGGGGTCGCTGCGCGAAGAGATCGCGCCGGGTGACCTTGTGGTGCCGCATCAGTTCATCGATCGAACTACCGCGCGGGTCGGTACGTTCTTCGACCGCGACGTGGTGGCCCACGTGTCCATGGCCAACCCGGTGTGCCCGATCGTGGCTGCGGCGGTGGCTACGGCGGCGCGCTCCACCGGCGCGAACACGCACGTCGGACAGACGTACGTGTGCATCGAGGGGCCGCGGTTCAGTACGCGGGCGGAGAGCCGGATGTTTCGGCAGTGGGGCGCGGACATCATCGGGATGACCAACGTGCCGGAGGCCTTCCTGGCCCGCGAGGCCGAACTCCCCTACGCCACCCTCGCGCTCGCGACCGACTACGACAGTTGGCGCGACCACGACGAGGCCCACGTGGGCGACATTCTCGCGGTGATGGCCAACAACGTCGCGCGTGCCCACGCGGTGATCGCGCACCTCGCGGCGGCATTGCCGGACGTGAGCGCGAGCCCCGCGCAAGGGGCTCTGAAGTTCGCGGTGATGACCAGGTGGGAGTCGGTCTCCGCCGAGGCGCGCGCCCGATACGCGCTGCTGCTCGGCGACCGCGGCTGAGGGGCTTTACTCTCCGGTCGCCTGCGGGAGCTACTGCGTGAAGCGGCTGCCGCGGTCGGGGCGGCGCTCGGCGGTGATCCAGCCTGCGTGGTCGCGTGCGATGGAGTAGGCGACGGAGAGCCCGAGCCCAGTGCCTTCGCCCACCTCCTCGGTCGTGAAAAACGGCTCGAAGACGCGCGCGAGATCCTCCGTCGGGATGCCGGTGCCCTCGTCTTCGGCGTCCAGCAGGAGCCATCAGTGGTTGCTTGATCCGACCTCCGCGGGGGCTTCGGTCTCTTGTTCGTGGACGGTGATGGTGAGCGCTCCGCCGTCGGGCATCGCGTGGATGGCGTTGACCACGAGGTTGGCGAGCACCTGCTGAATCTGCCCCGGATTGCTCACCGACGAAGCGTGCGCCGTGCAGCGCCCTGACCTGCGCGCTCACAATCACGGTGATGATTCCGATGAGGTGGTTGCGGACGAGCGTTGCTGCGGATGGAGTGACTCGCTCACCTCGATGACCCGGAGCGTGCCGGTCGAGCCACGAGCCACGAGGTGCGCGGCCGACGAAGTCGTGGTCGCGCCGGGTGTCTTCGCGAAACACCGCCCGCTCGCGGTTGATGCGCAACAAGGTGTTGACCATGGTGACGGTGAACATCGCCGCCAGGATGCCGAGGATGAGCTAGCGGGTGACCTTCATCCGTCCGTGGGCGCTACCGGAAGATTCCCGGGCGCTCCTTCAGGCCGCGGTTGAGCATGCTCTGGATGGTGTGCTTGACCACCAGGGTCTTCTCTTCGATGACGGCGTCTTCGTCGTCTGGGTCCCCGGTAAACTCCAGTGGTTCGCCAAAGTAGAGGCGGTACTTCGTCGGCAGCGGGAGAAACCCGCCGGGTAGCAGTAGCTGCGGAATCAACGGAAACGCAGGCATTCCGAGGAGTCTCGCGAGGCCGTTGAGGTCGGCGATGGAGATGTACTGCTCCTCTGCGCCCACGACGGCGACAGGAACGATGGGCGTTCGGGTCTGCAGCGCGAGTCGCATGAAACCGATGCCAAAGTCGGTCAGTCGGTAGCGTTTGGAGAAGGGCTTGGAGATGCCGCGGGAGCCCTCCGGAAAGACCAGGATGGCCTCTTCTTCTTCCAGTAACCGCGCGCAGTTCTCCGGCACGCCGACGATCTGCCCGATGCGGGGAAAGAGCACGGAGACGAAGGGCAGCGTGGCGGTCCATTTCTCGACCATGCTGCGCACGAAGCGGGGTGACTCGCGGTCGAGCAGCAGCGCGCAGGCGATGGCCATGGCGTCGAGCGGAATCTGCCCGGAGTGGTTGCTGATGAGCAGAACCCTTCCATCGGGGACGTTTTCGAGGCCGTGCACCTCTGCGCGAAACCAGTCGCGGTAGAGGGCTCGCGCGCCGAGCACGGCGTACTTCGCCACGCGTGGATCGAAGCCGAACGGATCGACCCCGCCCGCGGTCTCGTGCCACGCGAGGCTGTCGAACCGCCGCCGCACGTCGTCGCCGAGCCAGCGATCGACGGCGGCGTCCATCCGGTGGCGCAGGGCATCGCGGCCGCGCTCGACCAGCCCGAGAGGCCCCGTGGGGCGATGGCGGGACCCTTCCGGTGCGTAGCGTTTCACGGCAACCGTTCTCATACCCGCGGTTGCCGCGGGCGCACAAGCGGCGCGCCCCCCCAATGGCTCAGTGGGTCATTCGCCGTAGGCGAAGACCAACGCGGAGGTGCGCCAGGAGCCAGTCGCGGCGACGCGGTTGATGCCGTAATGGAAGGTGTGCATTCCCGGGGTGTTCAATGACTCGGGAGTGAAGACGATCGGCTCTGTGGGACTGCCGGGGCACCAGTTGGCCCGCGGGGCGCGCACGGACGCGAGGGCGCCGCAGGGGTTCTCCAGACAGTACTGCCGCGGCCCGATGCCAGCGTCGTTGGTGACCAGTGTACAGAGGTCCTGACAGTCGGCGCGCCACGGGGTGACCGGGTCGAGCGTCGCCCCGTCGACGGTGATCGTGTGGTCGCGCTGGCAGAACTCTTCCGCAGGACCAATACACGCCGGGCGCTCGACGGCGCCGCCGCCGTGGCCGGTCACCCGATACTCGATGCGCGCCGAGCGAGTGCCCGCGGGCAGCGTAAAGGGGTAGTCACGATCAGGGGTGTCGGAGCCGTGACTGAGGTTGAGCAGCGGAAGCACCGCGAGCACCCTGCGTGGCGCCGGGCCGCGGACGACCTCGAAGTGGGCAGAGACGTTCCAGCCGCCGTTGGAGCCGGAGACACGACCGGCGCCATCGGACCATGTCGGAATGGACGATTGCAGGGTGTGGACGCCGGGGAGTCCATTAAAGACATCGGTGACATCCACTTCAACGTGCAACGGTCCACCAAAGGGGGTGATGGCGCGGAGCAACTCGATTGCGGGCGGCTGGCCCATGGCCGTGGGCTCGTCGAGAGTGAACTCGAAGTTGCGATCGAAGGCGTCGCAGTCGGCAGGCCAGTTCTGGCCCGTCGGGGGGCGGTTGGTGCGCCAGTTCTCGAAGGGAAAACACGTCGAGCGCAGGTCTACGATCATCGTGACGCGCGCGAAGGGCCCCGCGCCGAGTTCGACCGGGGCGCGAACCTTCTGGAAGTTGGGCTGACCGGACTGCGACGTGATGCGCGCGTCGTCGAAGACCGTGAGCGTGACCGGCGGAACATCCGCGGCACCCGCATCCTCGGCGGGGCGATCGGTGACGACCGGAACATCGACCGGCGTGCCCGCGTCGGGGGTCGCGGGAGGGTTGTTGTTGCTGCAAGCCGGGGCCGCGAGGAGGAGGAGCCATACAGGGAAGGGAGCGCGCATCGCCCGCGAAGATAGCCCAGCCTCACCCGGGGCGGATACCCGACAACATGCTGCGCAGCCATACAAGCTGCCGCAGCGCCGCCGCGCCCGGCACCAGAAACGGCTCCCGTGCGGAGACCGCCCGGGTGAGCAGCGTCGCGGTGGCTGCGTTCGGGACGCCGGTCAGGGAGAGAAACGTCCCGCGCACAGGGTCGCTCGAGACGTCCCAGCGCCAGCGCGATGCCGCGAGTTCGCCCGAGCGGCCGTCGATGAAGACGGTGGAGGCGCCCTCCAGGCGGCGCTCGACGTCGCCCTCGCCGGCGTCGAAGGGAGTGCGCAAGAGCAGGTGTCCGCGGGCGGAATCGATGTCATTAGGAAGGGCGTTCCAGGTAGAGGCGCGAACGCCGGGGAGGTGCTCGCGGTAATGGGACACGTCGCGGATGCGGGCGACGACCTCCGCGGCGGGGCCGAAGGTCTGCCCGGTGACGTTGATCGTGCGCACGGCGCCCTCCGGGGTGAGCGCAAAGACCATGGTGTAGTACCGCGGGTGCAGGGCCATCCAGCGCCCGGGGACGGGGCCCGGGAGGCTCGCGCCGTCATCGGACCCCGCAGCCGGACGCACCGGCGTCGGGGTGCCCGCGAGAGAGCGCGCCCGGCGGGCGAGGGCGAGGGTGAGGGTGAGATCGACCGCGACGTTCATGCCGGCGGTGGCGCTGGGATCCGACGTGGCCGCCTGACGAAAGAGCCAGTGGCCCTGCGCGGGATCAGACCAACTCGTGAGCACCAGCATGGTGTGGTTGCGGTCCTGGGGGATGAGCTCCCAGCGGGCCCCGGCGGGGCCGAAATCCGAGGCGTCCACGTCGAGGTCGATGCGTCGGGCGGAGCGCTCGGTGATGGCGGTGTTGGCGTGCACGTTGAGCACTCCCGCTGCGATGTCGAAGCGGTAGGCGGCGCGGCGACCGAAGCGCGCGGTCTGCTCGACGCGGGTGAGCGCGGGCATGAACTCGGGCCAGCGTTCGGCGTCGAGAAGCGCCCTGCGCAGAATCTCCATCGGCGCATCGACGCGCACGGCGACGGTGGTCCGGGCCTGCGCGCCGCCATCGGGGAAGAAAACCAGGGCTGCGGCACCTGGGGCGCTCATCTCTGTGAGGGCGGCGAGCGTGTCTGCCGTCAATGCCTCGATGCGGGCAGCCCGAGCGAGTTGTGCCTGCGCGACGGTGGGCGCGAGCAAGAGCGGGAGCGCGAAGTGAAGGAGGTTCATGGCAGTGGCTATGACGGTGGAAAGGGGAGTCACGATTCAACGAGGGCGGTTGGAAGGTCGCTCAAGGGTGATAACGTCCCCGGCCATGAAGCGCATCGCTCTGGGTTCGTTGTCCACGATGGTCCTTCTCTGCGCGTCGCGGATGGCGGGCGCACAGACGACGGACGGGATTCCGAGCACGCGGGTTCCGCTCAATGATCCGACGGGTGGGGCGTATACGGCGCCGACGACGCTGTTTGTTCCGGCCGCGGCGCTGCCGACGCTCAACATGCGGGTCACCGTCGGGGCCGACGTGCAGCCGTCGGGATCGTTCGATGCCGTTCGCCCGCTGGTGAACGCCGAACTTGGCCTCGGCCGCGGGTTCACCATTGCGGTGGGCTCCCACTGGTTTGGCGGCGATCAGCCCAACACCCTCAACGGCCTCACTCCCTACGCGCAGGTGCGCTACCAGCTTTTCGGACGCAGCGACGGCATGGGCTGGCAGGGGGGCGTCTCCCTCACCGGCAAGCGCGTGGGCTGGCACAACGGCGACGCCGAGATGGAGGCTTCCTTCTCGGTGCAGTACCGGGCGCGGCGCTGGGAGGTCGGCGCGCAGGGCACCTTCGGGCAGTCTCTGGTGGACGGCGAAGAGCACGACCTCGAGGCGCGGGCCTTCGCGGCGTGGCGGGTGATTCCCGCGTTTGCGCTGGGCGTGGTGGCGCAGGTGCGGGTGGACGTGGGCAACGAGTCGCCCGCCTTCGAGGCGATGCTGCGGGCGCGGGGCCTGGCCGAGGTCGATATGATCGGGGGCGCGATGGCTAGCTACACGTTTGAGCGATGGCAGGTGGGTGCGCTCGCGGGATTGAGCACCATCGGACTCAACGAAAACGTGGGCTTCCTCGGACAGGGATTCGGGAGCGTGCGGTTCTGAGCGTCTGCGGGGGGTCGCGCCCCTTCGGGTGAGGCGCGCGGGCTGCGCGTAAGTGTCCCTGAACCCATCGACAAGCGCGCTCCTGCCACACGCCCGTGCCCCCTTTCGCACGCCTGTCGCTCCGCTCTCGCCGTCACCGCCCGCCGCCTTCGCCTTTGCACCTCTCCCGCGACGAATCGCGGCGGCCGAAGCAACCGCTCCCGCTCACGGACGCCCATCGACGGCCGCCGCGAACGCCCCGCCGACCCTCGCGCCCCCCTCCACGGCCGCCGCGAACGCCCGTGCGGGCCCGCTTGCCTACCTTTAGGGAGATGTAGGCACCTTCCCGGTTGGAGTGTCGCCCTCGACGTCGCCGCTCCGAAGACCTTTCCCCCCCGCGATCGTCACTTCAGCTCTTCTCGGCGTACATCGCGTCGATGGTCTCGCTCCATCGCTTGTAGACAATCGAGCGCTTGATCTTCAGCGTCGGCGTTAGCTCGCCGTGCTCGATGTCCAATGGGCGCGGCAGCACGGTGAAGCGCTTGATGGTCTCCACCCGCGCGAGCCGCGAGTTGACGTCGTCCACCGCGCGCTGCAACTCCGCCCGTACGGCTGCGTCGTCGTGCGCCGTCGCCGCCAGCGCGGCCGCGTCGCCCCCGTTGGCCTTCGCCCAGCGCGCCAGGCCTTCCGGTCGCAGCACCAGCAGTGCCGTCAGGTACGGCCGCCGATCGCCAATGACGACTACCTCTCCGATGAGGTCATGTCGCTTGAGGTCTTCTTCGATGTTCTTTGGGGTGATGTTTTTGCCGCCAGAGGTGATCAGAATCTCCTTCTTGCGGCCGGTGATCACCACGAACCCGTCGGCGTCGAGCCGGCCGAGGTCGCCGGACAGGAGCCACCCGTCTTGCAGCGCCGCCGCGGTCGCCTCCGGGTCCTTGAAATACCCCATGAACACGTTGGGACCCTTCACCAGAATCTCCCCGTCCTCGGCGATCTTCACGGTCACGCCCGCGATGGGTTTGCCGACGGTTCCGAGTCGGGTTTCGCCCGGGAGGTTGAAGGACGTCGGCCCGGTGTCTTCGCTCTGCCCGTAGACCTCGCGCACCGGCAGGTCGAGGGAGGTGAAGAACTCCAGTACATCGCGCCCCACCGGGGCCGCTCCGCTCACGCACATCTTCGCCCGCGCGAGCCCCACTGCCTGCTTGAACTTCGAATAGAAAAACTTGTCCGCGAGCCGATACTGCACATCGAGCCACACCGGAACGGCCTCGCCCCGGTCGCGCCGCGAGTGCACATCCAACGCGACGCCCCGCGCCCATCGCACGATGGCCGCCTTCGCGCCGGTGGTGTCCTTCAGCTTCGAATTCGCCACCGCGTAGAACTTCTCCCAGATGCGCGGCACTCCGAAGAAGATGTCCGGCTGCGCCTCCCGGAGATTGTCGGGAACTCGCTCGAGGCTCTCGGCAAAGTAGATGGTGAGCCCGAGAGTGACCGCGCCGTGAATCGAGAACATCTGCTCGGCGATGTGCGAAAGCGGCAGATACGAGAGCATCACTTGCCCCGCCTGGCCGTTGACCAGCACCCCGGCCGCGCGGGCCGTCCAGGCGATGTTCTCATGGGACAACATCACCCCTTTGGGTGGGCCGGTGGTGCCCGACGTGTAGATGAGCGTCGATAGCCCGGCGGGCTCGATGGCCGCGACCCGCCGATCGACCTCCGCGCCGTCCGTCGCCTCCCCGGACGACACAAACGCTTGCCAGGTCATCACCATCGGATCGTCGATGGGCGCGGCTCCCTTCATCAGCACCACGCGCTGCAGGGAGGGCAGCCGATCGCGCACGGCGCGGACCTTCTCCCACTGCCCCGCGTCTTCGACGAGCACCACCAGGGCCTCGGCGTGCGCGAGAATGTAGAGCACCTCGTCGGCCGAGCACGTGGTGTAGATGCCCGCCGGGGCGCCGCCGGTGAGCAGCGTCGCGGTGGCCATCGCCACCCACTCCGGGCGATTGAAACCGAGGATGCCCACGGTCTTCCCGGGGCCGACGCCCTCCGCGATGAGCGCACGCGCAACGAGGCGGGTCTCGCTCACATGGTCGCGCCAGCGGGTCGCGCGCCAGGCGCCATCGACCTTGACGAAGTACGCCGGCGCCTCGGGACGCTGCGTGCCCTGGGCAAGAAACCTTGCCGGAATGGAATCATAGGCCATGACTTGAAAACCCCTGTGCGAAGAGACTGAGCAGAGCCGTGACGGTCGGAGAGGAGGCCGGGAGTGTCAAGAACTTTGGGCCCCGCGGGAGGAGACAGTCTGGCATTGACGAAGCGCGGGTGAAACGATGCAATCCGCGCGGTGTTGAGTGGCTCTTCAGACGCGGTGGTGGAAGCGCGCGGACTGAGCAAGCGCTTCGGCGACCACGTCGCCCTCGAGGGGCTCGATCTCGCACTGCCGCGCGGGGAGATCTTCGGTCTGCTCGGGCCCAACGGGGCGGGCAAGAGCACCACGCTCAACCTGTTTATGGGGTTTCTGCAGCCGAGCGCGGGCACCGCTCGAATCGCGGGTCTCGACTGCGCCCGCGACGCCCGCGCGGTGATGGGCCTCGTCGGCCACCTCCCCGAAGAGCCCGCCCTCTTCGAAAACCTCACCGGCCGCGAACTCGTCTCCTTCGTCCTCTCCATGCGCGGCGACGATCGACCCGCGCGCTGGTCCGAGGTTGCCGCCTGCGCCGAGCGCCTGAGCTTCACCCGCGAACTTGATCAACTCATCGCGGGCTACTCCATGGGCATGCGCAAGAAGCTCGCGCTCGTCACCGCGCTCGCCCACGACCCCGCGGTGCTCTTGTTGGACGAACCCACCAATGGGCTTGATCCTGTGGTGGCGCGGGAGGTTCGGGCGATGCTGGAAGAGCGCGCCGCGCGGGGCGTGACGGTGGTGCTCTCGACGCACCTCCTCGACGTGGCGCAGCGGGTCTGTCACCGCCTCGGGGTGCTCGTGCAGGGCCGCCTGCGGGCCATCGGCGATGCGGGGGAGGTGTGTGTTCAAGCGGGCGGCGTCGCGACGTTGGAAGAGGCCTTTCTGGCGCTAACGGCTGCGGGATGAGCGCACCGACGGTCGTCGCGCAGGGCCGGGCGCTGCTGCGGATGTCCGTCCAGGGGGCGCTCAACTCCCTGCACCGCCGACAGGGCGCTGGGGCGATGGTGGTATTTCCGCTGCTTCTCGCGGTGTTGCTCATCGAGCTTGCGCGCTTCGGCGGAAAGGGCGCCGACGGCGTGCGGCGCTTCCTCGCGGCTGCGCCCGGCGACCAGGGGACCCACTTCGTCGCGTGGTGGCTGACCATCATGGCCGTCGCGGTGGTGGCGTTGAAGTACGCGCGGGCCATCCCCGGGAGAGGGGCGCGGCCGTTGTTCGATACGCTTCTCTTCCGGGCGCTGCCGGTCTCGCCGGTGACGCGCACGCTCTTCGAACTCCTGCTGGGAAGCACGCACTCCGCGGGCTTCGTCGCGCTTGCCTTCGCGCCTGCGCTCTACGGCCTGGTCACGCAGCGCTTTGCGGGCCTCCCGGCGGTGGCGCTGACTGCCGTGATGGCGTTGGTATTCAATGAAGTCGCCACGCTGGTCGCCCACGCATTGCACGCGCTTCTCTCTCGATATCTGGGCGGTCGTTCATTGGACATCGTGCGCGTCGTGACGGCCTGCGTGGGCTTCCTCCTGGTGGGATCGTTCTCGACACTTGGCCCCATCGGAGTGGGCATTGCGCGTCGGCTGCGCGTCGGCCGCCCCGCCCCTGGCTGGAGTGAGGCCTTGCCTCTGCGCGGTCTGGTGCGCTGGGTTCGCTTCGATGACCTGAGCGGGTTGGTCGCCGTCCTCGGCTGGACGGCCGCGCTGGTCACATTCTCCGTGGCTGCGCTCGCGTGGCGGGTGCGCTCGCCGACGGACCTATCCCTCGACGGCCCATCGGCCCCGACCGGCGCTGGGCGCTGGGAGGCGGGGCTCTCCGCCGCGCGAATCGAATGGCGGATGCTCTCTCGCCAGGCGCCGTACCTGGTGCTCGCGACGCCCGCTTTTCTGGTGTTTTTCTTTGCGGTGGTTCGGGGCGCGCGCCCGGCGACGGGCATCGACCTCCCGTTCGTCACGCTGATGGGGTTGATCGGCTGGGCGATCATCGTGCAGGGCACGGCGCTCACCGGGGCGGCGTCGCGGCGGTGGCGTCGCGTGTTGTGGATCTTGCCGACGGTGGGTCGTGATCACCGCGACGCCATCCGTGCGCTGGCGCGCGTGCACTTCGCGATGACCGCGGGATTGTCTCTCGGAGCGGCGCTGCCGTGGTGGTTTCTGCAGCGACCGATTTGGTGGTGGTTTCCTCGGCAATTCATGGGCATGGCGCTGGTGATCGCGGTGGGGCAATGGGCGCAATCGGCGGCCCTTTTCCTGCTCATCGACCCGTCGCCGGATCGGTTGACGGGCCTCTCCGTGGGCGGCGTTTTCGGGGTGCTGGTGACAGCGATTCCCACGGTGGCGCTGCTGGTGCTTCTGTCCGCGATGTCGCTTCCCGCGTGGCTTTCGCTCGTGGCCTTGCTCGCGCTCCTGGCGTGGTCGATGGAGTCCGCTGCGGTGGCGCGGCTGCGCTGGATTCGCGAGCCCGCTGGAGACCCCGAGGCGGCTCGCCGGGTGTGGCCGGCGCTGCGCTCGTTTGGCGTGGCGGGGCTCGCGCAGGTGGTCGTGGCGGAGAGCGGCGATGCCCTCGGAGCATCATCGACGACCACGCTGGTGCTCTCGCTGCTGGTCTTCGCGGGGGTGCTGCTGCCGCTCGCCGCTCGCGGGGCTCAGGGGCACGCGACGGTGCCGCGGTGGTCGCTGCGGCGCGGCATCGGGACGGGCGTTCTGGTCGGGGCGGCAAACTTCGCGCTGGTGCTCGGCGTGGCGAAGTGGGTGGGCCTCGGGGGTTCGGGGGCTTCGCCGTTGGCGGCGGCGTTTACGCACACCCGGGGTTGGGTGCTGGGGGCCATCGTGGTGGCCTCGACGACGGTGATTCCCCTGGCGGAAGAGCTTTTCTTCCGTGGCTGGTTGCTTCCTGCGGCGCGGCGCGAGGTGGGCGATGCGCGGGTGGCGGTGGTTCTCTCGGCGGCGGTGTTTGCGATGGTGCACGCGGGCGGGCAGTGGGCGCCGGCGCTCTGGGCCGGGCTGCTTGCGGGGGTGTTGATGCAACGGAGCGGACGCCTCGCGACCTCTCTTGCGATGCACGTCACCAACAACACCCTTGTGGTGCTGGCGGTGCTTTGGGGGCGATTGACTTGATAGGAGGGAAAGACCCGCCATCGCGGCGGGTCCAGGTCGGGAAGCGCTGCGGTCAGGGCGCGGTGTAGCGCGAGATGACGCGGCCGTTGAGGGGATGAATCGGCCGGTTGTTATGCCCGTGAACGATGCCAGCGAGTTGCGTGACCTGCGCTGCGCTGACGAGTGCAGGGGTGCTCAGGACAAACCAGTTGAGCCCCTCGGAGCAGGGCGGGGTCGTGAGCGATCCCGGGCTGTAGTGATAGAAAGAGCGATTGGTGGGAAAGAGGCTATCGAGCGCAACGCTGGAGGCCGGACGCTGGCGGTAGCAGAGGTCGCCGGGGTTTTGCGTCAGAATGTTCTGCATGGAGGGGTTTTCCGCCCCGACATTGTACATCACGCCGACGACGAGATATCGCGCCGTGGGAGTCGCGTCCGTCGCGTGAACGAAGTGAAGCTCCATGGGGAAGCTCGCTCCGTTGATCGTGTGCTCGGAGACCGTGTGCAGATGGAATTGAACCAGGTAGTAGGTCGTCCCGTTGTGGGTGATTGATGCGTCGCTGCTGCCGAACGCGCTCGTGACATTCACTTGCAGGGTGTGGCCGTTGTTGACCAGCCGAAGCGGCACTGTGGAGTAGTTGTTAAACGTCAGCGGCATCGTCTCGGTGGTAGTCGTCGCCGTGGTGATGTCGACGGGCGTCTGGGTCATGCCGTTGCACATCGCGTACTTCGGCGACTTCATGGCCCACTCGTCCGGGTGCATGTAGTCCCAGTGAGTGCCGCTCGGGGTGTACACGGTGTCGCCCGTCGCGCACGTCACCGCCGGGGCATCCGCCGTCCCTGCGTCAGGCCCGGGAACCGCTGCATCGTCACCGCAGGCCGTGCCCGCCACGACGGCGACGCACAGCCGCAGAGCAAGAGCGAAACTTCCCAACAATCGATCTCGTGAATAGAAACTCATCAGAGATGCATTACACGATTTTGCCCCCGCGACAAAGGATTGCAGTTCGCAGCTTCGAGCGTTCGAACTCATTAGCAGGGATGCGGGGAAACCATGATCTACCGTCAGAACCATTGGTTCACCGTCTCTTCGCGAGCCCCCACCCCCAGCCCCGCCCCCACAAGTGGCTCCGTTCGGCACAGAAGTCACTCATGCGGCTTGTTTCTCGGGAATCCCTGCGCGCTTTTGTCGCATCGCCTTTTGGCGTAGAGCTCTAGGCCATGTCGACGTTCTTGGACCCGTTCCATCCTGGCGCCCTGGTCGATACGATCTGGGGCGACGCTGTCCTGCCCGATGCGCGGCTTCTTCCGCGACTGCGCAAAAGCGTGGCGATGCTGGTCGAGCGCCTCGAGGCGCCTGCCGCGAGCGTTCCGCGAAAGCTCCTGATCGGGGCCCAGCGCTTCTGGAACAATGTTCGCGTGCCGCCCGCCAGCCTTCGCGATCCGATGATCGAGCATCAGACGGGGTTGCTCGTCGGCGTCCCCTCCCTCTTCGTCGCCCACGACACGATGGAGATCGACCTGACCGGCCGCTACCAGCCCGACGACGCGGGGCCCCTGCGCTCCTCGCACGCCTGCGGGCACCTGCTGCACTGGGCGCTCGCGATCGATCCGGAGACCCGCCGCCCGCTCGCCGCCGTGGCCTCCGAGGTGTGGACGCGGCCCATGACAACCCGCAAGGGCGACTCGGCCTCCCGGCCACCTGAAGAGCGCGAGAGCATCAAGTGGAAGCGCGAGATC
>CANJUR010000008.1 GCA_947477565.1 Deltaproteobacteria bacterium
CAAACACGGGAACCCCGAGGCGGGAGCCCTGCCTCTTCGCTCGGGGGTCCTGGGGGCAGAGCCCCCGGGCGACATGCGCATTTCCCTGTGAAAGAGCGGCGCTCGCCCGTCAGGGTCAAATTCATGCGGAAGTGGCTGGCCGTCTACAGTGGTGGTCGTCGTGCCGGGTTAGGGCTCACTCACGCGTCACGGGCTCCTCCGAAGACCGGAAGCGTTCGCTTCACGGGCTTCGCACCCTGGAGCGCAAGTTGCCCGCAGGCCGCATCAATATCGTCACCCCGAGTTTTCCTAATAAAAACGCTGTACCCGTCATTGCGGAGCAAAGTCTGAAACGCCAGAACATCGTCTCTGACCGGTGCTGCGTACGGCACCCCATCGACGGGGTTGAGTGGGATGAGGTTCACCTTCACGGAGAGCCCTCGGAGCAGCTTCGATAGCGCACGGGCGTGCGCAGACTGATCATTCACCCCACGGATGAGCGTGTACTCCACTGTGATGCGGCGACGGCGCGCGAGCGGATACCGGCGCAGCGCGGGCATCAAGTCCGCCAATGGGTATCGCCGGTTGATTGGCATCAACGAAGAGCGGAGTTCATCTGTCGGCGCGTGCAGGGAAATCGCGAGGGCGACCTCCCCACGAAAATCCTGCCCAAGCCTGTCGATTTCCGGGACGAGACCGGACGTACTGACGGTCACACGCCGAGTGGAAAGGTCGAGTCCGTCGCGATGCGTGAGAAGGCGCAGCGCGCGCGCCACAGCATCGTAGTTGTGCAACGGCTCGCCCATGCCCATCAGTACGACGTTGCGAATCGCCTCGCCGTCATCCAACTGCGTCCTGCCGAGGAGAACCTGTCCGACGATCTCGCCGGCCGTCAGGTGTCGCTTGAGTCCGGCCACCCCCGAGGCACAAAATACACAGCCCATTGCACAACCGACCTGCGTCGAGATGCACTGGGTCACACGCCGGGCAGCGACGCGCGGAGTGGCAGCAGAGGGTTCGTCGTCCGCGTCGTCTTCCGCGTCATCATCAGGCATCGGCGGGATGAGCACGGTCTCGACTGTTCCGCTGGTGGCGGTGTCGGGGAAGCCCACAAGAATCTTGCGAGTGTCATCGGCAGCCCGATGCACCTTCTCAAGCACCACCGGCATGTGCAGTGACATCGCCGCAAGCTTCTCCCGGAGGGTCTTCGCGATATCCGTCATGCCTACCGGATCAGCCACCGAGCGCGTGTGGATCCAACGAAACACCTGCTTCGCGCGGAAAGGACGCTCTCCCCAGGAGGCAAAAAGCGCCTCCCATTCTTCAAGGGACGAGCCGACCGGGTCGCATTGGATATCGTGAGCTGCTTGGGGCACTCGCTCCCTCTAACAGCGCCACGCAAGGTGGGCAATCGACCGCGGGCGACGCTCAGCCCGCGCCGAACAGCCAGCGACGGAAGAGCCTCAGGCAACGGTCGAGGGCGCCCCGGTCGGTCCACTCGTTGGCCTGGTGGGCCTGCGACTGCGTGCCCGGGCCCAGGTTGACCGCCGCCACCCCGACGCTCGCGAAACGAGCGACGTCCGTCCACGCCTGCTTGGGTTCGAGGCCCTCGACGCCCTCGGCGATGAGGGCCTGGACCAGAGGATGTTCAAGGCACGGCGGAGCCGAAGGCGAGCGATCAAACACCTCGATATCAGCCTCGCCCTGCACCATCGCCTGAAGGTCCGCGATGGCGTCGTCGGCCGTGCGCCCCGGTGCAAATCGATGGTTTACGTTGAGTGTAAAGTTATCGGGAACAATGTTGCGTCCGCGACCCCCCTCGGCGAGCGTCGCAGAAATGACCTCGCGGTAGAGCATTCCTTCGATGGTCACGTCGTGCGGGGCGCGCGCGCTGAGGCGGGAGAGAAACGCACCCGACTTGTGGATGGCGTTTTCGCCCTGCCAGGGCCGGGCACTGTGGGATGTGCGACCGCGGAAGTGGACGCGCGCGTGCACGCTGCCCATACAGCCAAGTTGTAGTCCATTGGAGCTCGGTTCCAGACACACCGCGAGGTCGGCGGTCTGTAGCGCCGGAAAGTGCTCCAGGACTTCGCCGAGACGGTTTTCCAGGAAGGGTCCCTCCTCGCGCTCATAGAAGACAAAAGTCGGCTGAACCTTCGGGATCGAACCGCGCGACAGGTCTTCCAAAAGGCAAAGCATCACCGCGAGACCCGACTTCATATCAGCCGCGCCCGCGCCGTAGATGCGATCGCCCTCCACGCGGGCAGGACCGTCGTGAAGCGTCTTCACTACATCGAAATGACCCGCCAGAACCACGCGCGGACCACCGACCGCGACCCTCGGCTGCACCACCAGGCTGTGGCCGTCACGCTTGACCGCGCCGTCGCCAAGGAGAGTCCGAAGTTGCGCCTCGACCTGATCGCAGAGGGGGCCCTCCTCCCCAGTCAGGGACGGCACCGCGCACAGATCGAGAAGGTGCTGCTCGACCGGGGAGAGTTTCATACCGAGACCTCGTGATCGCGGAGCGCACGCTCGAGCGATGTCTTGCGGTCAGTGCTCTCCGAGCGTCGACCGATGATCAGTGCGCAAGGGACGTTGTACTCCCCCGCCGGGAAGCGCTTCGGACGCATTCCAGGGATCACCACGCTGCGCGCAGGGATGCGCCCCTTCCACTCCACCGGAGTCTCCCCGGTGACGTCTACGATCGCCGTGCTCGAGGTGAGAACCACCCCGGCACCGAGTACGGCCTCCTGCTCGACGTGCACGCCCTCCACCACGATGACCCGCGAGCCAAGAAATGCCCCGTCCTCGATGATTACCGGGCGGGCCCCTGGAGGCTCGAGCACTCCGCCGATGCCGACGCCGCCCGCGAGGTGTACGTCGCGGCCGATCTGCGCGCAGGATCCGACCGTGGCCCAGGTGTCCACCATCGAGCCCGCATCGACGTAAGCGCCGATGTTGACGTAGCCGGGCATCACGATCGCGCCGGGTGCCACGTAGGCCCCGTAGCGAACGGTTCCGGGCGGCACGATGCGAACGCCATCCGGGGGCGTCTTGATCGGGATCTTGTCCTGGAACGAAAGCGGTCCCGCGCTCGAGCGCTCCATCGGTCGGAGCGCGAAATACAATAGGATCGCCTGCTTGATCCACGGGTGAACGGTCCACCCTGCGGGATCACGGGTGGCGACGCGGATTACGCCGCGATCAAGGAGGTCGAGGGTCTCCTCGACGGCCGCGGTGCTCTCGGCGGAACGCAGGATGCTGCGGTCGGCGAAGGTTCGCTCGATGATGGGTTGAAGCCGGGGAGCGAAGTTGTCCTGAGTGCTCATCACCCCAAGGCATACCGCTACCACCGGGGGCAGCGAAAGTTCGCTACGGAACGCAACCGCTCTCGCTGGGCTGGCCCGCCGGGCGCACGTTGGGGCAGATGGCGCTGGCAAAGCGGCACTCGGTCGCATCGGAGCAGCGCTGCGCGCAGACCGATCCAAGCGCAGCGGTTTCCGTGTTGAGGCACACACCGCGGTCGGGACATTCGCCGACTGCGGGGCACGCCACGGTGCAGAGTCCGATTTGCCGGCCGGTCAGGCGATTGTTGAAGAGCACGCAGCGGGGGGTGGCCTCAGCGCAAGCCGAGGAGGCCTGACAGGACCCGTACGCGGTTTCGTTTCGGGAGGTGCAAGCAACAAGGGGAATGAGTACGAGAAGCCACCGGGGAGCCATTGGGAGCGTGCTCAGGGTACACCGATGTCGCGCGGCATGGGATCGTCCTCGCGATGATCGAGGTGACGAATGTATGGAAGCGATTCGCGGCACCGGTACTCCGCGACGTGACCCTGCGGGTGCCCGGTGGGTGCCTGTATGGCTTGATAGGCCCCGGGGCCGCCGGGAAGAGCGTACTCCTGAAGTGCCTCGCCGGGCTGCTGCGACCGGAGCGCGGGACGGTGCAGATTTTCGGGGAAACCATCGGGGCGCTCGACGAGGTCGCACTCCAGGCGGTGCGCAATCGAATCGGAATGCTGTTTCAGAATAACGCCCTCTTCGACCACCTCACGGTGGCCGAAAATATTGCCTTTCCCTTGCGTCGTCGGGGACTTACGGATGAAGCCGAGATCGCCGCGCGGGTGGCCGACCGCCTGCGCGCGGTGTCCCTGCCGGGCTTCGAGGAGCGCCTCCCGGGTGGCCTCTCGGGCGGCCAGAAGAAGCGCGTCGGGGTGGCGCGCGCGACGGTGACCCGAGCGGACGTGGTGCTGTACGACGAGCCCGCAGCGGGACTCGATCCGGTGACGTCACAGAAAATCTTCGACCTGCTGCGCCGCGAGCAACAGGAGGCAGGAGCGACGGTGGTCATGGTGTCGAGCGACATCGACCGACTCCTGACGGTGACCGATCGGGTCGGGATGATGCTCGACGGTGCGTTGATCTTCGAGGGCACCACCGCGGAGGCGCAGGGATCTTTACATCCAGTGGTAAAACAGTTCGTGCACGGGGAGGTCGACGGGCCGTTGTAAGCTCGTTGCAGTAAGCACCATTGAAGATGGCGACCGAAGACGAAGGCCTTCCCGCGCAGACCGGGCGCGCGGTGCTCTCCCTGGCGACCGATGTCGGCGGCGTGGCGGTGCTCGCAGCGCGGTTGCTACGCCGGATGGCGCCGCCGCGGCTCGATGGGCCAGAACTCTGGCGCAACCTGCACAGGATGGGCGTGCGCTCGCTCCCCATCGTTGGGGTGACCGCGCTGTTTACCGGCGGAATCATGGTGATTCAGGCAGGAGTGCTGATTCGCCGCTTCGGAGCCGAAGGGCTGCTCGGGTGGGGCGCGGGGTTCGCAACGCTTCGCGAGGTGGGGCCGATCCTGATCGCGTTGATGTTCTCTGGGCGTGTCGGCGCAAACAACACTGCGGAACTCGCGACGATGACGGTCACCGAGCAGATCGACGCGCTCGAGACCCTGGCGATTGATCCGCTCGCGTACCTGATTCTGCCGCGGGTCCTCGCCATGATCACGATGCTCTTCGTGCTCACGATCTACGGCGATGTGCTCGCGCTGATGGGGGCGGCGTTCATGGGCGAGGCGCTGCTCGGGGTGAGCACGGCGACCTTCTGGAATGGCCTCCTGGAGTCCATCCGCGTCTGGGACATGGCCACCGGATTGATCAAGAGTGCCCTCTTCGGTGTCG
The DNA here is from genome assembly GCA_947477565.1 of Deltaproteobacteria bacterium. Lineage (GTDB taxonomy): Bacteria > Myxococcota_A > Polyangia > Polyangiales > SCUS01. The sequence continues at coordinate 5,154 of CANJUR010000008.1, forward strand.
TGATCGCCTTGTCCAGTAGCCATTTTGGGCTCTCCGTGAGCGGTGGTGCACCCGGGGTCGGACGCGCGGTCAACGCCTCGGTGGTGGCCAGCGCGACCGGCATCTTCATCTGCGATTACCTTGCGACGTATGTACTCCAATGAGCGCTGACGCCGACTCGATGGATCGGCCGCGCGGGCCGATCGAGGTCGCGGCGCGCCAGGTGCTCGCCGATGCCAAGGACCTCCAAGGGGTCTTGATGCGCACGGCCTATTGGACCGCGAACGGTCGGCGCGAACCCGGCGAGGTCATGCGTCAGTGCTTCGAGGTGGGCTACCGCTCGGCGTTCTTTCTCTCCGTCACGATGGGCTTCATCGGGATGATTTTGGTGTTTCAGAGCGGTCTGCAGCTGCTGCGTGTGGTGCCAGACCTCACTCTGCTGGGCGCGACCTTCCTCGAACTACTGGTGCGCGACCTCGGCCCGACCATCGCGGCCATGATGCTTGCGACGCGCGTCGGCGCCGGAATCGCCGCGGAGATCGGCAGCATGGTGGTCACCGAGCAGGTCGATGCTCTGCGAATGTGTGGGGTCGATCCAGTCGATCACCTCGTGGTGCCACGCTTCATCGCGTCGATGATCATGACCGTGGTCCTGGTGGTGGTCTCTGGTCTGGTGAGCTTCGCCGCGGGTGGCGCAACGGCCTGGTTTGTCTTCGACGTGCAGCCGCTGACGTACATCAACTTCTCACTGCTCGACCGCGGCGATCTCATCACGGGTTTGCTCAAGTGCCTTGCCTACGGGGCCGCGATCCCGGTGGTGTCTGGCTGGTGCGGCCTGACTACGCGCGGCGGCAGCGAGGGGGTCGGATCGGCCACCACCAGCGCAGTGGTCAATAGTTCCCTCGCGGTGATCATGCTCGACCTTCTGATCTCGGGCGTGGGCTTCGTGGTGTTCGTGTGATCGAGTTTCGCGGCATCCGGAAGAGCTTCGGTGCGAAGGTTGTTCTCGATGGGGTGGACCTCGTGATCCCGGATGGCGAGGTGTTCTTTCTCATCGGCGCCTCCGGGGCCGGAAAGAGCGTGCTCATCAAGCACCTGATCGGGCTGATCAAGCCCGACTCCGGGGAGATCTTCCTCGAAGGCCGGGACGTCTCGCGCCTCGACACCACGGCGCTCTACGAGGTCCGGCGCGTGTGCGCGATGGTGTTCCAGCACTCGACGCTCTTCGACTCGATGACGTGCGCGGAAAACGTCGCGCTACCGCTGCGCAAGCACCAAGGACTCTCGATGAAAGAGGCACTCGCCGAGGCGCGACAGCGGCTGGAAGTCGTGCACATGCGCGCCTACGGCGATCGCTACCCCGCGGAGTTGGGCGACGGGATGCGCAAGCGCGTGGCCATCGCTCGGGCCCTCACCGTGGACCCCCGCTACGTTCTCTTCGACGAGCCCACCACTTCGCTCGACCCGGTAAGCGCGCGGCGCGTCGATCGCCTCATCCGGGAGCTCTCGGACAAGCTCGGCGTCACCAGCGTCGTCGTCTCGCATGATCTGGCGTCCATCTTCAGCATCGCCGACAGAATCGCGTTTCTGTATCAAGGCAAACTCCGAAAGGTGGGTGTCCCGGAGGAGTTTCGCTCGAGCGACGACGCGATCGTGCAGCAGTTTACCCGCGGCATCGCGGAGGGTCCGATGGAGGTCTAGGGCGATGCCATTCAACGATAGTCTGCGGGGCAAATACTGATGGCTGCCGCGCGATCGATCGAGGTGAAGGTAGGACTGCTGGTGCTCGTCGCTGCGGGGCTGCTTGGGGCGCTGGTGCTGGTCATGGGCGGGGTGCACCTCGGGCGACGATTCCCTGTGCAGGTGGATTTCAACAACCCCGGGGCACTGCAAAATGGCGCACTGGTGAAGATCGCGGGCGTTCGTGTCGGCCAGGTGGACCGACTCGAGTTTCGCGGCTCCACGGTCGATGCAATCACCGGTCGCACTTCACTCGTGCGCGTCCACATCGAGGTCGATGAGCGCTTTCGGCGCGAGTTGCACGCCGACGCGGCCTTCTACGTGACCACCCAGGGCGTGCTCGGGGAGCAGTTTCTTGCGATCGATCCGGGCACGGCGACACAGCCTGCGCTCGATCTGTCACGCCCGGTGGAGGGCATCGATCCGCCGCGCATCGATCTCTTCGTTGCCCGCGCGTACTCCCTCCTCGACGACACGGTGACCGCGCTCCGATCCAATCGTCGGCAAATTGGCACGATGGTCGATGATTTCTCGGGAATCCTGCACGACTCCCGCGATGTGCTCCACCGCAACTCGGGGCGGGTCGATAGCATTCTGGAGAACGCCGACCGCACGATTCGCGATACCGACGGACTCGTAAACGCTGCCCGCGACCGCTACGTCGATGGAGTGCAGGCGCGGCGAATCATCCAACACGCAGATTCGATTCTCGCGACCATCGATCGCGAAGCGCCACCGTTGTCACGCGAAGCGCGCGCCTTGATGGCAAGGCTCGACCACATCGCACAAGGGGTCGGTGACTCCCAGATTCAGGACCTGCAACGGACTCTGCGAGAAGTGCGATCGCTGAGCGAGCGTGCGAACGCTGTCATGACCGATGTGCAGGCAGTGAGCACCCGGGTGCGTGCAGGCCAAGGCACCGTCGGGGCGCTGCTCATGGACGAGGAGATCTACGACGACCTCCAGGAGATGATCCGCGACCTGAAGCACAACCCCTGGAAGTTCTTCTGGCGGGAGTAGCGGCGCGGCGCGACAGCGCGAGCATCGGTTGGAGACTTGTCGAGTGCTTCCGCTCTTGCGGGAATATTCCGCCGGTGCAATAAACACCGTGGATTCAGAGTGGCAGAAGAGGCGCGCGAGCGCTGAGGAGTGAGCGATGAGCCAACAGCAGAAGGAAGACTCCGTGATGTTCTCGCTCCGGAGCCTGATGGAGATCGAAGAAGATCGCATCAAGCAGGAGGAAGACGAGAAGGGCCGCGCCGAAGAGAGCGAACGGATGCGCCTCGACGACGCTCGACGACGAGAGGAAGACGATCGGGTCGCGAAGGTTCGCGCGGCGGAAGAAGCTCGCGCGACGGATGAGCGGCAGCGGCGAGATTTGGAGGAGCGCACCCGGCGCGAGCGTGAAGAGAGTGAACTTCGCATCCGCCTGGAGGCAGAGTCGAGGCAGCGCGAACGCGAGATGCAACTGCGAATGGAGCAGGAGCAGAAGCTCGCAGTCATCGAGTCGCAGAAGAAGAAAGGCGTCCACCCAGGGGCGGTGGCTGGTGGAGTATTCGTCCTCGTGGGCGTGCTCGGCGCCGGCGGGTTCTTTGGAGTGGTGAAGCCGCAGCAGGAGGCGCGGGCCGAGGATGCGCGCCGGGCCGATGTGGCGCGCCGGGCTTCGGAGGAGAGCCGCGTGGTCGCGGAGCGGGCGGCGGAGGATGCGCGTCGGCGCGTGGCGGAGGCGGACGCCGTGCGGCAGCGCCTAGCTGCTGAAGCGCTCGCGTCTCGGACTGCGGCGGACCTCGCGGCCGCGCAGGCTGCCAGCGGCCCGCGGCCAGTGGCGACGACCTCACGACCGCGCTCGGGGGCGGCTGGCGCACGACGCCCGGCGCGGCCCAGCGGTGCGGGCAGCAGCGGATCGGGCGAGCCGGATCTGGGCGATCTCGGCCTCTGATGCGTAGGGTTCTCCTTGGGGTGAGGGCGGTGAAGGAGGCCCTCGCCGCCCACGCCCAGGCCATCGCGGTCATCTACGTGCACGAAGAAGGAGCGCGCGGAGCCCTGCGCGACATCGTCAACGATGCGAAAAACCGAGGCGTTACCGTCGAATTGAAACCGATGGAGGACCTCGATGCGCTCGCTGAAGGCGATCGCCACCAAGGGGTCATCGGGCTCTCGGGCGAGGACTTCGCGTATGCGAGCTTCGATGAGCTTCTCGACAAGGCGGTCGCACACGGGCCGTCGGGACTTCTCGTCGCGCTCGACGAGGTGACCGATCCGCATAATTTCGGTGCGATCGTGCGCTCCGCCGTCGCCTTCGGCGCGACCGGAATCATCACCATGAAAGACCGTGCGGCGCCCGTGACTCCGACGGTGGTGCGCGCGAGCGCAGGCGCCACGGAGCATGCCGCCATCGCCCGAGTGACCAACCTCTCGCGAGCCCTCGACGCGGCCCGCGAGCGAGGCCTCTGGATCGTCGGCCTTGACGCCGAGGGCGCCGCGACGTTGGCCGAGACGGACCTCACGGTTCCGTGCGTCGTGGTTGTCGGGAGCGAAGGGCGCGGACTGCGACGCCTCGTGCGCGAGCGATGTGACGTGCTCACGAAGATCCCGATGTCCGGACCCATCGCTTCGCTCAACGCCTCCGTGGCCGCGGGCATCACTCTCTACGAAGTCACCCGCCAGCGCGCCCTCTCCGCCGCGCGATAACTCCGCTCACCGAAAAGAACTTTCGCCGCTCGGGAAACACCGAGCGCCGCCACCGCGATGAGCCCACCAGGAGGCTTCACATGGCGGATGGCTTGCTTCATCAAGACACAACTCGACGGCCGCGGGCGGACACCACCGGGGGGATTCAGCGCGTGCGACAGAGGGTGATCGTTCTCGAAGAACGTCGCCCAGGGTACTGCCTGCGCCCAGACGCACGCATCGAGGAGATGCCCTGGGACGACGGACCGATCATCATTGAGGTCGATGATTCGACTCCGCTACCGTTGCTCGACGGCTGACAACCGCACGACACGACGCTGACCGTCCCGCTCCACATCCAGCACCACCACCGCACCGCTGGCGCCCCGCAGCCGAGCCACAATGTCTGCGGCATCGCGGGGCTCGCGGCCATCGATCGACGCAATCACGTCGCCCGTCTGGAGTCCTGCGCGCGACTCCGGGGAGTCAGCGGGTACTCGACCGACGAGGAAGCCCCCGGGGACGCGCGCAAGTTCCATCGACGCTGTGGGCGTCGGCAGAGTGGCGCCCAACAACGACAGGCGTAGACGAACGCCGCGCACTTCGGTGCCACGCAACACCCGCACGTCTTGCGGTTCCGAGCGTGCTCGACCGTGGTGATCGGCCACGAGCGATCGAATCCCCTCCGGGACCGTCGGGAGCACAAAGCGCCCGTAACGATCGGTAATCGCTGCAGGAATTTCATCGCCCGGACGGGACGACAATACCTGCACAGAGACGCCCTCTACCGAGTCGCCGCGGTCGTCGAGCACCTCGCCGCTCACCGCGCCGCCCGCCCGAAGCTCGATGCTCCCCAGGTCGATCGCAGCACCTGCGACGCGCAACTCACGCTCGATGGGCACGCAACCCGCGGCCGAGATCCGAAGCGTCGCGCGGCCGTCGCAAAGATGTTCAATCGCGAGGTCACGACTGTCGTGAAGCGCGAACGTCAGCGGACCGCAGGTGGTCTCGAGACCGCCGCGCGGTGCATCGCTCGCACAGCCGTCATCGACGACCCGGGCACGCAGCGATGAGCCTCGCGAAAGTTCGACGCGAAGCGACTGCGTGACCTGAGCGAGACGAATCTCGCGAGGAGCAAACTCGGAGTGGCGCACTCCCACGGAGACGCCGCCGCGGCCGCCGATGGAGACGACGAAGGTTCCGTCGGTTGCCGCCCTCCCGGTGCTGGCTCCGGCGCTGTCCGCATCGAGGGAGACGACCGTGATCATCGCCCCGCCGACCGGGAAGCCTCGGTCGTCAACCACCCTCCCCTCGACCTGCCGGAGCGATCCGACGACCACCACCTCCAGCGGCACGGAGGACCCATCGCCGACGCGAACCTCGGTCCGTGCCGCGACCCTCCCAGAGGTCCAGGCGGTGATCGATGCAGTCCCGTAGATACCGATGAAATGAAACGTCCCGTCGAGTGTCGTGACCGTGCGCTGCGGCATCGGATCAGTGAGCGTGCGAAGCTCGATCTCGACGCCTGCGACCGGCTGGCGACGGTCGTTCACTGCACGGCCGCGAATCACCCCACCGGGGTGCAGGACGATCTCCTGAGGCGTCGAGGTCGCGGCAACGAGCGCCAACGGCTCGGTCACTGCGCGGGCGTATCCAGGATGCGAGACGCTCACGATGGCACTGCCGGGAGGCAGGTCCGTGACGTGAAAATGCCCAGAGGCATCGGTGCGAAAACCCACCGACTCGACGGCGACCGCGAACACGCCGGGGACGACCGGAACGAGAGGCATCCGCCCCGGCATGACGCCTAGATCACCCCGCGGAATCAGCGCGTTCGCCCGACCGGCCTGGGCGTTGAAAAGGGCGTCCTGGAAGCCCGTGGAGGCCGCGGTCACCCATCGCGGATGGTTGTCCATGTCCCGAGCGATGACCTCCACCTGCGCGTTGGCCACAGCCCTGCCGCGAGCATCGATCACCGTCCCATCAATGGAAGCCGCCGGGTCGAGACGAACCCGCAGAGCCTCGCCGCCCGGCGTGACGGGCACCGCCTCGCGCGGCGCGTATCCAGGGAGGCGCACCCAAAGTGTGTGCGTTCGCGGCAGCAACCCCTCGAATTCAAATCGTCCCTCCGCAGAGGTCAAGGTCGCGCGCGGAGCGGTGGAGATTCCGTCCTCGGTCAAAGCGATTCTGGCGCCGACGAGCGCGCGCCCGTTGGCCGCGTCGATCACCACGCCCGCGAGCGTCCGCCCCTCGCCGAGCACAGAGGTGACGGCGCGCTCTTCACCGGGTTCGATCCAGAGCGGCGCGACGGGTTCGGCAACGGAGGTACCGCGGGTCGCTCGCACCTCGTAGACGCCACCGGGCAACGTGGGCAGCGTGACGCACCCGAGTTCGTTGGTGGCGAGGGATCGGGGGGGCCAAATTCCAGAGCCCGAGACCACCACAGTCGCGCGCGCCGCCGGGTTGCCCTCCCGATCGACGACCGAAAGCGATAGGGAGGCAAACGCGCGCAGCGTCAGGGCAATATCAGGCGTCGGGGCGGAAACACCGATGCGCTGGAGGGTCTCGAAACCGTCCCTCACGAGCTCGATGCGCCAGGTTCCGGGAGAGAGCCCGTCGAGTCGGAAGCGTCCCTGGGCATCGCTGCGCGTGGCCACGCCGGGGTCTTCCGCCGCCGTGGTCCCCTCGCGCGTGGCGCGCAACAAGACGGAACCAAGAGGGCTGCGCGACGCGCCTCGCAGCGCAGAGATCGTACCGGCAATCGAAGCGGAAGGACCCAACGTGAGCGTCAGCGATTGCACCGAAGCGTGCACCCGTAGCGGCCTCACAACGCGCGCCCGTCCTGGCGCAGAGGCCTGAACCCACCACGATCCGAGCGGGAGGTCCTGGACCTCGAAGCGACCAGACTCGTCGGTCAGCACGGAGACCACCGGAAGCGCGAGACCTTCGCGAACGGCGATCCAGCGCAAAGTCGCGCCGGAAACACCATGACCGTACTCGTCGGTCACCCGTCCGCGTACAGCGCCCCCCGGCACCCGCGCGCGCGCTGCAACAGATGAAGCCATCACCCGACGAGCCGAGACCACGCCCTGACGGAGGCGTTCGCCAGGGCGGTCCCGCGCAGTCAGCGCGCAGAGCAATAGCCCGAAGGCGGCGGGCGGAAGGCGCATCGTCTTGGACAGCAGCGACACGAGACTCCGTGCTATTCCCGACTGGCATCAACACGCCAGCGGGCAACACATAAATGCAACGACGACGATCAGATCCAACCACCCTGGACGAGTCCCGCGAGCGTCAGAAGCCGTCGGTCGTGCGTCCTGCATCGATGCCCGAAGACGCGCTCTGCTCGATCTTCGAGGTCCGGTCGGACCGAGCGGGCATGCGTCTCGACCGATGGCTTTCGCTCGAACTCACGCGCCTCACCCGCAGTCGCGCGCAGGAAATCGTCTCGCACTTCGCGTTCACCGCTCAGGGCATCGCCCTCGGGCCATCGCATCGGGTTCGGGTCGGAGAAGTCATCGCCCTCTACCGCCCGCGCTGGGAGGAGCCGCCCGCTCCCCGCGAAATCGGCCTGCTCTACATCGACGACCACATGATCGCCGTCGATAAGCCCGCAGGGCTCCCGGTTCATCCGTCGGCGAAGTTTCACCACAATACCCTCACCAGCGTGCTTACGGAGCGCTTCCCCGATGAGCGCGTGGTGCTCGCACACCGCATCGACCGCGAGACCTCCGGCGTGATCCTGCTAGCGCGATCGCGTGAAGCCGAGCGGCGACTTAAGCAGGACTTCGCCGAGCGAAAGATCCAGAAGACCTACTACGCGCTCGTGCACGGAGTGGTCGCGCAGGACCATCAGACCATCGACGCACCGATGTGCCTTCACGGCGGCGACATTGGCGTGAAGATGGTGGTGCGTCCGGTCACTCGCGGCGGCATGCAGTCGGTGACCCGTGTTGATGTGCTCGAGCGCCTCGAAGGCTTTACGCTCGTCGCCGCGCACCCGGAGACAGGGCGTCAGCACCAGATCAGGGTGCACCTCGCGTACGTTGGCCATCCCCTTGTCGGCGACAAGCTCTACGCACACGGCGACGAGATGTTTCTCGCCTGTCTAGAGGGTCCTGCGGACGAGGAACGGATGAAAAAGCTCCTGCTTGATCGGCACGCCCTGCACGCGGCCTCCGTGTCTCTGACCCACCCGATCGAGAAGAATCCGCTGAGCATCTCGGCGCCACTTCCTCCAGACCTGCGAGCCTTCTGCGACGAGCACCGCGCGATGACCTCGACCGACTCTCGCAACGGTGATACCCAAACGTCGTGAACCGACTGTCTGCCTTCGTGATTCTCGCGGCGCTTTCCGGGGGATGCGCCAGCACCCGAAGCAATGTTACCGGGATGACGACGCGGCCCTTCACACCCGATCTCGGGCAGTACTTCGACGACGCGGCGGACTTCATCGAAGACGTCGATGCACTCGGAGGCAGGGTCGCCGCCGACTGGCGCCGACAAGTGAGCGGTCTCGCGACGGAGAGCGATCTCATCGTCGCCGTGCGCATCGAGACCGTCACCCTGGGGGACGACAACTCGACCACCCGCGCCTACCGCCTGACCGCCGCGGCGACACGGGACCCGATCGTCGGTACGCTTCCGAGTGACCGTCGCATCGACCTGCGCGTGACCGAAGGGGAGGTCGGCTTCAACGCGATTCGCCAAAACGAACAGCGGCTTCAGACACGAACTTACCTGCTATTCGCCCGCTGGTACGACGACGACGGCACCGCCCGCGCTCACTGGCATCTGTCGCCGGAGACCGACGCGCTGACGCGGCGGGTGCGCGAAGTCTCGGGAATCATCGACCCCAACGCCCCGCGCGAGACAGTCATCCAACAGAACTAGGGACCGCTGTCCCCGCGATTGCATCCGCGGGCTCGGTCACGAACTGCAGTCGGTGGAGGCGAGCGTAGACGCCACCGAGGTCCATGAGCGCCGCGTGGTTGCCGTGCTCGACGACCTCACCGCGAAGCATCACCAGGATCTCGTCGGCGTGTCGGATCGTGCTCAAACGATGCGCAATCACGATAGCCGTGCGGCCGCGCAACGTTTCGGCCACCGCACGCTGCACCGTAGCCTCGGTCTCGGAGTCAAGACTGGCCGTGGCTTCATCAAGCACGAGCACCTCGGGGTCGCGGTAAAGGGCACGCGCGAGAGCGATGAGCTGACGCTCGCCGCTGCTGAAGTTGGCGCCGCGCTCGCCAACAGAGGATTTCAACCCCAGGCCACGGCGGATGAGCAGGTCGAGCAGGCCGAGGCGACGCGCGATCTCTTCCGCGCGCTCTTCGTCGGGGTGCTCCTCGCCCGGGGACATATTTGAGAGCACGTCGCCCGGGAAGAGCACGACGTCCTGGGGGACGACCACCACGCGGCGGCGCAGCGTCTCCCGAGGCAGCGCGCGGATGTCCGTCCCATCGAGGAATACCGCGCCCTCCCCGACCTCGTAGAGGCGCTGGAGCAGGGAGATGATGGACGTCTTGCCCGCACCTGTGGGCCCCACAATCGCCAGGGTGCGCCCGCGCGAAACCTCGAAGCTAACCCCTCGAAGGGTCGGGCGATCGGGCTTGTAGCCAAAGTGAACTTGCTCGAAGACGACGGTCGCGGTGGGAGCCGGGCGGTCGCCGCGGGACGGGACCTCTACCGAAGGTGCATCGGGCTCAGGCTTGTCGAGCAAGCCGAAGACGCGCTCGGCGCCCGACATCGCGTTCTGCAGAATGGTGAACTTCGAGGAGATCTCGCGGAGGGGCTCGAAGAAGCGCTGCACGTACTGCACGAAGGCGACGAGGACGCCGAGGGAGGTCGCTGGCTGGTTCTGATCGAGGGCCCAGGCGCCGGCGAAGAGCAGCGATGCGATGCACACCGACGCGAAGGCATCGACGATCGCGTAGAGCATCGCGTCGTAGCGAATCGCAAGCTGGTTGGCTTCGCGGTACGCGAGGTTGATCTCCCGGAATTCCTCCTGGCAGCGCTGCTCCTGCGCGAATGCCTGCACGACCGCGACGCCGGTGACCTGCTCGTTGAGGTAGGCGTTCATCCGCGCGGTTTTGGTGCGGATGGCGCGAAAGGCGTCTCGCGCACGGCGGCGGAAGCGGTCGACGAGCCAAGCAAGCGGCGGTACCGCAAGGAAGGTGAGCAGCGAGAGATGCGGCGAGAGCACCAGCATCGCAATCACAATGCGCGTGAGGGTGATCACGTCGCCGACCGCAGTGACGGCGCCGGAGGCGAAGATTTCACCCATGGCATCGACGTCGTTGGTGACGCGCGTGACGAGTCGGCCGATGGGCTGCCGATCGAAGAACGCGATGCGTTGCCCCTGGAGAAAGCGAAACACCTCGCGCCGCACGTCCGCCATGCTCCGCTGACCGACCACCTGCAGCAGGTAGCCGGAGACGAAGCGCACCGCGAACTCCGCCACGATGAGAGTCGCGAGCGTGACGGATCCGCGGTGCACAGCGGAGACGTCCCCACGGCCGACGCCATCATCGATGATCGCGCGCATCGTGCGGGGCTGCGCGACCAAGAGCTCCGATCCAATGGGCAGCAGCGCCATCGCGAGCAGCAGCGACCCACGGTAGGTCTTCACGAAGGGCCAGAGCCGCTTGAGGAGACGAGCGTCGTAGGTCTTCCCTAAAGCGTCCTCTTCGTGAAAGACCCGCTCGGCCTCCGCGGCGCTGCCCTTCGGGCCCGGCTTCGGGTCGCTCACATCGCCTCCAGTTCGGCCTCGAGCGCCTGGCGCTCGACGAGACGCGCGTAGAAACCCCCGCGGGCGATTAGCGCATCGTGTGTGCCCGTCTCGACCACTCGTCCGGCGTCGAGGACGACGACTTGGTCGCAGCGTGCCGCCGCCGCCACGCGGTGGGTGACGAGCACGAGCGTGCGCCCGCGCGAGGCCTGATCGATGGCATCGAGAATCGCGGCCTCGGTGCGCGTGTCCACCGCGGAGAGAGGGTCGTCGAGCACCAGAACCCTGGGCCCAGCGAGCAGCGCGCGCCCCAGAGCAACCCTCTGTTTCTGTCCGCCGGAGAGTTGTACGCCCCGCTCACCGACGATGGTGAATGCCCCCTCTGGCATCGCATCGACCTCGGCCAACAACTGAGCGGAGCGGAGCGCCGTACGCACCTTCTCGCGCGTCGCGGGCGCATCCGGGTCGAGCTCCGCGAACGCGACGTTGCGCGCGATGGTAGTAGAGAAAAGGAAGGGTTCTTGCTGGGCGAGACCGACAACGGCGCGCAGCGTCGCCAACGGGATACGGGTGATGTCGTGCCCATCCAGGAAGACCGCGCCTACCGGAGTCGGGAGCATGCGGGCCAGCAGCCTCGCCAGAACGCTCTTGCCCGAGCCCGTTCGTCCAACGATCGCCACGCGGTGGCCCGCCGGAACCTCGAGGCTGACACCCTCGAGGACCGTGCGGCCGTCGATCGCGTAGTGCAGGTCGCGCACCGCGAGGGCTCCCTCGATGGACGAAGGCTCGACGGGCGTCGCATCGACATCATCGACGTCGGGCGAGGCCTCAAGGACGTCTAGCAGGCGGTCTACCGAGGCGCGGCCGCGCTGGAGAATCGACAGAAGATAGCCAAGTGCGATGGTGGGCCACGCGATGAGCGCGAGGTGCGACTGAAACGCGAGGATGTCGCCCACGGTGAACGTCGATGGGTCGGTGATAATCTGCGAACTGCCGACCCAGACAACGATGAACGATGACATCGCACCGGCGAGACCGAGCACAGGGAACATCACGCCGCGCAGCCGCGCGAGCGCAAGGTTGGCCTCAAGGGAGCGGTCGATGTCCTGGTTGAAGCCGACGCGCTGCGACTCCTCGAGGCCATACGCGCGCACCACACGCATGCCCGAGAGAACCCGTTGGACACGCTCGGACATGACCCCGAGGGACTCCTGGGCGGCCCGACTGCGGGCGAACATCGCGCGACCGAAGCCCTGAGTGAGGAAGATGAAGACAGGGAACGGCAGCAACGCGAGCGCGGCGAGGCGCGGGTTGCGCATGAAGATCAGCGGGATGTTGACCACGTAGGCGAAGACGGCGTTGACGAGGTTGAGACCGCCGAAGCCAACGAGGAGACGCACCTGCGCGAGGTCGCTGGTGGCGCGGGACATCACTTCACCAGGACCCATGCGCTGGAAGAACGAAGGGCCCAGGCGGTGGAGGTGCGCGAGGAGGCGTTCGCGAAGGACGAATTCGACTTCGCGTCCAGCGTTGAATACGCGCAATCGGGAGGCCACGCGAAACCACGCCCCCGCCGCGGCGAGGGCCGCGATGGCGAGCGCGAAGGCCATCGCGCGGGGTGCATGCGAGGCGCGCAGAGCGTCGGAGGCTCCGCGAATGCACTGCGGAATGGCTCCGGCGGTGACCGAACTGAGCGCGAGGAAGACCCCACCGATGACGACCTCCCGACGCTGATTGACGAGGAGTTCGCGCAGGAGGGACCACGCCCGTCCCGGGGGGCGCTCGACGAGGACGGAGGGAGCGGCGCTCATGATGCTGGCGTCAGCCTCGAAGGGAAAAGCACGGGTGAGGGGGGCAAATCAGGGAGCATCGACGCACGAAGCGTCACCGAGCAAGCCTGCGTCGTCGGCCCCGCTGGTCACTGGGAGGCAGCGACCGTGTCCGTCGGTTCCAAGAAACGCGGTGTCACACACAAAAAACCGGGGACAGTCGCGCGGGCTGTCGCACGCCGGGGCGCAGTAGCCCGGGCCGCCATCGCACGTCTTGTTTACACAGTCCCTGCCGCCGCAGTCGAGGCGATCATGACACCGCGGCACGCAGACCCTCTCGGACTCTCCGAGGCACTGCTCACCGACCGAACAGGTGCCCTCGCAGCGAGTCTGAAGCGGTACCCGACACACCCGAACCACGTCCGTGTCCTTACCGGCGGGCAGGCCCGCGTCGTCGCGACCGCGGAAGTCGAAGCGGCCGCAAACCTCCGTGCCGGAGCAATCCCCATCCGCAGAGCAGCGCGACACGCACACCGCTTCTCCGGTGGAGCGTTCGAGGCAAAGCCCAGTCTGGCATTGGGTACCTGCGGTGCATCGGGAGCCGCGGGGGTACCGATCGTCAGCACAGGCAGAGAGAATCGAGAGGAATGCGATGGTGAGCGTGGCAATTCGAAACCGCCCACCCATCGGGTGCGATCAGGAAGCGGAAGGGCTCTTGTCGCGAGCGTCCTTCAGACGGGCGGCCTTCCCCTGGAGGTCGCGAAGGAAGTACAGGCGAGCGCGACGCGTGACGCCGTGTGCGATGACTTCGATCTTGTCGATGCGCGGGCTGTGCACCGGGAAGATGCGCTCGACGCCGACGTTGTAGGAGATCTTGCGGACGGTAAACATCGCGCCGACGCCGCCGTTGCGGATGCGGATGACCTGGCCCTTGAAGACCTGGATGCGCTCCTTTTCCCCTTCGGCGACCTTGTAGTGCACGTTGACCGTGTCGCCGACGCGAAAGGGAGTGAGCTTGTTGTCGGCGATGCGCTGAGTGTGAAGCGCTTCAATCTTCGGATTCTGGCTGCCCATGGCGTCTCTCGGGTTGAAGAGCGAAGGCTCTTTGAGGGAGCGCAAGGAATCATCGCAGGCACTTGTTGTCAAGCTGAGCGTGATTCCAATCACGGCGGACGCATCGAGATCGAGCGCACCTCGCGCAGCGCGGCTTCGCACTCTTCCAACAGCACCCGGTTGTCGGTAGTTCCGGCCTTGGTGAGCGCCTCGCGGAGGTAGCGGCGGGCCTTGTCGGTCTGCCCCTCGGTGAGCGCGAGGCGCCCGAGGAGCCAGCGTGCCTCGATGCCATCCGCAGGGAATCCCTGTGCATCAAGCGTCACCAACGACTGCTCCAGGCGCGCCCGCGGCACGGCCCGATCGGCTCCCTCGCGGGACGCCTCCAGGAACGCCAGGTACCCGTCGGCCCTTGCCGCGATTCGCACGTAGCCACGCGCTACGGCGATGCCGCGAGCCTCGGTAAAGGCAGCATATCCGCGCGGCGCATGACCGCTGCGCCACTCCGCCTCGCCCAGCACCATCGAGGCCGCGCAGAGCCCCAGCGCGCGATCGACCTCCCGCGCGAGATCGACTGCCGCCTGCGCAGAGGCCACTGCGGGACCGAGATCACGGAGCCGAAGGAGAACCTCGGCGCGGGTGCGCGCGACCTCTACGAGCAGTCTGCGATCCATGGGTTCTTGCGCGCAGAGCGCATCGATTTCGGTCAGTGACGCCCGTGCGGCCACGGCGTCGCCGCTGGCCGCCTGACAGCGCGCTGAGGAGGCCAGCGCACGCACCTGCTCCGAGACGAGACCTATTTCGGACGCCAGGTGCGCCGCATCCTGGAGATACTTTTGCGCGCGTCCGAATTCACCGCGGTCTGCGTGCATGGACCCAAGCGCGGAGACGACCATCGCGCGAATCGCCTTGTCCCCAGAGAGCTCCGCGAGCGCGAGCGCGCGCTCGAGGTGACGGATCGCCTCGACGACCTGTTGCCGACGCGCGAAAAGTCGGCCCTGGACAAGCACGAGGCGCGCGATGGCGGTGCGCTCGTTGCGCTCCTCCGCGAAGGCGATGCCAAGCTTCAGGCGCTCGAACGCGAGGTCCGTCGAGCGCGCCGCGAGGGAGGCGTCGCCGAGTGCGATGTAGAGCGAGAGCACCAGTGCAGGGTCGGGCTCGCTGCCCGCGAGCGTGAGGTCAATGGCCCGCGCAAAGCTCCCTACGGATGCGTCCGGGGCATGCTCGCGGAGCTGCCGACGCGCAGCACGCATCCAGCAGTCAATGGTGCGAGGGCGGTCTCCCGCGAGGTCGTAGTGACGGGCCAACCGCTCGGCGAACTGATCGACGCGGTCGGGCAGAAACTGCTCCGTCACCGCCGCGACGGTGGCGTGCAGGCGGCGACGAACATCTTCCGGGAGGCCGTCGTAGAGCACCTCGCAGAGCAGGTCACTGCGGAAGCGAAACTCCCGCGTGCCCGTGCGCTCAAGCAGGTCTTTCGCGACCAGTGATTCGAGCACCTCCTCGACAAGTGTCTCCGGCATTTCCGCGGTGCCGAGTAGTTGTTCGGTGGCGAGGCGCGAACCAATCACGGACGCTACCTGAAGGATGCGCCGCTCTGCGGAGGGGAGACGCGCGACCCGGCTCGCGGTGAGGCCACGCAGGGTGCGGGGAAGCTCTGCGGGGACACGGTCTTGACGGTAGACCACTCCCTCCGACGTGACACTGAGCGCGCCGGCCTCCCGCAACGCTTTGACCAGCTCGATGAAAGCGAACGGATTGGCTCCAGACCGCGCCGAGAGGTCGTCGATGAGATCGATTGGGCTCGGCAGATCTGTGCTGAGCGTCAGCCCCAGAAGTTGGCGGAGATCGTCCTCGGTCATCGGGTCGAGCAGCACCTGTTCGGCGTTTGCACTGGCCTCCCACGGGAAAGCGCGCCCTGGGCGTCGCGCCGTGACGACGAGTGCGCGTGCCTTGTTCGCGCCCTCGATCACATCGGCGAGGAGCGTCACGGACAGGTCATCCAGGTGCTCCGCGCCGTCCCAGCAGAACACCGAGATGCGGTCCTCGGAGAGCCGCGTCACGATCTTCTGAAGAGCGGTACGCAGCGGGCGCGAGGCGGACTCCAGGGACTCCATCGTCGCGCTGACGATGCCGAGCACCACCCCCACGGCGAGCATCTCCTCTGGGGTCAGCCCGAGTTCGCGCACTCGGCGAGCCTTCTCACGCATGACGCTCTCGCTGTCACCGTCCTCGATGCCCAGGAGGGACCGAAGCATCCCCTGGAGGCCCTGCAGTGGCACCTCGCGTCCGTACGAGAGACAGGTCGCGCCGTACCAGGTGACCGGATGGTTCATGCGCCGGAGACGGTACTGAAGCTCTTCCAGGTAGCGGGTCTTTCCGATGCCCGCCTCGCCGACGACGGTCACCGTCAGAAGACCTTGATTTGCAGCGGTGGCGAGCAGTTCGCCGAAGCGTCTGAACTCGAGCCGACGACCCACCACTCGCTGGCGTCCAGGATCCTTTCGGCCCACCAGTTGGAGTGCATCAATGTGCCCGAGCGCGATCAGTTCGAAGCGCTCGCTGAGCACCCCCTCGGTGGACGCGTCGCCGAGCGCTGCGCCGGGTACCTCACCGGCGAGTTGGTCCGCCGTGGTGATGCTCTCCGCCATGCGGTCGTCGATCACCGGGCGGCCATCACCGTCCACTTCGATACGCGCGCTGGTAAAGCCTGCACCGAAGACGATCCCGTCGGGCGCCTCAGCGATGATTCGCAACGAAACCGCGGCGGCCGTCTCGGTGTCCCGTCCATCCGGCGCGTCTATGCCGAAGAGAAAACGGACCCGCCCTGGAGCACGAGAGAGTTCCGTGCCTCCGCGCCGGTTCGCGAGCGTGGCGACGGCGTCGATGACCCGCTCCGGAACCGGCGCACTCCCGCGCGAACGGGTCGCGTGCAACGAAAGCACCGTCACGTCGCGACGCTCGGCAAGGGACCGCAGTGGCCCCGCACGCAGCGCAGCGACCTCTACCTCGACCTCCTCGACCTCCAGCAACTCGACGTCCTCGTCCGGGTCGATGAAGGCGTCGCGGATCCGATTGAAATCCACGGGTGCAGCCGGGGCATCCTGCGTCGAGCGGAGCCATTCCGCGAGGTCCGAGGCGCCGACCCTTCGACCCAGGGTGTAGAGGAAGGCAGTAAGTTCCTCGTACACCTTCGCAGCGTTGGAATACCGGTCCGCCGCGTTCGGAGCCATCGATGTCTCGACCACGTGGAGCAACTCATCGGGCACCTCGGGCCGCAGCGAACGGAGCGGTGTCGCGTGACCCTCGAGCACGCGCTCAAGCACCTGCTTCGGGTCCGACGCAAACTCCGTCGACGGCGCGAAAGGGTTCTCTCCCGCCAGGATTTCAAACAGCGTGACTCCGAGAGAATAGATGTCCGCGCGCGCATCGACGGCCTCGCCGCGCGCCTGCTCCGGGGGCATGTACGCGTACTTACCGCGCACGGTGCCGCCAGCCTCCACGGTGGAAGCCGCCTTCGCGATGCCGAAGTCCGTGACCTTCACTTCCCCTTCGCGCGACAGAAGAATGTTCTGCGGAGAGATGTCCCGGTGGACGATACCGAGGTTGCGACCGCGAGCGTCCTTGCGACGGTGCGCGTAGTCCAGGGCACGCGCGACTTCGCAAGCGATGAGCACCGCGACCTCAACGGGCACCGCCCGACCATCCCTCCGGCAGCGCCGCAGTGACTGCGCAAGGTCGGAGCCGAGCACGTACTCCATCGCGATGAAGTAGGTGTCCTCCTCGCGACCGAGGTCGAACACCTGCACGATGTTCGCGTGGGACAGCGCGACGGAGAGCCGCGCCTCGTGCAGGAACATATCTACGAAGGACTGGTTCAGCGCTAGCTCGGGGAGGATGCGCTTGAGGACAACGACTTTCTCGAAGCCCTCCACGCCATAGCTTTTGGCCTTGAAGACCTCTGCCATTCCCCCACGCGCGATACGTTCAAGAAGCTGATACCGCCCGAACAGAAGCGGGGACTCCATCACCACATGCCTTTGGACTTTGGATCCCGCCGCGTGTGCTTGCGCCCGGGTCGCTGGCATCATACCCCGAGGACGCGCTGCGCCTCTACCCGTCGCGCGCCCCCTGAACCCATCATGATCTCCCCTCCCCCGCGCGTCGCGGTCGTTGTCTCCGCGTTTGTCCTCGCCGCGGTGTGCGCTTTCGCGGTCGTGGTTGTCCGTCGGGGCGGCGGGGGTTACGTGCCTCCGCCTGGTCGGTGCGAGGTGTCCTCCACCCGAGCGTTGACCTCCGAGGCCAGCGACCGCCTCGTCGGATTGACCTCGTTCGAAGGCAACCTCTGGGCGCTCGCAATGCGGCACACGGCCACAGGCACCGTGGGTCAGCTCGTACGTTCTGCCTCCGGGCGCTCGGCACCGGTGACTGTAGCGACCACGCCGCTCGCCGATCCGGGCGCTGTCGCCGGCCCGGTGGTGTCGCGCCGCAGTGTCGGGTTCGTAAGCGCCACGGGCTCCGCGGTGCGGGCGACCCTGTTTGACGGCCACGTTGCACGCACCTCGGAACTGCCCCACGGAGAGCAGCCACCGGGGCGCGACGAACGGTCCCTCCGCCTCGCGCTCGACACCGAGGCCGACGGATCGCTCACCGTCGCGGCGCACTGGGGTGGAGTTTTCGGAACGCGACGACTCCACCAACGAGACACGCGCGAGAGCCCTGGGCTCGGTCCCGTGCGACGTGACCGGTTCGACGCGCCCGCGCTCGCCGTCCTGGGTGATGCGGTCGTGCTCCTACAGGAGCACCACGTGGGCAACTTCGTCGATGACACCCTCACCGGCCGAAGCGTCGATGCACTGGCCTTTCCTGCGGCGCCGTTTGATCCAGCGATCTCCCGCGCCACGGTGCTCACGAATTCCGCCACGGCTGGCGATGCGCGTCTCGCGGTCACGGCGACCGCCGCCGTCACCCTGTGGCGGGACGGCGTCCGCCTCCTCGCGACGCGCCTGGACGTGTCCCCGACCGAACTCGTCGCCCTCGCGCCACCGATCGAGGTGGTCGTCGGGGCTGGCCCCCACCATGACCTCGCGGCCGCCACGACCTGCGCGCTGGCAGTGTGGGACCACGACGGCGCAATCGTCGCGAAGGGTATCAACCTTGCGGGTTCAGGCTTCGTCGCGGCTACGGAATCGACCGCGCACGCGTCGGCTGCCATAGGGGATCTCCGCGTAGCCCGGGTAGGCGAAGGCTTCGTCATCGTCGCCATCGGGAGCGGCTCGATGCAGGGATGGCGCGTGGCGGTGGATGCTACCTGTGCGCCGTCCCTGACGCCGTTGGCACTGCCCCCGATGCGGGCACCGCAGACGGGTCTACGGTTGATCGCCGTGTCGGGCGACGCGACCGGAGCAACGGTTCTGACCACCCGCGATCCGGTGGACGCGGCCAGCACACTGGTCACACGGTTGGAGATCGATGCCGGCTTCGCGATCGGGACGCCGGTGTCGGAGCAGATCGCGCAGCCGGTGAGCGTCGGCACCCGGCAAGACGCCCGCATAGCCCTCGTCGGTGGCCCGGTTCGCGGAACGGTTCGCGTGCAGCGCCTCGGAGACTCGGATGACGATGACGAGCCCGGCGAGGACATCCTCCTGCGATTCGCCCGCGGCGAGCGCCTCGCCCTCGTCGCGAGTACGGTGCGGCACCGGATCTGGATCGCCGACCGCAGCGACGCGCGCTCCAACGGCTTCCATGCACCGCACTCGCTGGTTCTGCACTCGGTCATCGACACTCTGGAAGACGGTCCCCGCACGGAGGTCGCGACCTCGATGGCCCCAGAGGCGGCCTTCTCGTCCATTGCGCTGCATCGCCTCGAAGCGACAGAGGTAGGCCGCCCTACGTGGGCCCTCGTCACTGCACCCGACCCGTCGGCGTCCCCTGCGCTTGAGGGCGCCTGGGCGTTTCTCTTCGATGGCGCCGATCGACCCATCACTCGGCGTGTCGTCGATGGTAGCCCGTGGCCCAATGCAGCACCTCTCCTGCCGCTCGCCCTGCGCTCCCCTCATGACCACGTCGCAGCGGTCGTGTGGCGCGGCCCGGTGCTCGCTGCCATCGTCACGGGTCCGCGGGCCGGCGTGCGCCTCGTCACGGGAGATCCTTTCAGCGAGTCCCTGCGTGACGTGCCCCTCGGGGCGACGGTTCCGACGATGGTGCGAGGCGCGACGGTGCTCCCATCGCAAGACGGCTGGATCGTCTTCTGGCTCGACGTGACCCACGCTGCCCCCACCCTCCACGATCGCCGTTTCGACATCCACGGCCGGGCGATCGGGGCGCCGGACAAGTTGGGTGAGTTTCTCCGGCTCGACGAGCAGGCCCTCAACAGTGGGCTCGCGGCCACCAATTTGGCTCGCGATGAGTTCGCTGTAGCGATCCCGACCCCGCACGGAGTCAGGGTCGCGGAGGTTCGTTGTTCGCGCTAAGAATCGATGCGTCGTCGATCCCTTTGGGCAGCGGGGCCGTTCGCTTGCGAGCGGCGAAGCTCTCACGGCAAATCTCCGCTCGACAGTGCTTGATTGATTGCTGTCTGTAACCGTCACCGGAGGCTCCCCATCAAGAGGGTGCTGGTCGTGGAAGACGATGCCAATGAGCGCTTCACGCTCATGCGTGTGTTGAAGTGAGTCGGCGATTCAGTGATCGCCGTCTCGAACGCTAAACAGACGCTCGCTTCGCGCTCCCTGGGCAACGGTTTCACGCGGTAGTGAGCGACGTGATGATGCCCGAGACAGACGGCGTCTCTCTTGCTCGCGACACCGCCGAGCGCGCCCCGGGGACACCGATCATCCTGGTGAGCGCACTTCATCTGGCGCCACGTCAGGTGGAACGCATGCGCATCGCGACGCTGCACTGCATGGACAAGCCACTCGACCTGCCGAAGCTGATTGCGATGCTGGAGTCACCGAGTGAATCGCCGGCCGAGCGATGGATGTATTCTTTGTAAGAGGCGCTGGTGTCGGCCAAAGAGCCGCCCCCACGGCTGACCCATCGGTCAGCGTGAGGGCCGCGCCGAAGGGCGCGCGCGTCAGCCTTCGATGAAGGACTTGAGCTGCTTCGAGCGGGAGGGGTGGCGGAGCTTGCGGAGCGCCTTCGCCTCGATCTGCCGAATGCGCTCGCGAGTGACCTCGAAGCCCTGACCGACCTCTTCGAGGGTGTGGTCGGACTTCTCGCCGATGCCGAAGCGCATCCGGAGAACCTTCTCCTCGCGCCACGTCAGCGTCTTCAACACCTTCCGCATCTGCTCGGCGAGGTTGTTCGAGATGACCGCCTCGGAGGGCGAGATCACGCTCTTGTCCTCGATGAAATCGCCAAGGTGGGAGTCTTCCTCCTCGCCGATCGGGGTTTCAAGCGAGATGGGCTCCTTAGCGATTTTCAGAACCTTCCGCACCTTGTCGAGCGGGAGTTCCATCTTCTCAGCGATCTCTTCGGGCGTAGGTTCGCGACCGAACTCCTGCACGAGATACCGCGAGGTGCGGATGAGTTTGTTGATCGTTTCGATCATGTGCACCGGGATGCGGATGGTGCGAGCCTGATCAGCGATCGCGCGGGTGATGGCCTGACGGATCCACCATGTGGCGTAGGTACTGAACTTGTACCCGCGGCGGTACTCGAACTTGTCCACCGCCTTCATCAACCCGATGTTGCCTTCCTGAATGAGGTCCAGGAACTGCAGTCCGCGGTTGGTGTACTTCTTCGCGATCGACACCACGAGGCGAAGGTTGGCCTCGACCAGTTCTGCCTTCGCCCGCTCCGCCGTGCGCTCTCCGTCCCGAATCTCGCGGAAGGTGCGGCGCAGCTCCTCAAGGGAGACGCCCTGCTCCTTGGCTTTCTCCTCAACGGTTCGAACCTTCGTCGTGCTGGACTTCAGCGCGTCGAGAAGGGATTCGAGCTCCGTCGAGACTGTCTTGAGTTGTCGCGCGAGCACCCCGCGGCGACGGTTGTCCGCAGCCTCGAACTCCCGCAGCCGACGCTTTAGCTCCCGAGGCTCGACCCCGAAGCGGCGAGCCGCATCGGTCACCGGCGACTCCGCCCGCTCAAGCTGATCGATCAGCTTCTTAAGCTGCGAGACGATGTTCTCGATCTGCTTCTTGTTGAGTCGTAGATCGATCAGCGACTGGCACATCTCCGCACGGGTCTTCTCGATCTCCTCGACGACCGAGCGGCGCTTCGGGTCGGAAAGCTTCTGCGCCGGGTCCATCGACTCCTCAAGGGACTCGATGTGCAACTGCAGGCGCTTTACCTTTTCCGTAAGGCGATCGACGCGCTTGCGAACGTCGTCCTCGTTGTAGCCCTCCTCGTCGTCGGCATCGCGAACGACGTCCTTCAGGCGGACCTTGTTGTCCTTTACCTTCTGGCCAAGCTTGATGATCTCCTGCACCGCGATGGGCGACCGAAGGATCGTGTTGAGAACCTTGTTCTCGCCGTCCTCGATGCGCTTGGCGATCTCAACCTCCCCTTCGCGAGTGAGGAGCGAAACGGAACCCATTTTGCGGAGGTACATCCGCACGGGGTCGTTGCTCTTCGCCGCGTAAGCGTCTTCCGCGACGGCCTCGTCCTCATCTGGAATCGGGACGACGCGTTTCTCCTGGTCGTCTTCCGCGGTGCGCTTGGCCGGCGCCTTCACCTGCCTCGTGGCCTCGACGACTTCGATCTCCTCGTCGCCGAGAATCCCGATGACTTCATCGAATTGATCCGCCGAGATGGCATCCGTGGTGAACGCGTCATTGATCTCGTCAAGGGTGATGCTCCCCTTGGACTTGCCGAGTTCGATGAGCTGCTGGACCTCCTTGCGGTCGCGCCCCTTGGCCGACGTCGCCGTGGCCGCGCCCTTCGCCGCGCCCTTCGCCGCGCCGCCAGAGTTCTTGCCAGATGTCGCCTTGCGAGTGGTCTCTTCCTTCATCGAACGGCTCCTCCGCGCCGCAATAATCGGCCGCGCTGTCTGTACGATCTGTCCGCCCCCGTCAAATGAACCATCATCAACCCTCACCCTGCCTAAGTGCCGTCACGGCGCTTCCGTACGAGGTCGCGCTTCATGTTCAGTTGTTCGTTCAGGGTCTGCTCTTCCCCTTTGGGATCGCCCTGCATTCCAGCCCGCGCGCTCTGCTGCTTCAGGACACGGGCAGCGTCTCGCACCCGCAGTCGCCCCAACGTCGCCACCGCATCCACGATCGAGGTCCTGCATTTCTCCTTCAAACTGCCGTCTTCGTCGGTGTTTGGCACCAGACGCTGAGCCATCCAGTGTCGGGTTCGGTCGTTGGGACAAAGCTCAAGAAGAGACGGCGCATCCAGCCTTTGCTGGGTCACCCACTGCTCCCGCGCAGACTGAACGAACGGCTTGAGCCCGTCATCGATCATTGCGCAGAACTCCTCCACTTCCGGGCGCTCGAGTAATTCTGGGCAGAGCAGCAGTGACTCCAGCCCGCTCGCGATCGCCCGCCGGGTCATCAGCGGAACATCCTCGTTGGCATCATCCGGCCCCGTAAGACCCGCGCGAAGACGCACCTCCCCTGCCGCGAAGGGAGAAGCCTTCGCTGCCTGAGCGGCCTGCGCCTGGTACTCACGAATCGCCCGCACCACGAGGTGCTCCTCGAGGTAGAGCGCCTTCGCGGCGAGCCGCACGTAGACCTCCCGCTCAATACCGTCGCGCACGTCAGCGATCACCGGCGCGAGCGCCCGCGCCGCAGCCACCCGCTCCGGGGCGTTGTCCCCGGTGTGCAGGGCCACGTCTTTGATCAGCCACTCGACCACGCTCGGTGCGCTCGCAAGCACCGCAGTCATCCCCGGGAGGCCTTTACCTTCCTCTGTATTCCGAAGGTATCCGTCCGGGTCGGTCTTCGGCGGAAGCACCCCGACGCGCGCGACCAGACCCGCCTTCGCACAGACCGAGTGCGACGCCCGCGCAGCCTTGCGCCCCGCTTCGTCCCCGTCGAACACCAGCACTACGCTCTCCGCGAATCGTCGGAGCAGCTTCGCCTGCGCCTCGGTGAAGCTCGTACCCAACGGCGCAACGGTCTCGGTAAACCCATGCTGGTGCATCTGCACCACGTCGAAGTTGCCCTCGACCAGGATCGCCTCGGCTTTCTGCCGCATCGAGGTGCGCGCGACCCCGAGCCCGTAGAGCAGCTCAGACTTCTTGTAGAGAGGCGTCTCCGGGCTGTTGATGTACTTCCCTGCGTCCTCCGGGACGAGCCCCTCGGGCATGTCTTCGGTGACCGGCAGCACCCGCCCAGAAAAGGCAACCACACGACCCGCTCGGTCAACCACAGGGAACATCAGTCGGTGCCGAAACCGGTCGTACCAGCCGCCGTTGCGCCCCGGCATGAACAGCCCTGCAAGCTCGGCATCCGCTGGCGAGACCCGCTGCGCCTTCAGGTGCTCGGTGAGCCCGTCCCAGCGAGCCGGTGCGTACCCGAGCCGGAAGCGCGTCGCGATCTCGTCGTTGATGCCACGCTCGCTGAGCGCGCCGCGGGCTAGTTCGCTGTAGGGCGCGTCGAGGAGACAACGCTCGAAGTACGCCGCGGCAAACTCACATGCCGAAACGAGGCGCTCGCACACATCGCGTTGCCGACGGTCCTCGGCGATGCGCTCCGGGTCGCGGGTCTCTGGAAGCTCGACTCCGGCCTTCTCCGCGAGCGCTCGAAGAGCCTCGACGAAGTTGACCCCCTCGATCTGTTCATAAAAGCGGAGCGCGTCTCCCGAGGCCTTGCAGCCGAAACAAAAGTAGAAACCGCGCTCGGCGCTGACGTTGAAGCTCGGCGTCCGCTCCTCGTGGAAGGGACAGCGCGCGATCCAATTCATGCCCGCACGACGCAGGGGCATGTACTGGCCGACGAGTTCTACCAGGTCGGTCCGCTGCCGGACCTGGTCGACGACGCTGCGATCGATCACTCCGCTGTCGCCTCGCGCTGAATGGGAAAATGCTCGGTCTCAGGAATACCCTGCCCGGTGAGCGCACAGTGCGTAGCTTGCCCCTCCGTATGGGTCAAGAAGCTCACCAATAGAATCAACTGCCAGATTTCTCGGGAGATCCCGCGCACCTGCGAGGGATCGCGTTCTGCAAGACAAAGGCCATCGGGGGTCGTGATAGGCCCTTCTCGCAACCATGTTGTTTCACCCTCGCCCCTTCCAACTCGCCGCACTCGGCCTCGCCGCGGTGGTGCTGCCGCTCGCAGTCGCCGCCGATCCGTGGCCGGCCCTGACGATTCCTCCGGAGAACGCTCGGACGTTGCGAGCGCCGCCACGTCGGCCGCCGCCGGGAGACGTGGGCACCCGCGCGCAGCTGCTCGTCGATGCTCTCCGCACTGGAGAGTCCACCGACGTGCAGCGGGCCGAGGGGTTTTTCCTGCCGCGCGAGCCCTTCCTGGCAATCAAGGACATGTCCGGCGCTGCGGGCTACTTCGCCACCCTGGTGCGCTGGTTTCGCCGCGACCTTCTCACCGAACGCGCGCGGCGACGCGACTGGACGGGCGCTCGCTTCGAGAGCTTCGAACTCTCCCGGGCGTGCACCTGGATGACCGTCGGGCGCGAAGCAAACCGACTGCCGTACTGGAGCTGCTACCGGTCTGCGCTGAGAGTATCCGTCGGCGGACGGTCCGAGCGCGTCGAGGTGCGGGTGATGATCCATTGGGGCGATCGCTGGTATGCAACGCACCTGGGGGCGGTTCCCTCGCAACATTGAGCGCCGAGACCGGGCGGCGCGCCGTCGCCTGCTGCTCGACAGCCCTCCCCGGGAGGCGCTACGACAAACTAATGAGCACTCCAGACATCAAGTCGTTCGAGGATTTCTGGCCGTACTACGTCCGGGCGCACCAAAACCCGTTGACGCGCACGGTGCACGCAGTCGGCACGAGCCTCGGCGCCGCGGTGGCACTCACTGGCCTGCTGTTGGGCAGGAAATCCCTCCTCCCGGCCGGGGCAGCCATCGGGTACGGCTGCGCCTGGTATTCGCACTTTTTCATCGAAGGAAACGTGCCTGCGACGTTTGGACACCCGTTGTATTCGTTCGCCGCGGACTGGGTAATGATCTCCAAGATGCTGCGCGGCACGATGGACGCTGAGGTCGAGCGCATCACCGCGCACACCGTCACGGAGAGTTCGTCCCCCGCCAGCGCAGTCACCGGCGACGGCGTTCTCCACTGAACGTCGCTGCTACTGTGTTGCCCCTGGATTCCCGCGCGCGCGCCCGACGTCACCTGCTCATCGCTTACATCGTCGTGAATGCCCTGGTGTTTGCGCTGTCCCGACCGGCGGCCGTGCGGCGCGACCTGCACGGGCTGATCGGCGTGGTCTTCCTGGTGGCGGCGCTGCGCGGAATCGCCTGGGACGACGACGACACAGAGCGCTACGGCGTCCGCCTGGACGGCCTCATCCCGGGCCTCCAGGGCGACCCCCGCTCGCTCCCTCGCGCTCTGATCGAGGCCATCCCCTCGGCGCTGCGCGAACTGGGCGTCGCGGCACTCGTCGCGGCCGTCGTGCTCCCGGTCTACTCGCTCGCGTGGCCGCTCATCAATCGCCCCATCGGGCCGCGGCACCTGCCCTTTACCCACGACCCCGTAGCCACCCTCCTCGGCGAGGTCGTCGCCGTCGCGCTCACGGAAGAACTCTTCTTTCGCGGTTTCCTCCAGACCCGCATCGCCGACGCCCTTGGGCATCCGAACTTTACCGGTACCCGTAAACCTCCCATCGCCGAGGCCGCCCGCGTGTTGGCGATCACCTCCGCCTTCTTCGCCCTCACTCACGTCATCGCCGAACCCGGCCTCGGGCGCGCCGCGGTCTTCTTTCCGAGTCTCCTCTTTGGCGCGGTTCGCATCGGGCGCGGCGGAATCGGCGCAGCGGTGGCCCTCCACGCGATCTTCAACGTCTTCGAGCGCTACCTCGAGGGTCGGTGAAGACCGCCGCGCTCTTCGACATGGACCACACCCTGGTCGGCGCCAACAGTGCGCTGCTCTACGTGAAGTGGCTTCGCGACCGCGGGGAGGCACGCCGCCGAGACGCCGCGCTCTTCGGTTGGTGGTTCGTCCGCTATATGGCCGGGTCGCTCGACGCGGCCGGCATCGCCCGCACCGTCGCGCAACCGCTCGCCGGGCGAGACGCCGCGCGCTTCATCCGCGAGGTGGAGGATTGGTCCGCCGCGGAGGTGGTGCCGTTCATCTCCGCGCGCGCGCGCTCGGTGGTGGCATCGCGGCAAGCACGTGGGGACCTCTGCGCCGTGCTGACAAGCTCGACCGCCTACGCAGCGAAGCCCGTCGCCGATGCACTGGGCATCGACCACATTCTGGCATCACGCCTCGTCGCCGCGGACGGCAAACTCACCGGCGCCATCGAAGAGCCGCTCTGTTTCGGCGCGGCGAAAGTCATCGTCGCCAGGCACTGGGCGCGCAAACACGACGTCGACCTCACGCGCAGCGCGTTCTTTTCAGACTCGATCACCGATCTGCCGATGCTCGACGCGGTGGGCGAGCCCGTGGTGGTCAACCCCGACCCGCGACTCCGATGGACCGCATGGCGACGGGGTTGGCCGGTAGAGCGCTGGTAGGCTTCGCGCGCCTCGCGCCGGTCGGTCGTTCGAGCACCGACCGCACGCTCGGGTCGAGGCCGTCGAGTTCCCAGGTCATCCTGCGCAGCACCCCGGCAAGCACCTCGATCTGCGCGTCGACGGACCCGCGCTCGTCCACAAGCACCGTCGGCGCGCCCTTCAAAACGCAGTAGCCGCCCGCGGAGGTTCCGCGGCTCATCGCCTCTTTGCGCACCGTGATGCCGCGGGAATGTGCCAACGACACCAACGCTTCGACCAACGCCTTGCCTCGCATCACTCGGGAGAATGCCTCGACTGCCCGCCCGGTGTCCCGCGGATCGTCGCGTCAGCGCCGGTGGGTTCGCTGCGCTAGCGTCGTGCATGACCCGCACGAAACTGACCGACCACGAGATCGACACCGCCCTCGCAACGCTCGCCGGATGGCACCGGGAAGGCGCGACGATCACTCGTGAATTTGCCTTCGAGAGCTACGAGGCCGGCGTCGCGTTTGCCGTGCAGACGGCCCTCCACGCGCAGCGCATCGACCACCACCCGGACCTGTTGATCACCTGGCGACGGGTCACCGTGACGTGGTCCACCCACGATGCGAGTGGCGTCACCCGGCGCGACCTCGAGGCCGCCGCAGACGTCTCCCGCTTCGCTCTCGCACAGACCTGAGAGCTCCGCCGACAATCGGGCCCGTTCCCCCCACCGCTGCTGCGAGGAACTCCACCTCCTGCCGACCCGCGCCCTAAGGTCTTTTCAGACGACGCGCCCACGGCCTTTCCCACGGAAGCGCCTTCCCTTTCGCGCGTCACAGCCCGCTGGAGAGCCGCTCCATGTCCAATCGTCACCGGGACGTCATTCGTCCGCCCATCGCCACACTCCCGGTGCGCACGGACCCCCGCGTCGAGCCCGAAACCCAGAGCGCCCGAGAGGTGCAGATGTCCTGCCTCGCGCGCATCGCCCTCACCCGCCGCATCGTGGCGATCGAGCCCGACGAGCGCCCGGTCATGCTCGCGCCGCGTCCTCGCCCGGACTTCGCCCGACCGCCCGTACGCCCGCCCGTCCCCGTCGCCGACCGCGGCGTCTGGTGCTTCCGCCCAAGCGACGATCACGTCGAGGTCGTCGATCTCCCATTCGACGACTGAACCCGTCTGCTTGACAGCCGCGCATCGTCTGCGCTGTGTTCCAGACGAAATGCGCCTCTTCGATCGCTTTCCTGCGCGCTACCTCGCCCCAAACGGGGTGACCTGCATCGGCCTCGTCCTGGGCCTCCTCTCGATTCGCACATCCCTCACCGCCACCTCGCTGGTGCAACTCCAGGGCGCCGCGTGGCTCATCCTTTACGCGGTGCTGCTCGACAAGGCCGACGGCGCGATCGCACGACGCCTCAACGCCAGCAGCGAGTTCGGGGTGCAACTCGACTCCTTCTCCGACTTCGTCACCTTCGGCATCTGCCCCGCTGCGCTCATCACCCAGGTCGTCGCGATCGGCGCGCCGGAGTGGTCCCAGGGCGTCGCCCACGTCGCGCTGCTCGGCCTCGGCGCCCTCTACGTGCTCACCGCCGCCATCCGACTGGCGAAGTTCAACGTCACCACCGCCAGTGTCGGGACGCGCTTCTTCCTCGGACTCCCATCGACAAGCTCCGGCGGACTGCTCGCGTCGGCCTTCCTGGCACACCAGGCCAACAACCTCGGGACACAATCGCTCCCCGCCTTCGTCGGTTTCATGGTGCTCAACGCCGTGTTGATGGTGTGCAACCTCCCTCAGCCGAAGCTCCACATCTCGTCGCAGCCGACTCTCAAGGCGTTCCAGATGCTCGCCGTGGTCAGCGTGTACGTGCTGATCCCGCTGCACCGCGCCCCCACCTACCTGATCGCCGTGTCGGCGCTCTACACCATCGGCGGCTTCATCTACGGACTCCGCGTGACCGGCGGCAAACAGCCCAGCGACGTCGCTCCGCAGCCCTCCCACTGACACCCGCCAGGCGCCTCCCCCGCGCCTTCTGCACCGGGCACCGTAACCCCGCTCGCTCCCGACGCATCCCAACCGTGATCGCCCGCCAGGAGCCCCGGAATATTCCGCCAGCACCCTTGCGCGAACGTGTTCACGATACTAGAAGTTTATCCATCAGAACGAACGCGGCCTTGATCGTCTTCGATGCACATCGGTTGGAATAGCGTTCCCCTGGTGGTGCGTTCGTGGAGATGAAGGGCCGGACTACCCGGCTGAACAAAAACGGAGTCCCCAATGCGCATCACACTCATCGGCGGGGTTGAACGCAACGAACGCGCGCTCTCGAAGATCGCCCAGTCCCTGGGTCACGAACTCGACTTCCACGGTGGCCACATGAACGGTCGCGGCGTCGAGGTGATGGAGCGTCAGATCGAGCGCTCGGACCTCGTGCTCGTAACGACGGACGTCAACAGCCACACCGCCGTGATGGTCGCGCGCAACGCCTCGAAGCGCTTCGGCCGCGAGCTCGTGATGATGCGGTCTT
Organism: Deltaproteobacteria bacterium; assembly: GCA_947477565.1. Lineage (GTDB taxonomy): Bacteria > Myxococcota_A > Polyangia > Polyangiales > SCUS01. The sequence continues at coordinate 35,156 of CANJUR010000008.1, forward strand.
GCAACCCGACTCGCTTCCGCGAACTGCTCACCCTGCGCGCACCCATGGCGAAGGCAGCCTGAGTCAGGGAGAGTCTCGGTCTCAGGGGGCGGCAGGCCCGAGGTAGAGCACCTTCAAGGCCGCGATGTTTACGCGGAGGAAGGCACCACCGGCTCCCCCAGCGCCGCCGGTGTACCGGGTGAAGTGCTCGAAGACGGACATGTTCACCGCGGCGGCGTCGTCACCGATGATCACCCGGTAGTCGCGACCGGACTCGAGCGTCGCACGCACGAAGGACGAGTCGCGCCACTGGTTCCAGGAGCCGAGCTGCGGCATCACGACGTAGCCATCGGCCACCGTGCGGCCGCCGGTGACCTCGATCACCTGCACGCGCTTCACGCCGCAAGTAATGCCCGTGCTGGTGCCACCCGCGCCGTTGGCGGCGGTCACCTGCAGCAGGTACGCGCCGGTCTGCGCCACCCGAAGCGCGGAAACCTCGAGACGGTGACCGGGGTCGCCCCAGTTTTCGTAGTGCACGCGGCCGTGATCGCTGACGAGCCGACCGCCGGTGGCGACGAAGCGCGTGGCGTCGATCTCCTGCACCCGTGCGGCCGCGACGCCCCACCAGCATTGCGGCGAAGCGTGTTGCGAAGCGTTGCCCGATCCGCGAAAAACCGTCTCAAAAGAGTAGCAGTGCGTGACTGTTTGCTCGTCCGTCAACGGATCGATCCAAGTGTCGCCGTCTGTGGGACCGAGCGTCGCGACGCGCTGGCCGTCACGAAGAACCACAACGTCGAGCGCCGCGCGGTCTTCCCCAGCGACGTCGATGCGGATCTGCACGCGGCCGCTCGCGACGGCCGTGAGCGCGGCGATGGAGGGCGTGCGCGGGCCGAACACCTGACGCCAGTCGCTGAGGTCGGGAAGGCTGCGGAGGCTTGCGTGGGCCTCGGGAATATCGCGGAGTTCGACGTCCACGGTCGATCGCTCGGGCAGCGTGGTCGGGTCGATGAAAGCATCGCCGACGTCGCGGCCGTTCAGGCGCACAAAACCGACAGAGTAGGCGCCCGCGCGATCGGTGCCGGGGGCCGGGAGCGAGACGCGCAGGTCGAGGCGGTGTCCGCGGAAAAGGAAGCCGCGCAGGATGATCCGGTCGGCGCGGGCGAACCACGCTTGGCGCATCACGCGGGTGATGTACGGCCGGAGGCGAAAGCCCGCGGTGGAGGTCTCCAGCCCGAAGACCACGTCGTGAACCATCGAGAGGTATCCCGCGACGCTCCAGAGTTGCCGCTGCGAGTTGACCACCGGGCCGCTGTACATCCCGTCCTCGACCCGCGCGCGGCCGCTGGTGAACTCAAAGTTCTCCATGTTGGAGAGGTTGAGCGCGGCGGCGCGAACCATGGCGTCTACGTTCCAATCAACGCTGGCGTCGTTGCGCACCTGGCGGGCCGCGCGCAGCCAGTAGGCCGTCACAAAGGGCCACGAGGCGCGGTTGTGATAGATCGCCGTGAACTGCTGCTGCGGCCAGAGCACGGGCAGGCCATGGCCCGCGTGGGGGTAGCGCGCGACGACCTCGCGGGCCTGCGCTTCGGTCGCGACGCCGGTCAACACCGCGAGGGCGGAGCCAAGCGCGTCCCAGCGGCGCACGGGTGACGGGTCGAGTTCGGTGCTGCTAAACGCGCTGAACTGACCATCCGCGGCGAGCCAGAAGCGACGCTGAATCGAGGTCTTCAACGCGTCGGCCCACGCCCGGTAGCGAAGCGCGGCGGTGGCGTCCGCGCGCTCAATCGCGAGCGTCGCGAGGGTGTCGAGCATCGCGTAGTGCAGCACGTTGGTGCTGAGCGAACGCGACATCGCGATGTGCACCGGGTCCGTGGCCGTCCACGCGGCGTAGCTCTGTTCGCGCCAATCGAGGAAGGAGTGCTCGCCGCGGTAGAGGCCGTCGCGCGCGTCGAAGACCACCCGGCGGTCGTGCTCCGCGGTGTTGAGCATCGCGGGGTATGCGCGATCGAGGAAGACCGCGCGATCGACGCCGGACAGGTGCTTGAGCAGCTCCGAAGCACCAAGCGACCACACCACACGGTCGCTGGAAACGGGGTAGCTGCCGCCGGTTCCAGTATCCTGAACAATCTGCACGTCGCCGCCGGTGCGGCGCGCGGAGAGCTTGAAAAGAAGGGAGTTACGGGTGCGCAGTGGGTCCATCGAGGCAAGCGCGAGGTCCGCGGCGTAGGAGGTGTCGCGGGTCCAGACGTAGTTCCAGAGGCGGCCGGTTTCGAAGCATCCCTCGGCGGGGCAGTCGATGGCGTTGCCGTTGTTGAACGAACCATCGCGGATCGCGGCCACGGAGTTCTCGCGCATCTCCTCGACGGCCAACGCATAGAGCGAGTCGAAGAGATCGTGGCCGCTGCGCAGCGTGGGCCATCCATCGCGCTCGCGCACGGTGCGCGGGTTGCCGGGCTGCCCGTCGCGGAGCGCAGCCGTGGTGCGTAACTGGTATGTGCGCACGCAGGCCGCGGGGTCGTCCATGGTGACGGTCGCGCGGTCGGCTCCGTCAACGAGTTCGCTGGTCATCCCCGGCCGACTGACGACAGCGCTCTCGCAGGCTGCGGACGGGACATCGCCAGCGGGGACATCAAACGAGTGCCCATCGAGCGCGGGCGCGTCGATGGCTCCCGCGTCGATGCTCGAGACGTCGGCGCGCGGCGTGTCGTCCGTCGGGACATTGCCCGCATCGACCGGGGTCACTGAGCCATCACAACCCACGAAGACGCAGGCGAGCCATGGGAGACAGCGGAAGATCGAATCGACGGAGTCCTTGGAGTGCACGGGGCGGATTGTTCCTGCTGACGAGACCTGCGGGCAAGGGCCGCGGTGTGCTCAGAGGTTGGGAATCTGCCAGTCGATGGAGGTCTCGCCAAACTGCGCGAGCGCGGCGTTGACCCTGGAAAACGGCTTGGAGCCCGTGAAGAGCTTTAGCGACAATGGCGACGGGTGCGCGCACTCGATGACGATGTGGCGATTCGTATCGACCAGTTTCGCCTTCTTCTTCGCGTAGTTGCCCAAGAGCAGAAACACCGCAGGCTTCGCACGGGCCGAGATGGCCTTGATGGCCGCGTCGGTAAACTGCTCCCAGCCGTGATCCTTGTGGGAGTTGGGGGTGTGCGCGCGCACGGTCATCACGGCGTTGAGCATCAGGATTCCCTGCTTGGCCCACGGCACGAGATATCCGTTGTTCGGGATGCTGCACCCGAGGTCGGACCTCAACTCTTTGTACATATTGAGCAGCGAAGGAGGGGTCGCTACACCGGGCTTCACCGAGAAGCACAGCCCGTGCGCCTGGCCGACGTCGTGATAGGGATCCTGTCCAATGATCACGATCTTCGTGTCATTGAACGGCGAGTGAGCAAACGCCGAGAACACCTCGGATTCCGGTGGAAACACCTGCCCGGACCGTCTCTCCTGCGCGATGAAGTCCATCAAGGTATTGAAGTGGTCTTTGGCGAACTCCGCACCGAGCGCGATCCGCCAGTCACTGGGAAGCTCGGGATGATCACTCATTGGGAGGTATTCAATGCTTCACTGGGACTGCGGTCAGACTGCCGCCGCGATGGAGCGCGCAAGCTCCGCCGCGTCGGCGTGGTCGAACGCGCCCAGCGGCTGCCAGCGCACCCCGAGGCCCTGGCCCGTATCCGGGCGCGGGATGATGTGAAAATGAACATGAAAGACAGCCTGGTGTGCGAGGGAGCCGTTGTTCTGGAGGACGTTGTAGTCCGCGCAGCCAGTCACCTTCTTCACCGCGCGGCAAAGCCGCGGGAGCACCCGGCCGATCGCGGCGGCGGACTCATCGGAGAGCGCATCAAGGGTCTCCGCGGCCTCCCTGGGAATCACCAGCGTGTGCCCGCGACTCAATGGTCCGACGTCTAGAAACGCCAGTACAAGGTCGTCTTCGTACACCTTGTGACAAGGGATCTCACCCCGGAGAATCTTACCGAATATGGTGTTTGCCATGGTGTTGTCGCGCAGCAGCGTACACCAACCCCACGCAGTGCGACGGCGGACGAAACGGCCCCGCCGCTGGTCACTCGACCCCCACCCGGCCTGCGATGGAATGGTCTCTGGAAGGCATTGCCGGATGCGCCCTGGCCCGGTGTAGAGTCGTTCGTTGCCGTGGCTGTCCGCGTGAGTGGACCATGCGGCCGGAGGTCCATCATGCGTTCAAGAGTCCTCATCTTCGCGTTGGCGCTGTCACTCCCGGTCGCGGGATGTTCGAGCGGAGACTCCAACGCGATCAGCCCTGATCCGAACAACCGCGGTGACACCGGCCCGAGCGGCAATAAAGGCGACGCTGCGCGGAGCGACGGCGCGCTCTCGCCGGACGGCTGGAGCGACTTCGACGCAGGCCCGGTCACGACCACCGACGCGGGGCGGCCGACCTTTGACGGCTTCGACTTCGATGGACTCGACCTCGATGGGTTCTCCTTCGACGGCGGACCCACGGGACCGACGCCCGAACACCCGGACGTTTGCGGCAACGGTCTCGACGACGACGGCAACGGCCTCGCCGATGACAACTGCAACTGCGTCGCAGGACGCTCGCAGAGATGCTTCCTCGGCGCGCTGGCGAGCGCAGGCCGCGGGGTGTGCCTGTGGGGTACGCAGACCTGCGAGGGAATCCAGACCGACGGCACGTGGGGGGCGTGCACGGGTTCGGGATCCGCGGCGCCAACGGAGGCGTGCGACGGACTGGACAACACCTGCGACGGCAACATTGACGAGACGTGCCCGTGCACGCCCGGCGCGTCGCGGCCCTGCTATTCGGGTCCGGGCGCTACTGCAGGGCGTGGGGCCTGTCGCGGTGGCAGCCAGGTCTGCTCGACCGCGGGACGCTGGGGCACCTGCAGCGGCGAGGTCACCCCAACTGCGGAGACCTGTGACGGCATGGACCGCAACTGCGATGGCAGCACCACGGACCGCTGCGTGTGCCCGCTGGGGATGTCTCGCACGTGCAGCGCCGGGGCGAGCGCCTCCCTCGGCCTTGGCATCTGTCGCCCAGGCCAGCAGAGGTGCGCGGCCGTGGCGAGCGGCGGCACCGACTGGGGCGCCTGCGTGGGCGAGGTATTTCCCACGGCGGAGGTCTGCGACAACACCATCGACGACGATTGCAACGGCCTCGCAGACTGCCTCGATCAGGGCTGCCGCTTCACCGCCGAATGCCTGCCCCGCTGCACCCGCGGAACCATCGAAAACCTCCTCCCGGACGTCGCGGAGATCACGCTGGTCGCCGATCGCTCGGGGAGCATGGAGGCCCGCTTCAGCGACGGCGCCACGCGCTGGGGAGCGCTGCGCTCAGCGGTCAACATCGTGCTCCCGCGGGTCGAGGACGCCTTCGATGTCGGCTTGCAGCTATTCCCGATCGGCGGCGCGTGCAGCGTACCGCCCACCGGCATGACCTTTCCGCCAAGCCGCGGAACCGCCCGGTTCATCTCCGACCTGATGCAGCGCATCGGACCCGACGGCAACACGCCCACCCGCGCTGCGATCGAGGGCGTGGCCGGGTACTTCCGCGCGCACCCAACCGCCCGACGCCGCTTCGTGCTGCTCGCGACGGACGGCGCGCCCAACTGCGGTTCGCCCGTCGGCGAGGTCGTCACCGCGCTCACCGCGCTCCGTGCCACCGGGGTCGATACATTCGTGCTCGGCGTGCCTGGTCCGCGGGATGCGCTCGACGCGATGGCCCGCGCCGGCGGCCGCCCCCTGCCAGGCAGCACGGCGTTCTACGACGCCTCGACCACACGGCAACTCATCGATGCCATGAACGCCATCACCGGCGCGACCAACTCCTGCGAGTACCCGCTTCCGTCGGGCCTGCCGGCCATCACCGACCTCGCGCAATTCCGCGTGCTGCTCGGCGGCGTGGTCGTTCCTGCGGATGCCGCCAACGGCTGGAGCTTCACCGACGGCACCCGCAGCCGCCTACGCTTCAACGGCACTTCCTGCGCCAGACTGCGCACCGGAACCGTCGTCGCCGCGGTCGTCACGTACAACTGCCCTCCGTGACTCCCGCACGGCCGCTCCCCGCATCGACGCCACGTCGAAGCAGCGGGAGCGCCGACGGTTTCTTCCCTGTACCCGTAACCCCTCATCCGAAGAACGCGCGCCCTCTCCTCGAGGGAGACCTCGACGCCGCTGCTCGACCACTCCTGCGGAAACGATCTCAACCATCAGGCGTAATACGCGCTGGGAGGGAGTGGGCGAGCGTTCCGGGCGGGAGTGGTGACGGCTGACCCGAGCGCGCAGGGACCGAGGCGAAACCGCTCTAAAACTCCATGAAGAGGTCGCTCGCGTGGGCGACGGTGAGCGCGCGGTCAGCCCAGCGCTCGATCTCCGCGGTGTCGGTCGCTGCGAGAATGCGCGCCTCGTCGTTGTCGGTGACCGCTACGCCGCGTAGCCGAAGCACCCGCAGCAGCAACCTGGCCTCGCCCGCGACCTTACCGCGGGCTTCACCGCGGGCTTCACCGCGGGCTTCACCGAGAGCTTCACCGAGAGCTTTACCGCGGGCGTCGATCTCGGCCACCCAGCGTTCGAGAGCGGGGTTCTTCGGCAACTGGTCGATGTCGATCATGACGGCGCTCCTCAGCTTATGGACGATGGTCGGGTGCAGAACCGACAAGATGCTCCACCGGGTTTGAACTCGCAACGCGGCATCCGCGATGTCTTCAGCACGCTCAAAAGCTCTCCGCGCCAGCGCCAGCGCGCTCGATCCGTAGCGGCCTTGCAGCACCCACGCAGCGAACACCGCCAACTCCGGGGCGCCCTCGCGCAACACCACTTCGGCCTCCGCCACGCCGAGCAGCAGCACCGTCGGCGTCACGCCCCAGCGGGTCTCGCCCCTTTCGTGCCTGGCGACGCGCTTCGCCCATCGCGCGACGGCCGACGACGCCGTGATCACCACCAGCTCACCCCGCGGGCCATGGCGATCAGCCATCGCCGCCATCGCCATCGGCCAGCGGCGCGCCTTGGCCTCATCGGGCCGACGCTGCACCTCGACCAGCACCCACTCCGACGTCTCCAGGTCGCGCAGCACCAGATCCGGCGACACCTCGATGGGGACGATCACGCGCAGGGCGGAGTCCTCGACGGTGAGCATCGGCGGACACGGCGGGTGGCCCGTCAGCACCAGGAGCGAACTCAGCCGCGACGGATCATCGCGCAGCCAGAGAAGCACCGACTCGTGGACGGTGGAGGTCGTCATCGATGGCCGACTGAGCAGACCCTGGGCCATGCGAAATCGACGAGAAAACAAGAGTATGCGGGGTGGCGGAGGAGTGGCGGCGGGGTGGCGGTGGAGGCTGCTGTGCGTTCGCGAGGAAGAGTTCCGCGCGCAACGCCCGACGGGGAAGAAACTGCATCTTCAGCGCCTCGACGGCGCGACACCGCCGCGCTAGACAGCCGCTATGACGCGAGCAGACCTCACGGGAAAGACAGCGCTGGTCACCGGCGCAAACCAGGGCATCGGCAAGGTGTCGGCGCTCGAACTGGCCAGGATGGGCGCAGCGGTGACCATGGTCTGCCGCAGCGAAGAAAAAGGCCGGGCGGCCCGCGAAGAGATCGTCGCGCAGGTGAAGGATGCCGCGGTCGAACTGATCGTCGGGGATGTCTCGTCCCTCGCCTCGTTGCGCGACGTTGCGCAGCGGTTTCTCGACGGGCACGAACGTCTCGACATCCTGCTCAACAACGCTGGCGTGCTGGCAACGTCGCGGCGCGAGAGCAAAGACGGCTTCGAACACACCTTCGCCACCAACCACCTCGGGTATTTCTATCTGACGCACCTCCTGCGGACGACGATCGAGAAGACCCCCGGCGCGCGCGTCGTGAGCGTCTCCTCGGAGGCCCACCGGAGCGGGAAGATCGACTTCGATGACCTCCAGGGGCGCAAGCGCTGGAGCGCCATCGGCTCGTACTCGGCCTCGAAGCTCGCCAACGTGCTCTTCACCCGCGAACTCGCGCGGCAGTGGGCAGGCACCGGAGTCACCGCCAACTGTCTGCACCCAGGGGTGATCGCGTCGGGGTTCGCGAGCACGGACGGTGGATTCGCGGCGCTGCTCGCACGAATCGCACGGCCGTTTCTCGCGACAACCGAGGACGGCGCGAAGACACAGATCTATCTGTGCAGCTCGCCCGACGTAGCGAAGATCTCCGGGAAGTACTTCGATAAGAGCAAGGAGCGCCAGCCATCGCGCGCAGCGCAAGACGACGCCGTCGCGCGCGATCTATGGACGGTTTCCGAAGAGCTTTGCGGGCTCAAGGGCGGCGTCTCGACGATGGACGCCTGACGACGCAACGGGTCAGCGAGCGCCGGTGACCAGCGCGACTTCTCGTGCCTCGCCGGCGCGGATGATCCGCAGAGAGATCGTCGCTCGTACGCGACCGCGGAGCACGGCCACGAGGTCGCCCGGACGCTCGACGCGCTGACCATCCACCGCCAGGAGCAGATCGCCGAGCAGCAGGCCGCCAGACTCCGCGGGCCCCTGTGGTTCGAGCGCGGCGACGAGCAACCCGCGTCGCTGCCCCGCGGCCTCGACCAGAGACTCCGCGACCCGCCCAGGAACAACCTCCACGCCCAGATATCCGCGGCCCACCGTGCCGTTGGCCGCAAGCTCCGAAACCATCCGGCGAAGCGTCTCGGTCGGGATGGTTCCGCCCCCGCGACCGAGGCCCGCGGTGTTCATCCCGAGCAGCCGACCGGCCGTGTCCGCGAGCGCCCCTCCCGAAAACCCGCGCGGGAGCGAGCCATCGACCTCGATGTATCGATCGATGGTTCCGCCCGCCATGGTGCGGTAGGCCTCACCGACCGCCGAGACCATCCCCAGCGTCGCCCGCGCGCTGCGCCCCGGTCGCCCCAGGGTCAGCACCAGATGGCCCACCTTCACCGCCCCGGTGTCCGTCCATTCGGACGCCACGAGGTCGGTCGCTTCGACCTTGAGCACCGCGAGATCGGTGCCACGGTCGTGCCCGAGCACCTTCGCCTCCAGCGTCCGGCCGTCACCGAACGCCACCGTCACGCTCTCCCTCCCATCCAGGGCGTGCGCCGCCGTGACCAGCAGCCCGTCCCCCCCGAAGACCACCGCGCTCGCGGCGGAGCAGCGGCCCTCGATGCGCGCCACCCCAGCGCCGCCGCGCGCCACCGCCTCAGCCATCGACTCGGACACCTGTTCAAGAACACTCATCGTGGTTGCTTCTTTCTTCTGCGATCCGTCGCGCCTGTGGGGCGACGCCGTTCACAGGAGCCCATCGTGACGATCGCTCGGCGTCCCCACCATCGCCCGATGGTCGAGCGTCCGCACTGGACCAACGGGTAGGGTCCGACCTCCCCGATGGGCGAGGTTGCCTTGACGATGCTCCACGCGTGGCCACTGCTCCCCGCTACGATGCGCGCACGACCAGACCCCTCCTCCCCGGACGCTCCGCTCCGGGTGTGCGTGCTCGCCGACGACGCCATCGCCCGCGCGGGCCTCTCCGGCATCCTCGCGGAGACCGACCTCGTCGTCGAGAGCGCGCGCCTCACCACCGACCTCGACGGCGCCCTCGACGAACACTCCGCCGATGTGCTGCTCCTCGATGCCGGGGCTGATCCGCGGAGGGCTGCGGCGTGGCTCGACACGCTGCGCGCGACGACGGCCCCCACGGTGGTCCTACTGGTCGATCCGACCCGCCTCGAGGACGTCTTCGCGGCGGGGATTCTGGGTGCTCTGGCCCGGGATGCTCCGCCCGCGGTGGTGCGTGCGGCGCTCGTCTCCGCGGCGCGCGGCCTCGTGGTGATGGACGCAGGCTTCCATCGCGCCCGAACGCCCCTGACCAGCGAACGCCGCCCCGCCGAACCCATGGATTCGCTCACCCCACGCGAGGTCGAGGTGCTCGCCCTGCTCGCCACCGGCATGCCGAACAAGCTCATCGCCCACCACCTCGGAATCAGCGAGCACACGGCGAAGTTTCATGTGACGGCAGTGATGGGAAAGCTTGGAGCGCAGAGCCGTACCGACGCCGTGATTCGGGCCGCGCGACGGGGCATGGTCGCGCTCTGAGGGGCGACGCGCCGAGGCGTTCAGCGCAGCCCGAGCGACTCTGCCAGCGTGTAGATGGAAGACATCCCCGAGGCACGCTCGCGTCGCGCGATGGTGTGCACCATGTCTTGTGAGGCCGCGTTGACGGGGGTCGCGACCCCGAGCGCCCGGCCCCGCTCGACGACCTCTCCGTTGAGGAAATCCACCGCCGGCGGACGCCCCCGCTCGATGGCCGAAAGCATCGACGAGCGCATGCGCCGGTACCGCGCGCCCACCGCCAGAAGCAGCGTGTGCTTGGCCACCAGGCTCGGCGAACCCACGGTGCGACTCTCTTCTTCGGTAAGGGCGATCCAGTCGAGGTCGAGGGTTCCGCTCACCTTCTCCAGTCGGATGCCTGACGACTGCGCGACACGCACGGTCTCCGTCATGATCGCGAGCACGAGGCGTCGCACGGTGAGCGAGACCATCAGCGCGCCGAGGCGATCGCCGCCGATGGTTCCGATGGTGGAGATCGCGGCGTTGATGGCGAGTTTGCTCCAGCGCGCGCCGGCGAAGTTGTCGCTGCGGGTCACCGGGCCAACGCATTCCAGGAGCACCGCCAGTCGCTCGAGCCGCGGGTCGGCCACGCCGTCCATTCGACCGATGGCGAATCCCCCGGCGGCGGTGCGCTCGAACAGGCCGGGCTCGGACATCGACGCCCCCCACGCGACCACCGCGCCGAGCACCCGGTCGGCCCCGGCGATCTTCGCGACGCGGTCTTCGCAGAGACCGTTCTGGAAGCACACCATTGCACCGCCGGGCGCGAGCCACGGGAGCGCAGCGCGCGCGGCCTCCTCGACGTGCGGTGGCTGCACAGCCAACACGATGAAGTCGAAGGGTTCGACGTCGTCCGTGAGCGCCGAGAGGCACAACCCAGGGACGGCGCGGGCGGGTTCGTTGCCCGTGAGCCGATAGCCGTGGCGGCGAATCGCGTCGGCGATGCCAGTGTTGGTTGAGTAGCCGACGACCTCGACGCCGAGGGACGACCAGGCTTCGGTGAGGCACGCCGCGGTGATGCCTCCGATACCGCCGCAACCGACCACCAGCACCCGCTCGGCCCGAACGACGAACTCACCGGGAAGCAACGAAGCACGAGGTTCGCTCATGAGGGAGGCGATCTACACCACGGAGGGCGCGGCTGCATCACCGCCGCAGCGACCCTGCTCAACGCCGGGGACACCCTGCTCAACGCCGGGGACACCCTGCTCAACGCCAGGGACACCCTGTTCAACGGACGCGAGGGCTGAAATCAAGGGGTTTGCGTGCGAGGCCGACGCCGCGCACGGACGGTGTCGTCGCAAAAACACCGAAAGAATGGCCTTGCGCAGGGTCGTCGGACGGGTGAGCAGGGTGGTCGGACGGGTGAACAGGCGATGGGCGCTTCGCTTCCCATCCAGAGAGAGCTCGGCAGTACAATGGCGGAGGTCGGACGCGCGGCGGGCCTTCTCAACCCCACCACGGCACTGCACCACAACCCAACCACACGCTCGATTTCCCGAAAGGCCAGGGTCCCCTCCCGATGAGCACTACCGAAGTTGTTCCGTCCCGCGACACGCTCGACCGCGCTCCGGTCAGGGCGCTTGGATTCCTGATTGGGGTGGGGCGCAATCCGGCCATCCGTGGCGCCATGGAAACCCGCGGATACTCCACCGCCGAACACAACCACGGATGGCACCTGCTCCGCTCGCTGGACCCCGCCGCGACGCCCGCCGGGGGCGCTGCGACGAGAGCGCAGTCCGATCCTGCGGTGCGCACTGCCATCGCGGCCCTGGACGCCTGGGACAACGACAACCTCCCCATCGCGGACGTGGCCCTCGTCAAGCGCGAACCCGCCGCCCACGCGTGGCTCTTCGCCAACGGACTCGCACCCGCGGACGGGTGGGCGTCGGTGCCCGTGGTGGCGATCTTTCTCGACCGAATCGATTCCCTCGAGGCGCGCGCGGAGAAAGAGAAGACCGGGAAAAAAGTGCGCGTGGCCGACGGCGTGACGCTCGCCCAGGCGAAGGCCGCGATGGGAATCCTCGCGAGCCGGGGCATCACCGCCGAGATTCGCGTGACGGCCCGCGCATGGATCGCCACGGTTCAGAAGGGCGCCACGCCCGCCGCGCCTGCGAGTCCGAAGGTGTCCGACGAGCCGACGACGGCAGCGAGCGACCTCCACGACTGGATCTCGGAGTGGACGCTCGTCGCGCGCAAGGTGCTCAAGCGACGCGACCACCTCATTGCCATTGGCATCGGGGAGAAGAAGGCCGCCCGCCGCGGCGCGAAGCCGGGCGTCGGAGGCGATACCCCCGCGGGGTGACCCCGGAAGCGACGCCGCCGCCGCGTTGACGCCGAGCCCCGCGCGCGGGTAGTGCCCGTGACCCCATCCCATGAACCCCAAAGACGACGGCAAGGCCCCCTGGTTGCGCGAGGCGGTCACCGTCGCTGCGAGCGTTCGCCTCGACGACGAGGTGACCTTCGACGCCCGCAACGTCGCGCGCATCCGATACCGAGGCATCAACGTCAAAGAGGCGTTCACCGTGCGCGACGCCGACGGGCGCTTCTTTCGCGCCGCGCTGCGAACATGCGAGGGAGACGTCGCGACGGCGCTCGCCTACGAGGCGATGGAGAACGATCCAGAGTCGCCGCTGGCGATCACGCTGTTCAATGCGGTTCCGCAGAGGCAGCGGATGCTCTGGGTCACGCAAAAGGCCGCGGAGCTGGGCGTGTTCGCGATACAGCCGGTGTTTACCGTGCGATCGGTTCAGGCGGACGGGCTCGCGCACGAGAAGGCGCACGCCTGGCCCGCGCAGGCCATCAAAGGGGCGCGGCAATGCCGACGGTCCATCGTGCCGGAGGTGATGCGCTCGCTCCCGCTGGCCGAAGCGCTCGCCACGCCGGCCTGGACGGGCGCCTCGCTCCGAGTGGTGATCGACGACCGGGCCGAGGCCGCGACCACCGCATCGACCGGCGTGCCGACCTCCGTCGCGCTCGTGGTGGGGCCCGAAGGAGGCTTCAACGCCCAGGAGCGCGAGATGCTGCGGGCCGCGGGGGCAGCGATGTGGCGACTGGGCGGGCGGGTGATGCGCGCGGAGACGGCTTCCATCGCGGGCATCGCGGTGCTGCAGCATCGATTTGGTGACCTGACCATCGCGGGCTGAGAGCCATGGTCGTCGGCGCAATGGGCGATGCGGGCCCTGGTCATCAACCCGGCCACGAAGATGAGGACAACCATCCGCCCTCCTGGGAGAGGCGCTGCGCGGTAGCGCGTCCTGACACGCGCTTGTTGTTCGCGTCTCCGATGCCGCACCCGTAGAGTCCCCCCCGCGTTGTCCAGCTTACTGGTGTCCCGCAAGACCTTCGGCCTCGCGCTCCTCGATGGCATCGTCGTGCTCAGCGCGCTGGCCGCCTCGGCGACGCTCGCCCGCATCGGATCAGGCTTCTCGCTGCTCACGATTCTCGTGCGCGAGTGGAAGGGCGCGACGCTCATCGCGCTGTCGGTGCACCTCCTCGCGTTCTATGTGTTCGAGCTCTACAACCTGCGGCTCAACTTCCGGCGGCTGCGCAACCTGCTCCGCTGCGTGGGTGCGGTCGCCATCGCCGCCATCGCGCTGGCCGTCTCGAGCTTCGTCGTTCCGCGCTGGGGATTCGGCCGCACCCTTTTCAGCCTGCACGCCATCTTCCTCGCGATCGGCACGTGCGTCTCCCGCGTCGCCCTCTCGCGCTTCATCGAACTCCGCGAGCCTCCCGATCGCGCACTGATCGTGACCGGCGCGCCCGTCCCCGAGGAGGTTCTGGAGGAGCTTGCGCGCAATCCCGAGAGCCCTTTCTCCGTGGTCGGAATGATCTCCGTCGGGCGACCGTCGATGATCTTCGACCCGCTGCACGCACCCACCCCGGCGCCCATCTCGCCGATGGCCGAGTGCGCAGCCGCGCTCCGCCGGGCGAACTCGCGCGACCTGCTGGTCGCCAACCTCGACCAGCTTCCCACCAGAGCCGCGCAAGAACTCCTCCGCCTCAAGGGCGAAGGCATCCGCGTGCGCGATCTCGCTTCGATCTACCAGGGCCTCTCCGGGCGCATGCCCCTGAAGCTCGTGGACGACCTCTACTTCCTGCGCGTCGCGGCCTTCTCACGAGACACCGACCCGGTGCTGAGCAACCTGCTCCGGGTGTTCGATGTCCTCGTGGCGCTGTTGCTCCTCGCGCTCTCCTGGCCGCTGTGGATCCTGGCCTACCTCGGCATCAAGCTGACCATGCCCGGCCCCGCGCTCTTCTCGCAGGAGCGCGTCGGCAAGGACGAGATCCCGTACACGATCTACAAGTTTCGCTCGATGCGCCTCGACGCCGAGAAAGACGGCCCGAAGTGGGCCACGCAAAACGACGATCGCGTCACGCCGTTCGGTCGCTTCTTGCGCCGCACCCGCATCGACGAACTCCCGCAACTCTGGAACGTCCTGCGCGGCGACATGTCCCTCGTCGGCCCTCGCCCAGAGCGCGCGGTGTTTGTCTCTCAACTCATCCGCGAGGTGCCCTACTACGCGCTGCGCTTCCAGGTCCGACCGGGTCTCACGGGATGGGCGCAGGTCAACTACCGCTACGGCGCCTCCGTGGACGACACGCGAGTGAAGCTCTCCTACGACCTCTTCTACATCCAGGGCCGCTCGTTCTCGCTCTTCGCCGTGACGCTTCTCAAGACGGTGCAAACGGTGCTCTTCAAGCCCGGGTCGTAGTCCCTTCCGGGTGCTAGGATCCGCGCGCCCAATGTCTACGCGCCCACTCCCTATCTTGATGGTTGCCCTGGCTGGTTGCCTTGCGCTCGATGGGTGCTCGACCCCGGCCTTCACGCTTCGCATCGACGCCGGCGAGAGCGTCGACGTCGGCATCGTGAGGCCCGCCGACGTCGCACCCACGCCAACCAACGACGTCCCTGTGACTCCCATCGACGCGATCACCACTGCCGCCGACGTCTCCGTGCCCCCGGTCGATCGCCCCGCGACGACGATCGATGTCGGCGCACCCATGGACGTCGGAACAACCACTCCAGGGACGGTTCCGGCTTCCATCGCGCGGGCGCTTCCGGCCTTTGACGCGGCGACCCTCGCGCGCGTCCGGGCCATCCGCGCCGACGGCCTGCGCCGGGGCAATCGCCCCAACGTGTTCACCAAGATCGGCGACTCCATCACCGAAGCCGGCGGATTTCTCCAGGACATCGGCGACGGCTACTTCGACCTCGCCGGGTACGACTGGCTGATGCCCACGCTCACGTACTTCAACAGCGTCCACTTCGCCGACGGCCGCTCCAGCTTCAACCGGTACAGCCTCAGCGCGATGGGTGGGTGGGTCTCCAGCCAGCCTCTCGATGGCGACCCCAACAGCCCGCTGCGCAACGAACTCGCCGCGACCCGCCCCCTCTACGGCATCGTGATGATCGGCACCAACGACCTCGATCGCAGCACCCTCGCGGTGTACACGGCCAACCTCACCCGCATCGTCACGATCATGGAGGGCAACGGCACCGTGCCCATCGTTTCGACGATTCCCGACCGCAACGATCAGGCGACGCCGGCCGCGCGCGTGCCCTCCTTCAACGACGCCATCCGAGCGCTCGCCCGCACGCGCAACCTCCCTCTCATCGACTACTGGCTCACGATGCACGACCTCCCCGCGCACGGCGTCAGCGACGACGGAATCCACCCGTCGATCTGGCGCAACATGGGCGACCCCCAGGCCACCGACTTCCGCGACGTCGCGATGCAGTACGGCTACAACATGCGCAACCTCACGGCGCTGCTCATGTTCGATCGCCTGCGCTCGCTCCCGCAGTGACGGCCCGCCGATTCCTCCTCGCCCTCGCCCTCACGGGCTGTACGCGCCGCATCCCTCCCCCGCAGGTTCGCGTGGTGGAGTCGGTCGCGCCCGCACGCCCGATGGTGGCCTGGTCCACCGTCGCGCCGGGCTTCACATGGACGCAGGTCGAGCTGCCGTTCGACGAAGAACGGCTTCTCTGGACGGTGCTGCGCTTCGACCTTTCGCGGTGGTCTTTGCAAGTCGAGCGCTCACCCGATGACACGGTCACCGGACTCGCGCGCACCGCGGCCGTCAACGCCGGCTACTTCGAGCCCGACCACGCACCGAGCGGGTTGCTCATCTCCCGGGGACACGTCCTCGGTCGCCCCGCGACGCGCGGCGGCAGCGGCGTGCTCACCCTCCGGAACGGCCGCGCGAGCATCGAAGCCTCCGCTGGGTTTCCCGAAGACTTCGCGGGCGAACTCGCCGTGCAGTGCGGCCCGCGCCTCGTCGAGGAGGGCGGCCTCGTCGGCGTTCACCGCGACGACGGACACCGCTTCGCACGCACCGCAGCGTGCGTCCGCGACGCAGGGCGCACCCTCGACCTCGTCCTCACCTGGAACCTCCACGACCCCCTGCGCGGACCCGGTCTCCAGTGGTTCGCGCGCCGCCTCGCAGGCCCGTCGCCCACCGGCGACCCTAGCGGATGCGAGCGCGCCCTCAACCTCGACGGCGGACCCTCCACAGGCTTCTCCATCGCAGGAGCGCCAGGCCACCCCGCGCTCGGTCCCACTCCGTGGCTGCTGACCGCGCACGCGCTGTGATCGCCACCCATGCGAGCGTCTGGCATCCTCCGCGAATGATCCGGTTTTTTACCCGTGCCGTAATCCTACTGGGGCTCGTCGGCGCGCTGGCGTGCTCGCGAGGGGAGATCCCGGCGATTCCCGACTCGGGTGTTGAAGACGACGCTGCGACCTTCGACCTCGGCATCGACCCGCGCTGCGGATCATCCCGTTCGCCCTGCTGCGGCGGCCGCGCATGCAACCGCACCCTGGCCTGCGAGGAGGGCCTGTGCTGCGGTCTCGCAGGCGCCGACTGCGCCAGCCAACTCGATTGCTGTGGGCTCTACGGCTGCAACGAAGGGAGGTGCTGCGTTGACGTCGGCGGCCTCTGCGAATCCTCCGCGGATTGTTGCTCCGGTGGCCTCTGCCGCGACGGCCTGTGCGAGCGCGGCAACGAGTGCGGGGTGATCGGTCAGCGGTGCTGCGCGGGCGACCTCTGCGCGAGCGGCGGCGCGTGCGCGAGCGGGATGTGCGTCGCCTGCGGTCATGCCGACGCGCCGTGCTGCGACGGGCGCTGCGAGGCTGGACTGCAGTGCACCGGCGGCAGCTGCCGGGTTCCGCTGGCGTGCGGCGCGCTCGGGCAGGCGTGCTGCAACGGTCGAGCGTGCGAGCGCGGCAGCGAGTGCACCGCGGGCGTGTGTCGGCAGCCCGCCCGCTGCGGCGCGATGGGCGAGGTCTGTTGCCCCGGGAGCGCCTGCACCACCCCCCTCGTCTGCGCCGCCGGAACCTGCTCCACCCCCGCCCCGACCTGCGGCTCCCTCGGACAAACCTGCTGCTCCGGACAGGCCTGCAGCGCCCCGCTCAACTGCAGCAGCGGCGCATGCGCGGCCTGCAACGCTCCCGGCACGCCGTGCACCCTCGCCTCGCAGTGCTGCTCGGGCTTCGACTGCCGCCCCACGCCCGTGAGCAGCCGGTGCTGCCATCGGCAGGGTGCCACCTGCGCCAACTCGCTGGAGTGCTGCGGTCAGATGCTCTGCGACGACTCCGGCCACTGCGCCTGCCAGGCGCTGGGGCTCGCGTGCGTCGATGACAACGACTGCTGCACTGGCTCCCGCTGCACCGGCGGGGTGTGCCAGACCACGGCCGCCTGCCGCCCCGCGGGCAGCACCGGATGCACCACCGGGGAGGAGTGCTGCCAGGGGCTCCTTTGCGCGCAGGGCGCCACCGGCCGGGCTTGCTGCGCCGGCGCCACCGCGACGTGCACGCCCACGGACGGCGGAGTCGGCACCGGATGCTGCGGATCCATGGCCTGCAACCGCATCGGAACGGCAGGCTACTGCGCTTGCCGCATCCTCGACGAAAGCTGCGGCTCGAGCACCGACTGCTGCCCTGGCTTCACGTGCTCGGGCAACCGGTGCCGACCGCCCAGCACCACCTGCCTCGGCACCGCCAACACCACCGTGTGCGCCTCCGCGGCGCAGTGCTGCAGCACCCTGACGTGCGCCATCCTGCGCGGCGCACAGCGTTGCTGCACCGGGGCGCGCGGCGGCTGCCGGACCAGCACCGAGTGCTGCGGCGCCATGCTGTGCGCCGCCGGGCGCTGCGCCTGCCGCGAGGCCGCGAGCAGCTGTAGCCAGGACGGCGACTGCTGCACCGGCCACTGCACCGCCGGGCGCTGCGGACCGTAAACCGTCAGCGCGGAAACTGCCTCATGGCGATACCGGCGCCGACGCCCGCCTCCCACGCCACGACGAAGCGATCGCCCATGGGCCCACCGAAGGCCGCCGCGGGCGCACGCTGTGCGGGTGTCGCATCGCTCACGAGGAAGTCCGCGGTGGTGCCGCCGAGCCGCGCAAACCCGTCGCGGTCGTCGGCGCGACGAACCCGCCCACGAATGGCCCCGGTGGCTTCGTCTTCCCACACCAGAAGCAGGGTTGAAGGCGTTCCGGGTGCAATCGCCACTGCGGGGTGTGACTGCCCACCGGCCGTCGTCGTGTTGATCACCGCGGCAACGCCCATCACGGTCAGCGCGGCATCCAGTCGCACCCAACGGATGGACGTCGCCTCCATGTCTGCCGCATCGCGCGTCGCGTCGCGCCACGCCACCACCATGCCGCCCTCCGGAAGCGCCGCGGCGGTGGGCTGATCTTGCGTCTCCGTGGCGCTCGGATTGACCCGCACCGCCGCCGCCATGGGCATCCCCATCGCCGTAAGGCGGCGCGCGAAGATGTCTCCGTCGGCCGACCACACCAGCGCGAACGTGCCGTCGCTCAGGGCCACCGCGCGGGGATCGCTGATCGCTCCGTCAGCCACCGCCACGGGCGTCGTTGCAGGGCCGACGAGCGGTCGCGCGAGCGGCGCAAACGTCGAGGCTCGCAGTCCCACCATGGGCTCGCTCCAGGCGAGCAGGAGTCGATCGGCGCTCGCCGCGAGGGTGGGCGTCAGGCGTCGCCCGCCGGACATCGGCAGCACCCCGCTGCCCCCCGGCGGATCGTCATTGAACATCTGCGCCGCCACGTTGCCCGGCGTCTCCTGCAGGGTCTCCCAGGCACCGGCGAAGCCCTGGAGCGTCGCAGTCGTCGCGAGGGTCAGCACCGGGGCGGTCTGCGAGCTTGCGCCGCTGCCCAGCACCACGTCGTTGCGCAGCGCACCGAAGGTCGTCTCCGGGCTGCCGTCGGCGGAGAAGTACCGCGCCTTCACTTCTTCGCTCGGAACGTTCTCCACGTGCCACGCCACCACGAGGCGATGGCCCATCGGCCAGACCACCGCAGGGTGCCGCTGGAGCCCTGCGGCGTCGGTGTTCACGCGCACTACCGGGGTCTGGCACCGCGTCGAGCAGGCGCCGCCATCCATGTTGGCCGCACCGAGGTCACACACCTCGTCGAAGTCGAGCGTGCCGTCGCCGCAGCGGCCCACCGGGCGCTGCTCACGAACCACCACCGTCGCGCTCTGCTGCTGCCCTGCTGCCACGGTCACCTCCGCGCAGCCGGAGCCGAGAATCTCGCTGCGGGTGGTTCCGTCGGGCAGGGGCAGGTTGCCCTGGCCATGGACGAGGGCGATGTAGGTGCCGGGGGAGTTGATGGCGACGGTGGTCGGCTCCGCCGCGCTGAAGCAGGTGTCCACGGGGGAGGCCGTACCGAAGCGCCCGGACTCCGTCGCCCAGCCGATGCCGCAGCGCACCGCGGGGGTGACGTCGCGGCCGGGTAGGGCAGCGAGCACCCGCAGCCCCGCCGCGTCGCGAACCTGCCCCGAGGAGGCATCGCAGCGCAGCGCGCCCTTCGGGAATACCCGAAGGTGTAACGGACCGATGAGGTCGGAGAGCATCAACTGGTCGAGGGAGACCTGCAGCGGCGGCGGCATGGGCTCGCCTCCGCACGCCGAGAGCACCACCATCACCGCCAGGGACCATCGCGAGGATTGCTTCTGCATCGTCGCCGTCGAGACTACCGCAGGTCGGGCGGCGGGTCTGAGGGTCTGCGGTGCTTCGGACGGAGGCGCCGGGCAGCGGGCGTGCTCCGACGGAAAGCGACGGCGAGACCCGCTTGCGTCCGAAGAGGTGGGGGTACCTCTTCAAGCGAGTCAACGCATCGCCCGAAGAGGCGCGCCCTGCCGCGGCTCCGAAGGCCGACCTGGTCGCTCCCCTCGCCGCCCTCGCGGCCTCCACGCAAGACCTCGCACTCCAGCTTGTCGCGTTCGCCAACGACCGCAGCGCCGACCCTTCTCGTTGCGCCGAGGCCCGCGCTGCGCTTCGTCCCATCGACGTCCTGCGCGCGGCCAACGCCCGCCGCGTCGCCCACCGCGCGCCGGATGCCGAGTCCGCCCCCGCGGAGACCGACGCCCCCCTGCCCGCGGTCTGACCCAACCCCGCACCTACAGAACCAACTTGTATCCCCGCCCGTAGACCGTCTGGATGTGCTGCGGCCGATCGGGCGTCGTCTCGATTTTCTTGCGCAGCTTCACGATGAAGTTGTCCACCGCGCGGCTGTTGATGGCCTGCACGCCCCACACGCGGTCGAGGATGTCGTCGCGCCCGATGGCCTCCCCGGCGCGCTCGAGCATCAACCGCAGAAGCTCGACCTCGTAGGAGGTCAGCGCCTCTTCCTTGCCGTCGAGCACCACCACGTGGCCTGCGAGGTTGACCTCCGCGCGGCCGATGCGAACGGACGCCGGCGCGGTCGTCTCGCGCTCCACCCGGCGCAGCGCTGCGCGAACCCGCGCCGCCAGCTCGCCCAGGGAAAACGGCTTGGTCACGTAGTCGTCGGCCCCGGCGTCGAGTCCGCGAATCTTGTCGCTGTCCTGGCTGCGCGCCGAGAGAATGAGGATGGGCACCGTGCGCGACCACCGCCGAAGCTGGATGCAGACCTCGTAGCCGTTGGTGTCCGGCAGCATCAGGTCGAGGAGTACGAGGTCGGGCGAGGCCGAGCGCGCCATCTCGATGCCCTGCCGCCCAGTCGGCGCGTGCACCACCCGGTAGCCCTCAAACGCGAGCGCATCGGTGATGCCCAGCGCCATCGCGGGCTCGTCCTCCACCAGCAGGATCAACTTCTCGGGGTTCATGCGGACTTGCGCGCAACCTACTCGAAGGCCGGGTGGGGCTCCATCGCGGCGCGCGTTGACCCTTCGCACGACGACGTGCCATTCCCTCGGCCCATGCGAAGCGACGCCCGCGCCGTGTACCCGGAGATCGAGGCCCACCACGTCGGCACCCTGCGGGTGTCGGCCCTGCACGAGCTCTACTACGAGGTCTCGGGCAACCCCGCGGGCAAGCCCGTGGTGTTTCTCCACGGCGGCCCCGGCGGCGGAAGCGACCCCCGCTACCGTCGCTTCTTCGACCCGGCGCGCTACCGCATCGTGATCTTCGATCAGCGCGGCAGCGGCCAGAGCACGCCGTACGCATCGCTCGAAGAGAACACCACCGCGCATCTCGTTCAGGACATGGAAACACTCCGCGCCCACCTCGGCATCGAGCGCTGGCAGGTCTTCGGCGGATCGTGGGGTAGCACCCTCGCCCTCGCCTACGCCCAGGCCCACCCCGCGCGGGTCACGGAACTCATCCTCCGGGGCATCTTCCTGCTGCGGCGCAAGGAGATTCAGTGGTTCTACCAGCACGGCGCAAGCGAGCTTTTCCCCGATGCGTGGGAGCGCTTCGTCGCGCCGATTCCCGAGGGCGAGCGCCACGACCTGGTGAGCGCCTACCACAAGCGCCTGACCGGCGATGATGCGCTCGAGCGCTCGCGCTGCGCCGTCGCGTGGAGCGTCTGGGAAGGCAGCACCAGCCGGCTCATCCCGGACCCGGACATGATCCGGCGCACCGGCGACGAGCACTTCGCCGAGGCCTTTGCGCGCATCGAGTGCCACTACTTCGTCAACCGGGGCTTCCTTCGCTCGGACGCACAGCTTCTCGAGGACGTTTCGCTCATGCGGCACATCCCCGGGGTGATCGTTCAGGGCCGCTACGACGTGGTGTGCCCGATGGACTCCGCCTGGGCGCTGCACCGCGCGTGGCCGGAGGCCGAGTTCATCGTGGTGCCCGACGCCGGCCACTCTGTGATCGAGCCAGGCACCACCCGCGCCCTGCTCGACGCGACCGATCGCTTCGCGTCGCGTTGACGGTAGGCGTCACCCCTCCCTAAGGTCACCCCACGATGAACATCAAAAAGACCCTGCTCGCGCAGGCCATGAAGCTCGCGCAAAACCCCCGGGTGATGGAGGTCGTCACGCATCCGAAGGTGATGGAGGTCGCCATGCAGGCGATGGCTGCGCGGGCGCAGGTGACCACCACGGTGAACGGCGCCACGAGGACCGTAGCGCGCAGCCTCAACCTCGCGACGCGCGACGAGGTGAAAGAACTCCGACGCACGATACGCAAGCTCGAAGAGGAGATCGCGAAGAGCCGCGGAGATACGGGCGACAAGCGGTGAGGTACCGCGCCGCGGGGGTGCTGCTGTGCGCGCTCAGCGGCTGTCACGCCCACGCCACGCCGACGATGCAAGCCACTGCGCGGCCGGAGTCGAGCGGGACGTACTCCTCCGGGAGCGGGTCACACACGGAGGGGCACGAGGCCACTCCGCGAGACCGGGAAGCGCCGCGCAGCAACGTGGCACCACCGACGACCACGAGCGCAGCGCAGCGTCGCTACGAGGAGGGCGTGGCGGCTGCGGGACAGCACGACTGGCAGGCGGCCGCGCGCGCCTTCAGCGATGCTTACGGCATCGAGCCATCAACGGAATTGGCTTTCAATACGGGCCGGATGTTTGAGCACCTCGCGGACTTCGAGCGTGCCAACGAGTGGTACCAGCGGGTGCTCACGAGCAATCCCACCGCGGCGGTACGCGCGCAGGTGACCGCACGGGTGGCCAACGTCGAGCGCGATGCGCAGCGCCGACGGGACGGCATCGCGCAGGCCGCGCCAGACGACGACGCGCTCTCCGCGGAGGCGTCGGTGTGGTTCGAGCGCGGGCTGCAGTTCTTTCGGCGGCACCACTGGCGGGAGGCGCTGCAGTCCTTCGAGACGGCCAACCAGTTTGTGCAGAACTCCGGCGGCAACGTGGCCGAGTTGATGTTCAATCTAGGGGTGACGCACGAGCACCTGGGGCACCGTGGCGAGGCCGAGGCGGCGTTTCGCTCTTACTTGAGCGCGCGCCCCGACTCGCACGACCGCGCGGAGATCGAGCAGCGCATCCAGCGGCTACGCCAGGAGCGCTGAGCTTCCCCGCGTCGGCGCGAGTCAGGTGCTTGGAGGAAGGGTCGCGTAGGCGGGAATCGGGCCGGTGAGTGCGCGAAGGAACGCTGCGATGCGCTGCACCTGCGGCGCCTCGAGGTCGCGGCCGAGTTGCACAGCGCCCATGGTGCGCACGGCGTCTTCGAGCGTCGTGGCGTGGCCGTCGTGAAACCAGGGACCGGTCTCCGCCACGTGCCGTAGCGTCGGAACCTTAAAGAAGTGCTGATCGGCGTCGCGGTGGGTGACGTTGAAGCGCCCCGCGTCGGCGGTGGTGAGGGGAGTCCCTCGCAGGGCGAAGTAGTCGCGCACGGCGCCCATCTTCTGGAAGGATCCGCCGCCGATGTTGATGCCGCTGTGACAGGCGGTGCAGCCGACGGACTCGAACAGCCGTGCACCTTCGCGTTGCTCGTCATTGAGTGCGAGGTCATCGCCGCGCAAGAATCGATCGACCGGCGCGGGCGTCACGAGCGCCTCTTCGTACACGGCGATGGCGTCGCGGATGTTGACGTCCGTGAGGCCTCCGCCGGGGTAGAGATCGCGGAAGGCGGCCACGTATTCCGGCGACCGGGCGAGCGTGGCGACGACGTTGGGCCACGTGTTGCCCATCTCACCGGGGTTGGCCACCGGCCCGGCGGCCTGCGCTCGTAGGTCAGCCGCGCGCCCATCCCAGAACTGCACAAAGTTGTATCGGGAGTTGAAGACCGTGGGCGAGTTGATCGGCCCGACTTGTCCGTGCACTCCAAGCGACGACACGCGCCGGTCGGTGCCACCGCGGTTGATGTCATGGCAGCTCGCACAGGAGAGTGTGTTGTCGATGGAGAGCGCGGTGTCGTGGAAGAGCTGCCGACCGAGCTCCATCTTGCGCTGGTCGAATTCAACATGCTCCGGGAGCGCCTGGAGCGACGCCCGAAGGCGACGAAGCTCGGCGGGAGTTTCGGGCTGCGTGGAGGGCTCTCGGTACTCCGTCGCAGGGGCTCGAGCGCGGTCGGGATCACGGCTGCGATGACAGCCGACCAGTGAGAAAGTGCCCAGGGTGACGGCGACTAGCGCGCCGACCATATGCAGAGTGGATTGGGGGCGCATGTGGAGAAAGATGCTCCGGCTCAGGGCGCGGTTGCAGCCGGAGTTGGCGCCGACAGCACTCGGTATGGCGCCCGTGCGCGCGCCTCGCCAGCGTTGGCCACGCGCACCGTCAACGGACCCGTCTGCGCCCCATCGGGGATCTGACACTCGATGCTCGTCGGGGTCACCGCTGCGGTCGGACAGGTGAGCGCGCCGATGGTCACGCCGACCGTCGCGATGTCGCTTCCGAAGTTGCGCCCGCGAATGATGATGCGCGCGCCGGGTGCAGCCGCCGCCGGGACGACGGCCGTCACCACCGGCGGAACAGTGATCACGAAGGGCATCGGCGAGCTCACGGGCTGCCGACCGTCGGCCTCGACGGCAACGGTGCCGCCCCGTGCCGCGCGGGGGACGGTGAACACGATCTCGGTGGTGGAGTTGCGCGTCGGCCGGAGAACCTGCGGGCCAAGGCGCAGCGTGAGGCGCGCCGGGTCGGGCTCGAAGCCGGTTCCGTGCAGGGTCACCGTGGACCCGATCGGGCCTGCGGGCGGATCGACGGATTGCAGTTGCACGGGCTGCAAGACGAAGAACTCCTGCGGGGCCGTGCCGGTGCCCTGGAGCCGACCGATCACCTGAAAACGCCCTGTTTGCGCATCCCGGGGAATGGTCACGACGATGGCGTCGCGGGCATACGACTCCATCGGGACTTCGGCTCCGTTGAGACGCACCGAGGCGAGCGAACGGTCCGCGGGGAAGTTGGTGCCGCGCAAGGTGACGCGGACCCCCGGGATGCCACGCTCGGGTTCGAGCGCGGTGATGTGCGGCCGCAGGGTGACCATGAATGGCTCCCGTGTACGGGCGTTGCCGCTCCCGGTCACGGCGACGGTCCACGCCCCGGAGCGAGCTCCCTCTGGGACCTCGACGACCAGCTCTGTCGGGGTCGCCGAGACGACGCGCGCGGCGATGGCGCCGAGCTGTACGGCGTTCTCGCCAGGAGTCAGGGAGAAGCCCGTCCCGGTCAGGGTTACGCGCTCGCCGATGTCGCCCGCGCGGGGGTCAACGCGCGCCAGGTTCACCGGCGACATTACCCGGAATTCCGTCGTGGAGAGCACGGGGCCGACGCCCCCCGCGGTCACTGCTACGTGTCCGCTGGTGGCTCCTTCGGGGATGGTCACCACAAGCTCCGTCGGCGCCGCGCTCACCACGGTGGCGTTGGTCGCGCCGAAGGCCACCGTCACCCTCGCGGCCTCGGTGCCGAAGTGGTTGCCCCGCAGCGTCACCCGCGCGCCGGGCGGTCCCGACGCGGGCTCCATCACGCGCACCATGGGCGCCGGGCCCACGAAGAGCCGCTGCGCCATCTCGTAGCGACCCGCGTTCGAAACCTCCACTGCCAGCGTGCCGGTCGTCGCGTCCACGGGGATCTCCACTTCGAGTTCCGTAGCCGTCGCGCGCACGACCCGCAAAGGACGCCCTCCGAGGGTGACGCGATCGAGCGCCGCCGTCGGCGAAAACCCAGCACCGCGCAGCACCACGCGTCCACCTGGCGCGATCGCTGCCGGGACCATCTCCCGTACACCGAGCCGCGCGCTCAAGGTCAGGTCACCGCCGCTGCGTGCCTCTCCGCCCGCCGTGCGCACGAACAACGGTCCACTCGTGGCACCGTCTGGGATGATCACCCGCAGTGATCCCGAATCACCCGCCCGCACGACCATCGGCAGGGTGCCCACTCGCACGGCGTTGTCCGACGGGCGCGCGGCGAAGTTCTCCCCGCGAATGGTGATCTCCATCCCTGGAGCAGCGCTCGACGGATCGACGCTTCGCACCACGGGCGGGGGCAGCCGTTCGGTGACCCGAAACGTCTCCGGCGATTCGGTCTCATCGGCGCCGAGTGCCAGCACGAAGCGACCGCTCTGGGCGTTGTCGGGAACTGCCACGGTGATGCGCTCAGGCAGCACCTCGGTCGGCGTCAGGGGTCGCTCGTTGAAGAGCACCCGCAGCCCCCGGGAGAACCCCCTTCCCTCGATGCGCACCCGCGTCCCTGGCGGTCCAGCGGTCGGCACGATGCGTTCGATCATCGGCCGCGTCTGCGCGGACACCACCGTTGCCTGCGTACAGGCCAGCAACACTCCCACGGCGCTCACGCGCGCTCCGATTCTCATCGCATCGCCTCCAGGCCAAGCATCAGTCGGATCATGCTCACGCCACGCCCGCGGTTGGCTCGTCGTCGCGGGCCCCCTCGGCGTGGTGCACGTCCGCCAGGTCATCAAAGATCTCATCCATCGGAACGTTTGAACCGCTCAGTGCCAGCACAGCGGCCACGAGGTGTTTGTTCGCCTCGTAGATGCGCAGCCAGTGCTGCCGCGCTGCCTCGAGCCCGGCTCCCTGCACGGGTCGCGCGCGAACGCGTTGGTCCGCGGCCAGGACGGCATCGAGGCCGTGCCGTGCACGGGAGATTTCGTCGCGCCAGTGTCCGTGTTCGCGCACCGGACCCCCCAGTTCGTCGAGCGAGCCGAGAACATGATCAAGCGCCGCGAGCATCCGCTGCGGGCCGCGCTGCGAGAGCGTCGATGCAGGCTCGACGAAGAACGCCCCATACGGGACGCTCCCCGCCCGGTGCGACTCCAGGTGCCGGGCGAATCGCACGATGACCTCGCGCGCCTCCGCCAGCGGTACCTCCCGCGCGACCGTGGCCTGATGAAGTTCCGGGTCTACCGAGCGAGCCTGGTGCAACTGCTGGGCGACAGTGTCCGTGGCCACCCGCAGCGCGGTCACCGCGAGGTGGAGCGCCGGGTCGAACTCGCGCAGCCGGCCCGCGAGGTGGTGCGCGATCTGCTCAATCGCATACTCACCATAGATCCGTGTCTCGTCGAAATCGATGCACGCGTCCGCCATAGCCGCGGAGGATTCTTCCTCCTCCCGGCCCTTGTAAAGACCTCAGCACCGAACGTCCTCCGCGAATCGCGGCGCTGTAAGTCCACGAGGACGCGGCACGTTCTGCGCGTCGAGATGCACCGAAGACGCAACCCCGTTGCCTTGAGCGCCTCCGCGCTTCCGTCGCGCGTGGATTGCGCCTATGTTGTTTCGGAGTCGTTGCCCTATGGTCCTGATCGCGCCCTCCGCCGAGGAAAAGGCCCTCGTCGAGGCTGCCCAGGGCGGCGACGTAGAGGCCATTCGCGCGCTCCTCGACCGGGTGTCCCGGCCGCTGTACGCGGCGGTCATACTGCCGCGCATCGGCATCGCCGCGGACGCCGAGGACATTCTCCGCGAGACACTTCTCCGCGCCATCGATCGTCTGCACACGTTCCACTGGACCGGGGCCGGATTCTTCCCGTGGCTGAGACAGATCGCGATCCACCAGGTGATCGATCACGTGCGCCGGGTGCAGCGACGCACACGCCTCGAGGAGCGCTTCGAGCGGCATGCGGCGGACGTGACGCCCATGCACCTCGCCGGGGCCGAGGAGTCGCTCATCGATCAGCAGGAGCGGGCCCTCTCGCTGAAGACCATGAGCGTCGCGATGGACGCCCTGAATGACCGGTATCGGGCGGCCATCACCCTGCGCCTGCTGGAAGAGAAGAGCCGCGAAGCGTGCGCGGAGGCGCTCGGCGTGACCCTCGGCAACTTCGACGTGATCCTGCACCGCGCGTTGGCGGCGCTAAGAAAGGCCTATGGTGTGCGATGAGCGCTCCCGACGAACGCTGGAACCCTGACGACGGCCCTGCCCCGACCGACGAAGAGCGCGCGGCCTCCTCGCGGCTGTCCGAGGCGCTTTCCGAGCCGAATGCACCCGACGATCCTGCGCTGCGGGAGTTGGTGTCGGTCGCGCGACGCATCCACGCCACCGCTCATCCGAACCGCGATGTGCAGCACGCAGCCACGGCGCGCATTACCGACGAAGTGCTCGCGACGATGCGCCCGATGGCCTCGCCGGTACGCGGAATCGCTCGGCGGATGTGGCCCTTCGCGGTCGCCGCCGCGGCGATCCTTGTGGTGGGTGTCTCGGTCGGACGTCCGCGGTCGGTACCGGCCGGACCCGACCCGAGCATTTCTCGCGACGTCGATGATGTTCTCCGCGCGCCGGTTGGGGTCGGCGCGGCATCGACGCCCGCGACACGGGTCTACGAGGCGCGGCTCACCGCCTGGCGCGAGTTGTACCTGCGGGGAGGGTCGCGATGAGCAGGCACTTTATCGTCGCGCTGACCTGCGGGTTGGCACTGATCTCGGGCTGCGCCGCGAAGACCTCCGGGCACCGCGAAGCGCCGTCCAACGAGGCCGTGATGGCACTCCTCGGCACCGTGCGGGCGCTACACCACGAAGCCGACGTTTTCGAGGGTGCTGGGGATTTCGAGCATGCGGGGGCGGCGGTGCGGCGCATTCTGACGCTGGAATTTCCTCGCACCATGGCTGAGGGGGAAGACCTTCGGGCCGATGCCTACGGCCGTCTGGCGGAGATCGCACTGCGTCGTGCGACGCCGGACGAGGCGCTCTCCATTGCAGACACGGGACTGCGCGACACGCACCGCGAGAGCGTCCTGCGTGGACGGTTGATGATGGTCCGCGGGCAGAGCCTTGGAGCGCTATCCGACCGCGCGCACGCAGCGAGCGATGAGGTCGGTGCCCGGCGCTTGCGCGAGCAGGCCATCGAGGCGCTCGAGGCCTCCATCGCGCTCAACGGACGACTGCTCCAGCGACTCACCGATGGAGGTGCGCCGTGAAGCGCGGCGCTGTCCTCATCGCAACGCTGAGCGTGCTGGTCGTCGGCTGCGCGGCGTCCCTGCCCTATCGCGCCTCGACGCGTTCGAGCCAGTCTGTCCCTGCGGGTGCCTCGTCCGCCGAAACCGCAGCCCGGGTCGAATCCGGGTCTCGTTTCGCGCCGGCTCCGTCGGCGCGAGAGCCTTCCGTCGATCGCCCGACCGCACGCCCTCGCCGCGACGCCGACGATGTGAGTCCGATGGGTCTGCCTTTCACGGTCGCCACCGGAAGCGCGACCGCCGAGCGCCCAGCCGCGGCGACCACGCCTTCCCGTCAAGGAGCAGCCCAGGAAGACGGCGAGCGAGCGGTGCGCGAAGGGCGCATCGGAGCGCAGGTGCAACGGATTCGCGACGATCAGATCCGGCTCGCGACCAACCCTGGCCTCTGCCATGACGTGTGCTTCGCGGCGGGCTCGATTTGCCTCGCCGCGCACGAGATTTGTCGGCTGTCAGGCGACGCAGATGCTCGTTGCGAGCACGCCCGAGACGCATGCGCGGAAGCCGGGCACCAACGCGACGGCGCGTGCCCGGTCTGCCCTCCCACGCACTGAGCGCAGCGCTGCGCGCATGCTAGCGTAACCAGTCATGAGCCGCGCACTTAGCTTCACTTCAACCCTCGCCGTCTCGCTGCTTTCGACATCGTTGGCGTTCGCGCAGGTTCCGCCCTCGGAGGTATTGCCGCCGCCGCCGCCCGCGGCCACGATCGCGACGGCACCTTCATTACCACCCGCGGTAAGCGCGACTGCTGTCCTTTCTGCCGGCGCGGCCTGGAGCCTCACGCCCCCAACCACGCAACGGGCCCTCACCCGCGAGCGCCTGCGCCTGCTGAATCAATCGCTTCTCGGTCTACCGGAGCGCAGCCGCTCGGGTCGCATCACCGAGGGGATCATCAATCTCGCCCTCGGCGGAGGCCTCTTCGCGCTCGGATTCCTGTTCTCTTCGGACACGGATGGCGCCTCGCCTCTGCGCACGCTCCTTTGGTTTCAGGGTGGCTATAGCGCGCTCAACGGGGCCGTAGGGCTGGCCTGGACACCCGCCCGGGAGCGACTCCCTCCCGTCTACGGCGCGATGCCGGTACGCACCGGCGCGCAACGACGTGCCCGCCTCGCCTACGGAGAAGAGGCGCTCGACGGCATGGCCCGCGACAGCCGCCTCCGCCGCACGCTAACCGGCATCGGCAGCGCCGTACTCGGCCTCGGGACTCTCGGAATTCTCTATCGCGACCAGATCTTCGACAACGCCGCGATGCCCGCGCCCACGGAGTTCAACTACCTGATCATCGGGTTGTCGCTGGTGAGCGTGGCCGCCAACGTGATCACCGTCTTCTCGCAGACGGAAGAAGAGCGCCTGCGAGCGAATTACCGCCAGGAGATCCAGATGCTCCGCGAGAGCACCGAGGAGTGATGCTCGCGGGCTAACGCGTGGGTGGATGCGAAGGGGGGGCGGAGAATGAATCAGGGAGCGGGAGCGGCGGGGCGAGCAGCCGGACGACCCGGAGGGCGCGGACGAGCGCCAGGGCGCGTCGGAGCCACCACCGCAGGAGTGGCGCAAGCAGGAATGAGCGAGAGCGAGATGCCCTCGTCGGTCGGCATGCCTTCGCCATCGAGCGCGGCGTAGGCATCGATTCGCAGGCAGGCGCGCGCCGTCACCGCGGGCGCAGGAACCCCCATCGCCTGCGAGTGAGCCTGCACCGCTTCTGCGGGTGCCGTGAAAGGACGTCCGGTGACGTTGGCGCAGCCTACGAGGGCGCTCCAGCGGGTTCCGAGCGGCTGCGACGGAATGACACACGCGTTGGCATCGACGGCTTCCGGCGCGGCGTTTTCGTCTTCTTCGCCACCCATTACCATGGCCTCCGGAGGCGGGCCGTACAGCTCTGCCGGGGTCTCCTTCGCATCCGCGAAGGACGCCGCAACGATCGCCCGAAGCTGATCCATCGTCCAACGAACGGCAGCTTCGCGTGCCTGCGGATCGGCCGGGTCGGCCGCGCCCTGGGTCTCCAATTCCCACCACTGGGTCAAGCCGCGATTACGCATTACGGTAAAGACCTGGTTTACGTTTCGCTCCGTACCGAAGCGCACCATGTCCAGGCTCAGCGTGGCACGCCGCGGGATGGCACTGCGGCCAGGGACGGGGATGAAGAAATCCTGAACGTAGTCCCTGCGGCAATGAGACGCCCGGCACTGCGGCGGGGTGTTCTCGAAGGCCGCGCCGAACTCCGGGTTTCCCTGGACGATCTCGCCCACGCCTCGGCCCCATGCGTTGAGTCCCGCAAAGAGACGGACCCAGCGATCGAACGAGGTGCGCCCCCACATGCGGGCTCGCGTGGCGGAAGCCTCGTGCTCCTCCTCCCGCCGCTGCCGATCGGCCTCCTCGGCGGTGCGACGGGCGGCCTCGGCCTGCTGCCGGTTGCGCTCGTACACCGCGAGTCGCTGCCGCGCCTCGTCGAAGTGGGCCCCCGCGGGGAAGGCCCGCAGGTACTCGTTGAGCCCGTCGAGCGAGGCCCGGTGGTCGGCCCAGTAGTCCTCCTCGGTGGCATTGACGACCGCCTGCACCTCCGGCCTGAAGCGGCCCTGGGGCTGCGCCTGGAGGTACTCGCTCGCGGCCGCGAGACGGTCAGAACCCTCGGCGGCGTAGCGAAAGGTCCGGTACGCGGCGTAGTCCGCACGGGACGACACCACTCGGCAGCCCGCGACGGCCATCGCCGCGATCGCCACCGCCCTCAACGTATCTCTGGAACGCATGTGTAGACCTCTGTTCCTAGGAAGGTTTCAGGGCGCGCCGGTGCACGTGCCGACGTCGCGGCAGAGGGCGGTGCACGACGACGGCGGGTTGCGGATGACGTCCGGCAGGCTGTTGCAAGAGGTCTCCTCGATGGCATGGCCGCAGGCGGTGATGTCCCCCTGGAACGCCCCGCAGAACTCCCCCTGGTAGGTCGAGCACGCGTGCGGACATGCGTTGGTGCCGAAGATGTCTTGCCGGATGTTGCCGCGAATACACTGGATATACGCGGGTTCGGAGTCGTTGGTGCAGTCAGGGCCGGCGCCGGAGACGGAGCGACAAAGCACTCCGCACTCTCGCAACCGGAAGCACAAGTGCGAGCACATTCCCTGATCGAAGTAGTCGTACTCCGCCTCGGACTGCGTGCCCGGAATGTCTACGTTGGCGTTTTCGCTGCCGCAGCCACCGATGTCGCCAGGAGTCGGCGCAGCGATGAACGCCGTCGAGATCACAAGAACGACCAAAGCCGTCCATCGAGGGCGCCGCAGCGCCGGAGAGTCTTTCACCACGCCCGTCACGGAAGCACCTCGTAGTCCACCAGGATGCCCAGGCCACCGCCGATGATCGGGTAGATCGCACCGCCGTTGCCCAGATAGAGATCGAATGTCGCCTCGGCGGTCACCGCCAGACCCGACCGGATGTAAAACGCTGCGCCCGCCGCGACCTCGAAGCCCACGGAGACCTCCGGGCAGTAGCCCCAGCCGGGCGGATACACCACGCTGCGGTTGGGCGCGACGCCGCTACCGATCCACTGTGGGCTCCCTTGCGGAATCGCGAGACCGGCGGACCGCGGACATGCCCCACGGGTGATCAGCAGCGGCACGTCCACGCGCGCATGTGCAGCGATCGCATCGGTGAACCGACGATATATCTGGACGCCGGGTTGCACCGCGACCTGCGCACCATTGCGGTCGATGCCGCCCTGCAGTCCGAGCGACGGACCCAACAGGAAATTTCCAAGATGCAAGAACGCGTAGGTCCCCTCCACGAGGAGCGACGGCGGAGAGAGCACGCCGAAGGAGAAAGGGTCACGCAGGCGCGCCCCGATGCCGAACTCCGTGCGAATCAGGACGTGCCGCTCGCCCGGCTGCAACGCCCATCCGTGGGAAGGTGCGGGAGGGTCGCTGAGCCCTTGCGCAGCGGCGGAAGTAGTAGCCAGGACGAACCCGACCGCAATGAGGAAAGCGCGCGTTTTCACGTTGTGCGCATGGTAGACACGGCCCCGCGTCCATCGTCAACGGAGCAGTGCGTGCCCGCGAGCAAGACTCCTTCCCTCTGGTCACTTGGTCTTCTCGGGCTTGGCGTTGCAATCACGTCGGGGTGCCCTGCGACGCCCTCGCCGGTGCTCGACGCCACGGCTGTCGTGCGGCCCGTCGCGCATGATGCTGGCGTACGGGCGAGAGCCCGCCACGGTCGGCGACGCCGTCCGGCAGCGCAGTCCCCGGGAGGAACCATCGCGAACAACGAGCCGATTGAGACGACCGAAGAGGAAGCCCCGGTGGCCCCGCGACCACGGGTGACCGAGACGGGTCCGATGCTGCGGGAAGACCTCGGACCACCGCCCTCGGTCGAACTCGATCTAACCCAAAGTGCGCAATCAGAGCCGATGGGGCTTGAACCCGGGCAGATTCGCCGTGCGATGGACCCGCTGCTGCCGCGCATGGCTGCCTGCGCAGAGGCAACGACCGACGAGTCTGGACACGGTCCGCGCGGTCGGGTCGGCGTGCGCCTGCGCGTCCACGGTGACGGGCGACCCCTCGCGGCGCGCGTGAGCGGCGGTGGTGGCACCGCGGAGTTCGTGACGTGCGTGCGGCGAGTGGTGGCGTCGGCACGTTTCGACCACTTCGGCGGCCCCGACGTCTTCGCGACGTGGGGCTTCGACGTGGACTGAGAAGGTCAGCGGATCGAGCGGTAGTAGATGTCGCCGTTGATGCCGGCGCGGCGATCGACCCAGACGACGTGCGCCACGGGACTGCTGCCGTTGATGGTCGCGAGCACCGACGGCGTAGCGCTGTCCACGTTTGGCGGCGCGGAGTCGAGGCGGAGGTCCGTGGGCTGGAAGATCCCGCCGCCGTCGAGGGAGTAGTTGGCGTAGATGTCGAGCGAGCCGCTACGGTCGTCGGCCCACACGGCGTAGACGGCGAGACCGGCGTTGGAGGCCGCCACGTTGAAGGCCCGTGAGCGGCCCGGCGCACCCGCCATCACCTGCACGTCGCGCGCGGGGAAGACGCCCGCCGTGGTGCGCGAGGCATACACGTTGGGCAGCCCCCAGCGGAACTCCTGCCAGACCACGGAGAATTCTCCTCCGGGCAGCGACATCACCACGGGCCGGATGGAGTCGTGAGCGAAGGGATCAGCATCGATGCGCACGTCGGCCGCGCCCCAGCGGACCCCGGAGTCCGTCGAGCGATTGGAGTAGATGTCGAAAGCGTCGTTGCCCCGCACGTCCTGCCAGGCGACGAGCACGTTGCCTGCGGAGTCGGCGGCGATAGACGGTTCTTCGCTGGCATGCGCACCCGCGATGTCGGTGTCGAGGCGCACCTCAAGACCCGGCCAGGTCAGGCCGCCATCCGGGCTCGCTCGGAAGTAGATGTCCGTTCCCTCCCCGGACCGATTGTCGCGCCAGACGAGATACGCGCGATTGCCCACCGCAACGATGTCGGGCGTCGAAGCGACGCTGGTGACCGATCCGCCGGTATCGATCTGCAATGCCGTAGACCACGCCGCGCCGTTGGTCGATGTCGCGGCGAAGATGTGTCGGCCTCGGTTCGAGAAGAGCACCTCCCAGACCGCCAGGTAGCCGCGCGTCGTCGGCACGACCTCAATGTTGAACGAGTCGTTGTTCTGCCCCGCGTTGATTCGAAAATCATTAGAGCTCCAGGCACTGCCAGATGCCGTCGACGCGCTGCCAAAGACCTGACGATATCCAGTTGGGTTGGAACCCGAAGCCGGACGAAAATCACCCCACAGCGCAACGAGGTTGGCACCACCGTTGGGCCACGCAAGGCGCGGCTGCACGCTGGCGAACGAGCCCGCGACATTGGTGTCGAGTCGGACATCCCGGAGCCACGATCCACCGCCGTCGGTCGTGCGTGCGAAGTACACGTCGCTCTCCCCGCTGCGACGGTCGATGAAGACCACGCCGACGTTGTTCCCCGCGCCCGCGAGGTACGGCTGGATCGAATTCTGCAAACTCGAATCGAGACGCAAGTCCGTCGCTGGCGCAAGCGTCTGGCAGCCCTCGTCAATCCGCGCGTCGCAGTTGTTATCGAGCCCGTCACAGTACGCTTCGCTGTCCAGGTCGCGATACGTCGTCGGGTAAGTGCAACCCCACCCTCTTGTCCCGTTGCATACGGCACGGGCCAACGCGCAAACCCCGCGACCTTCCGTGCCACGACTGTTGCAGCGTAGCGTCGGTGGAGCCACGAGCCCCTCGTCGATCAGCCCATCGCAGTCGTCGTCGAGACCGTCACAAACCTCCGCGGTCGCGCCCGTCCCGCCAGTGCAAACGATGCTGCCGCCCACGCAAGCGAACCGCCCAAACGTGCAGGCTCCCACGTTGTTGCCGCACACGGTCGCGGGCCCCGTGCCAGGGATCACCCCACCTATCGGCGCGTCGTCGATCACCCCGTTGCAGTCGTCGTCGAGACGATTGCAGATCTCCGCTCCGGGCGCAGAACCACCGACGCAGCGGAGCGCCCCTCGCTCGCAAACGTACGTCCCGGGGCGGCACACGCCCAGGCTCGGCCCACACGCGGTGCCCACCGTCGCGGGCGCATCATCGACCCTCCCGTTGCAGTCGTTGTCGCGGCCGTCACAGACCTCCGGCCCGCGCGTTCCGGTCGCGTCGCCGCACGAGAGTTCGCAGCCATCCGTCGGGTCACCGTTGCGATCGACGAAGCCTCGCGCACAACTCGCCACGCTGCAGACCCCTGCGGCACACCCCGCGATGGCATTCACCGCCGGGCACACGCGGCCGCACCCGCCGCAGTTGGAGACGTCGCTCATCGGGTTGAATCCGTTGTCCGTCGTGCCATCGCAGTCGTTATCGCGACCGTCACAGATCTCTGGACCCGACGCCGTGCACTCGTACTCGCAGCCATTCGCCGGGTCGCGGTCGCGGTCGACCGCCCCCGCGCGGCATGCGCCCATCCTGCAGACACTGGCCACGCAAGCCGCCTCGGCGCGGTCGAAGACACAAGCGTTGCCGCAGCGACCGCAGTTGCTGTTGCTGCTCGTGAGATCGAAACCCTCATCGATCAGACCGTCACAGTCATTGTCGATGCCGTCGCAGACCTCGGCTCCGGTCGGCGCGCACTCGTACTCGCACCCGTTGGCGGGCATCCGGTCGAGATCGACGAAGCCCACGTCACACTGGCGGTATCCACAGACGCTCATCGCGCACGCAGGAACAGCGTGGGCTGGAGCGCATGCGTTGCCACAAGCGCCACAGTTGCGTGGATCACTCGTGAGGTCGAAGCCCTCATCGAGCATTCCGTCGCAGTCGTTGTCTCGCCGATCGCAGACCTCGACGCCGGAGGGAA
This sequence comes from Deltaproteobacteria bacterium, assembly GCA_947477565.1. GTDB lineage: Bacteria > Myxococcota_A > Polyangia > Polyangiales > SCUS01. The sequence goes on from CANJUR010000008.1 coordinate 71,639, forward strand.
CACACACCCTCGAGTCCGCTGGAGGGATACCGTTGTCGCGAATCGGCGCAACGTCCCGCACGTTGACCAGGCCACCGTCACCCGTGGCGCAGTTGAGGCAATACGGCTCCGGGGCGCATCCCAACACCGCGAAGAGAAAGCCGAGCGAGGCGAGCAGCGGGCGGTTCATCGCGCACCTCCCACGGAAAGCAATGAACGGCGTCTCCGGCGGCGCAGGCAGACCAGCACAACGCCCGCAGCGAGCATCCAACGCTCGGCCGGTGCACTGGCCCCACGGGTGGCGACCGAGCAACTTCCTCCAGAGCCTACAACCCGATCACGAACCAGCGGCGTGAGCGTCGGATCTACGCATTGCCCACTGCGGCAGACGACGTTGGAGCCCCCTCCGCAGACGACGCCCGAACACGGATCGTCCACCAGCACTCCGTTGCGACACACCCGGCCGGGCTGCGCCCCGATGTTCTGGCACGCATCGGTTTGGCACGAGCCGCGACCGGAGACGACGGTGCAGATCGTGCCGAGGTCGCAGAGAACCCCCTGACACGGATCGGCGACGCAGGCGCCATTCACGCAGGACTGGGTCATGGGGCACCGGGTCGTCGCACAGGACGGGACGCACAGCGCTGCACCGCCCACGCCCGGACGACAGAATTGACCAGCTGGGCAAGTGTGCTGAGTGCATCCGTTGTTGACGCAGGTACCCGCGCGGCAGATCTGGCTGCCCATGCAGCCGAGGCCGTAGCAGTTGTTCTCCACGCAGCTCGCGCGACCTTCCCGAACGTTGCAAACCAGGCCCGTCGGACAGGTCATCGCGGAGCATTGATCGACGCAGCGGTCACCCAGACAGATCTGCGAGGGCGAGCAGATCTCCGCGCCGCACAACGGAGGCACGCAGAAGTTTTCGCGGTTGCACACCAGCCCGATCGAGCACGGAAACTCTCCCGGTATACAGGGAGTGCGGCACTGACACGCCACGCAGCGTCCGCCGCCCGGACAGAAGTTCCCAGCGCCCGCCACGTCCTCGTCGATCATCCCGTCGCAGTCGTCGTCCATGCAGTTGCAGCGCTCGGGCGTGCCCAACACGCCGCCCTCGCAGGCGAGTCGGCCTTCGCGGCAGCGCAGTGTTCCGGCCCGGCATAACGGCGCGCCGTCGGCCGCGGTGCTGCAGGTAGCGCCTCCGCCTGGGTTGCCCTCGTCGATCAGCCCGTTGCAGTTATTGTCGAGTCCGTCGCAGATCTCGTCTCGCCGCATGGTCTCGTTGGCGTTGCAGACGAAACGCCCTCCGCGGCACTCGAACATCCCGGCCCGACAGACGCCCCGCGCGAGGCCGCACGTCCCCGCCACAGCGATACCGTTGTCCACGGTGCCGTCGCAGTCGTTGTCCACACCGTCGCAGACCTCCGGGCGCGGCTGCGGCGCATTGCATACGAAGCGCCCGCCCACGCAGATGGCCATGCCCGGACCGCAGCGAAGTTCGCCGGCGGCGCAGGGCCGCGCGGGAACGTCCTCATCCACCAGGCCATCGCAATCGTTGTCGATTCCGTCGCAGACCTCCGTCGCAGGCCCTGGCGCCGAGCAACTTCCCCACGTACCGGCGGCGCACTCCTCGCGACCCGATCCGCACGTGGTTGTGCACGGCCGCGAGAGACCATCGTCGACGCGGCCGTTGCAGTCATTGTCGCGGTTGTCGCAGACCTCCGGAATCGGCGCGGTGCTCACGCAGTCTCCCCACGCACCTGCGCTGCAGTACTGCGTCCCGGCTCCGCATTCGCCGGTGCAAGCGCGCGCCACGCCCTCGTCGATGGTGCCGTTGCAGTTGTTATCAACGTTGTCGCAGACCTCTACCGACGCCGGGCCCGGGGCGCAGGTCACCGGCGAACCGCTCTGACAGTTGTTCACCGAGCGAAGACACGCGCCCACGCCGCAGGTCGTCGAGCCGAGGCCATCGTCCACGATGCCGTTGCAGTTGTTGTCACGTCCGTCGCAGGTTTCTGGCACCGGGTTGCAGGTCGGAACCATCCCAATGGTGCGCACCAGCACGTCTTCGAAGTCGTTGTCGCCCCCGCGAAACAGATCTTCCCATCCGAAGTAGTACCCGTCACGGAAGGTGCGCGACGAGTAGATGAGGAAGTGCACGTAGTCGCCGTCGTCGTTGATGCTGTTGTCGGTTGAGTAGACGCGGCGGTCGGTCGCAGATTCCGCGGCGCAAATGGTGTCCGCACCGTCGGCCACCGGCTCCGGAGTCATGATGTAGAAAGCGATCGGGCCGCCGCGCCATGCAGCTCGACTGCGAAGGCAGTCGAAGTCGAGTTCGACGATGTTGGGATTCACCCAGTGGACGCAGATGCCGTCCGCAGGGATCGCTCTGCGAGGCCCCGCGGGACAGGGACAGTCGCAAGGCGCGACGAGGTCGCGACAAGCAAAGATCTGCCGACGCGACGCGGCCACGAAGGGACTGTCACCGACGTTGTACCAACCGAAGCGGTTCTGGTATCCGGCGCCTTCGCCGACCATCGTGAACTGCGCGATGCGTCGGCCGTCACTGCGCACCGAGGGGACAAACGTCTGCGGGGCGATCGCGGCGTTGGCGACGGCGTTGAGGACCCCGGGGCCCTCCCCCGGAGCTGGATTTCCCGCAGTCGGCACAAGGTCAGCGCGCTTGTCGAGACACGCTTGCAGGGCGTCGGTCTGCGGAACAATCACCCCGTCGACCTGATTGATAATCGCCTGCGCCGGTGGGCTGAAGAGCGCGAACACACCCATCAGGGCGAGGAAAATACCCGTACGAAACCGCATTCGATCTGCTCCTGCGCCAGTCGGAGTGCGCTGCCATCGTGGTTCCGACGAGGCCGGACTCTTTCACGGTCCCCATTTCGTCTCAAGGCACTCGTGGCTCCCGGACTGATCTGCCGCAAGCGCTCGACATCGGAGGGAAAAAAGCGCGTCAGCCCCGCTCAGACCGTCCCCCGCTCGCCATCGCCCAGCCTCGCGGGTGCAGCACGACCATGCGTGATTCCTCATCGAGCGCGGCCCACCTGCGCCGCGCCATCGTAAGCGCAGCGCTGTTTTCCGCAGCACGAAACGACTGGAGGCATCGCTCGAACGCCGCGACGCGATCGCGCGGCGTCCCGAGGCGGCGCACCAGCAACGAGCGCACGTGGCCAGAGAGAGCAAGAGCGGCGGGAGGGTCCAGTACCCCGCCCGAGATGGAGGTCGCGACCATGGGGCAGTGACCATCAAGCGGGCTCAAGCGAGCACGCAGAACACGCATCGCTGTCGCTACGGCGAGAGTGCGATCGGGATCTTCGGGCCCGGGGTCGAGGTCAAACGGTGGGAGTTCGTCGGACCGGTGAAGTAGAGCCAGCAGCGCGGGGGCGCGCCCGTGAGGGGGAGTCCATCCGCGAGAGAGCGCGAGGAGATCGTCGATGTCGTCGTCGATGCCAGCATCGACCTCCGTCGCGGAGAAAACCGCGATCAGCAAGTCCGGAGGATCGGGCGCAAGCGCGTCGCGAAGCTGCGTCCTGAGCTGCGGACGGCCCGCGGCGCGGAGTCCCGGCGTGTCATGAGCGATGAGCGTTCCGGCCCAGGAGACTTGCGCGCAAGAGATCGCGAGGTCTTCGCCCGTGGAGGCGAAATCGGCCAACGCGAGCGCCACGGAAGACTTGCCCACCGCGCGGCGTCCGACGAAGGCCATGGAAGGTACCCAGCCCTGGGCGGGCACCTGCCCCAGTCGGAAGCGCGCCAGCGCGGTCCAGGGCGGGCGCTCGATCGACGACTCGATGCCAGGCACAGGCGGCACGAACTCACCAAGACAGAGAGCCATCTCGCGGGCTGCGGCGAACGGGTCGCGGACGACATCACTCATCGGGCTTCGTGAGATCCGGGGGAGGCCCCTCCGCGGCGGCCGCAACGAAGTCCGCCCGCGCCTCGATGGCGCTCGCGCCGTCGATGAAATATCGCACTGCGGCGACGCCGAGGGCCCAGGTTCCGGTCGCCGCCACGGCACCGGAGATCGTCGCCCCGACGCCTGGAATCAGCTTGAGCGCCGCCCGCACGGCCTCGCGCAGCCCGACACCGGCACCGACGGTCGCGCCCATGACCGCGAGCCACTCACTGACCGCCCGCGGGCCGAGCGAACGACCCGACGCATACACAATGCCCGCGAGCATGGTCGATTGCAGTGGGATCAACACCGCGAGATCCGCGATCGGCAGCGGCGTCGCACCCACGACGAAAGACACGCTCGTCGCCGTGCCGACGAGGCGCATCGCCACCTTCCGCCGCACCGTCCGAGCCCGCTCGAATGCCCGCGCCGCCTCGATCTGCGCCGACACAGGGAGCGCTTGATGAATCTCCATCGCGAGCGCGTCGAGGTTCCACCGCCAGTCGGTCACGGCGGACTCTTCGACGAAGCGTTGCCAGGTACACACAGCCACGATTGGCAGTTCCAATCCGGTGACCCGCTGGACGTGCCCGCGAAGCGCATCTCTCGCCCGTTGGATGGCTGCTCTTTTCGCCGTGTCACAGTCATACGGCGGAGCGCGTCGCTCGGTCGGCGGCAGTTCGTCAACCTTGGTGATCACGACGACCACCGGCACCGGCCCGTCGACGCCCGTGATCGCGGCGCGCAGCACAACCAACTCGGCGAGGTCTTCATCGACGCCCGCATCGACCTGACTCGCCTTGAAAAGCCAGAGCAGTACATCTGGACGCTCCGCCTGCAGGGCGCGCGCGATCTCCTCCCGACGCTCGGGACGGGCACCCGCCCGGAGCCCCGGCGTATCGAGCCAGCGTACCTGTCGCCCTTGCACCGCGAGATCGATCCACGTCGGCGCCACGGTGGTGTCCTCGACCGCGCCGACGGTAAGGAGTTCCCGCCCCAGGAGCGCATTGCCGAGCGACGACTTCCCACTGCCCCGCCGTCCCAACACCGCGACCCTCGGCGCGCGGCGGCCCACGAGCAGCGCACGCAGATCGCGCAGTTCGTTGATTACCTTCTGGGCACCAGGAATGCGCTTCAGCAACTCCTCGAGGTCGTCGAGGGTCTGGGCCGCGTCGCGGGTGTCGGGCGGAGGACTCTGGTCAGACGCCATGGATGTTGGAGCAATCGTACGACGGGCCTGCGAGACGGCCAGCGATCGCACGCAGACCGCAGGAATATTCAATCGCCCGACGCTACCCGTGGCCTCCGTCATCGAGCCTATTGCGGAAGATCAAGCCATCGGCGAAGGATACGCGGGCCATGTCTAAACCCCACTCCCGCTGGTCCATAGCCCTGCTCACCGCACTCTCCCTCGGCAGCGCCGCCGAGGCTCAGCGAATGATCTCCGTCGCCACCCTCGCCCCGAGCGGATCGACATGGATGCGCGGCCTCGATGCCGCCAACCGCGAACTGCGACGCCGCACCAACGGCGCAATCGCGCTGCGCTTCTATCCGGGCGGAGTCCAGGGTGACGAGTCCGAGGTCGTGCGCAAGATGCGACAGGGTCGGCTCGACGCCGCAGTGGTCACGGGCACGGGTCTCGGACTCATCCATCGCCCGACGTTGGCGTTCATGCTCCCGGGGGTGTTTCCCAACGCCGCGGCGATGCAGCGCTCGCGTGCGGCCCTTAGCGACGAGGTTGAGCGGCAGTTTGCTGCAAGCGGATTCGTACTCGTCTCCTGGGGTGCAGGCGGCACGCCGCGGCTCTTCTCGCAGCGCGCCATCCGGACCCCCACCGACCTCCAGCAAGTCCACCCGTGGATCTGGCGCGACGACGTGATTCTTCCCGCGCTCTATGGAGAGGCGGGAGCGCGGGGGGTTCCGCTGGCGCTCCCGGAGGTGCTCTCGGCGCTGCAGACCAACCGCATCGACACCTTCATCGCGCCTCCACTGGCCGCGCTCGCGCTGCAGTGGTCGACGCGGGCCAGTTTCGTCTCCGAGGGTGCCAACAGCTACGGCATCGGTGGAATCGTCGTGTCACGCCGCGCCTGGGACACGCTGCCGGCCGACCAGCAGACGATCACGCGGGAAGTCATCCAGCAGTTCAACACCCTCATCGGGCACAACGTCGAGCGCGACGACGTCAGTGCGTTGCGCGCCATGACCACGCGCGGCATGCAGGAGGTGACCTACACCGCGGCGGAGCGCACCCAGTGGGCAACGCTCTTCCAACGCACACGTGCACGCCTTGTCGGCACCGTCTCGGACGCCGCCTGGATGGAGCGGGTCCGCACAGGACACTGACTCCTCTCTGCCCTCACCGGCGCGATCGCCCATCGTCGGTGTCGCCCTTCACGATCCCGGCTTTAAATCCCCTTTCAACCCGACATAACGAAGAGCTCCTGCCCACTCATCGCAGTGGCGGGAGCCTCGTTGCGGCAGAGTTCAGGTGACGGTTCGGGAGATCGCCGGCCGCGGCCCCGCAGCGCCTTGCTCGGCGGCGGAGAGTTCACCCAGGCGTCTCAGAAACCGAAACGTGTAGATGCCCGAACTGTGCCCGTCGCCCCAGTTGAAGAGCAGCGCGTAGGAGCCGACCTCCTCGAGCGTGACGATCTCGGCGTTGTTTCCTGGGATGAACTTGATCTCACCCGAGTGGCCCTGACATCCCGCACAGGGGCAGTACCCGCGCAAGAACGCATTGGGCAGAACGCTGGTGTGGCCATCAGCCCAGTCGAGTTCGAGGACCGTGGCGCCCATCGGGGCGCGTACCATCGTCGGGGTCGTGGTCTTAGCGTCGTGCGTAGTCATGGCGGTGACTCGCTGATAGCCGCCGCGCTGGTCCACCGCAAGGTGAGCTTTACAGGGCTGGTAAAACGAGGGTCGGCGCGCGGCGGTTGAGACCCACCAGGAAGATCTCGACGCTCTCCTTCCGGGACGCCTCGGGCTTCATGACCTTCACAGTCTCGAAGCGGTCCCGGAGGCGCTTGCGCACGCCCTCGAAATCACTGCCCTGAAAGATCTTCGCGACGAAGTTGCCGCCGGGTCGCAGACAGCAATCGCCAATATTTATGGCCCGATCGACAAGTTCTGCGGACAACGCCGCGTCCGCGTCCCGAACGCCGGTGGTGTGCGGCGCCATGTCCGAGACGAGCAGGTCGAAGAACCCCAGCAGCGCGAACGACTCCAGCGGCGCAAGGAGCACGTCGAGTTCGACCGCTTGCACGAAGGCAGGAACCGTCACGCCCAGCGGGGTGAGATCGACCGCGACGATGCGGCCCTTCGCGCCGACACGGCTGCACATCCACTGCGTCCAACTGCCGGGAGCGGCCCCCAGGTCGAGCACGTGAAGACCCGCACGCAGCAGCTTGCAGCGACGATCGATCTCTTCGAGTTTGTAGACGGAACGGGCCGCGAAGCCCTCTTTGTGTGCTTTGGCGGTAAACGGGTCTGGCTTACCGCCGGGCTTCATGAAGTGGGCGAATCAGGCGTGGCGGCCGTTCTTGATCGCGCCGCGCACCATCACGATGCCTTCGGCAGCACCCGGAACAGCGCCCTCGATGAGGACAAGGTTCTGGTCGGCGATGACGCGGACGACCTTGAGGTTTTGCATGGTCGAGCTGGTGTTACCGTGCTGACCGGGCATCTTCTTACCGGGGAGCGTACGCCCCGGGGTCATGTTGGTACCGATGGATCCGCCGTGGCGGAAGTACTCATGGGTACCGTGCGAGGAAACAAAGCCCGCGAAGTGGTGGCGACGGATGACGCCCGAGAAGCCGCGGCCGATGGTCGTGCCGGACACATCGACAAACTGACCCTCCTTGAAGAGGTCGGCCGCCGTGAGGACATCGCCCTCGTTGTACTTGGCCGCATCCTCGGGGCTCAGGCGGATCTCCTTGAGCGTGCGGGGATAAACCTGAATATCGTGGCCCTGCTTGTTCTTGAGGGTGCGGGCGGGAGCCTTGCTCTTGTCAAAGTAGCCCTGAAGGGGCTTCGAGGTCAGCTTGGCGCGGCGCTCACCGAAGGCGAGCTGGAGTGCGGTGTAGCCGTCCTTCTCCTCGGTACGCTTGCGCACAACCACACACGGACCAGCCTCAACGACGGTCACGCGGGCAACGTTACCAGCCGCATCGAAAACCTGCGTAAACCCGAGCTTCTTACCAATCAAACCAGGAAGAGTGTTCATCAGTTACCCTGTCAACCTTCGGAGGGCGCGGACTATACGGAGATCGATCGGGCCGTCAAGACGCTCCCACTCCCACGGACAACGGCACCACTGCCCCACGCGTGACGACCGCGTCCCGAACACTCGCACGCACCGATGCACCATCCCAGACGATGGCCCGCGCGATCGTCGCCGCCGGGGCGACGACGGCCCCCGTCCCGATGATCACGGGTGCCGAGAGCATCGAGTAATCGGCCCGCAAAGGTGCAAACACTCCATCCTTCGGGGACGTAACGCCGGGCCAACGGAGGGCGCCGGTCGCGAGCGCGAAGTTCACCTGTGCGTAGTGTTCGAGCGTGCCGAGGTCGAACCAGGGCCCTTCGTCGAGCACCCCCGCGACCACCTCGCCCCTCGCGAGCAGTCGCCGGAGCGTATGCCGCACGATGCATCCCTCTACAGGGAGGTCGGCGGCCACGGCGCTTGAAACTACGTACACGCCGGTGAATACGCATCGACGCGTCGGGAAGTCGGCTGGAGGGCCCTCGTCGAGGATGCGCCGCACGCGGCCCAGCGCGTCGAGTTCGATGGCGCCGAGGGCCGTAGCGCGTGGGTCTTCTCGGAGCACCATCGTCACGCGCGCCCCGAGGCTACGGTGCGTCTCCCGCGCCCGCGCCAGGTCGGGCCGCGCGAGTACATCGCCGTTGAACACCACGAACTCGTCGCCCAGGCGAGACAGCGCGTGTCGGATCGCGCCGCCCGTACCGAGGAGCGTCGGCTCGCGCAGGACGGTGAGATCCATACCGCGCGCCGCGCAGATCGGCGCGAGCGCGGGCTCGATCTGATCGGCAAGGTGAAAGGCGTTCGCTACGACCCGTCGGACGCCCGCGGCCGCAAGGTGATCGAGCGCAAACGCAGCAAGCGGTCGATCGAGCACCGGAACCAGCGGCTTCGGTCGCTCGTCCGTGAGAGGTCGAAGGCGGGTACCGAGGCCAGCGCAGAGAAGCAACGCGTCCATTCCCGCAGCGCTACCGTGAGCAGGGGGGTCCATGCGAGATTCCAGCGCGAGGCAGGTTGCATGCTCGTCGGGGTGGCCACTATGAAGTCCAGACGTGGGTAGTTCCTCCCTCAATCCAGGGCTCATCATCGACGATCGCTGGGAGCTCTTGTCGCTGCTCGCGACGGGCTCGAGCGGCGAGGTGTACGCCGCGCGCGAACGCGACACCGGCCGTGAGGCGGCGATCAAGGTGATGCGCTCGGACCTCATGCCCGACCCCGTCGCGGTGAAGCGTTTCGAGCGTGAAGCCCAGGCGACAGGTTCGATACGGCACCCCAACGTGGTGAAGGTCATCGCTCACGGGCACCACCTGGGCCGCCCCTACCTCGCCATGGAGCTTCTCCACGGCGAGACCCTCGAAGCGCGCCTCGAGCGGAGCACACCGCCACGGACGCAGTGCCTTGCGATCATCAAGCAGATCGCCGCAGCCATCGACGCCGCGCACGCGGTCGGGGTGATTCACCGCGACCTCAAGCCGGACAATGTCTTCCTCCTGGCAGGCGACGGCATCGCGGTGCGCGTACTGGACTTTGGTTACGCGAAGCTGGCCGAACGCCTGGTCGGGGATGCCAACCTCACCGCCGCCAACGCGCTGCTGGGCACGCCCCTGTACATGGCACCGGAGCAGGTTCAGGCCTCGCGCGAGGTCGATTCCCGGGCAGATCTCTGGTCGCTTGCGGTCATCGCGTATGAGCTTGTCGTCGGGAAGGTGCCTTTCCCATCCACAAACGTGGCCGATCTGTTCGTAGAGATCCTGGTGCGGCCCATCCCCCTCCCCTCGGCGGTAGACCCTACGCTGCCGAAACCGCTCGACGCCTGGTCGATTCGCGCGCTGGCTCGAGCGCGAGACGCCCGTTACCCCAACGCCACCGAACTCGCCACGGCGCTCACGGAGGCGGCCAGGCCTGAGAGCAGAAGTTCCATCTTCCTGGTGGCTGCGGTCGTGGTGTTGGCCATCGTCCTCGCGCTTGCGATCGCCCGGCCCCGATGATAACGGCGCGGCGATGCGCATCGTGGTTGTAGGTTCGGGTTACGTCGGGCTGGTCGCCGGAACCGGCTTCGCGGAGTTTGGCAACACTGTCGCGTGCATCGACAGCGACCCCAGGAAGATCGATGCCCTCCTTGAGGGGCGCATCCCTATCTACGAGCCGGGACTCGAGGAGTTGGTGCGCCGAAACGTCGTTGACGAACGCCTATCCTTCAGCACGGACCTCGCCGCGGCCGTAGAGGACGCGGAGATGGTCTTCATCGCCGTCGGCACTCCTCCCAGGGAGGACGGCAGCGCCGACATGAAACACGTCCTCGCGGTGGCCGAGGCGCTCGCGGAAATGCTGTGCCGCGACACCGTGGTGGTGCTGAAGAGCACCGTCCCTGTCGGCACCAACGATCAGGTGCACGCGCTCTTCCTCGAGCGCGCGAAGGTGAAGGTCTCCGTCGTGTCGAACCCCGAATTTCTCAAGGAGGGTGATGCGATCAACGACTTCCTGAAGCCAGACCGGGTACTCCTCGGAGTGCGCGACGACCTCGGCCGCGCAGCGATGCGCCGCCTCTACGCCCCGCTTCAACTCAACCACGACCGGCTGCTCTTCGTGGACCCGCGATCCGCGGAGATGGCGAAGTACGTCGCCAACGCGATGCTCGCCACGCGCATCTCGTTCATGAACGACATCGCGCGACTCTGCGAGGCCGTCGGTGCGGATGTTGGCGCTGTACGCAAGGGTGTCGGCAGCGATCAGCGCATCGGGTCGAAGTTTCTCTTCCCGGGCGCTGGCTACGGCGGAAGTTGCTTCCCCAAGGACGTCTCGGCGCTCCTCCACCTCGCGGATCGCCACGGCATCGACCTCTCCGTCGTGCGCGCCACGGAGGCGATCAACGCGCGGCAGAAGGCTCTCCTCTTCGAAAAGCTCGCGCGCCGCGTCGGTGACCTCAAAGACCTCCGCATCGCCGTGTGGGGTCTCGCGTTCAAGCCGCGTACTGATGACGTCCGCGAGGCGCCGGCGCTGCAACTCATCGCGCAACTCATCGAGGCGGGGGCCGAGGTGCGGGTGCACGACCCCGCGGCGCGCACCACCGCGCGGGCCGCGCTGGGCGAACTCGCCCACCGGGTGATCTTCGTCGAGCACCCGTACGACGCGACGGTCGGCGCAGATGCGCTCGTGCTTGTCACCGAGTGGCAGGAGTACCGCTCGCCGGACTTCCAGCGCCTATCCGCGCAGATGCGTCGGAAGGTGCTCATCGACGGCCGCAACGTCTGGTCGGCGCTCGAGCCCGAAGCCATCGGCTTTACCTATGATGGTATTGGCCTGGGACGGCGTTAGCTCGAAGCGTGTGATAGTTTGCACGCGTCCAATCCATTGAAGGAGGCAATGTGGCCATGGCTACTGCGCGCGAAGAGAAGAACAAGGAAGCCGTGAAGAAGGGCATCGTCGCGGCGGCGACTGCGGCGGGCTCTGTCGCAGTCATCGTGGCGGGCGCGCCCGTGGCAGGTGCGGTCGGCCTCGGGGTGAGCGCCGTGCTCGGCTATCGCTGGGTCAAGTACCGCATCGACAACGCCATTCGCTTCTAACCTCCCATTGGACCTCCCGCGCGTTGAGTCGTCTTGACCCTCGCGAAGCGTGCGTGTAACCGTCCCGCGCCCTATGAGGTCCCTCCAGCGCTCCAGCATCGGTTTGTCCCTGGCGAAAGAACGTTCCCGCGGCCGCTGGATGGCTGTGCTCGTTGCGCTCATGCTCGCTGTGGCTGCACCGAAACTCTATGCGCAGGTACGCCTCGCAGTGGTGGACATGCAGCGTGCGATCCTCGAGACGGAGGAGGGGCGACGCGCGAAGAACCAGTTGAAGAGGCTCTTCGAGTCGCGCCAGGAGCAGCTCAACGACCGTCAGGAGTCGCTCAAGCGGCTCAAGGCTGACCTTGAGAAGCAGGAGCGAGTTCTCTCTCGCGACGCGCTGCAAAAGCGGATGAGCGAGTATCAGGAGCAGCTCGTCAGCCTGCAGAAGAACTACATGGAGTACCAGCAGGAGCTGGCCCAACGGGAGGCTGAACTCACCAAGCAGATCCTGGTGAATCTTCAGGGTGTGGTGCGGCAGATCGGCACCGCCGAGGGCTACACCGCGATCTTCGACCAGAGCGGTATCGTGTGGGCTCCGACCCATATCGACCTGACCGACCGGGTGATTGCGGAGTTCAATCGCGAGCACCCGCCGAGCGCCGAGTCGACACCGGCGGCCGAAGGTGATGCGGGAGCGCGCCCGACCCGACCGGCTACGACAAGACCGGCCGCGACGGGGACCAATCCCCACCCTCGCGGTGTGCAGCAGTGACCGTTCAGCAGTGGCGGTCATGATTTCCCAACACTCTTTAGGAGAACTCGCGATGAATCGATCGATGGTGCTTGCGCTCTGTGGCGCGATGGTAATCGGGTGTGGCGCGTCAAATAACGACGAGACCCCCGCGCCCGACAGCGGCACGACCGGCCGACCGGACGTGGTGGCAGTGGTCGATTCGGGCATCTCCACGGACCGTGGAGTCGCCGCCACGGATCGCGGAGTGGCGACGGAGCGCGGAGCGGCTACCGACCGCGGCACCACACCAGCGGGCAACTTCGGCATGTGTGCCGCAGCCGTCCCCGCGTTCTGCATGTGCGCGATGACCGATAACGCCTGCTTCAACCGCGCCGTCTCCTCCGACATGACCTGCGTGCAGTGTCTCGTTCAGAACCAGGCGGACTGCTGCCCGACTGAAGCGATGGCAGTGCAGACCTGCGTGATGGGTGCAAATGGCACCTGCATGAATGACCAGGCATGCCTCCAGCGCACCTGCATGACGCAGCTGACCGCGGTGCAGACCTGCCAGACCATGCGGCTCGAGCGCGAGGCGATGGCGGGAAGCGGCGCCTGCCTGGCAGGTTATCTGGCCTGCCTCGGAGACCTGGCCCAGGGCCTCGACGGCTGTCCCTGAACCGTCGCTCCTCCCGCCTTCCGGGTGAGACTCCCTACCCCCCCCCAATCGCCTTGATTTCTAATCCAGTGCGGCCGGGCTAGACCACTCATCGATGGCCGACAGCCAGGTGGACGTAGGCCCTCCAGCCCTCGTCGATCATCGCGCGATCAGCGTCGGTGAGTCGGCGCACCTTCCTCGCCGGGCTACCAAGATAGAGCCATCCAGACTCCAGGCGTGAACGCGGCGTGACCAAAGATCCCGCCCCGACGATCACGTCGGACTCGATCACTGCAAGGTCGAGCACGATCGACCCCATTCCCACGAGCACCCGATCGTGGATGGTGCAGCCGTGCAGGACGACCCGGTGCCCCACCGTCACCTCATCGCCGATGGTCGTCGCGGCAAGATCGGTCGTGCCGTGGACAATTGTGAGGTCCTGTAGGTTGGAGCGCGCGCCGACCCGGACGGGCATGACATCGCCACGCAGCACCGTCCCATACCAGATCGAGCTGCCGGCCCCGACGACCACGTCGCCCATCACCGCCGCCGTGTCCGCGACGAAAGCATCGCCTCCGAAGAACGGCGTGACTCCTTCGAAAGCCCGCACGAGCCCGCGCACATGGGCATTCACGCCTGAACCACCGGCAGCGCGACGCGTCGGTGGGTCTGCATAACCTTCGCCGACGCCGGTAGCTTGATCGACTCGAGCCGACCCTCGACGGAGTGCTTGTTGGCGCGCGCCACTTCCGCAACCACCACCGCTCCGGCGTCGAGGCCGACTGTTCCCGGCAGGTGGACGATCTCGTTGCGCCGGGTGCGACCGACCCGCGTGCTCGCGCCTGGACGGCTCGGACCCTCGATGAGCACCTCGACTCGCGTGCCGACCATCGACGCGAGGTTGGCCCGCGTCAGCGCGTCGGACACCTCGAAGAGAGCGAGCAGCCGGGTCTGCTTCTCCTCGTTGCTCACGTCGTCTTCAAGGCGGAGCGCAGGGGTAAACGGGCGCGGCGAATACTTGAACCCGTAAAGTGCTGAGAAGCCGACCTCGCGCACGAGCGAAAGCGTCAACTCAAAGTCCGCCGCCGTCTCGCCGGGGAAGCCCACGATGATGTCCGTGGACATCGTGAGCGAGGGCCGCGCCGTACGTAGCGCATCGACCCGAGAGACGTACTCCTCGCGCGTGTACCGACGAATCATCCGCTTCAGCATGCGATCGGAGCCCGACTGCACCGGCATGTGAACGTGATCGGCGAGCACCGCGAGGTCGGCGTGCGCTCGCACCAGCGAGGCGGTGAGGTGACGCGGATGCGGCGAGGTGTACCGAAGGCGATCGAGCGCCGGGGCCTCCTCCGCGATGCGGCGTAGAAGCGCAGGAAACTGCGACTCGTCGGGATCGCGATCGATCTCCGCCGGGGTCTCTGGATCCATGAAGCTGTTGACCGTCTGGCCGAGGAGCACCACCTCGCGCGCGCCGCCGTCCACGAGCGCCCGAACCTCGTGCACGATGTCCCTCGCGGAGCGGTAGCGCTCTGGCCCGCGGGTGTGCGGAACGATGCAGAACGAGCAACGCTCGTTGCAGCCCTTCATCACGGTCACGTACGCACTGGCGCCGACGCCCCCTTCGCGCACCTGGTTCGTAAGGAAGCGCGGATCTTCCACATCGAAAACCGTACGTACCGCTGGGGTCGCGCCGAGTTCTGCATCGCGAACGAGCGCGGGCAACTCGGCGAGGTTGTCCGGTCCGACCACGATGTCGATATACGGCATGGATTTGATGAGCCGCTCGCCTTCCTGCTGCGCGACACACCCGGCGACCACCAGGATCACGTCGGCCTTCTTCAAGCGCCCTGCCTCGCTTCGCAGCTTCTGTTCGGCCTTCTCGCGCACCGAGCAGGTGTTGAGGATCACCACGTCCGCCCCCTCTACGTCGGCGATGATCTCGTAGCCCGCGGCGAGCATCAGCTCTTCGATCCGCTGCGAATCGTGGACGTTCATCTGGCAGCCGAAGGTCACCAGGGCGAGGCGCTTGGTCATGAGGAAGGGTTCCAGCAGGTATAGGGTGAAGCGCGGGAGGTTGTTCTGCGCGATGGGCCCGGGTCAAGGGGACCTCGTCGACCTTGCTTGAGCCGACGCGATCCGACGATCTTGATACGGGAAAATGGCTTTGATTTCCCACCGCTTCACCGTTTTTGCGCTGATCGTGACGGCGACCGCCGCGGCGCATGCCCAGCCGTGGCTTCGTCCAGTGCGGGCGCCTGCCAACCTCGGTTCGGGCACGCTGGTACTGGATGATCGACCGGCGCTGGGTCGAATTTTGGTCCGCTTGCGCTCCCCCGCCCGACCCCAGCACATCGTGATCGAGGCACGCGCTGCCATCACGTCCGCTACGCGGCCCGGACCGCTCATCCGGGCTGCGGGCGCCTGCAACACCCCGTGCGATCTGTGGGTCCCCCGCGGCACACTGCGGCTCCGCAGCGCTGCGCCGGGTTTGCGTACCACCGACCTCGACATCGATGTCGATGCCGCCACCTCGATCGAGGTACGTGCCCCGTCGAGCGCGATGTTCAACGTCGGCACCGGGCTCACTGCCTTCGGCGCCACGATCATGATCGCGACCGCCTCCGTCGCCCTCGCCCAGCAGATCAATGGGGTCGCTGCGGCTGATCAGCTACGGCCGACGGTGGCCATCGGGCTCTCGCTGCTCGGTGTCCTCATCATGGGAAGCGGCATTCCTCTGCTGGTCGCGCACCGCACGGGCTATCGCCAGGAGCCGCTCTAAGTCCGCTAAACAATTATGGAATGGGCTCGGCCAGCAGTCGCTCGATGGTCTGGGTCAGCGCTCGTGGCGTCTCGGTACCCACGGTGACCTCGCGGACGGTTCCAGCGCGATCGAGAACCACCATCGTTGGAAGATTTCGCACGGAATAGCTACGCATCGCGTCCGCATTCGAAGCCAGAGTGTAGCGGATGCCCAGCCGCAACCCGACGGAACGAGCGACTTCCACGGGTTCATCAGTGAGGCCGATAACCGTCAGACCCTGTGCGCGATAGCGGTCAGACATCTGGTTGAGCAACGGCATCATCATCCGACAGGGACCACACCAACTCGCCCAAAAATCCAGGATCACCACGCGCCCACGGAGCCGTGCGATGTCTACCGGATCGGTACCCATCGCCGACGTGCTCGTCCCCAGCGACGGCGGCGACTGACCCAGCCGAATTTCTCCCTGCGGTGCGGCTTCGGGTGGCGACTCAAGGCGAGCGCGAACCGGCACGCGCCGCACTCCGCGACGCAGAACGAGAGCGTAGTCTGCCCCAGCCCCCGCAGCGCGCACGGAGGTGGTGAAGCCCTCCACAGATCCCGGCGCGACGCCCTGTGAGAGTACGATCACGTCGCCCATCATGATGCCCGCCCGCTCTGCTGGGCTCCCTGGGACTACTCGTTCGACGCGCAGGCCCGCGTCGGCCGGCAGCGATCGCAGGCTCGCACCCAGGAAGCCCGCCGCCCCGGTGCCCCGTCGGGGATCAGCCGTCACGGGCGCCGAGACCAGAGCCAAACAGAGACCACACCACACCGCCCAGCGCATCTGCCCAGATCGCATCATCGAGGCCACGGTGCGGCGTTCACACCGGGGTCGTCAAGCGGGGCCGCGGTATGCTCGGATAGTCATGCAGAGCCCACGACAGAGCGGAGTGCTGGTGCTGGCCTCGGTCGCGCTGCTCGGTCTCGACTGGCCCGGTCAAGGGGCGGCGCGTGCGGCCGAGTTCGCCCACGCAACGACCACCCGGCGGATCGAATTGCTCTACCTGCTGGCACCATCCCAGGAGCCGGAGGCCCGCGCGGCGCTAGCGTCGGGGCTGAGTGATACGGACATCAGCGTCCGGGAGACCGCTCGATTGCTTGCAGCGCAGCATCCCTCCGAAGAGCTGGTTCCGGCGCTGCTGCGGTTGCTCGAAGACCCTGACCCAGCAGCGCGCACCGACGCCCTCGACGCCCTCGCCCGAACGCACTCGCCAGAGGCGCGGCGCGCCATCGAACGTGCGCTGTCCGATCGCATCACGGCGGTGCGCGCACACGCGGTGCTTGCCCTTTCCGACGCGGGTGCCGACGCGGTCGTAGCTCTGCTCGATCGGGTGCACGATCCTGAGGGAGACGTTCGCGTCGCGGCTGCGAACGCGCTTGGCCACATCGGTGACCCACGCGCCGTGCTCGGGCTCGTGGGAATTTCACAGGATCCCATTCCCGAGGTTCGGCTCGCCGCGACCCAGGCGCTGGGTTCACTCGGTGGCGAGGTCGCCGCGCGCACCCTCCTCGGCCTTGCCCACGACGCGATGCCTGACGTCCGTCTCGCTGCGCTTCGCGGCCTGCAGCAGCACCCCTCCCAGGCGACCATTCCCACCCTCACCGCCCTCGCCCGCCCCAACCTCGCGACCTCCCTCACAGGCCGCGACGAGCTAGCCCGGGCTGCCATCGCCGCGCTCGGACAGATTGACTCCCCCGAAGCCCGCTCCGCACTCCTCGACCTCGCGCTCGACCCACGCGCAACGCGAGCCCGCGATGCCATCGACGCATTGCTCGCCCATCCCGATCGATTGCGGGCAGAGTTCGTCACGATTCTTCCAAGAGTGACCCGAGACAACATCCAGGAGCTCGCCGAGATGCTCGGGCGAATCGGCGGTGAAGAAGTCGTGGCGGCGTTGATCGACCTGCTGGGCCGCGTTGGCGGCGACGGGTCGGCCGGAGCGACTCCATCGATGCTGCGAGCGCTCGGGCGCACAGGATCCGACCGCGCACTGCGCGCCTTGCTCGAACGCCTGAACACCCCACCGCCGTCAACGCCGCTGCTCGTTACCGGATGCGCGCGCGGGGCCGTCCATCCCGCGCTCCTCGACGCCCTCTCGCTCTGGTCCGACGCACGCCACGGCCTCGACCCGCTCGCGCTCGACCCACTCGCCGAGACGCTCCAGCAGCTCGATCTTTCCTGTCATACACAGCTCTCCGCACTGATTCGCCTTCTCGGCCTGACTGGCAACGATCGCGCGGCGCCGACGCTGATCGCGACGCTGCAACACCCAGACGCCGTGATTCGAGCGATGTCCGCGCAAGCGCTCGGGAGGGTGGCTTCACCGACGGGACTCGCACCGCTCATGGCAGCGCTCTCCGACAGCGACGCGAGCGTGCGGGCGGCGGCGGCGACCTCCCTCCGTGCGATGTCTCCCGACGCGCTGCTTCCGGCGCTCACCGCCCGTTGGCGTGACCCTGCGCCGGTCGATCGGAGCGCCCTGCTCCTCACTCTCGGACACGCGCTCGCAAGCACCGAACTTCCTTCGAGCAGCCGGGAGGCGAATCTCCCCGTGCTGTTCGCCGCGGCGGCCAGCGGTCCCTGGTACACACGTGCTTCCGCGCTGAGGGCCCTCGGCGCCGTCGCCGCGACTCGCGACCCCGCGGCACTCCGCGCTCTCACGATGTATGCGACGGTCACGTCGGACGTCCACCTCGCAGGGGTGGCCATGGAAGCACTGGGCAACCTACCTTTCGCAACGCCGGCGACGCAGTCGTCGATCGCAGCACAGCTCGATCCCGCGCGGACTCCCGCCGCACGGAGCGCAGCGGCGTGGGCCTTGCGCTCCGCTGGACCGGGCTCCGTCGAGTTGTTTCAGTCCGTGCTCTCCGAGGCCCCGTCTGCCATCACGCACAACGCGCTCGCGTCCCTCGCGCGAACCGACTTCAGCGCCACCGACGCGGCGACTCGAACATCACTGCGTACGGGAGTGCAGAGGCTGCTCGACGGATATCTTTCACCGTCGTCGCGCACCAACGCGTGCGTTGCGCTCGACCGGCTGGGTGGTTCATGTCCCGGGGTGGCCCTTGCGAGCACGACGCCTCTCGAACCGCACAGCACCGATATCCGCGTGCTCGACGAGTTTCGCCATGCGGTCGTTCGGCCCGTGCTGCTACGCCTGCCCGATGGCGTCACGGTCTGGATCACCCCTGACATCGACGGCTGGATTCGCGTCTGCGACGGCGTGGTCGGGTCGATCCAGGTCCTCGACCGCACTGCCGACGAAGATCGATAGAGGTCGTCCCCAAGGCGCTCGGACATCGCGATTTCTGCCGATTCGGGTTCGTTCAGAAGAGTTCGAGAGACATCGCCCACGTGAGCGCGCCGAGCGTGGCGTAGCCGACACCGGCGTGCACCGTACGAAACGCCCGACCGACCTCCTGATTCTGCACCGTCGCACCCACGATCCCGAGGATCGGCATGAGGATCATTCCGACGCCGTGCACCCACGCCAACGCCTTGTGCAGGCGTAGCGTGCTCGACGCGCGGTCGTCGCCAACCGATGCACTGTCCGGATCGGGCGCCGCAATCGCGAGGATTCCAGCCGTCGCGTACAGCCCGGTCGTCAGGAACGAGGACGCCTGGTGCAGTGTCCCAACGAGGCTCGATCCACACCCAAAGGCGCTCGAGTCTGATGCACAGGCTCCATCGCCAAACCAGGTAGGGCGGTTGATGGCGAGGATGGTACCCAGCGCTTCGGTGACCACCAGCGAACTCCACGCCGCGATGCCAAACGCGCGATGCGTCCGCAGCAACACGGCGCGTCGGTGCATCACGTAGCGGGCCTGCCGATCGGACTCACGACAAGTCTCGCAGTCGATGTCGCAGCTCTCACACGCGGCCGCCGGAGTGGCCTCAGGCTCAGGGGTGGGCGCCCCGACGGGCGCCGCGGGCGTGGCGTCCGTCGCGCGGGTCGCTGCCTGCGCGAGCCAGTGGTTGCGCCGCTGCAATCCCCCGTCGAGGCCGTATCGCGTCACTCGTAGACCGACGTCCATCGACCACGCTGACGGCGACGCGGCCTCACCCTGGAGGCTGAGAACGGCCGGAAGCGCATCCACCGCACGGATCTGCGCCGCGCCCACAATCGCAACCAGGAACAAAGCCGCTGAACCGATCATTGGAGATATCCTCGCTCGTTTCGTGAAGAGCGGGGAGCCTACACCCGACGGACGCTGCTCAACCGAAATGCCGGGCGCTCAGCGCCGCAGGGAACGCACTCCGGCCTTGTGAACCTTGCCCGGGAGTTCGCGCCCGACCACGGCGGAGGCCACGCGACCGGCCTCGACCAGTTTATCGAGGTCGATACCGGTCTTGATCCCCATTCCGTGCAGCGTAAAAACCAGATCTTCGGTGGCAAGATTGCCGGCCGCGCCCGGAGCGTAGGGACATCCGCCGAGGCCGCCAACAGAAGCGTCGAAGGTGCGGACGCCAAGCTCGAGCCCGACGATGACGTTGGAGAGCGCAGTGCCACGGGTATCGTGAAAATGAAGCGCCAGCTGTTGCGCGGAAAAATCTCGGAGAAACATCTCCACGATCCGCTTCGTCTGCACGGGCGTACCGATGCCAATGGTATCGCCGAGCGAGACCTCGTAGCAGCCCATTTCAAGCAGTGCGCGGGCGATCTCAACGCCCTTCCCCGGATCGACCGCGCCCTCGTAGGGGCAGCCCCAGAGCGTTGAGAGATACCCCCGGACGCGGCGACCGGCCGCGAGCGCAGCAGGGACCATTTCGCGAAATACCGCCAGCGTCTGCGCAACGGTCTTGTTTACGTTCTTTCGGTTGTGCGTCTCGCTGACCGAGAGGAAGACCGCCACCTCGCCCAGCTCCGTCGCGAGCGCTCGGTCGAGGCCCTGCTGATTGGGACAAAGCGCAGAGAAGCTCACGCCGGCGGGGTTGCCGAGCAGGCGACACAGTTCGACCGCATCGGCGAGTTGCGGAACCCACTTCGGCGACACGAAGCTGGTGACCTCCAGGCGCTTCAACCCAGCAGCGACGAGCGCCTCGATGAGCCGCACCTTTGCTGGAGTCGGTACCGTCACAGCCTCGTTTTGGAGACCATCGCGCGGCGACACTTCGTACACAGAGACGGCATCGGGAAGCGATTCGAAAAGCGTGGATGGCATACGACCTGGCGACGGTACCGCATTCCACGCCCGCACCTCGCTGGCTTGACGCACCGGATCGCGGGTGCGTACACCGTGCGTCGCCCGCCGCGGGGAATCGGCTCCGCGATGGCGCTCGAACGACGGGTCATGATGGTCACCGCAGGTCAGCTCCTCAAGGATCGCAATCGCCTCCCGCCGAACACGGTCGCTGCGCTGGTGGATGGTCGCACCGTCGACCTGCACACGCCCGTGGAGGTGACCGAAGCCACAGAGGTAAAGCCCGTTTTCGCGGACGATCCGCGCGCACTGCCGATCATTCGGCACTCGATGGCGCACGTGATGGCCGACGCCGTTCAGCGGCTCTTCCCGGGCACGAAAGTCACCATCGGACCGAGCATCGACAACGGTTTCTATTACGACTTCGACCGTCGAGACGGTCGGTTTACCGAAGACGATCTCGGGCGCATCGAGGTGACCATCAAGGAGATCGCTGCCGCGGATTCTCCCTTCGTGCGCGGGGTGATGAGCCGCGAAGAGGCTCGCACTCGACTCACCGAGATGGGCGAGACGTACAAGGTCGAGATCCTCGATGGCATCCCCGTCGGCGAGGACATTTCGTTCTATCAGCACGGCGATTGGATCGACCTCTGCGAAGGGCCGCACGTCCCGAGCACTCGGTTCCTTCAGGCGGTGAAGCTCACCTCCGTCGCGGGCGCGTATTGGCGCGGCGACGAGCGGCGTCCGATGCTCCAGCGCATCTACGGCACTGCGTTTCCGACGCAAAAGGCGCTCGATGCCCACCTACGACAGCTGGAGGAAGCCCGCGCTCGCGACCACCGCAAGCTGGGCAAGGACCTCAAGCTGTTCATGTTTCACGAGTGGGCCCCGGCGTCGCCCTTCTTCCTCCCGCGCGGGGCGCACCTCTACAACGCATTGATCGCGTACATGCGCGACCAATACGCTCGGCGCGGCTACGCGGAAGTGATCACTCCACAGATCTTCGACAAGGCCCTTTGGGAGACCTCGGGGCACTGGGAAAACTATCGGGACAACATGTTCCTTGCGCTGGGTACGGACGCGCTCGAGCCCACGCGCGAGGGCCACGGCGTCCCGATGAACCAGGTCTTCACCCTCGACGAGAAGGTCACTGCCGCGCTCGCCACGGTGAGTTCGGGGTACATCTGCGGATGCAAGGCGATGAACTGCCCATCGCACTGCCTGATGTTCGCGGCCGACCGCAAGTCGTACCGCGACCTGCCGCTGCGCATGGCGGACTTCGGCCGACTGCACCGCTACGAGCGCTCAGGAGTGACCCACGGCCTCTCGCGAGTTCGAACCTTCTCGCAAGATGACGCCCACATTTTCTGCACTGAAGAGCAGATGCCCGAGGAAATCGGAGCGTTCTTCGACCTGCTCGACGAGGTCTATCGCGACCTCGGCATGACCGACGTGAAGATCATGCTCGCGACGCGCCCGGAGAGCGGTTACCTCGGCACTGTTGAGTCCTGGGAGCGCGCGGAGAAGATCCTTGGCGACGCGGTCATCGCGAAGGGCAGAACCTTCGAGATCGCGAAGGGCGAAGGGGCTTTTTATGGGCCGAAGCTTGAGTTCCACATCACCGATGCGATCGGTCGTTCGTGGCAACTCGGGACTCTCCAGGTGGATCCCAACCTCCCAGAGCGCTTCGATCTCTCATACGTGGGCGCGGACAACACGAACCACCGCCCAGTCATGTTGCACCGCGCGGTCCTCGGATCACTCGAGCGCTTCTTGTCGCTCTACATTGAGCACACCGCGGGTTGGTTCCCGGCGTGGCTCGCGCCCGAGCAGATCGTCCTCGTGACGGTCTCGGACAAGCATCTGCCCTTCGCCGAATCGCTGGCGAAGCGACTTCGACTCGCCGGCCTGCGGGTTGATGTCGATGCGAGTAACGACAAACTCACGGCGAAGATCCGCAACGCCTCTCTACTGCGCCCCCCGTACATCGGTGTGATTGGAGACAAGGAAGTCGAGTCAGACGGCGCGACGCTCCGCAAGGGACGCACCGACCTCGGTTTCCTCGCGACCGCCGACCTGATCGCGAAGCTTCGCGCGGAGTCCGTCGCACCGTCGCGAGTTCCCCTCGCCGAGTCTCCGATCGCTGTCGCCCCCATCGCGGAGTGACCCTCCGCCGCCGCTGAGCAATCCCCCCTGCAGAGAGCCTTCGGGTTCACCCCTCCTCCATTCCCTCGATCCGATCCCGTAACCTTCGCCTCGGCCGACCTGCGCGACCCGCCCCATCACTCACGGGTCAGTGCATGATCGAGGAGCGGCCGGCGTCGAAGCCCAATGCGCTCACGCTGGCCGGGCGCGATGCTCATGAAGCGCACGCCAAACCCTGGGTTCGCGTTCTTCCCGCGGACTCGCAAGCGTCGATCTATGCGGGAAAGCCCCAAAGGTACAGCGCACCCTGCTCCGACTCAGTGAAGCGCAATCTGACAGGGCAATCCAGATCTGGGGGGATGCAACCGTTGATGAAGATCAACATCTCCGAGATGTTCGTGATGAAAGAGTGGAGAAAGTTATCGGCGTCGTTGCGGTCGACTTCCAAGTTGGCCACATCGACTTGCAGAAACGATCGCCTTCCAGGCCATCCGGAGGAACAGACTCAGCGATTCTCGCTCACCTGGAACGTCGTCCTCGCTGCCCTCGTCGCCTCGGATGATCACCTCACCGCACGTTTACCCTGGCGACGACAACGCGGTTGTCGCGATCATGGTCACCGCCCTCCAGGCGCATTCGATCACCGCCATCGAAGAAGCCCAGGAAGACCGTGAAGACCCCGGGGCGATACGTCAACGGCACGTTCACAGTGATCTGATCGCTGATGAAGTCACCGCTCTGCCAGTGCCGCGTCGGGTACCGACCACCGACCCCCTCATGGTCGCCGTTGATACGAGGGCCCTGCCCATCGGTGTGCACAAACAACTGCCAGTTACGCGTTGCGTCCGCGACTACATGGAAGTGAAACGTCACCTTGAACGACCCACCGAGCGGCACGTAGCTCAGGCCATTCGAGTCGAGGTCATACCCAATATACTGATAGGTATTCTCGAAGACTGAAGGCTCACGCGCAGGGTGACGCATTGGCGGGCGCTCGGACCGCACCCAGGGCTCCAACGGGTTGCGATTCGGTCGCCCCTCTAGTTCGCTGACCGCGACAAAGAGGTTGCTGTTGCTCGCGTCGGCGATCGGGATGTTGTGGTGACGCTCGTGCCGATACGCGCGGTTGAGTGCGGGGAATACATCGTTGCCCAGGACGAGGAAACTGCGGCGTCCGCCGGTGATCCAGCGTACTGCCTCATCCTCGGTGCGGAGCATCTCGGGTACCACCTGGGTGTAGTAGCGCGTCGCCGGGTCGTCGCTCGGACCGCCGAAACGAGCAACGGGCTCTTCGCCGTGACGCAGCGAGCGAATGACCGCCCACACACCGCGCGGGGACATGTGCTCGGAGAGCGAGACCATGAAGCCTTGGGTGTAGAGGAGCGCGACCATAAGCGCCGCGACCGGAACCCACGCGACACGCGACCCGAGCAACTTGTTCAGCGGGTTCTCCGTGCGACCGAGCCACGCGAAGAGATTCCAGACCGCGATGAAACCCACAACCGCAACGACGATGCCGACCGGCGCGGCAGCGAGCGCCGTCATTCCGTCGCGACCGGGCGTGGTCAGCGTCGGGATCGAGCGAACGCTCAGCCCAACGATGACGCACACCAACGCCAGCACCCCAAGGAGCGCACGGAGGTTGGCGAGAAGAAGCGTTCCGCCCGCGGGGCGACCACGCTCGGTGGTCTCCGTGACGACCAAACGACGAGCATCGGCCTCGACCTCAAGCATCCACGTATACGGACGCCGCCACGCAAACAGATCAACCCGACCCGTCCCTTGAAACAGAACCACGATCGAGAGGGCAAGAAACAACCCGGTCTCGATGATGTGGAAACCCTCCGCCGGAAGCGGCGGCATCTCGCCATGCGCAGCCCTCGCCGCCTTCACGTTGGCGGTCCACTCGCTGAACTTGATGGCAAACCCCGTCGGGAAGGTCGGACCGCCGTCCGGCAGACCAAGCGCCGCGTACGCAGCCTTAGGGAACTGCAAGAAATCGCGAAGCATCAGTACGGTGAGCAGCGCTGCAGCCACCGCCACCGTGCGCCACGGCGTGCGCTCGCGCTCCGCGTCGCGGAGAAGCACCGCAAGCCCCAGAGCAATCGGCGCGACCATCACGAACGCACTCATCCCGAACAACTGCATGTGGAAGGTCTGCAGTGCGAACCCGAGCGCGATCGCGAGGAAGGCTGTCAGCCGCATCCCAGCCTCGCGCCACGCGTCGGAGTCCTGCGTCTCGTCCGCGGGCAACGTCGGATCGGTCTCGCCACCAGGCACTTGCGAGGGCGGACTTACCAGACGAAGTAAGCCAAACGGCACGAGGCCGGTCCAGGGAAAGGTGCCGTGGGCGATCTGCTCAAAGAAGACCTCGAAGGTCTGCCACTGCGTCGGAATCGCGGACTGAGGCGACGCGCCCACCCAGGTCGAATATCCGGTGAGCTCGCGGGAGGCGACGCGAATACAGACGATCGCTAGCGCTGCCGCGACGACGAAGGACACCGCACTGGTGAGGCGCGTCAGACGCGACTCGGCGCCGAAACGGAGCAGCCCCGCGAGCCCGACGGCACCAAGGATCGGCACCACGCCGAGCATCACGCCAGCCGCACGCACCCCGAGCAGAAGTCCCACCGCGGCGAGCGCCGCACCACCGAGTTGCCATCGGCGACCGCGTCCCCAGAGCAGAAGCACGAAACCCGCGAGTGCCAGGGTCGATGCGCTCTGCGCCACGCCGCCACCGAACATCTGTCGGGCGTTCATGAACACCAGCGGGATGGTCGCGTAGGTGATCCCCACGTAGGCGGCGAGACGCCGATCGCCCGCGCCCCTCGCGGCGGCCATCAGCGCGCACGCCGATGCGAAGGCGAGCAGGGCAGTCGGCAGCCGACCCCAGAGTTCGGAGACACCGCCGAGTCGGAAGCCTAGAGCAACCGCGGCGATCTGCCCTGGGGGCCGATCAAACGCGACGGGCCGACCCGCGATGAGTTCACGGGCGAGGTCCGCCACATGAATCTCCGCGGGTTGCCAGATGCCAAAGCGCTGGAGTCCAAAAAGAAGGACGAGCACCGCTGCGGTGATCGACACGAGGTAGGCGACCCATCGGTCGCTGGCAGTGTTCTTCATGAGTCCTCGAAGGGTCGAAATCGGGCGCACACTAGTTCACCCCGGACGGCGAACACAACCGTCGCGGAGCGTGGGTCATCAACACTCGATGATGTTCACCGCGAGGCCGCCCCGGGCCGTCTCTTTGTACTTGGTGCTCATGTCCGCCCCGGTCTGCCGCATCGTCGCGATGACCTTGTCTAGCGACACTTTGTGCTTTCCGTCGCCCGCCATCGCGAGCCTCGCGGCGTTGATCGCCTTCACGCTCCCCATCGCGTTGCGCTCGATGCACGGCACCTGAACCAGTCCGCCGATTGGGTCGCAGGTGAGTCCGAGGTTGTGCTCCATCCCGATCTCTGCGGCGTTCTCGACCTGCTCGGGAGTCCCTCCCATCACCTCGGCTAGCGCACCGGCAGCCATCGAACACGCCACCCCGACCTCCCCCTGACACCCGACCTCGGCACCGGAGATCGATGCGTTCTTCTTGTACAGAATCCCAATCGCACCTGCGGTCAGCAGAAACCTGACCACCCCGTCATCGTCTGAGTTCGGGATGAAGCGTAGGTAGTAGTGCAACACCGCGGGGATGATTCCGGCCGCTCCGTTGGTCGGCGCGGTGACGACACGCCCGCCCGCAGCGTTCTCCTCGTTCACGGCGAGCGCGAAGAGATTGACCCAGTCCATGACCACCAACGGGTCACTGTTCCCGCCCGGGTCGCACCTTAGCTTTCGATAAAGTGCTGCCGCCCGCCGACGCACCTTCAATCCACCGGGCAAAATACCCTCCCGCTCGCATCCCCGTTGCACACACGCCACCATCACCGACCAGATCTCCAGCAGCAGCCGTCGCACCTCCGCGGCTGGGCGCCATGCACACTCGTTCTCGAACATCACCGTGCTGATCGAGAGCCCGCTAGCATGGCAGGCATGGAGCAACTCCCGTCCGGTGGAGAACGGATGAGGAACGTCACACCTCTCGCCCCCGACCCCCTCCGAGACGCCATCCTGATTGACCACGAAGCCACCACCCACTGAGTAGAACACCCGCTCGAGCAGGACCCCGCCGTCCGGACCCAGCGCGGAGAAACGCATGCCATTGGAATGGAGTGGCAAAGTCTCGCGACGGTGGAAGACGAGGTCGCGGTCCGGGAGGAAGGCAACCTCGTGTTTACCGACCAGTGTAATTTTTCCCGCACTACGAACGTCCCCGACTTGCTTCGGAACACTGTCCGGATCGATGGAGTCTGGCCTTCCTCCCATCAATCCGAGAATTACCGCGATGTCGCTCCCATGACCCTTCCCGGTGTGCCCGAGCGAGCCGAAGAGTTCAACCTTCAGACCCTCGACCGACTCCAGGATGTCCGCCGCGGCGATCCCTTCAACGAAGCGCAGTGCTGCGCGCATCGGCCCAACGGTGTGAGAACTCGACGGCCCGATGCCGATGCTAAACATATCGAACACGCTGATGGTCACCTCCGCAACCTACCCTATGAGTGCCTGTTGCGGGCGGGCATCTCGGCAACCTATTTCGTCCCTCGCTACAGGCTGCCGGAATGGTTCCGCAATAACGCGTGACTTCGCTCGATTGGGCGTCGCGGTGGACGCCAACCTACAGCAACGACTCGATGCTTTAGCGGCGCCCGATCTGAGCCCTACCTCACTTTTGTTGATGCCATGACGCCCTTGCTCAGCAAGAGTTAGTAGGAGCCAACTCTTCGGAGCCTTCGACACGATACACATCGAAGTGCAGTCACGCTGCCGATACACGCCCCCCAACGCCGTCGCTGGCCATCCCGCCGGTGCGTATCGAGGTGCCCTTGGCGATGCCCCGGCGCACATCACAGCGGCGCCGATCGAACTTGTCATGCCCGATGGCGGGCTATTGCGTGTGCCGCCGTCGATCGATGCTGTGATCGGCGCGTCGATCACAATCACTGCCTTGAAGTGATCGTATTCTCGGGGCGGCCGGGCTCATCGAGACCACCGACATTGACTGCCGACGAAGGACGTCGAGCAGGATCTTCCAGGCGCGACGGCTCTGCCCGACCGGGACCGCAGGCAGACCGAAAAAGCGACGCCGGCCAATAAATACTCACTCACCCGACAGCGCGGCGTCCATGGCCCGTGCGCACCCACGAGGAGTCGCCCCTTGGGCTCGGCCCAAAATCACGAATCCTTCCCCATCAACGTCCATTCGCCCCAGGTCGCTCGTCTGAATTGCGACGCTGCTCCCAAGATTCATCAGGTCAACAACGCGCACCAAACCAACAGAACCACGCGGAAGCTCTCTCAACGTGACGCCATCGACCATCGACACCCGCACCCACGGGGGAACATGGTAACTCCCCCTGCCCTCGCGCCGTGACTCGTACCCCTGCGAACTGAGCTCGGTCATCCCATATTCACCGAGGATGGCATCGTCTCCGAGCGCAAAAGTAGCCCCAATTATTCTGCGCAAAACGGCCGGATCGACCTCTCGGGAACGACCCTTGAATCCTCCAGTGGGCATCGCGACGCTACCGGGGGCCAGGTGCCACGATTTCCCTCCAAGCGCGTCGAAAAGATGCACAAAGGCGAAGCTCGTCCCCAGCAACGCGACCGGAAGACCATCACGGCCGGCGGCTTCCATAGCAGCGATCACAGCGGCGAGATCGAGTACTGCTCCCCGCACCATCCACGGGTCCATCTCCCCCCGATGCCAATGCTCCGCGAAGCGAGACAGCATGAAAGAGAGTGAGGAAGTGGGCAAGCGATCTTCCGACTCCGCAAGAAAGATGCAGTGGTATCCCGCATGCTGGAGCAACAAACGGGAGGCGGTCGCACGTGCAGCCCTCCCATACAGCGAAAGATCAGCGAAAGAATGCCGACCGCGAAGCTCCTGCGTGGTCCCGCTGGTCTCAAAGATTCGCACCGTCGCCGACTCCGGAAAGCACGCCACGCGGGCAATCTTGAAAATGTCGGTCGGTAGGGCCGGAATCTCCGACAACTCAACTGGAATCCGATCACCGATGGCACGGCCAGCGACCCGCTCCAACACATCGTTGTGCGATCGTTGCCAGGCAAAAACCTCGCATCCGAGGGCTTCAACCTCACCGACGCTAATCGACTCAAACGGCTTGTCGCTCAGGGCATTCAAGCGTGTCTCGAGGTTGCGCCCCGCGTCGTCGAGCCAGCCTCTCACGCCACCCGCTGCTCCGCGAGGACCAGTGCGAGAGTGTTTGCAAACTCGAGAGTTTGTTCGTCGGTCAGACATGCCGGCGGCGTGAGCGTCAGCACATCACCGAAGACGCCACCGGTAAGCAGGATGTATCCTCTCAGCAACATCTGGCGGCATACCGACAGCGCCCGGCGCAATCCGCCGTCGATGGAGACGCCCACGAGCAAGCCCGCAAATGTCAGCCGCCGCACACCAAGATCGCGGTTCTGGAGCGCATAGCGCAGCTCCCTTTCCAGAACAGCCGCACATCGCGCAATCATCGCGCTGGTCTCTGGCAGTTGTAGAACATCTAGAGAAGCAATCGCGGCGGCACAGGCCAGAGGATTCCCAAGGAAAGTCGAGGTGTGAATCGCCTCCCCCACGGAAGAACCCCACGATCGGGCAACCTCCTCCCGCAGAATCGCTGCGCTCACGGGCAGTCCGCCTCCGAGAGCCTTGCCGACAACCACCACGTCGGGCTCGCACCCCATTGCAACCGACTGAAACCAAGGTCCGGTTCGTCCAAGTCCAGTGTAGACCTCGTCAGCGATCAGCAGCGCCCCGTGCTCCCGAGCCATAGCTTCGAGCGCCACCAGAGCACCCGGAGCGGCGGGTTCGACCCCGCCCCGCCCGAGCGTGGGCTCAACCAGCACAGCACCTGTGCGGCCCTCCGCGAGTACAGAGCGCGCCATCTCCAGCGATCGATCTCGACTAAATAACGAGGGAAACGGCACAAATCGTATCGTCGGATTCAGTTGTTCGGAGAAAGGGTCACGGAACTCCACTTTGTAGCCGCAGGCCGCGAGCGTCCCGTAACTGAGACCATGATAGCCGCCCTCGAAGGCCAATACGCCAGGGCGTCGCGTTGCAAGCATCGCGGTCTTGAGAGCAGCCTCAATCGCATCAGCCCCCGATAGGCCGAGAATCACCCGGGCCGACCAAGGGACCAGTTTCGAGAGACGCGACTCCAGAAGGATTTTCTGCGCCGAAGGGTAAACGTCGCCGAGCGCGTGGAGCAGCCTTCCCGCTTGTGATTGTACCGCCGCGACGACGTCTGGGTGACCGTGCCCCAACAGGGCGACTCCGAACCCCCCCGTCAGATCAACGTACCGATTGCGATCGACATCTACGACATTGGCTCCGCGGGCCTCCGCCCAGACAATGGGGTCGTGAGAAGCACCGGTCAATTCCTCGCGTCGGCGGCGCCGAGCAGTCAGACCGGGGCACTCCGCTGCGGCGAGGAGATCAACAAAGCTGCGGGAGGCCTCGCCCCCCGGTGCGTCTTTACGCACCAGCGGGAGAAGCGTGCCGATGATGGTCGTGGTGTCTAACATCGCGGACCTTCGTCGTACTCGAAAGGTCACGGAGCGATCGGGAATCAGACAGCGGCGGGGATTTCTTCTGCGGATCGAGACCTGGGTGCTTCGGCGCGGACCGCTTCCGTGACCAGTTTCGGCGTCACAGCGGTCTTCGCACCCACGCGCGGGTCGCGAACAACCAGCTCAATGTAGCACATCTCCGCGTTGTCACCCCGGCGGAAGCGCGTCTTCAGGATGCGGGTATACCCACCGTTCCGACCGACGAAACGAGGAGCGATCTCCCGAAACAGGTGTTCAATGACATCGATACGCTCGGACTGACCTTCCACGATTCGGACCTGCCAACGGGGCAGAAACGAACCGATCTGCCGCTTGAGCGCAAGGCGACCAGCTGCGACCTTGGGATCGCTAATGGTAGCAGCGTTGGCATCGGCACCGAGACGGGCCACTCGGGTGATGAGGCGCTCGGCGATACGCCGCAACTCCTTGGCCTTCGGGACGGTGGTCTCGATCCGTTCGTGGGTGAACAGGTTAGCCGCAAGGTTCCTGAACATCGCCGCACGGCTAGAGCCGTCGCGGTCGAACTTTCGACCAGAATTCTGGTGACGCATGGCAGTGGTTCCTGGGTTTCAATCTCTAACAGAGGATCTCAGCCGTGCTCGGCTTTCCAGCGCTCAAGCAGTCCCGGCCAATTTTCAATATGCGTGCCCAACTGAAGGTTGAGTTCGTTGAGTTTGTCTTTGATTTCCTTGAGGGACTTGCGACCAAAGTTCTTGGTCTTGAGCAGGTCTGCCTCAGTTTTCTGCACGAGTTCACCGATGTAAGCAATGTTCGCGTTCTGGAGGCAGTTGGCACTGCGAACCGAGAGTTCGAACTCCTCCACCGACTTGAACAGAGCGTCGTTGATAGGCTCCTCCCGGGTTGCCGAGGGCATCGAGACGATCTCGTCTTGCTCCTGGAAGTTGATGAAGATCTGAAGTTGCTCCTTCAGGATCTTCGCCGCGTAAGCAACCGCGTCCCGTGGACGCACTGCACCGTTGGTCCACACCTCCAGGGTCAGTTTATCGTAGTCCGTCATCTGCCCGACCCGCGCGTTAGTGACGGTGTAGTTCACCTTGCGCACCGGCGAGAAGAGCGAATCGATCGGAACCCAACCGATGGCAAGGTTCGGATCCTTGTTACGCTCGGCAGGAACGTACCCGCGTCCCATCCCGACGATGACCTCCATCGAGAGTTTTCCACCCTTGGAAACCGTAGCGACATGCTGGTTGGGATTCAGCACTTTGATACCAGCCATCGCCTCGGTTTTTATATCACCAGCAAGGACCGCCCCGGGGCCTTCCTTGATCAGGCTGAGGGTATAGCGCTTAGCCTCTGCAGCTTGAAACACCACCTCCTTCAAATTCAAAACGATATCAGTGACGTCTTCTTTGACGTCATCAATCGTCGTGAACTCGTGAAGTGCCCCGTCGAGACGCACTGCAGTAATCGCCGCTCCCTGAAGAGAGGATAGCAGCACGCGCCGAAGCGAGTTGCCTATGGTGATGCCGAAACCGCGCTCCAACGGTTCGCACACAAACTTACCGTAGGACTCCGAGTGACTCTCCCTGTCCTCCTCAAGGAGCGCCTTGGGCCGAATGAGGTCTCGCCAGTTGCGGGCCTGCGTGGACGACTGCGTCATGGAAACCTTTCCCTTCGTACACCACATAGCGCGAGGCCCCACCGAACGTAGTCGGTGGAGCCTGTCGCGCTCAGACATCAAATCAGCGACTGTAGAACTCGACGATCAGCTGTTCTTTGATCTCAAGCCCGACTTCCTCGCGGAGCGGAAGCGTCTTAACGGTACCCGTGAAGGACTCCTTCTCCAACTCGAGCCAGGTAGTCGGCGAGCGCCGTTCGGCTCCCGTGACGGACTCCTTAACGCGCGCGATCTCCCGAGACTTCTCACGGATTGAAACCTTGTCACCAACCTTCACAAGAAAACTCGGAATATTAACGCGCTTGCCGTTCACCGTGATGTGACAGTGAAGCACAAGTTGCCGAGCTTCGTTTCGCGTCGCCGCGAAACCCAATCGGTAAACTACGTTATCCAGCCGCCTCTCCAGTAGCGCCAGAAGGTTCTCACCGGTGACACCCTTGGTTCGGTCAGCTTCCGCAAAATACTTACGGAACTGCCGCTCCAGAACACCGTAGATCCTACGAACCTTCTGCTTTTCGCGAAGTCGCAGACCATATTCGCTGAACTTCACCCGCTGCTCACCGTGCTGACCTGGGGGCCGAGGCCGCCGCTTGAAGGAACACTTCTCCGTGTAGCAGCGATCACCCTTGAGATAGAGTTCCATCCCCTCGCGGCGACAGAGCTTGCAGACCGGACCGATGTAACGCGCCATGACGACTAACCGCTCTCTTCTTCCTCAAAACCTATGAGATCAAACCCGGCGCCGCTTCGGCGGCCGACACCCATTGTGCGGAATGGGAGTAACGTCGCGAATGAGCGTCACCCGGAAACCCGCTGTCGACAGCGCCCGAAGTGCGCTCTCTCGACCCGCACCGGGGCCCTTGATGAACACAGCGACCTCGCGCATACCGTGTTCTGCAGCTTTGCGGACTGCGTCCTCTGCTGCCACTTGGGCGGCAAAAGGGGTACTCTTGCGAGAACCCTTGAACCCCCTGGAGCCAGCCGATGACCAAGCTACGGTATTGCCGTAGATGTCCGCGATGGTGACTATCGTGTTGTTAAACGTTGCCTGGATATGGCAAACGCCCTTCGGCACGTTTTTCCGAACCCTCTTTTTGCCCTTGAGCCCCGCCTTGCCGGTGGATGCTCCGCTCGCCGCTTGCGCCTTCGCCATCGAAGTCCTCTTGCTTATGGGTCAATCGACCTACGAAACCGTTACTTCTTCGCCGGAGCCGCGCGGGAAACCGCGAGACCCTTACGCGGACCCTTGCGAGTGCGTGCGTTCGTGTGAGTGCGCTGGCCGTTGACGGGCAGGCTCTTGCGGTGACGGAGTCCCCGGTAACAACCGAGATCCATCAGACGCTTGATGTTCATCTGAACTTCACGACGGAGATCACCCTCCACCTTGTAGTCCCCCTCCAGGATCTCCCGGACGCGGCGGATTTCCACGTCGCTGAGATCCTGAGTCTTCTTATCCAGCGGCACGTCTGCCTTCTTGCAGACCTCCAGGGCCTTCGCAGGCCCGATGCCGTAGAGGTAGCGGAGCGCGATCGAGATATGCTTGCGACCCGGAAGGTCGACGCCTGCAATGCGTGCCATTTATCAGCCCTGCCGCTGCTTGTGTCGGGGGTTCTCGCAAATAATCCTTACCACCCCACGGCGGCGGATCACCTTGCACTTGTCACAGATCTTCTTCACGGACGGTCGGACCTTCATCGCTCCATCTCACTTGTGTCGGTACGTGATACGGCCTTTGGAAAGATCGTAGGGGCTGACTTCAACGCTCACTCGGTCGCCTGGCAGGATGCGGATGTAGAACTGCCGCATCCGGCCGGAGATCGTCGCGAGCACGTCCAGCCCATTGTCACACTTCACGCGAAACATCGCGTTTGGGAGCGCCTCCAAGACTGCGCCCTCGAATTCGAGCTTGTCCGCCTTAGCTTCGCGGGGCTCTGTGGAATGCATCCTCTTACGTGCCATGCGGCTCTATCGCGCTCCGATCGCCCGGAAGATTGCGTGGGTAACGTTTTCTACGGAACCCACGCCATCAACGCGCCGAAGCAACCCCCTGTGACCATACCAGGCCATAAGCGGCGCTGTAAGCGCTGAATAGTTCAACAATCGCGGCCGGACCACATCTTCTCGATCATCATCGCGAATCATCAGACGCTCGCCGCCCTCACCCCGATCGGGGGAAGGGGGTGGATCATACTCAAGATGATAGATTCGTCCAGTGGTTTCGCCCACCCGCCGCCCAGTAATCCTCTCAAGGATCAACGAGTCGGGCACTTCAAGCAGCACCACATGGGAGATCCCGCGCCCAGCTCGGGCAAGAATTCTCTCAAGATTCTCGGCCTGTGGGACGGTGCGAGGGAACCCATCGAGGACGAAACCGTGGCCTGCATCAGCCTCGGCGATTCTCTCCTCGACCAGGCCTATTACGACCTCGTCCGGAACCAGAGCTCCGGAAGCCATGAACCCATCAGCCTTCCGTCCAAGTTCGCTGCCTGACTTCCGGGCCGCGCGGAGCATGTCCCCGGTCGCAATCTGCGGCACGCCAAGCTCCGCACAAAGGCGCTGGGCCTGAGTTCCCTTACCAGCACCTGGCGGGCCGATGAAAACTATGTCCATGTCTAAGAGGCCCTTCGGCCCTGAATCCGTGATCCACCAGGCCCAGCAAAGCCCTCGAGATGACGTGAGATGAGGTACGACTCGATCTGGTTAACCGTATCGAGCGCCACACCCACCACAATCATTATCGAAGTCCCACCGAAGGGAAACTGAACGCGGAGATACTGTCGCATGAAGTCAGGCAACACACAGATGATGGCCACGTACATCGCGCCGCCAAACGTGATCCGCATCAGGACCTTCTCGATGTAGTCGGCAGTGTCCTTACCGGGCCGGATCATCGGAATGAAAGCCCCCTGCTTCTTCAAATTGTCGGCCAAGTCTACCGGGGGAAACGTGACCGAAGTGTAGAAGTAGCAGAAAAATACGGTGAGGACCACGAAAAGGGTGTTATAGACCCAGTCGCCTCGCTGCATCGTGTCCCGAATCGACTCCATTCCGGGGATTCTCAGGTTGGCGAGAGTCGCAGGCAGCATCAGAACAGTTGACGCGAAGATCGGAGGGATGACCCCCGAGGAATTAACCCTCAGAGGGAGATGAGTGCGCTGACCTCCATACATCTTCCGGCCGATGATTCGTCGAGAATACTCGATCGGAATACGCCGCTGACCCCGCTCAAAAAATACGATCGCCGCTACCGACCCCAAGATTAGTACAGCGGCAATAAGCAGGGACACCGGCGTGATCTGGCCGGTGCTTGTAAACTGCCAAGTCTGAGCGATGGCCTGAGGGAAGTCCGCAACGATCCCAGCGAAGATGATCAGCGAGATCCCGTTACCGATCCCGCGCTCAGTGATCTGCTCGCCGAGCCACATAATGAATGCAGTGCCCGTCGCAAGACTAAGCATGGTCATCAAGCGGAAATCCCACCCCTTGTTTCGAACGACATCAACCAGATCTGCGGTCTGTCGGCCTTCAAGGTACAGCGCAATACTGAACCCCTGAACCATCGCCAACGCTATGGTCGCATAACGGGTGTACTGATTGATCTTGCGTTGCCCGAGTTCACCTTCCTTACGAAGTTCTTCGAGGGGCTTGAAGATCGAGCTCAGTAACTGAAAAATAATCGAAGCGGACACATAAGGTGCCACCCCCAGGGCGAAGATACTCACCTGTTCGAGAGCGCCGCCAGAGAATAGATTGAGCATGCCGAGCAAAGACCCACTGTTGTCTTGCCCCATGAACTCCTGCATGGCTTGGCGATCAGCCCCGGGCACGGTGACGTAAACCCCGACGCGATAGACAGCGAGCATGCCAAGGCTAAACAGAAGTCGTCTTCGGAGTTCTGGGATCTTTGCGATGTTGCTGAGGGCGCCGAGTGCCATTCGGGTGTTCCTTAAGGAGGTTCGGGGACGCAGCGGCGAGACAGAGAGCCAACAAGGCTAACTGTCTCACCGAGAAACGCCGAACATCGGCGCGCGTCTGAAACCCGAGATCAGGCCTTCGCGCTTCCCTCTTTCGGGGGAGCGGTGGTCGACAGGAGTTCGACGGTGCCACCCGTCGCTTCGACCTTGGCTCGAGCACCAGCGGAGATCCCGTGAACCCTTAACGTTAGTTTGATGGAGAGATCACCGTCGCCAAGAATCTTCACGCGGTCTGCACGCTTCTCGACGAGGCCCATCGTCGCCAATGCTGCGATGTCCACGATCGCACCAGCGTCAAACGACTTATCTAGAGCCCCTACGTTCACGGCAGAGATTTCCGTCGCGAAGAGGGTATTTCGAAACCCGCGCTTCGGCAACCTCCGCTGCATCGGGGTCTGCCCACCCTGAAATCCCATTTTACTGAAGTTACCAGGATGCCGTGCTTTTTGGCCCTTCTGGCCTTTACCAGCAGTCTTCCCAAGGCCAGAACCTACGCCGCGACCCCTACGGGTCCTCTTGCGCACCGCCCCAGCAGGGGGGTGCAGATTACTCAAAACATTAGCCATCGATCTCCTCCACCGAGACAAGGTGGATCACCTTCTTGATCGCACCGCGGAAGGCCGGGGTGTTTGCCACCACGACCGCAGTGTTCGGTCCGCGCAGTCCGAGACCGCTGACGGTCTGCTCGAACTGGTAACGCTCGCCGATCGTCGACTTTGTCTGCGTCACTCGCAGTTTCGCCTTAGCCATCGCCTACGCCGTCTTCTCGGAGATTTCTTCCACGGTTTTACCGCGTCGGGCCGCAGTGGCACTGATGTCGCGCAACTGCTTGAGCGCCGCGATGGTAGCCTTAACCGCGTTGTGCGGATTGCGACTGCCGAGACTCTTCGAGAGAATGTCGCGAATACCCGCGCTCTCGACAACCGCGCGAACCGCACCGCCAGCAATTACTCCCGTTCCAGCCGAGGCCGGCCGGAGCAGAACCTCGCCAGCCCCAAAGTGGCCAACAACATCATGGGGAATGGTGGTCCCAACACGAGGCACAGAGAACAGATTCTTTCGAGCCTGTTCGTTGCCCTTCCGGATCGCCTCAGGAACCTCATTGGCCTTACCCAGGCCAACGCCGACGCGACCGTTGCCATCACCGACCACTATTAGAGCGGAGAAGGAGAATCGACGACCCCCCTTAACCACCTTGGCTACGCGGTTGATGTTGACTACCCGCTCCTTGAGTTCCGCGCCCTCGTCGTTATCTGACATCGACATCGATGCGTCTCCCTCTTCAGCCTTAGAAGCTCAGGCCCGCCTTGCGGGCGCCATCGGCAAGCGCGCCGACACGGTTGTTTTCCTGGTAGACATAGCCATTTCGGTCAAAGACAACCTTGGCAATACCTTTCTCCAGGCACAGTTTGGCCAGGGCCTCGCCGACCTTACGGGCCGCATCGAGTTTCCGATCGTCCTTCACCGTGTCGCGAACCGTAGGAGACAAAGTTCCCACTGCCACGAGCGTAGTGCCGACCACATCATCAATCACCTGGGCGTAGATGTTCTTCGCAGACCGGAAGACCGTGAGCCGCGGACGTTCCGCAGTCCCGGTAACCCTGCCCCGAATGCGCGTCTTGCGCCTGAGTCTCTGTTCGTCCTTTGCCTTCATCGTGTCCTCGACCTGTACGGCACCGCTAGTTACGGCGCCGGCTTAAGTCACTTGCCGCCCTTACCGCCCTTACCAGCCTTGCCCGCCTTCTGGCGGATCTTGACCAGAACCGGGCTCGCCGTCGGCGACCCGTCAACCATCAACCGTACGCCTTTACCCTTGTAGGGCTCCGGCGGTCGGAATGACTGCAACTGGGCTACCGCCTTGCCAAGCAAATCACGATCGACTGTTTCTAGCAGTAGTACCGTGTTCTTGCTGTCACCAGGGATCTGTACCGAGAGCCCCTTCGGCACCTCGAAAACAACCGGATGGGACAGGCCGAGCGAGAGAGTAAGGATCGAGCCCTTGAGGTCGGCCTTGTAACCCGTACCCTCAAGCCGAATCCCCCTCTTGTATCCCTTCGACACACCCGTCACTGCGTTGTTCAGGTGTGACCGGAAGGTCCCGCTCATCCGGGACGCTACCTCGGTAGGAATGTCCGTCTTTGCAACAACGATCGCTTGTCCGTCTTTTGTCACAATCTGTACATCGGATGTCATTGCCCGACGCACAGTTCCTTTCGGACCCTTCACTTCGAAGTAGTCCGATCCGCTAGTCACGGTGACGCCCTGCGGCAGGGCTACTGGTCGCTTGCCAATCCTCGACATGGCCTCACCACACTTCGCAGAGGAGTTCGCCACCCACGCCAAGGCTCCGGGCCTGGCGATCGCTCAATACCCCACGAGAGGTACTGAGAATGGAGATGCCGAGGCCGCTACGTACTTTGGTGATCTTATCGACCCCCACGTACACCCTGCGTCCCGGGCGAGAGACCCGACGGATGCCCTCGATCGCCGACTGGCGATCACGACCATACTTGAGCACCATAACAATGGTCTCCCGTCCTTCTTCACCGACATCGGCGCCCACCGAGGATACATATCCCTCGGAGGCGAGAATTTCGGCAACCGCGCGCTTCAACTTGGAAGCGGGCATTACCACACGTTCATGTCGCGCCATCACAGCGTTTCTGACGCGGGTCAGCATATCTGAAATAGGATCCGTCAACATCGTCGACCTCTCACCAGCTCGCCTTGGTCACGCCGGGCAGCTCGCCCTTGAGTGCCAGGCTGCGGAGGCACACGCGGCAGAGCTCGAATTTTCGGTAGTAGGCTCGCGCACGCCCACAGACCTTGCACCGATTGCGGTGTCTTACCGCGAACTTCGGAGCTTCTTGCAGTTTCGCAAACGAACAGGCACGTGCCACGGTTTATCTCCCGTCTTCCTTCAATGAAACTCAGTGACGAAACGGCATTCCGAGGTGTTGGAGGAGCGCACGGCCCTCCTCGTCGTTCACCGCGGTCGTGGTGATACAGATGTTGAGTCCCTTCACCTTCTCCACCGTGTCGTAGTTGATCTCCGGGAAGATGATCTGCTCCTTGACTCCGAGGGTGTAGTTTCCCTTCCCGTCGAAAGCCTTGGGGCTCACTCCCTTAAAATCACGGACTCGTGGTAGCGCGAAGGTGACCAACCGATCCAGGAATTCCCACATCCGCTCGCGTCGCAGCGTGACCATGGTCCCGATAGGAACTCCGGTTCGCAGCTTAAACGTTGCAATGCTCTTCCTGGCCCTGGTCACCACCGGCTTCTGGCCGGTGATTGCGGTGATTTGCTCGACACCCATATCGATGATCTTGGCGTTACCGACTGCCTCGCCTAGACCCATATTTAGGGTGATCTTGACTAACCGAGGCACCTGCATCGGGTTGGTGTATCCGAACTGCTTGAGCAGGGTCGGCACGACCTCTGCTCGATACTTGTCCCGGAGGCGCGGAGGAATCTTTTGCTCAGGACCACGCGGGGCCGCGTCAGGGGCAGCGGCAGCAGGCTTCTTCTTTGCTGTTCCGGCCTTTGCTTTCGGGGGCGACACCGGCTTGGCGCCGCCCTTCGGCGCATCGGCGCCCTTCTTCTTCTTATCGTCCGCCATCGCTCTATTCCTCTTCGGCTTCGCGTTTCCGTCGGCGCTACAAAGCGCCCTGTAACGGGTCTCGCGCCCGGTTACCCAAGAACGGCCTTAGACCGTCTCGTTCTTGATTTCCTTGCCACTCTTTACCGCGACTCGGGTCTTCGACCCATCGGCGGCAACTTTCGTGCGAACCCTCGTGCCCCTGCCCGTTTCCGGGTCCATCGGCATGACTTTAGAGAGGTGCATTGGGCGCTCGGCCTCGATGATGCCACCCTCGCGGTTACGAGGTGTTGGGCGCGTGTGCCGCTTCACCTTGTTAAGACCCTCGACCAGCACTCGCTGGGCCTCAGGAAACACGGTGAGCACCTTACCAGTGCTGCCCTTCTCGTCACCGGAGATCACGACGACGGTGTCTCCCTTGCGGATTCTTGCGAGGCTCATATCAGATGACCTCCGGCGCCAGCGAGATGATCTTGCTGAACTTCTTCGCACGCAGTTCTCTAGCGACCGGGCCAAAGATTCGAGTCCCAACGGGCTCACCTTCCTTGTCGATCAGGACCGCGCTGTTCGTGTCGAACTTCACGTAAGAACCGTCGGGGCGCGAATACTCCCGGACCGTGCGAACGACCACCGCGCGAGCGGTCTGGCCCTTCTTAACCTTCATGTTAGGGAGCGCTTCTTTTACGCTCACCACGATCACATCGCCGAGCGCGGCGTACTTCCGCCGCGATCCGCCGAGAACCTTTACGCACTGGACTCGACGCGCACCGGAGTTGTCCGCGACGTCCAGGATTGTCCGC
Source organism: Deltaproteobacteria bacterium (assembly GCA_947477565.1). GTDB lineage: Bacteria > Myxococcota_A > Polyangia > Polyangiales > SCUS01. The sequence continues at coordinate 112,495 of CANJUR010000008.1, forward strand.
ATCTGAATCATTCTTCTCTACCGCCTCTTCCGAACGCTCAGGACTCTTCGGGCCGGGTGACTAGACGGATCACCGTCCAGCGCTTCTCTCGAGAGATCGCCCGGTGCTCCCGGATTTCCACCACGTCTCCAGCCTTGAATTGCTGGCTCTCATCGTGGGCCTTGTACTTCTTTCTGCGGCGAACGTACTTCCCGTACACCGAGTGACGCACCGAGCGCACCACTTCGACCACCACAGTCTTTTGCATTTTTGCGCTCGTGACCTTGCCGATCAGCGTTCGCTTGCGGCCGTGGACCTCGGTCTCAGCGGCAGTTGCTTCCGTCGTCATCTTATCAACCCTTCGCCTTTGCCCGCCCTGTGCGCACCGTCAACGCGCGAGCCAGGTCGTGCCGGAGCTTGGCGATCCGGCTGGTGTCATCAAGCAGGTTCGCATGGTTGCGAAATCGCGTATCCAGAAGGTTCTTGGTCGCGTCGTCGATGTAAGAGTTCAGCTCTACATCGGACTTAGCGATCAGGTCCTTCGCGGTCGTTCCCTTGGCCATCGATCGTCTCCCTCAGCCAATCGCGCGGGTAATGACCCGCGCCTCGAGCGGCAGCTTGTGTGCTGCAAGGCGGAAAGCCTCGCGCGCAACGTCTTCCGGGATGCCGCCAAGCTCGTAGACCACGCGCCCTCGCTGCACCACCGCCACCCACTCCTCGACCGCCCCTTTACCGTGACCCATGCGGGTCTCCAGGGGCTTCTTCGTGACAGGCTTGTCCGGGAAGACCCGAATCCAAAGCTTGCCAGCGCGCTTTACATGCCGGGTGATCGCCATACGAGCGGCTTCAATCTGCCTCGCTGTGATCCGACCGGACTCCACGATCTGCATTCCGAAGTCACCGAAGGACACATCGCAACCGTTGTGCGCTGTCCCCTTCAGGTTGCCCTTCATCTGCTTGCGGTACTTAACCTTCTTCGGCGAAAGCATTTGCGTCTTCTCCGGCGATCGTTCAGCGGGTGCCCGGGCGGCGCTTCTTCTGCGGAAGCACCTCTCCCTTGAACAACCAAACCTTCACCCCGATGGAGCCGTACGTCGTGTGCGCCTCCGCGGTACCAAACTCGATGTCCGCGCGGAGAGTGTGCAGCGGCACCCTGCCCTCGCGGTAGCTTTCAACACGCGCCATCTCCGAGCCCCCGAGACGACCTGCGCAGCGGATGCGGATACCTCGAGCGCCCAACTTCATGGCGGCGCCGACGGCCTTCTTCATGGCACGGCGGAACGAGACCCGACGCTCCAACTGCGTCGCGACTGACTCGGAGACGAGTTGGGCATTGGTGTCTGCCTTACGGATCTCCTGCACGTCGATGACGACGTCATCAGCGTTGGCATTGGTGTAGTGAAGTAGTCCTGGAAACGGCGCGGCGCCCTTGCGCTCCGCCGGCTTCCCCTTCTTCAACTCCTCGACACCCTTGCCGCCCTTGCCGATCACGATGCCCGGACGTGCGGTGTAGATGATGACCTTCACCTTGGCCGCGGCGCGCTCGATCTCGACCGCCGAAATACCGGCGTTCTGGAGTTGTTCCTTCACCACGCGCTTAAGCGTGATGTCCTCGTGGAGCCAAGCGGCGTAGTTGCGCTCTTCAAACCACTTGGAGTTCCAGGTCTTGATGACCCCAAGGCGGAACCCGTACGGATGAACCTTCTGTCCCATTGCTCGCCTATTCCTGCGTCGCTGTGGTCGTTCCGGCGCTGTCGCCGGAAGCGGTCTTCTTTGTCTTCTTCGGCGCCGGGGGCGGCCGATCGGTCAACGTGATCGCGATGTGGCTCACGCCCTTCGTGATTTGTGTGGCCCGACCCATCGCCCGCGGCCGCCAGCGGCGTAGGTTCGAGTTCGGTCCCTTATCGACCGATCCGATGGACACATACAGCCCATCGACGTCCACTGAGGGGTTGAGTACCCGCGCATTGGCCAACGCCGACTCGATCACCTTTCGGACGACCGGGGCCGCAGCCTTGCGGGTGTACAGCAACATGTTGATCGCCTCGGCCACCTTCTGGCCGCGGACTAGGTTTACTACCGTCCGCGCCTTTCGGGGCGCGATACGCGCAAACCGCGCAATCGCCTTGCTCTCCATCGTCGTTGCTTCCGTTTCACCAGCGCGGCGGCTCTCACCGAACCTGCTGGGCTCCCATCGACGCGTCCACCCGGGAATTGGGTGCAGCCGCCGACATAGAAGGTTTCGCCCTTCGGGAACTAAGTTCCTTCGGGGAGGCCGCGGCGTGTACCATCCGTTTTCGTAGGTCGTCAAGAGACTCTTGCAATCTTCCTCGCACCATTTTCGGAGCTCCTCTCGAATCCCCGAAGTACTTGAGGGAATCCGTAGACGCTGATAGACCGCTGTCTCTTCCCCAACCCATTGCCGGAGTGGCGGAATTGGCAGACGCAGCGGATTCAAAATCCGCCGAGGTAACCCCTCGTACCGGTTCAACCCCGGTCTTCGGCACCAGCAGTACTTCGACCCGCGAATTATCGCCGAAACCACTGCGTTTCGGCATGTCGCAGGGTATCCCGCCCGTCCACTACGATGGTCGATGTGATTCTTCACCTCCCTCGATGCCGCCTCGCGGCAGCGCTCGCAGCCCTGAGCCGCGTACACTCCATCCCCCCCCAGGAGGAAGTAACACCATGCGACATGACCCTCGCGGCGCAACCCAGCCCACCGCCTTCGCAGGCCTTCTGCTTGAGCAGTATGCCGAGACCTGGCGATTTCGACTCGGCGCGCCCGAGTACGTCCACATCACTCCAGACGGGCGAGAGGTGTTGTTTCTCCGTTCGGGGAGGCGAAACTTCGTGCGCGACTTGTTCGCGTTCGATGTCGGAACGGGGGCGGAGTGTCTACTGCTCACCGCCGCAGAGGTGCTCCGCGGAGCTGATGAAGCCCTCAGCGTCGACGAGCGTGCCCGACGACAGCGCATGCGAGTTTCAGCTCGCGGCATCGCATCTTTTCAGATGTCGCCCGATGGGACGCAGATTCTCTTTCCCCTCTCCGGTCGGCTCTACGTGTTCGTGCGCGCGAGCCGGAGCGTGCGCGCTCTTACCGACGAGGGCGGCACGCCGATTGATCCCCGATGGTCGCCGGACGGCACACGCGTAGCGTGCGTGCGCGATGGCGAACTTTGCGTGATCGACGTCGCCAGCGGCGCGCAACGCAAAATCACGGAGGGAGATACCCCGGGGATCACCCATGGCACCGCGGAGTTCGTCGCACAGGAGGAGATGGGCCGGATGGAGGGCTACTGGTGGTCGCCGGACGCCCGAACGCTCGCCTATCAAGAGACCGACGAACGAGAGGTCGAGCGATTCCAGATCGCGGACCCAATGCACCCCGAGCGGGCCAACGATTCCTTCGCGTATCCCCGAGCAGGGCGGCATAACGCGCTCGTGAGACTCGGGCTCATGGCCGCGGAAGGCGGGCCCACAACGTGGGTTCAGTGGGATCGTGAGGCCTTTCCCTACCTCGCGAAGGTGGCGTGGAACCAAGGCTCGCCGCTGACCATCCTGGTGCAGAATCGAGACCAGACCGTCGAGGAATTACTCGCCGTCGCGTCCGATGGGACGACGCGCCTGCTGCTCACGGAAACCGATCCGAAGTGGGTTAATATCGATCCGTCCGTTCCGCGGTGGCTACCCGACGGATCTGGATTCCTCTGGTCGACTGAGCGTGGCGGGAGCTCGCAGCTCGAACTTCGGCGGCCGGACGGGACGCTCGATCGAGTCGTGGTGCCCCCAGAGGTCGGGTACCGACGCTTATTGCACATCGATGGTGCGATACGCTCCATCCGATATCTCGCAAGCGCAGAGCCTACAGAGCAACACGTCTGGCGAAGCTCGCTCGATGAGCCCGCGGACAGGACGCGGGAGACCTCAACTCCCGGCGAACACGACGCTGAATACGGTGGAAGAGGCGTTAGGGTGATCTACCGCAGCGCGCTTACGGAGGCGTCTACGTGGGAGGTCTCGCTGGGCGAAACGACCGTCGGACACCTCACCTCGCTCGTCGAAGAGCCCTCACTTTCGCCGCGAGTCGAGCTCGTGAGTGTAGGTGCAGACGACCTTCGCGCGGCGATCGTTCGCCCCTCGAACCACCGTCAGGGAATGCGCTACCCGGTGATTTTGATGGTGTACGGGGGGCCTCATGCGCAGACCGTCGTGCAGGCGCGCGGCCGGTTCATTTTGGCTCAGTTTTTCGCAGAACAAGGCTTCGTCGTCGTGTCTCTCGATGGTCGTGGGACGCCGAATCGAGGACGTGACTGGGAGCGAGCCATCTATCAGGCCTTTGGAGATGTTCCGCTCGATGATCAGGTGCGCGGCCTGCAGGCGCTGGGGGCCCGTTTCCCCGAACTCGATCTCGAGCGCGTCGGCGTGTACGGCTGGTCTTTCGGTGGCTATCTCGCAGCACTTGCAATGCTGCGTCGATCGGACGTCTTTCGCGCAGGAATCGCAGGGGCGCCCGTCGCGGACTGGGCCGACTACGACACGCACTATACCGAGCGGTACATGGGCGTTCCGCTTAGGGCCGACGATGCTGCCTATCAGAGAAGCTCGCTATTGAGCTGGGCCGATGGACTCCGCCGTCCGCTTCTCGTCGTACACGGAACCGCGGACGACAACGTCTACTTCCTCCACGGAGTCCGACTGTCGGATGCCCTGTTTCGCGCGGGACGGCCACACGAATTCCTCCCGCTCGCGGGCTCCACTCACAGCGTCGCAGACCCGGTGGTCGCGCAGTTGCTCTTCCATCGAATGGCAGACTTCTTCCGTCGTCACCTGCACCCGTAAACCAAGGGCGCAACCTCGATGATCGCGATGTCGTAGAGAGCGGGGTTGACGTAGCGATCGCGGACGAAGCGAGCACGGACGTGGCCCCGCACAAACGACACGCCGTGCACCTCGCTCGTGACGAAGAGAGTGTCCGTCGCGGTGAGCCGTAGACGCGAGAGATCGTGGGCATCCTGGATGTCGATGACCCGTGCGGCTGGGATCAACGCGCGGATCCACGGACCGAGTTGGGCCGTCGCGATGACCGTGTGCGCAGCGTCGGTGTGGTGGGAGAGCCAGAGGGCCAGAGAAGAAGTCGGAGGAGGCGCGTCACGCTGGGTTCGCGCCAGACGAAACGACTCGTGCGCGAGGGAGACCAGCGCGACAAGCACGACCGCGGGCGCGGCACGGGACCACCTGCGGGAGAGCGCAGACACCCCAACGCCGAAGCACCACGCCAGCGCGGGAAGGATCGGAAGAAGGTGCCGCGGCGACCAGAGGATGTTCTGTCCGAAGTAAGCCCACGCTGCGTAGAAGAGGGCGCTCCCGGCGACGAGCCGAGAGGTTCGCACCGGAGTGTCTGCGCCGCGCAGAAGTGCTGTCAGGCCGACGAGCGAGGTCGCGGTAACGATCGCACCCGCGGCGAGGAGATGCGTCGGGCGATCAGCCCACCCGCCCCCGAGGCAGTGGGTCCAGAGCGTCCAGAGAAAGGCACGGGAGCGGGCTACAAGATCAGGTTGCGTGATCACCGTGCCGCCGAAACGCTGGAAGTGACCGGTGCCATGGTGGAAGACGAGGCGGAGGAAACACCCGAGGCCCGTGACGATGATCACCGGGAGGTACCCAAGCACCGTGATGAGCGCGAAAACAGCGACCGCGACGACCCGGTGACGACGGTCGCGCCCCAGCGCCAGGATGAGCGCAGGGGCACAGAGCGCGAAGGTCGATGCGCGGACCAGGAGAACCAGAGCAGAGAGAGCGGCGGTGCGACGGGCGTCGGCCGCTGGGCGCGTCGCAGACAGCAACGCCCACCATCCGATCGCTGCGCCGAGCATGTCAGAGAGGGGACGCGCGGAGAGAGTCGTGGAGAGCGGGACGAGCATGAGCAGAGCCGCAGCCTGCGCAGCAGCAGACGGACCCACGCGCGGAATACACCAACGTGTAAAAAGTATGATGAGCGCCGAGAGGGCGAGCGCCGAGATGAGCGAGAGGCTCCACGCAGGCGACGGACCGAGGCGATGAACCGCCGAGCCGAGCGCGATGAAGAGGGGATAGCCCGGAGGGTGGGGATGACCCTGTACGAGGTCGTAGCGGAGAAGAGCGCGGACGAAGCGAACACCGTCCGGATCCTGGGGTGTCGAGACGCAGAACGGGAGGCGGAAAGCCAGGGCAACCCCGCCGGCCACCCAAGGGAGCAGCGCCGCGAGGGGGGCGCTCAGCGAATCAGTTCGAGCCGGCGTCGGCGCCGTTACCACTGCCCGTTCCGCTCATGTACGGCGTCGCAAGAGGGGAACCCAGGTTTGGAAGTAGCCCTGCCACACAGTCGCACCCGCCATAGGCGGCCCCGCCTTCGGGCACCGCGAGACAGGTGCGGTAGCCGTAGGAAGCCCCTCCATCGGGCGCGCCCGCACATCGGCACTGGGTCTGGTCACCCGGTAAGCACTGAGGACGCGCGTCCCCGCCACAACCCGCCAGCAGTGCCAAAAAAGACGAGGCGATCCACGAAGAATGAAGGGATCTACGCACGAATGAGGAAACTAGGCCGATGAGAGCGAGAGTCAAGATTGATTTGGCACGATAGGGTGGGTTTGCCTGGGCGCTGTCAGTCGGAGTATCGCGACGACGATGGATGTCCTTCCGACCGACGCCGCGCTGACCGCGCTGCGGGCAGCGTTTTCCGAGGATCTCGTCAGCTTCGACCGTGACCTGTTTGGCACCTACGGGCGCGATTGGACCCGGGTTTTTGATCCTGCGCCCTGCGCCGTGGCCCGGCCACGAAGCACCGCGGAGGTTGCTGCCATCGTGGGCTTCTGCGCGACGAATGACATCGCGGTGGTTCCGTCGGGCGGGCGCACGGGGCTCGCGGGCGGCGCGGTGGCAGCGCGCGGAGAGTTAGTGCTTTCACTCGAGCGAATGCGACGCATGGACCCCGTGGATCGAGTGGCGCAGACCGTTCGGGTGCAAGCCGGCGCGGTGACCGAGGCGGTGCACGAACACTGCGCTCCGCACGGACTGACCTGGCCAGTGGACTTTGCATCGAAGGGTTCGTCGCACGTCGGCGGAAACATCGCGACGAACGCCGGCGGGGTGAAGGTGATCCGCTACGGATTGACGCGCCATTGGGTGCTCGGGCTCGAAGTGGTCACCGCGCAGGGCCAAGTGCTGTCACTCAACGGCGCACTCGAAAAAAACAACACCGGTGTCGATCTGCGACAGCTTTTCATCGGTAGCGAAGGGACGCTCGGAATCATCACCGAAGCCACACTGCGGCTGTCCCGATTGCCCGGTGCGCTCGACGTGATGCTGTACGCGGTGCCCGACCTTCCCGCGGTGCTGCGACTCTTCGATGCGGCGCGGCAGGGGCCGTTCACGCTGTCGGCGTTCGAGTTCTTCACCGACCGGGCGGCTGCGAGGGTTCGCCGCCACCGGGGGCTCGAAGCGCCGTTCGCCGTGGAGGGCGGGTGCTACGTGCTCGTCGAGGCAGAGGCCGCCGATCGCGAGGCCCTGGAGCAGTGGGCCGCAGGCCTCTTCGAGCAGTCCCTGGTGAGCGATGGCGTGCTCGCGCAAAACCGCACGCAAGCGGCAGCGCTCTGGCAGTTGCGCGAGGCGATCTCCGAGAGCCTTTCTGGTACCGGCGTGCCGCACAAAAATGACGTGGCGTTGCCCATCGCAGCGCTCGCGCCGTTTTGCGCGTCGCTCGATGCGCTTTTTGCCGAGCGCTACCCAGGCTGGGAGGTCGTGCTGTTCGGGCACATCGGCGACGGCAACCTTCACATCAACGTGATGAAGCCCGAGGACCTCGAACGCACAGAGTTCTTCGCTCGAACCGGGGAAGCCGACCACGCCCTATTCACGTTGGTTCGAGCGCACGGCGGGAGCATCTCCGCGGAGCACGGAATCGGACTGCTCAAGAAGCCGTATCTCGCCTACTCGCGGTCGCCCGAAGAGATCGCGCTGCTCAGGGCCATCAAGCAAGCCTTCGACCCGCGGGGAATCCTCAACCCAGGCAAAATCCTGGACGCCTGACCGGCACGGGAGCGGATCACCCATCGTCGCATCCACTGCCCGCTTGCCTCGCAGCCAACGCGGCGAGGATCATCCGCGCCCGCAATGGCACGTCGTCCTTCTCGTCCCCAAGGAACCCGCGGCTGGCGCACGATTCCGGCATCGTCAACGCCGACCCCACGGGCGAACCCTCCCCCGGCCGCAGAAGAGTCCGCCGATCGGGCGATGGAGCCGGAAACTCTGCTGCCTGGCGAGCGCCCGTGGGAGCAGCACCTCGTCGTCGGGCTCCTCACGCTCATCGTTCAAGCACTGCAATACCGCTTGCTGGCAAGCGATCCGTCGGTATCAGGGCCGATCATCGATGGTCGCGAGTATCACGCAGAAGCCATGCGTCTCGTGCAGTCGGGAGTGGCCCCCACGCTGCCGCATTGGCAATCACCGCTGTTCGCCTGGGCCCTCGCGGGAGCGTATCGACTCTTCGAAGCGAAACCCGCCGTCGGGCTGATCGCGCAGGCCTTCTGCGCGTTCGCCATCACCCAACTCGTCGTGTCCATTGCGCGCACGGTGCTTCCTCCGCGCGCTGTGCTCGCCGTGGGCCTCTGTGCCGCCCTGTACGGCCCGCTGCTCTTCTTCTCGTCGCAGCTCATCGCCGCGCCGCTCGATGCCGCGCTGGCGCTCCTCGCGCTGGCCATCGCGGTCCGCTCGTCGGCCGCGAGCGCATCCTGGGTTCACCTCGCACAGGGCCTCGCGCTCGGCATCGCAGTCGCTGCCCGCGGAACCGTCGCTCCGTTCGGCATCTTCCTCGTCTGGCGAATCTTCCAGGCCCGCGCGACGCTGCCCCTCCCTGCCCTCGCCACACGCGGCGCAGCACTGGCACTGGGCGCGCTCGGGGGTCTGCTGCCCGTGGGCGCCTCCACCTGGCTTCGATACGGGAAGTTCAGCCTCGCAACCGCCAACGCCGGCGTGAACCTCTTCGTCGGCAACAACAGCGACATCGGCTCCAGCACGGCGATTCGTCCAGGGTGGCGCTGGGACGACCTCAACTTCGAGCCCGCGCGACACCAGATCTTCGAGCCGTTTGCGCAGTCCGCGTTTTTCACCGAACGCGCTGTCGGCTGGGCGCTGCACCACCCGTACGCCTTTGTGCGGGCGCTGCTGATGAAGTTCGTGGACACGTTCAATGGCGCTGAAATCGCGCGCAATCTGGACCCCTACGGTGCCCTCGGGCGCACCCCGCTCACCGCCGTCCTGCTCTGGCAACACGGCCTGCGTTTTCCCTTCGGAGTCGTACTTCCGCTCGCCGTCGTCGGTGTCTGGAGCGCTCTCCGCGATGCCGACGCAGCACCTGCGCAGCGCCGCTCGTGGCAGGCGCTCGTCGCCTTCGTCAGTCTGAACGCGCTCGGAATCACTGTATTTTTCCCGTCAGGTCGCTACCGACTGGGCCTCGCGCTCGCGCTGCTCGTGCCCGCAGTCGAAGGCTGCCGCGTGCTCGGGCGATGGTGGCGAGCACGGACGTTCGATCGACGAATCGCCGCCGTGGGGGCCGCGCTGCTGATCGCCGTCAATGTCGTCGCACCTATGACCGGACCCGATCTTCGAGAGGAAGGCGCGCTGCAGATCGGATGGGCGCACCTCTCGGCCGGACGCGTGGCCGACGCAGTGCGCGTGCTCACCGCCGAGAGCTTGCGCCGACCCGACGATGCGGATGTCTGGCGGACCCTCGGCGAGGCCCTGGACCGCGCGGGCGACCAGCCAGGAGCGATCACAGCGCTACGACAAGCCGTTCTCGTGGCGCCGCGGAATGCCCACGCGCGGCACCATCTCGGGACGATCCTGTTTACGACCGGGAGAGCGGCGGAGGCGCGACCAGAGTTGGAGTCTGCCGTTCGTCTCTGGCCCGCGCACCCGCTCGCATGGATCGACCTCGCAGGAGCCTGCCTCGATACGAACGACCCCGCGGCCGCGCTTCGCGCTGGGGATGCCGCCGTGCGCCATAACCCCAACGGCGGCTACGGCTGGTACTACCGTGGCCTCGCGCGGCAACGGACCGGAGACTCCGTCGGCGCCCTCGGTGACCTCGCCCAGGCCGCGCTGCTTCTGCCCACCGCGATGGATGTCCGGCTGGACTGGGTCCAGGCAATCGACGCCAGCGGCCGACGAGGCGACGCACTGAGCGCACTGCGTGAGGTGGTACGCGTGGCGCCGCGCAACCGCCGCGCACGTGCATTACTGCGGCAATGGGAAACGACCACGCGACCGTGACGGGGCTGCGCGAGGCCGCTGCGTCGTTTGCGACGGCCCATGGTGGGAGGTAGCTTTCTCCGATGCGAGAGATCGCGCTGGGACAGTGGACCTACTTCGCCTGGCACCTCCCAACAACACTGCTTTGCATCGCAGCAAGTGCCCTGGCGGCGGTTCTGGCCAAGTCGCTGTGGTGCGAGGATTTCAGTCTCGGAGAGCGGCGGTTGCGGTTCTCCGTGCTCGGATGGAGCGCGGTGCTCGCGTCGGTGCTTTCGCTCGCGGCCTGGCCATACCTCGCGGCGTTCGCCTCGGTAGAAGTGCGCCGCGACGGCTCATGGACGCTGCGCAACTACCTTGGCGTGCCGATCGCGGTGCTTCCTGCATCGGAGTCTCGACGCCTCGAGGGCGAAGATCTGGGCGGACTCAACCTCGGCTCGGGACGCATCCGAGTGCTCCGTGCCGATGGCACTACGCTCGACTCGGTGCGCATCTCCGGGCAACGGTTCGATCGCGCCCGCCTTGAGTTCGGCTACCCCCTTGAAGCGCTGCGCACGGCGCGCGGGACCGTTCTCACCGGCGCACACACCTTCGGACCCCATGGCCCGGTGCTGGGCGCTCCCCTCGCCTCACGCTGACGCCGACAACGCCACAAACGCAGCGATCACCGCCGCGGGCGCCTGAACCAGTTCTACCAGCACACCCTCCGCTCCGCGGGGAGCCTCGGCGTTGCCCTTCGGGTGCACAAAGCACACGTCGAAGCCCGAAGCCCCGCGACGAATACCTCCCGGGGTAAACCGAACCCCCTGCGCGGAGAGCCAGGCGACCGCCGCAGGTAGGTCGTCGATCCAGAGTCCAACGTGGTTGAGCGCAGGCTCGTGCACCCGCGGGCTGCGTGACGGATCAATCGGCTGCATGAGGTCGATCTCCACGCGGGCGAGCCCGAGGCCGACGCTCGTGATGTCCTCATCGACGTTCTCTCGCTCGCTGCGGTAAGTGCCCTCAGGGGTGAACCCGAGGAGATCGACCCAGAACGCTCGCAGCGCTGCCTTGTCAGCTCCGCCAACGGCGATCTGCTGCACTCCCAGGACGCGAAATGGACGAACGCTCATCGGGACTCCTCTTCAGTGAATCGGACCCGCCGAAGGACGCGGCGGCAGGCGCGCGTCGTGGAGCAGGTCATCCGCAGACTCAAGGCGCGCCGGGGCGTCGTTGGCCTCGCGCGAGGCGTGCCAGCTGCGGCCCTGATCGTCGCTCCAGCGCACCACGGTGGCGTCGCCGGACATGAACAAAAGCAGTCGATTGCCCTGCGAGAACATCCACGCAGCACGCACCGCCATCCCGCCGTGACGGACGTCGTCGGACAGCACCGCAAGCTCGTCGCGGGCGTCGTTGTCCCCCGCGGCGATGGGGCGACGCAGCACCCGGGGCGCCTCGTACTCGCCGACTGCGCGCACCATCACCAGCGCGTCGCCCGAGCGGGCCAATGCGCGCAACCCGGGCACTCGGACAGACGCCGTGCAGCCGCCGGAGAGGGCGCACGACTGGAAGGTTGCGTCGCCAACGACAGTCACGCCGACGCTGTCGCACGCGAGGCGCAGCGGACGACCGGAGGGTTCGGCGAGGCCAAGCTCACGCGGCCCCTGCGAATCGATTGCCAACACGCGCGTGGCCCCAGAATCCGCGACGGCGACGTAGGCCAGCGCGCCCGCGTGGCACGTCGAAAGCAGCGCGGCAGCAGAGCGCAAAGAGGTGGGCGAACGCCACGCCGTCTGAACGCCCAGCGCGCGAAAATCGAGGGCCAGCCCGCCCGGTGTTGCCGTGCTCGTCACCCACCAGACCAGCGACGGATCGCCCGCGGCGACCAGAGCAGACTCCCGCTCAAGCGCGACCTCCGGGCCGAGCAGCGCCACGGCACCGGGAGCGCCGCGGGCGACCTGCTCAAACTGAGCGCGGCCCCCGCGGGTAGTGATGGCGAATACGACGTCGTTGTGAACACGCAGCGGAAGGCTCTGCAATGGAATGCCGCGCAGCCCGAAGAGCGGCGACAAGGGATCATCGGCGGAGGCGATGGCGTACGAACCCGCGCCCTGAGCGACGAGCACCACGGCCTCCGCGCGGTCGCTCGGGAGCAGAGCCAGTACACCGCCGGACGGGCCCGGCGTCGGAGAACGCCGACAACGGATCGTTCCGCCGCCGTCGCGACTCCGGCAAAAAATCCGCTCGCGGCTCTGATCGACCCATATCATCGAGAGCACGCCATCACCCGCGCTGACACCCGCCAACGTTGCGGTCTCGGAGAGCGAAACGGGGAGTTCTTCCGCGGCCTCCACCGCGCGTGGACGGGGCGCGTCCGCCATCGAGGCTGCGCGAAGCGAAACGCCGGTACCGCTGAGGCGTTGGACGACATCGGCGCGCAGGGCGAGCCACTGCGGACGCCACGCCCCGAGGTCGGCCGCGACACCGTCCCAGCGCAGTGTCGTCACCAGCGCATTGTCGGCGCGCAGTCCCGCGCGGAGCCGCGCGACGGCCCCGACCGACGCGCCCCGTCCATTGGCGGCAAGGAGATCAAGGCAGCGCGAAGGCCAAGCGCGGGCAGAGTCTGGCCCGAGCGCCACTCGGCGGAGGTGGCGAGGCAGTTCGGCGACGTTCGCGGGGACCGCGTCGGTACCAAAGAGGCAACCCTCCACGCGAGCCATCGGATCGACCCAGGCGAGCGCCTCGCGCCGCACCTCCTGCTGTCGCGACGCCCGCCGCTGCCAGCCAAACAGCGCCGCCCCTACGCTTACCAGGACCGTAAGCGTGACCCCCGCCACTACCGCCGTTTGCCCCCCCGCGCCTCGTCGCCGTCTCACGTCTCGTGTGCCTCTCGTACTGCCGTGCGCGGTGTCGAACCGACCTTACACCATGAGCTCCGACGCCCACCAAGAGCCTTCCGCCGACGACCTCTCGTGAGAACCAACGCACCGCATCCGCGCGCCGCTCCTCCCGCTACGTGAGGTCACCGCGGCTTCTGCGCGGCATGCACACGGCCGATGCGCATCCTTGGGAGGGAGAGCGTCCGCGGCATATTCAGCGTGATAGCGTCGGGCGCCATCGTTGAAAACCCTCGCGCGGAACGTCCTCCGTACCTCTCTCGATGCGCTGCGCAGGGTGCCCTGGCCGGTACTGGTCACGGTCGCGCTGGTTGTGGAAGTTGGCCTGCTCTTCCCGGGCTTGCTGGCCGGGACGGCGCTGATGTCCAGTCAGGAAGGCTGGGCGGTGAGCGACCTGCTGGACGTCGCGATTCCAATGCAGGCCCATGTCGCCCAAAGCCTTCGCGCAGGTGCGTTTCCAGCGTGGTTCGGAGGCGCCTACCTCGGCATGCGGCTCTCGGCCGTTCCTGAGGCGGTGCCGTGGTACCTCCCCTCTACTGTTCTTTTTTTGCTGTTTTCGCCGGGCCGGGCGGCCGCTTTCTCGATCGCCTCGCACCTGGTGCTGTGCGGCGCCGGGGGTGCCGCGCTCTCGCGTCGACTGGGGGCGAGCCGCGAGGGGGCACTCTTCGCAGCACTCGCGCTGGGCGGGGGTCTCTGGCTGCCCGCACACGCGCGGCAGTACAACCTGCTGCTCACGGCCGCCTGGTTCCCCTGGGTCTGGTGGGCGCTTGCGGACTTCATCTCCAGACCGGCCACCCGCTCTGCCACGGTGCTCGGGTTGATCACCGGGATGTCGCTGCTCGCCGGTCATGTCCAGATCACCCACCATGGCGCAGTGGTGCTCTGCGCGTGGACCCTCGCCACGCTCACTGCGGACCGCTCGCTAAGGTCGCCGACGCACCTTTTCCGCGTGGCAATCGGCGGCTTCGCCGCGGGAGTCGGGGCGCTCGCGCTGGGCGCACCGCATCTGATTCCAGTGGCCGAGATCGCCCTGCAGGGCGTGCGAGGTAACACCTTCGCGGACGGCCTCTCTCGATTTCCTGCGCACCTCGACGACATGCTCTCGCTCCTGGGCCGCGGCTCAATCGCAGGGAACCCGACCCGACTTTGGCTCGATCGACCCATGTGGTGGGAGCACCTCACGTACATCGGCCTCGTGCCGCTCGGACTCGCAGCGCTGGGGCTGTGCCTCCGCTCTCCCTCACCGGCGCGAAGAATCGCTCTGGCGGCGGCGCTTTCGGTGGCGCTCACCCTCGCGCTCAGCACGGCATCGCCGACCGCAACCCGGTGGTTGGTGCACCTCCCGGGCATGGCGCTCTTTCGCTTTCAAGGCCGCTTTCTCTGGGCTGCAACGGTGGCTCTCGCCGTGCTCGCAGCGCTCGGATTCGACGCCCTGCGCGCGCTCCCACCGGTGGCTGCGCGACCACGCCTCGCAGCGTGGGCCATGCCCCTCGGCCTGCTTCTCACCGTAATTGACCTCTCGGGAACCGTAGTTCCGCTCTGCCCGACAGCCTCCGCTGCGATGCTCACCGCAGAGCCTCGCAGCAGTCGCGCGATGAGAGCATCGCGTCCCGATGCGCAGCGCGGGTTGGTGCTTCAGATGGTCTCGGACCACGACCGCAACCTCCTGGGACTCGTCGCCGGATGGGGACGACATCCGGAGATTCTTGCTCGGGCGCGCGAGTTTCTACCGCCTCAGTACGCCAGTCTTTTTGGCTGGAGCACTGTCCGCGGATACGTAGGAATCACCACTGCCGCGACGCAGGCGGCCATCGGCGATCAGCACGCAGGCGGCGTGGTCGAGATCGGTCTCCGGGACTACCTCGCAGCACCCACGCCGCACGGACTCGACGCGCTCCTACGATCGGCCGGCCTCCTCGGCGCGCGTTGGGTGCTCTCCTCGACTCCTCTTGAGCATCCGCACCTTCGGCTCGTCCACCAGGATGCCGGACCCATCGTTTCGGTCTACGGTTATCGGCTCGATCCGTGGGTATCCGCGGCGCATTTCGTCGATGTCGATGGCTCGCCCCTCACCGACGCCTCTCCAGTGAGAACCACCTCGTCGAGCCCGGAGACGATCGATCTCGTGGCCGAGTCCCGTGACGCCTCTGCGATCGCGCTCCCCATCGCCTGGAACGCCTGCTGGCGTTACTCCCTCGACGGCTCTCCGCCGCAACGCTTTCCCCGCCCAACAGGGCTTCGCATGGCGCTTCCGTGGCCCGTGGGCCATCACCGCGCACACGTCACCTTCGACCATCATACCGACCTCGCGCTCGCCCTTACGTCGCTGTTTACCTTACTGGGCGGCCTCGCGGTGCTATCGAGGCTTCCCTCGAAACGTCGGCTCGGATAGCATTCTCGCCCTCCTTGGACCTCCGTGAAGCCATCCCCGATGAGGCCCGTCGGCACCCATGGGAGGTCGCCCGCGCCCGTTTTTTCCACGACGTTTTGCATCGTGGGGGCCGGCTCCGGGGCCCCGTCAATGCGCTCGACATCGGCGCGGGAGACGGGTGGTTTGCGCGGCAACTTGCGCCCCGCCTCGCGCCATCCAGCACCATCACCTGCTGCGACGCGAACTACACCGACACCTGGCTGACGACCCACCCGGACGAGGACCGATTGCGCTTCCGCCGCTCCCCAGCGGGCTCGCGTGGTGGAGTCGTCTTACTGCTCGATGTACTCGAACACGTCGAGGACGACGGAGGTCTGCTGAGATCCTCCGTCGAGGCAAACCTGCTTCCGGGCGGGGTCGTTTTGCTGAGTGTTCCGGCGTGGAGTCAGCTCTTCAGCGCACACGACCGATGGCTCGGACACCATCGACGCTACTCGCCCTCGGCGGCGCGTGCCCTCGTCGCATCGTCGGGCCTGCGCATCGAGCGCGAGGGCGGGCTCTTCCATGGCCTCCTTCTTCCCAGGGCGCTCCAGAGCCTCGCCGAACACATCTTCCCGGGGAGCGAGGCTGCAGCGGCGGAGCGCGCGCTTTGGTCCCACGGTGAGATCGTGACTACGGCCGTAGAGGCGGCGCTGAGCATCGATAACGCCTTTTCGCGGATGGCATCCAGCGTCGGGTGGACGCTCCCCGGGCTGAGCTGGTGGGCGCTGTGCACGGCGTAACCCTGGTGGTTCCGTGCTTCAACGAAGCAAGACGCTTCGTGCCCGAAGCCTGGCTCGAACTGATCGCGCGAGGCGTCTTCCTTGTGCTCGTGGACGATGGCTCGACGGACGACACCGCCGGGATTCTAGAGGCACTGCGTACCCGCTCGCCCGTGGCTGTGAGCGTGCTGCGGCTCACGACCAACCTCGGCAAGGGCGAAGCGATTCGCCTGGGGGCTCTCCGCGCGATGAGCGACGGAGCGGTCTATGTGGGCTTCGCGGACGCTGATGGAGCGACTCCGCCGTGCGAGCTGCTGCGACTGGCCGAACATCTGCGCAGCAGCGGCACCGATGTGGTCCTCGGAGCCCGGGTGGTCATGCTCGGGACGGACATTCGACGACGAGCGGTGCGGCACTTCGCGGGGCGTGTGTTCGCTACCGCGGCGTCTCTGGTGCTCGACGAGGCCGTGTACGACACGCAGTGCGGCGCAAAGTTTTTTCGGGTGATTCCGGCGCTACGAGTGGCGCTGGCGAGGCCTTTTTCGTCGCGTTGGGCCTTTGATGTAGAGCTACTGGGACGCCTGCGCGTTGGCGCGAGAGGAGTCCCCGGCCTGGGTCGCGCTTCCTTCGTCGAGGTGCCACTTCTCCGATGGACGGACGTTCCCGGTTCACACCTGCGCTTCGGCAGCATGCTGCGGGCTGCGGGCGACCTCGCCATCGTCGCGCTGAATCTACGCACAGACCCAAACTGGTCGCAGCGCCGATAGTTCAGCCTGCCGGCAAACTCCCGGCGCGCCAGGCCAGTGCGCCGAAAAAAAACGCCAGCCCGATGGCCTGCGCAGCGAAGATCCACTCGTCTGCGCGCCATGGGACGCATAGCCAAAGCGCCGCCAGACCCCAGAGGGCGGCGAGCGCGGCGCTGCATCGTTGGCGCGTGCGAGGCCTTAGCGGCGTGCGTCGGACGGTCAGCGCGACCACGAGGCCGTAGGCCAGCGATGCCAGCAGCGTCCCCAGAACCTCGATGCGCATGATGCGGTTGAAGGTCCGCCGGGCGGCCGTCTCCCAGGTGGTGGGCCCACGGACCGAGGTAAGCATCGCGCGATACAGGGCGCGGGCGTCCCGGGCGCGATGCCCCGGCGCGATGAGCACGAGCAGCACCGCGTCGTCTTCGAGGGGAATCGCCGTGGCGAAGCGGGTGACGGAGCCATCCCCGACCAGGGGAGAGACTCCCACCAGGGTCTCCACAGGGAAGCCCAGTACGCGGTCGTGTTCGACGTGGTCGGAGAAGCGAAACGCGTCCGCCCGGCGAAACTCCGCGCGCTCGGCCGGGAGCAGCGGTCGTTGCGGCACGATGGCGTCGAGGTGGAGCACCTGAAGCACCATCGGCGGCTCATCGGGCAGGTCGCCCGGGCGTCGGAATACATCGAGCAGATCGCCGCGTACCCCATCGGGGTCGACGCGCTCGAAGCGGTCGGGAACGGCGATGCTGAACGAGGGCCGAGCATGGCGAACGACCATGGGATCAGCCGCCGCTCGAGCAGTGGCGAACAGCCCCAGGGCGAGGAGCGCAGCGCAGCGCAATGGGGATTACCGGGCAGGGTAACGGGTGAGGTCGAAACTGAATCCGTCCGGCGCGAGGGTGCCCTCGGGCTCGGGCAGATCGCCGAGGCGCTCGACCTCGACGACGGCTTCGTAGCGAATGCTGTTGGTCGGACCAAGGATGCGCAAGCGCACGCGCGGGGCGCTCGGCTCGACGACGAAGGACTGCACCCTCCTGCCATCCGCCATGCCGCCAAGGAAGGTGGGAGTCCCGGCGTTGACGTTGCCGCGGACGACAGCCTCGACGGTCACCCGCTCGACCGGACACGGCGGGCGATCGTCGTCGGGGTTGACCGTGCGACAGGTCGGTAGCAGCGCCCAGATGCGCCGTCCCTGACCGAGCGCCCCGACCCCGTACGCCGAGCTCGCGGCCGGAACCATGAACAGGTACACGCGCATCCGCCGGAGCATCCCGTCTACGGCGGACACGGGCACGGGGATCACCTCGCTGAGGTCGAGCGTGGGCCGCGGTTGCGCCAGAGCATCGGTAGTCGCCACGGTCGGCGGAACAACCGCCACGCTGCCCGGGCGGGCCGCCGCGACGGGAGGGGACGGGCGGCGCGAAGGGCGACCCTGCGCGAGAGCCGATGCCGGGAAGAGCGAGAACACCAACAGAAGAGGGAGCGAGAGCGAGGGGCGGGTGAACATGGGAGTGAAACCTCCAGGAGCGCGAAGTTTGATGATGCTAGCGCACCGGTGAGGGGCGCGTTGCGTTCGTGCGGAGTCGGGTGCTAGGCGACGAGGGATGAGCGGAGAAGATCAAGTCCGGCTGACGCAACTGGCACACGGCGCTGGGTGAGCGAGCAAGATCCGCCCTGCGGATCTCGCGCACGTGTTGCGCGGCCTCGCCCTGCCCGTCGATCCGAACGTCCTCATCGGCCTCAACCCGGCCGATGACGCAGCGGTGGTGCGCCTGCTTCCTGAGCTCGCGTTGGTGTTCACCACGGACTTCTTCACTCCGCTCGTGGACGACCCGCGCACCTTCGGCCGCATCGCCGCCGCCAACGCCCTCTCGGACGTCTACGCGATGGGAGGACGGCCCCTGGTCGCCCTGAACATCATGGCGTTTCCGACGAAGATGCTCGGGCTCGAGGTGATGGGCGCGGTGCTCGCGGGAGGCGCAGACATCGCGCGTGAGGCCGGCATCTCCATCGCAGGCGGGCACTCCGTCGAGGACGCGGAGCCCAAGTACGGCCTCGCCGTGATCGGCACCGTTCACCCGGATCGCGTGTGGCGAAAAGGCGGCGCGCGCCCTGGCGATGCGCTGGTGCTCACCAAGGCGCTCGGGACCGGAGTGCTCGCGACCGCCCTCAAGCGGGGGAAGATTACCGAAGATGGTATTCCCATGCAGGCTGCGATCGCCTCCATGGTCACCCTCAATGCCGCCGCCGCACGGATGGTGATGGACCTCGGGGTGGAGGTTCATGCGGCGACGGACGTCACGGGTTATGGGCTGGTCGGGCACCTCGGAGAGATGTTGCGAGCAAGCGAGGGCGTGTCTGCGCGGCTCTCCGCCGCGGCGCTACCGGTGCTCCCGGGCGCGCTCGAACTCGCGGCCGAGGGCGTGCTCGCGGGCGGCACCCGAGCCAACCGCAGCTACGCGCAGGACTGGTTTCGCGTGGTTGAAGGGGTCAACGAGGCCTGCTCCTGGATCGCATGCGATGCACAGACCTCCGGCGGCCTCCTCGTGGCGTGCCCGCCGGCGCAGGCCGCGGTATTGGTCTCGGCGCTGCGGGCTACGGGTGCGCCGGCCGCGGTGATCGGCGAGGTGATCGAGCAGCCCGGGGCGATGATCACTCTCGACCGCTGAGGGGCAGACGACGCCAGGCGAGGCCGATCGCCGCGACCAGGAGGCACGCCAACGCCAGTGCGCTGACGAAAGCGCCGCGCGCTAGCGAGCGCGAATGGTAGGAGAAGGTCACGCGGTGCCTCCCGGCGGCAACGGCAACGGCCTTCTGGTTGATGTTGGCCCGCACGATCGGGGCGTCGTGACCGTCCACGGTCGCGGTCCAGCCCGGGTACCAGCTTTCCGCGAGGACTAACCAACCCGCGGTCGGGGCGTCTACGGTGGCCGTGAGCCGGCTGTTCGCCGGGCGCTCGATGCGGGCGGGGACGAGCGACGGTGGTCCGGGCTGCGGGGCGGTCGAAATCCCCCCTTCCGATGGCAGGTGCAAGAGCACCTCGCGCCGTGGAGAAAACGCCTCGGAGAACATCAATATTGCCGCCGCCCGGTCGCTCGGGACGGCCACCGACCGACCCACGAAATACGCTAGCGGAAGCGGATCGCGGACTCGGTAGAGACGCGCCCAGGATCCGCTCACCATCGGCTCGAGACGCTGGGACTGCACCACGATCGGCGCGAGGACGTGCGTCACGTGGTTCATCGCGAGGTAACGGACGAAGCCGCTGACCGGGACGAGTTGGTCCTGTTCGGCGTGGTAGGCGCCACGCGCCAGGCCAATATGCGCGGGACTCATGGGGCCCCAGGAGATCTCCATCGGGCGAGTGACCAGTCCGGCGTACCCGTCCGGCATGGCTAGCGACCAGAAGAGGTTTGCGTCGGGCTGAATCAGTTCGCGCGCCATCCGATACGGGGCGAGATCGCGCCACCCGTGCGCCTGCGCAAAGGCCTGCCGGTGCACGGTCGAGGACTCCATCGCATAGACGCGCCCGACCGACTCTCCAGCGAGCGCATGCACCACGGCGGGCGGAGCGAGCCACGGGTGTGCGTCCACGAGTGGGTTCTGCCGAACCAGCGTCGCGGCGAGGTCGAGAGCCGTCAGCGCGACGACCGCGGAGGCGAGTTGCATGGCCGTAACGCGTGACGGATTCCCCGCGTCGCGCTCGGACCACCACCGCTGCGCGCGTGTGAGGCCGAGCCCAGCGAGCACCGCGAGGGCGCCGCACGCGACGAAGAGAAACCGCTGCGGTATGCGAAAGCTGCGTAGCCCGGGAAGCAGCGTGAAAGCGACGCGGTAGACCGGCGTGGCGGGGCCGAGCGCGAAGAGCACCCCGAGCACGGCGAGTGCGGTGAGCACCCACACCGCCCGCCGTCGATCGGTCCACACCGCGACGAGCGCAAAGGGAAGCGTGCAGAGACCGAGGTACCCATGCGACTCCCAGAAGAGGTCGTGGCCGCGGTAGGTGCCGTCGCTCACGTCACCGAAGGGATACGGCACCGCCAGCGCGAGGAGGTTGGGGGGCCACAGGTGCAGATGCGTCGCGGCCTCCCAGGAGAGCCCGCCGTGCCGCGAGGAGAGCCCGCCTAGTTCGGCCATCGGCAGAAGCTGTACAGCGCCGACGCCGACACCAATCATACATGCAGTGGTAAAACGAACCAGCGAGCGGAGGCGGGCGGGCGCGTCCCGAGCGGCATCGAGCGAACGCGCGACGGCCCAGACGCCGTAGGCGAGCAGACATGCGTAGAGCGACTGCGGAAACGCCGCCAGCACCTGGATGGCCAACACCGCGCAGAAGAGCACGAGCGCACGGTCGCGGCGGCGGCCGTCCGAGCACGGCCCGAGAGCCTCCTCGACTAGAGAGAGCGCCAGGGGAAACCACGCCAGCGTGCCGAGGACTCCGAGGTGACGCCATTGCGACACGAGCACTCCGCCGTGCGCCCATACAAGCGCCGACACCATCGCGCCCGGTACCGAGGCGCCGAGCACCCGTGCGAAGCGTGCTGCGCCGAATCCAGCGACCGCGAGCATCAACAGCAGGAAGGCGTCGTAGGCCGCAGCCGGAGGGAGCACTGCGAAGAGAAGGGACGTGAGCGGATTGAGCGCGCCGGCGGCGAAGAGGGGATAGCCCGTGTACAACGCGGGCTCCCAGAGCGGGAGTTGCCCCGAGTGGAAGGCCCGGCCGACAGCGACCTGGACGGGAAGTTCGCCGCCGATGAGGTCGGCGACGATGACGTCATCGGCCAGGTTGACCACTCGAAACGTAAGTAGGCGCGCGTAGGGGAGGACGAGGAGCAGGCCGAGTAGGATCCATGGCGACCATCGGCGGGCGCGACCGGTAGGGGGCACCACCGCGACGGTCACCGAAGCGTGGACGGTGGCGCGTCGGTCGTCGGGGCAGCGGGACCGACTGCGTTGACGCGTAGCCGCTCCCCGATGCGCTCGCGTACCGGGGCGTACTCGCGGGCGAGCGTCTCGCGCCGTCGGATGGCCTCGATGCGGGATCGCGGCGCGACCGCGGACGTCACGGAGGCGTGCGCATCGGCGAACTCGGCGACGACCCCCCACGCGCCGATGGCCTCGCGCCAGAGTCCCTGAACCTCGTCGAGTTCCGCAATGCCGACCAGCGCGCGGGCGCGATCGGCTTCGGCGCTTCCCTCGATGGCCAGGCGGAGCGCCTCTCGGTAGTTGCCCATGGCCGTCGCCGCTTCATTCCTCGCACGCGAAACGGAGGCCATGCGCAGCCATGGAATGGGCGAACGCGGCTCCCGCTGCACCGCCTCGCGGAAGGCCGTCATCGCGACGTCGAACTCGCGGCGCAGGAAGGCCTCCGATCCGCGGCGCAAGCTCTGATCAAAAGGGCTGGCGGAGCGCGACGGGGGAGTCGCCGCGACGGAGGCGTCCTGCGCGAATACGGATGCAGGAACGATACAAAGGAGCCCGAGAAGCAGAACGGTGGATCGCAACACAAGCCGAGAATACACGGTCAGTGCGCGCGATACTCGTAGTAGTACCGGAGCACCTGACGGACATAGTGCTGGGTCTCCTCGTACGGGGGCACCGCGCCGTAGCGGATCACCGCGCCGCTACCGGCGTTGTAGGCGGCAAGGGTGAGCACGAGGTCGCCGTTGAAGGTGTTGGCGAGCACCCGGAGGAAGCGCGTTCCGCCGAGGACGTTCTGCCGCGCGTCGAATGGGTCTGTGACGGTCATGCTTTGCGCCGTGGATGGGAGCATCTGCATCAGTCCGAGGGCGCCGGACGACGAGACGCTCCACGCGTTGAAGTCGCTTTCCTGCTTGATTACCGCGCGAATGAGCGCCTCGGGAATCTGGTAGAGCTGCGCTGCCTCGCGGATGTACGGGTCGTAGCGGTTGTAGCGGGTGGCGTCGCCGCGCGCAGCGTCGTACTGGGCGCGCACCTCCGGGCCGATGGTCGGGAGGTTGGGCGCCGTGATGACCTGCGACGGGGCATCCGACGGGGGGCGATGATCAGGGGAGGAAATGATCACGCGCGCGTTGGCGCGACGGTTGGCCGGCACGTTGGTGAAGTGCAGTGATCCGTCGGCGCTGCGGGACATCCAGATCTGCGCGGACGCCGAAGGGGCCATGGCGAGAAGCGAAGACAGCAGGGACGTGAGGACGGACTGACGCAAGGTAATCGAAGGATAGCGAACGATGAGGCGGTTCGGCCAGTGCCGCTGGTGGGGCGGAAGCTCCCCGCGCATGGGCGAACCAAGGGCCGTGGTGCGTGGGGACGTTGAGAGCTAAGGTCTTCGGACATCAGCGATGCGAGAGACAACGGACTTTCTGGTTCTCGGGAGTGGGATCGCCGGTCTGACCCTGGCGCTCCGCGCAGCGCAGGACGGCGACGTGATGATCGTCACCAAGCGCGCCCGCAACGACGCCAACACTACCTGGGCGCAGGGGGGCATCTCCGCGGTGCTTGATCCTGCGGACACCTTCGAAGCCCACATCACCGACACCCTCACGGCGGGCGCCGGGTTGTGCAAGCGCGACATCGTCGAGGTCTGCGTTCGCGAGGGGCCCGATCGCATCGCCGACCTCGTGGCGCTCGGCACGCGATTCACCCGCGCGATCGATGCGGATGGGCAGAGTCATTTCGAGCTTGGTCGCGAGGGTGGCCACACGGCCCGCCGCGTCGTTCACGCCGGGGACATCACCGGCCGCGAGGTCGAGCGCGCACTGCTCGAAGCCGCCGAGGCGCACCCGCGCATCCGGTTTTTCGAGCACCACATGGCCGTCGATCTGATCACGCTGTCCAAGTTTGGAGGGCCAGACGTGTGCGCCGGGGCCTATGTGCTCGACACCCAGCGGGCGCTGGTCATCACCGTGCTCGCGCGGCAGACGGTGCTCGCCACGGGCGGCGCCGGGAAGGTCTACCTGTACACGTCGAACCCCGACGTCGCGACCGGGGACGGCATCGCCATGGCCTACCGGGCAGGAGCCGAGATCGCGAACATGGAGCTCTACCAGTTCCATCCCACGGTGCTCTTTCACCCGCAGGCCAAGAGCTTCCTGATCAGCGAGGCGCTGCGGGGCGAAGGCGGCGTGCTGCGCCTCGAAGACGGCACTGCCTTCATGAAGAAGCACCACCCGATGGCCGACCTCGCGCCGCGCGATGTGGTGGCCCGCGCCATCGACTACGAGATGAAGCGCACTGGCGAGGACTGCGTGTGGCTCGATATGACCCACCACACGGCGGACTTCCTGCGACAGCGGTTTCCGAACATCCACGCCGAGTGTCTCCGCTACGGCGTCGACATGACCGAGCGACCGATTCCGGTGGTGCCGGCGGCGCACTATTGCTGCGGCGGCGTGACCACCGACGCGTGGGGACGCACCTCGATTCCTGGCCTCTGGGCCGTCGGCGAGGTCACCTGTACGGGGCTCCACGGCGCCAACCGCCTCGCGAGCAACTCACTGCTCGAGGGCCTCGTATTCGGGCGGCGCGCTGGGGATCTCCTCCACGCGGAATCGAAGCACGACCCGTGGCCGGAGGTGCCAGATTGGGACGCCGGCCAGGCTGCGCCGAGCGACGAAGCAGTGGTCGTCACGCAAAACTGGGATGAACTCCGGCGGCTGATGTGGAACTACGTCGGCATCGTGCGCTCCGACCGTCGACTGCAGCGCGCGGCGCGGCGCATCGCGCTCCTCCAGGAGGAGATTCGCGAGTACTACTGGAACCACCTCGTCACGCTCGACATGCTCGAGTTGCGCAACATCGCTACGGTGGCAGAGCTCATCGTCGCGAGCGCTCTGTGCCGCAAGGAGTCGCGCGGACTGCACTACACCCTCGATCATCGCGACACCGACCCGGCGCAGGCGAGGGATTCCGTGGTGAAGCGAGGCGTCGGCGCTCACTTGCGATAACACCGCCGCGCGCACGGTCACAGGGTCCGATTGTGAACCCGCAGCGGAGATAGGCGGTGGCATCGGGAAGGTGGTTCGCGCGTTCGGTGGCTACTCCCGGGAGCGCTGCTCCCGGGAGGTTGCGGCCACCCCCGGTTGAACCGCGGTACTCCCCCGATCACCGTCGACAGAGACGTCGGCTTCGACGTTTCGGTCGATCGCGGCAACCCGGTCGATGTTCCCGTCGATCGCGGATCACGGCACCCACCGCGACGGCCCTGCGCGTGGATCGAGTCCAACGCCAATCCATCGCGAACACCTTTGGCGTCATCGTCGTGGCGCCGACCTCCCGCTGGCTGCCGTTCGTCGACTTCGATCACGCCAGCGTGAAAAATGGATTGGGTAGGCGCTCGCTACACGGAACTCAACCGGAATCAGAACCTCGTCCTGATGCGCGAGATCATGATCGCATTGCTGTTTTCCCTGAAAATTCGGGAGGACTCTCGCGCTCTCCCCGATCTGATGACAACGCGCGGTCACATGCAGGTGACCGAGTGATTCGATGGAGGGGAGCGCGGAATGCCGACGAATTGGGCGAAGCTCGTGTGGCCCTTCTTCGCGTCCTGTCGGCTCACGGATCGCTAGCGACAACCCTCATCGACGATGCCATTGCAGTTGTCGTCACACCCGTTGCAGGCCTCGCCCACCCCCTGAACGCACTGCCCGCAAACGGGCCGCTGGTACACGGGCTGCGCCTGGTACACGGGTTGCGCCTGGTAAACAGGTTGTGCCTGATACACGGGCTGCGGCTGCTGGTAGTTCGCTCCGACCACCACCCTTCCAGGCTGCACGTAGACGGGCTGCGCCCGGGCGCGCACTAGACAGCCACCGAGCGCCAGCGCGCCCGCCATCACCACCATCGCCGAAATCGCACCACGGACCATCGTTGAGTTCATCACAGCGCCTCTCGTTGTCGGGACTGTCACGGTCGCTCTGGCCGTGCTCGTTCGCACCGTAGCGCATCCGCCGCGCGGGGTTGCCGTTCGTGAGCGGCTTCGGCTAGTTTCCGCGCGATGTCTGGCCTCCGCGCCCTCCCCTTCGCACTTGCACTTCTCTCCGTGGTTCCCGCCTGCGCCGGGACGCAGAGCCCCAGGGCCGCCTTGCACTACAGCGACGAGGCGCACGCGGCCTATGAGCACGCGATGGATCGCTTCCGCGACGAGGAATGGCCCGAGGCGACAGAGGCCTTCCGCGCGGTGCAGCACGACTTCTCCGCGTCGCGCTACGCCTCCATGTCCGAGCTACGCCTCGCCGATATCCTCTTCCGGCAGGAGACCTACACCGAGGCGCTCGCGGCCTACCGTGCCTGGCTCCGGTATCACCCTTCCTCCGACGAATCCGTCCACGCGCACTTCATGATCGCGCGCTGTTACGTCGCCCAGATGCCCGATGATTGGTTCCTCGTGCCTCCGAGCTTCGAGCGTGATCTCAGCTCGGTACACGATGCCGAAGGGGCCCTCGCCCGCTTCATCCGCGACTACCCCGAGGCCACCGAACTCCCAGAGGCGCGACGCCTGCTCGGCGAAGTCCGCTTGCTCCTCGCGCGCCACGAACTCTACGTCGCCGAGTTCTACGTCACCCGAGAGCGCTACCCCGCGGCCATCACCCGCCTCCTCGGCATCATCGGTAACTACGAAGGCTCCGGGCTCGAAGCCCGCGCGCTCCTCCAACTCGGCGAACTCTACCTCCGCACGGATCAACGGCCGGAGGCGCGTGGTGCGTTCCAGGCGGTGCTCGAGACGCACGCGCGCAGCCCGGAGGTCGAGGCCGCCCGGCGCTACCTCACTCTCGTCGGCCCCGGCACCACGGTGCCACCCGACACCGACTCCGCGGCCATTCCCGCGGCGTCGCCTGCTCGGGAGGCGACCCCGGAGGTCACGCGCCCGGGGGCCCGCCGACGCTAATCGGAGACACTCCCCGACCGACCCGCTGAATCAGGCGCTCTCCCGCGCGCACAAGCTTGATGGGTGCAACCACTACGTGGGCTCCGAGCGCCCTCTGCGCGGCGTGATCGCCCGCCGCGACGACCTCGCGGATGTCCGCCAGAGGCTCTGGGGTCATCCCCCATGACCGCAGAGATCTGTCCAAAGTAAGGCGCTGCTTCGAGCGAGCTACATGTCAACGCCGACCACGCCGAGGCCGCCCTCAACCTGTCGATCGTGAGCGCTTCCCGACGCGGGACGTCATCGAGACGCGCAGTGACGAGTGCACCTTCGAGCTGCTGACCGACGCGAAGTAGCGTCCGGTCAGCGCCGTAGTCCGAGCGCGCGCCACCAGTCTAGAAGCGCGTGCGCCGACGCGCCGAGTGCAGCGACGACCCACAGCGCGACGCCGACCCAGGGGTGCCGACCCACCGCGAGAACCATCGATCCGCCGAGCACCAGCGACCCGACGAGGAAGCTCGCGAAGATGCGCCGACCCAGGCGATCGAAGGCGATCGGCGCCTGCGCGTCGGCGGTCTTGAGCGTGAGGTGCCCCTTGCGGAGGTCTTCGAGGATCTCCGAAACCTGCTCGGGCATCTGCCCCGCCATGCCGCTGATGCGGAGCGCCGTGCGCACGAGGTCGCCGGTGAGCTTGTCGGGCGAGTACCGCTGCGCCACCAGCCGGATGAGGTGCGGCTTCGCCTCGGAGAACACGTCAAGATCGGGCGCGATCTGGCGCGCGGTGCCCTCCAGCGTCACAAGCGCGCGCCCCACCAGCAGGAAGTCCGACGGCATATCGATGCCGTGTTTGATCGCACCCCAGATCAGGTCGCGCACCACCGCGGCGATCTCGATCTCGCCGAGCGGACGGCCGACGTATTTGCGTCCGAGCGTCTCCACGTCGGAGCGAAACGCCGCCATATCGACCTTCCTCGTCGGTCTGCCGAGGGCATAGAGCGCGTCTGCAACGGCAGAGTAGTCCTCGCGCGCGGCTGCCACCATCAGATCGAGCGCGCGGTCTCGGGTTGCCCCGGAGAGGTGGCCGACGAGGCCCAGGTCGAGAAGGCCCACCATCGGCGCGTCGTTGGGCCCCAGCACCACGAGGTTTCCCGGGTGCGGATCGGCGTGGAAGAAGCCGTCCTCGAAGATCATCTTGATGACCGCCTGCACGCTGGCCCGGGCGAGCGTGCGACCGTCGAGGCCCTGCGCGAGGGCGTCGTTGAGCTTGCGTCCGTCGAGGAACTCCAGCGTCAACACACGCTTGCCCGAGTGCGAGCGAAACACCCCGGGGAAATGGACCCGCCGGTCACCTTCGAAATTCTTGGCGAAGCGCTCAGCGTGGTCGGCCTCCTGAAGAAAATCGAGCTCAGCCTTGATGCTCCGATCAAACTCCGCGACGAGGTTTACCGGCGAATACCGCCGGGACTCCGGGACAGCCCGCTCCAACGCCCGGGCAAACCAGTACAGCAGGTCGATGTCCCGGGCGACGGTCTCCTGGATGCCCGGGCGCTGCACCTTGATGGCAACGTCGTGCTCTGGCTGGCCCGCGGCCGCCGAAGCCAGTCGCCCGCGGTGCACCTGCGCAATCGATGCGCTCGCCAAAGGGCGCTCGTCGATGGAGAGGAAAAGCTCGCCCACGAGTCCGCCGAGATCGTTCTCGATCTCCTGCCGAACGGCCTCCCAGGTGATCGGTTTTACATCGTCTTGTAAGATCTTCAGTTCGAGAATGACCTCCGGAGGCAGCAGGTCGGCGCGCGTCGAGGCGATCTGACCGAGCTTCACAAAGGACGGTCCGAGGTCTTGCAGTACGAAGCGCACGCGCTGCGCGAGGGAGTGCGAGCGTGGGTCCTGCGTCTCCGCGCCGCGAGACACCAGGAGCGTGTCGAGCCCAAGCCGCTGGACCACCTCGCCGAAGCCGTGACGCCAGAGAACAGCGACGATCTCCCGTAGCCGGTCGAGGTCGCGGAAGGCGGTGATCACGGAGGGCATCGGGCGCTCTCAGTCACGAGGACAGAGCCCGAAGCGAACGAGACGCACGCCCTCAAGCTGAAGCCGACAGAGGCCGCCATAGGTCATTCCGTCGCAGCCGCAGACGAGGTCGATGGCGGCGTCGTTCGGCGCGCAGGATTCCGCTGCAGGGCGCGGCACGCAGAAGCCCAGGGCGTCGCAGCCTGGGCCGTTGCAATAGAGGTCCGGCGAAGGGCAGTCGGCGTTGGTGCGGCAGCCGAGAACCGCGGACTCCGCGACGACATCGCGGGGCGCGTCGGTCACGTCGAACGCAGCGTCTAACGCGGCTTCGGAGGGCCCATCGCGCCCAGCGTCGTGCCCGGCATCGCGCCCAGCGTCGAGGTCGCCCGCGTCGTCGCCGAGGTCGCTCGACACATCCCGGGGCCCGCCGAGATCGCTCGACCAGAACCCCCCGTCGCCGCTGAAGCGCCGCGGTTCATTCGCGCAGCCCAGTGCCAGCACGACCCCGATCCACCATCCCCGACCAGACGAGTCGCCCGTCGAACGCCGTATCTGCATCGGGCCGACCATGACACAGCCCGCGGCCAAACCCCACCGATCGCCCCCCCCTCTGTTCGGTGTCACCCTCGCGCCTCGCTGAACGCCGCCGCCGCCGCCGCCAGCGTCGCGTCGAGCACCGCGTCGTCATGCGTGACGGAGTGGAACGCCGCCTCCCACTGCGACGGCGGGAGGTACACCCCACGCTGGAGCATTCCCTGGTGCCAGCGGGCAAATGCCCTGGTATCGGCGCGCTTCGCGTCGTCCCATGAGCGCACGGGCCAGTCGCAGAAGAACACCGTCCACATCGCTCCGACCCGCTGAATCGTCACGGGCACACCCGCCGCCCGCGCCGCCTCGCGAAGGCCCGTCTCGAGGCGCGCCCCGATGCGCTCGAGGGACACGTAAACCTCCGGCGCAAGCAGCGCCAGCGTCGCGAGCCCCGCCGCAGTGGCGACGGGGTTTCCACTGAGCGTCCCGGCCTGGTAAACAGGCCCAAGCGGGGCGAGGCGATCCATGATTTCTGCGCGACCGCCGAAGGCCGCAAGGGGCAAGCCCCCACCGACAATCTTACCAAGAGTCGTAAGATCGGGAGTGACTCCGTAGACCTCCTGCGCGCCGCCGTGCGCCAGACGGAAACCGGTCATCACCTCGTCGAGAACCAGCAGTGCACCGTACTCGGTGCAGAGCGCGCGCAGCCCTTCGAGGAAGCCCGTCGCGGGCGGGACGCAGCCCATGTTGCCAACCACAGGCTCTACGATCACCGCGGCGATCTCGCTCCCCTGCGCGGCGAAGAGGGCCTTCACGGCGTCGAGGTCGTTGTAGGGCGCGACGAGGGTGTTGGCTGCCGTCCCAGCCGGGACGCCCGCGCTGTCGGGCACGCCGAAGGTCGCCGCGCCGCTGCCCGCCTTCACCAACAGGAAGTCCGCGTGGCCGTGGTAGCAGCCCTCGAACTTCAGAACCTTGTCGCGCCCGGTGAAGCCCCGCGCGAGACGCAAGGCGCTCATGCACGCCTCGGTTCCGCTCGAGCATAGGCGGACCTTCTCCATCGACGGGACCGCCTCGCAGAGGGCCTCCGCGAAGAGCACCTCGCGCTCCGTCGGCGCACCGTAACTGGTGCCCATCGCCGCCGCCTCGGTGATCACTCGCAGGATCGCCGGGTGCGCGTGGCCGAGCACCATCGGCCCCCAGGAGCCGACGTAGTCGATGTAGCGCGTGCCGTCAGCGCCCCAGAGGTACGGCCCCTCCGCGCGCGCCACGTAAACAGGATCACCTCCGACAGCGCGAAACGCTCGGACAGGAGAGTTCACGCCACCAGGGATTCGTCGGAGGGCGCGCTCGTGCAGGCTTCGAGAGATGGGGTCTGCCATGGTTTGTGGACCGTGCTCCGAGCGTCGATCACTGTCCAGCGCGGTTACGGCGTCCCGGGCCGCTCGATATCTCCGTAAAGCACCAACTCGATGCCGTGGAGGTCGTCGGGCATCGCCCCGCGAACCACCATCGGCTGCGGAACCGACTTGCTCTCCCCTGCACCCAGACGCTCATCGTCAGGAAATAAGAAGCCCTGCAGACCGGTAGGGCCGTCCCCCGCGCGCGTCCGAATCTCGAGCGCTCGCAGACGGTACGGCGGGCACGCATCGTTGGCGCATGGGTTGCGCACCACCGCGTTCACGGACACAAACGGCGCGTCGCCCGCAACCGGGGGACCGCTCACGTACGGTCGCACCTCGACCTCGAGAGACGCTAAGGAGGCCGTGGTGCCGCCGCTCGCCAGGGGCACCGATGCGCGCCACAGCCCGGGAGCGCCGGGCGCACCGGATGCGCTGCGGAGTTGGGCCAGGACCGGCGGCGCCGATGGGAGGGTGACAGACACAGCGGCGGTCGCGCTGTCCGCGAGCATCACCCGCGTCGAAGACGACCACGGTGCCACGAAAGAAGAACCAATCACTTCGTAGGTTCCCGGGCCGAGCGCGTCGATGGTCTGCGTGGCGGTGCGATCCCAACGAAGCACGCGCTCGGAGCCGACGACCTGGCCGCACCGCACGAGCAGCCACACTTCAGGGCTGCGCGCCGCGAGCGCCGGGTCGAGCCCGAGCGACACCCGGAGGCGACCGGTGCCCGCGGTGGAGCACGGCAACGGGCCAGCGAGGTCGGCGGTCGCCATCGCTCCGTCGCGCGCCGCAGACGCATCGGAAACGAGCGCCGAGGCATCCTGCGAGGGAGCACCGTCGACACCGCTGCCGCATCCCACGGCAGCGAGTGAGAGGAGCCACGGCGCGACGCGCCGCAGTGCAAGGAAGTTCATGGTCGAGGCGTATAGCAACCACGCCGCGGAACCGTAAGCCTGGAGCGACGCGCGTCAGGTCTTAGGAAAAGACAGTGGCGGGGGCGGTGGTAACGGTGCGGGGGAAAGCGGCGCGGGTGGCACCACTCGCTCGTGGGTCACGTCCACGCGTCGCAGCGCGCCATCCTGCAACCTCCAGGTCTCCCGCCGGATCTCACTTCCGATGGGCTCGCCCGCGAGGCCGCCGTGAATCGGACGCTGCTCGATGTACAGGTCGCGCGGCACCGGCAACTCTTCGATGACGTCCCAGCGCCCCTGCGTCGCCGCGCCGGTTCTCTCGTCAAATGATCCGAGATGCACGGTGCCTGCGTACCAGCGCAGGTCGCCCGCCGAGCCAAGCCATGCCAGCCGCAGCGTGCGCCCGCTCCCTTCGTCTCCGTCGTCGCTCGCGACCTCGGTCTCCACCGCGAACTCCCGCGGCTCGAGGGTCGTCAGCGCGACCGGCGTGACCTGTGAAACAGCACGCACGCAACGACCCGGCAGACCCGCTTCAACGAGCGCGAGATGCGCCCGCGGCGTCCATTCCCCGTGGTGCGCGGCGAACCCGATGAGCGTCACGTTGCCGCAGTCAGTGCGCACGACACCGAGCGCGGAGTCACCCACGCAGCCGAGCGCGACGACCTCGCTCACCCGCTCGTCAGTTGCGACTTCCCCGGTGATGGTGCGCTCGCCAGCGGCGTCGTGAAGCTCGACTCCCATCGCCCGCAACACCGACGCGTCCGTGCGCGCGCCGTCGAGAACCGCCGCGAGGCCAGCGCACTCAGCGGTCTGCGTCGTCGCTGCCGTCGTCGCAACGGCCCCGGGGCGCGGCGCCGACGCGCACGCCGCCATCCACGCGAGCGCGCACACCGGAACCATCGTGCGGCTCACCAGCCCGACTCCCGTGCGCCGTCCGTCGAGCCCCACGCCCAGATCATCGTCTCGGTGTTGTTCGCCCGCCCCGGACGCCCGGCGCAATCGAGCGCGATCACCCCGCCGGTGCCCTCAACCCGCGCGGCCAGCGTCGCGATCGCCTGCTCTGCTGCCGCCATCGGATCGGCCCCGCCCCGCAGCGCCGCCACCACCAGAAACCCTACCCCCACCCGCAAGATCTTCTCGCCGTGCCCCGTCGCGCTGACCCCGCCTGCGAGGTCGTCGGCGTACGTTCCGGCACCCGGCAGAGGGGAATCGCCGACGCGCCCGCGACGCTTGTCCATCATGCCGCCGGTGCTCGTCGCCGCGGCCACGTGGGTGCCATCGAAGGCCACTGCGCCGACGGTTCCGCCGGACCAGCCGGCCTCCGCGCGGCCCGCCCGCACGGCCTCCCAGCGCTCCCGCGCCTGCTCGGTAATCAACTCCGCGTCTGGCACCCGAGCGAAGCCCCGCGCCTCCGCGAAGCGCAACGCACCCTCCCCCGCGTAGATCGCGTGGCGACCCTCTTCCATGACCGCGCGCGCCACCGCGATCGGGTGTCGCACCGACGGCATCGCGCACACTGCTCCGTATCGCAGCCCATCGCCGTCCATCAGCGCCGCGTCGAGCTCGACCCCGCCGTCCTCGTTCAAGCAAGACCCCCACCCTGCGTTGAAGAGCGGATCGTCTTCCAGTACCTCCACCGCCCGCTGCGCAGCATCGAGAGCGCGACCGCCCGCCCGCAGCACCTCCAGGGCAGCAGCCACCGCTCGCTCACAGCCCGCGACGTGCTTCGCGCGGCGCTCGGGTGCCACGTTGCCAGCACCGCCATGCACGATCACCGACGGGGGCATCGCTCAGCCCTTTCGAAGCCGGGTCACCACCTCGGGCGAAGTGTTCTCCGCGGTGAGCTGACGGCCCGCGAGCGACGGCTCGGCGAGCACCCCGCCCGCCGTGTCGAGGCCGCGCACGAGCGCCGGGACGTCCGCCGCGCTGAGCTGACCGAGCAGCACCCCGTCGGGCATCACCGCGGCGATCACCCCATGCTCGCAGTGGTCGATGCAACTCGACGCCATCACCCGCACGCGCGCCCCCTGCCCCGCGACCCTGCTCGCGCGCTTGAGTTCTTCCACCATCGCCTCGGACCCCTTGGCCGCGCACGATCCCCGAGGATTATCGTCGGCGCGCCGATTGGTACAGATCCACACAAAACGCTCTCGGAAGGGCATGCGTGCGTTTATACACATGACCTCAACCGCTCCGCGATACTCCGCTCCCCGATGCGCGTCCGAGTGAAGGCCCGAGCCTCCCGCAGCCTCGCGACGGTCACGCCGAGCGGGCGCGAGCTCGTCCGCGCGTTTCTCGCCCTCGCCCTCCGCGCAGACGTCCCTACGCTCGCCGCGAGCTTCGCGTTTAGCGCCATCTTTGCGATCGGCCCGCTGCTCTCCCTCGCACTCACGGCCCTATCGACGCTGCGCAACGACACCTTCCGCCGCGGCCTCGACGCTCTCGCGCGCGCCATCGTCCCGAGCGTGTCCGCCCCGTTTCTCGACGACATCGCTACGCAGTTGAAGCGCGCGGGCAACCCACTGCTTGTCGCGCTCTCCCTCCTCGGCCTCGTCTGGACCCTCTCCTCCGCCTCCGACGCCGTCGTCTCCGCGCTCGAGATCATCGGCCGCCGAGACCCTCGCGCGTGGTGGCGCCGCCGGTTGCGGGCCGTGCTTCTCGGCCTCGCGGTAGCCCTCGCCCTCGCGGTGGCCTCCGTCGCCGTGAGCCTGGGCCCGAGCGTCGGCGCCTTCCTCGGCCGCCTCTCGGGCCTACCCTTCGGAGTCTTTGAACCGCTCACTTCCCGGTGGTTTCGCCTGCCGCTGGTGGCTTCCAGCTTTACCACCCTCTGTATGATCTACTACCGCCACGGCACCATCGACGCTCCCCCACGGGGGCTCTCGCTCGTCGGTGCCACCTTCGGCGGCGTGCTCGCCACCCTGGCCTCGGCGGTGCTCAGCGGGTGGTTCTCCCTCATCCCACTCCTCGGCGGCGGGTACGGCGCCGCGACGGCCTTCTTCGCCGTCCTGCTCTGGCTGTACGTGCTCGGTCTCTCGATCTGTCTCGGTGCGTGCGTCACCCATGTCCCTGGATTTGTCCCGCAGCACCGCCGTGGTCGTTAGCCCCGTGCGCTTCGGAATCATCGCTCTGGCACTGCTCGTCGCGGGCTGCGAGATGCCTGCCCCACCCCGCCGACGCCCGCAGGTTGAGCCCCCGGACGTCCCGCTCATCGACGGCGGAACCCGGCGCTGCGCCCTGCGCGCGGACGCCCCGGCGGAGGTCTCCCGCGGCGCCGACCCTGGCCGGATGCGCATCGCCTGGAACGGCGAGCACTGGGCGGTGGTGTGGTCCGAGGTCATCGACGACGAGCCCGCGGTGTTCTTCGCGCGCCTGGACGCGGACGGACGCCGCCCGCGCCCGCCGCTCCGGGTGAGCGAGCGCCGCACCTACGCCAGCGCCCCCGCCGTCTGCTGGAACCGCACCGGATGGTCGGTCTTCTTTACCGGCGGCCTGCGCGAGGTCGGGGACATCTACCAGGCACGCGTCACAAGCCGCGGCAGCGCCGTCGGCCGCCCCTGGCGCATGACCCGCGGCGATCGTCTCGACCTCGATCCAGCGGTCGCCACCAGCAGCAACGCAACGGGCCTCGTCTGGACCGCGCGCGACGCCGATCAGCGCTGGAGTCTCTACGGTGAGGTGCTCGACCAGTGGGACCGCCCGAGCGCACCGCTTACCTTGATGCGTAACAGCTCGCTAGCGCTGGGCCCGACGGAGCTCACCTGGACGGGCCGTGAGTGGGCCGCGGCGTACGTGACCGCGGGGCGCGAGGTGTTCGGCATCGAACTGGCGCGCCTCGATGCCGTCGGCCGGATGCACGGCAGCGTGCAACGCATGACCGACACCCGCATCGGCGACGTGAGCAACGAGCGCCGCTTCGCCATCGCCTGGAACGGCCAGCGCTACGGCCTCGCCTGGAGCGAGCTGCGCGACGGCGAGCGGCAGCTCTTTTTCCGCTGGGTGAGCGCGCACGGCAACGCGATGGGCGAGGCGCGTCGCATCGGCATCGACAGCGACGTCTCCTCGGCCCCGGCGCTCGTCTCCGTCAACGACGGTACGCTTGTCATGGCCTGGGAATCCGAGCGCGAGGGCGATCGCCGTGTGGCCGTCGCAGTGCTCGATGAGGAAGGCACACCGCAGCGCGAGCCGGTGACGCTGCGGGGCGTCGAGGGCGTCGCCACGCAGCCGACCCTCGCGGTCTCAGCCGACGCGGTGGGCGTCGCGACCCGATCCAGCCGGGGAATAAGCTTTCATCGGATCACCCTGGGCAACTGTCGTCGCTGACAACGGATCCGGGGCGAGTTTCTCGCGGGCCAGCGGATGCGCGCCGTCATAGACCTTCATCAACTGGTCCATCGAGACCTGGGTGTAGCGCTGGGTGGTCGAGAGGCTCACGTGCCCGAGAATCTCCTGAATCGCCCGCAAATCGGCGCCGCCGTCGAGCAAGTGCGTCGCGCAGGCGTGCCGCAGCATGTGCGGGTGCACCGCGTGGGTGCCCGTCGCGAGGGCGCCGTACTCCTTTACCAGTAGCTGCACCTGGCGCACGCCGAGACGCTTGCCCGTGCGGCCCACGAAGATCGCGCGCGGATCCTGGGTCCCGGTGCGCACGTCGGTGAGTCCCGCACGCACGGCCCGCCAGGCGTCCAGCGCCTCTACGCAGATGCGCCCGAGCGGAACCACCCGCTCCTTGTTGCCCTTGCCGCGCACCCGCGCGGTGGTCCCCTGGAGGTCCCCGAGGTCCATCCCGGCGACCTCGCTCACCCGCAACCCGCTGCCATACAGCAACTCCAGCAGGGCCCGGTCGCGCTTCATCGTCAGCACCTGCCGCGCGCCCGCCGCACCGGCCTTCATCGGGGCCTCCGGGGTCGAAGTCGGCGAGTCCATCATGCGCCCCGCATCGGTGACCGACATCGGTCGCTCAAGGCGACGGCGCACCTTCGGCGCCGCCAGCCGCGAAGTCGGGTCTTCGCCGCGCCACCCCAGGCCGCGCGCGTAGCGGAAGAAGCTCTTCACCGAGGAGACGTTGCGCGCAAGGGTCGCGCTCACCCGAGCCTTCGAGCGCTCCGCCAGCCACCCACGAAGCACCGTCAGGTCGATGCCATCGAGGTCCACCTCCTCCCCGCGGTGCAACCGCGCGTACGCCTCCAGGGCATCGAGGTCACGGCGGTAGTGCTCCACCGTGAGCGGCGATGCGCGGCGCTCGTGGGTGAGCCACTCGCAAAACGATTCGATATGGTTCGCGAGTGTCATCGTCGTTCGCTATGACACCCCATGGGCTCCGACGGCCAGATCCTGACGGCGCGGTGAAGTTTCGGACCACCGTGGGCGATCTCTGGTCAATACTCCGACCGTAGCGTGCGCCGTTCATCTCCCGCTGGTCGCGGGAGAGAGAGCGTCGTGGAGGTCTGATGGCGCTGTTCGGTTCGTCTCGCTCGCCGCTCCAGAAGGTCAAAGAAGCGCAATGGCGCACCGAAGAGGAGAAGCTCGCCGCCCTTGGGGTGTTGCGGGACGACACCTCGGTCAAGGCCTCGGAACTTATCCCACTGCTCTGGTTGAGCGACGCCACAGTGCGCCAGGCCGCGGCGTCGATGTTCGTGAGCCGTGCCGACCCCAGGGCCATCGCGCTGCTCTTCAGCGAACTGCAGAGCCAGCACCCCGCGGCGAAGGCCTTCGCGCAGCGCGTGATCGCGCGGCTCCCCCCGCAGATGGTGACGCCCGCCATCGATGAACTGCTCCGTGACCCCAACTCGATGCGCCAGCGCGTGGGATGGGAGACCGCGCTCGAACTCCCCTCCAAGGACCGCCTCGATTTCGCCCGCCGTGCACTGAAAGAGGCGCCGTCGCTGCTGCGGGTCACGGCGCTCCAGCGCCTCGTGGCCGACCAGGGGATCGACAACATCGTCGATGAACTGATGCCGTACTCGAGCGACACCGACGACCGCCTGCGCGAGCGGGTCATCGAAGCGCTCGCCGGCCTCGCGAAGCCCCGCGGCGATGTCACCGACATGATGTTGGAGCGCTTCGCCCAGGACAACGCCGCCGTGCGGGCACACGCGCTGATGGCGATCCAGAACGCCGGGCGCGCGGACCCGGCGGCGCTGCAGCCGAAACTCCATCGACTCCTCGCGGAGGGCGAGGATGCCATTCGGCGCATCGCCGTGGAGATCCTGCTCTCGACGGGCAAGCCCGAGGAGGTGCTGACGGACATCCTGCAGCAGTCGCGCACGATGGTGGGCTGGCTGCGTACACGCATTCTCAACACCCTCAAGACCTTCGGCGACGATGTGCTGCGCCCCGCGGTGAACCTGCTCGAGCACCCCGACGAGGAGGTGCGCATGCAGGCCCTGGTGCTCGCGGAACACTTCGAAGACCCGCGGCTCATCGGTCCGGTGGTGAAGCTGCTGTCGGACGAGGACTGGTGGCTACGCATCACCGCGTGCGAGACCCTCGGCAAGCTCAAGGACGAGCGCGTGGTGCCGCACCTCGTAAAGGCCCTCGACGACCCGGACGCGCGCTGGGCTGCCATCGACGCGCTCGGCACCATCGGCGGCGAAGCGGCACTCCGGGCCCTCGTTGATTTGCTCAAGGACGAACGGCCGGAGGTGCGCCTCGAGGTGCTTCGCGGCTGCGCGCGCTCCAAAGACCACCGGATGATCAAGCTCTTCCAGCGCGTGATGGAGGGCGACGCAGACCAGGAGGTGCGCACCCGCGCGGCGGAGATGTTCCGCGAGGTGGGCGGCGTCGTGGGC
This sequence comes from Deltaproteobacteria bacterium, assembly GCA_947477565.1. Classification (GTDB taxonomy): domain Bacteria; phylum Myxococcota_A; class Polyangia; order Polyangiales; genus SCUS01. The sequence goes on from CANJUR010000008.1 coordinate 150,987, forward strand.
CGCGAGCAAACGGCGGCGGTGCGCAGCGACCGCATCGACGACGCGCTCGACAAGTTGCTCGCGCTGGCCCGCGAGCGCGGCGCCTCGGACGTACACATCACCGTCGATGAGCCGCCGTACATCCGCGTCGCGGGAGTGATCGAGCGCCTCGACCAGGCCCCGATGGACGCCGCCCGCTGCGAGGAACTCATCACTGGCATCATCGACCCTGTCCGCCTGCAAATCCTCGAGGCCGAAGGAGAGGTCGACTTCTGCCATTCCGTGCCCGGGGTCGGCCGCTACCGGGCCAACGCGTTTCGCCAGCGAAAGGGCATGTGCGCGGCCTTCCGCTGCATCCCCAACATCCCGCCGACCTTCCGTGATCTCCGACTGCCCGGGCAGCTCACCGAACTGCTCGATTTCCACCAGGGCTTGATTCTCGTGACCGGACCCGCGGGCGGCGGGAAGAGCACCACGCTCGCGGCGATCATCAACCTGATCAACGAGACCAAGAGCGACCACATCATCACGCTCGAAGACCCGATCGAGTTCGTGCACATCGCGAAGTCATCGCTGGTCAATCAGCGCGAGGTGGGGCGGCACACCGGGAGCTTCGCCCGCGCCTTGCGCGCTGCGCTACGCGAAGACCCGGACGTCATCATGGTGGGCGAGATGCGTGACGTGGAGACCATTCGCATGGCAATGACCGCGGCGGAGACGGGCCACCTCGTGATCGCGACGATGCACACGACCAGCGCGGTCGCGACCATCGACCGGCTGATCGAGAGCTTCCCTCCGGACGAGCAAGCGCAGGTGCGCATGGGACTCTCCGAAAGCCTGAAATACGTGGTGTCCCAGAGCCTCGCGCCTCGCGCCGACGGCAAAGGACGCGTGGCAGTCTACGAAGTGCTGAAGGGCATCATGAACGTCGGGACGATGATCCGGGAGCACAAGACCTTCCAGCTTCCGAGCCTCATGCAGATCAACCGGGCGTCGGGAATGATGACCCTCGACCAGAGCCTCGAAGACCTGCTCGAAGCGGGTCTCATCACGGCAGAGTTCGCGTACGGACGGGCAGAGCGCAAAGAGGCCTTCGAGGCGCGTCTCACCGCAGGAGCGTAGGAATGAGCAGCGATCGAGACCCCGTAGATCGACCGAGCAAACGGCCGCCCGTGCGAGAAGAGCGCGTCGTACCCGTGCGAGAGGAGCGCCTCGGCGGAGTCCGCGAAGAGCGCCTCGGACCTGTGCGCACCGAGCGCCTCGTCGGCATCCGAGAGGAGACCGTCAGCGTGCGGGGCGAGCGCGCCGCGCCGGTGCGTACGGAGCGCCTCGGCGGCATCCGTGAGGAAACCGTCGGCCTGCGCAGCGAGCGCGCCGCGCCGGTGCGTACGGAGCGCGTAGGCGGCATCCGCGAAGTTCGCGCCGAGCCATCCGCGGTCGGCCGCCGCGCCGCCCCCATCGTCGAGGAGGTCTTCGTCTCGCGTTCGCGCCCGAGTTCGCCCGCGGTCACGCCTCCGCCGACACGCGCCCCGGACCCCGCGAGCCTTCAGCGCGGACGGCCCTCCGCCGCCCCCACGATGCCTGCGCCGCCAGAACACGATGCGTCGCGTGACGTCGCTCCGATGCTTCAACCGCACGCTCCGCCGACTGTCCATGCGCAGCGAAGTGAGCCCGCCCCAGTCGAGCAGCCCGCCCCGGTCGCGCCGACGGTCGCGGTGAAGCCTGTGCTGTCGATGATTCCACCCGGGACGCCAGGGCAAAACCGCATCGACCGATTTCTGCGCCTGATGAACGACCGCGGCGCGAGCGACCTGCACCTCTCCGTTGGACGCCCGCCGATTTTCCGCCTGAGCGGGCGGATGGAGCCGATTCGCTACCGCACGCTCGACCGCACGGACTACGTGCAGTTGCTTGAGCCGATCGCGCCGGCGCACCTGTGGCACGAGTTTCTCGAAACCGGCGACATCGACTTCGCGTACGAAGTGCCCGGCCTCTCGCGCTTCCGCGTGAACCTATTCCGGCAGGAGCGCGGCGACGCAGCGGTGCTGCGAATCATCCCGACGAAGCTGTTGACCGTGGCGCAGCTCGGGCTGCCGGAGTCGATCCGAAAGATCGTGCATCTGCGCTCCGGGCTGGTGCTGGTCACGGGGCCGACAGGATCGGGGAAGAGCACCACCTTGTCGGCGATCATCAACGAGATGAACTCCAACCGGCAGATGCACTTCGTCACCATCGAAGACCCGATCGAGTTCGTGCACCCGAACAAGAAATCGCTGATGTCCCAGCGCGAGATCGGTCCGCACTCGAAGAGCTTCTCCGCCGCGCTGAGGGCTGCAGTGCGCGAAGACCCGGATGCCATTCTGGTCGGCGAGATGCGGGACCTCGAGACGATCTCCATGGCCCTCACCGCCGCGGAGACGGGCGTGCTCGTCTTCGGCACGCTGCACACCAACTCCGCGGCGAAGACCATCGACCGCGTGGTCAACGTCTTCCCGGCGGACCGTCAGCCTGGCGTGCGAGGCACGCTCGCGTCGGTGCTCAAAGGCGTCGTGGCGCAACAACTTCTGCGCAAGAAGAAGGGCGGTCGGTGCGCGGCGGTAGAGATTCTCTTCGGCAGCAACGCGATGGCCTCGATGATCCGCGACGGCAAATCGAACCAGATCTCCGGGCTCATCAAGTTGGGCAAGAAGGAAGGGATGATCGCGATGGACGACGCCCTCAAGGCGCTGGTGGACAACGACTCCATCGAGCCTCTGGCCGGCCTGGAGAAGTCCATCGACAAGGACGACTTCCGTAAGTGGTTACGGGAGCGCGGCATCCAGACGCCGGACGACGCGCACTAGACCACTAGACAGTTTCGGCGCGCACGATGCCGTCCTTGTCGAGCACGAGGCGCAGGTGAGCGAGCTCCTCCGCTGCGACGCCGCTCGGACCGAGCTGCCGCACCCGAACCAGCACGTGCACGTGATAGACGCGCGGCAGGTCGCGCACCTCGAACCACCCGCGGCCGACGTCGAAGTACGTGACCCGGTCTTTCGGATCGTCGAGGCGCAGCAGGAAGTGCCGCACATTGACCCGCAGGATGTCCCTGATGCGGTAGCCCTCGGGCAGCGCCTTCGCACCCTCGCTGTCGACCTCCAGCCGCTTGCGGTAGTGAATCACCTCCTCGGGGTTGGGCCCCACGCGCCGCGGGTCGTCGTCCTCGCGCCGCGCGCTCACCTCCACAGGCAACGTGTCGCGATCGACGAAGCGCACTGCCTCCGCGGTGCGCGCGCCCAGGTCGCCGAGGCCCATCTCCACGAGCGTCGGGCCGTGCACCACCGAGGTGTGGTCGAACACCCGCGCGCGGCGCAGGAGGTACTCGCCGGTGAGGTTTTTGATGCGGTCCTTCATCACGTAGGCGAGCACCGCCGCGGAGAAGAGGAAGAGCCGCGTCTGCGTCGGGAGCCCCGCGATCTGCGTCGGAACCTGCGTCGCCAGCGCCCAGATCGACGCGAGGGCCGCGCCCGTCGCCGCCACGGCGTTGCGCACGAAGGTGTCCGCGCGAGAGCCGCGAAGGTCCAGGTAGAGCGCCTGTTGGACGTTTTTCTTTAGCGCCGAGGAGCGCCAGGTGAAGTGCTCCCCCGCGGGCGCCGAACTTCGCGCCCGCAGCGCCAGCGCGTCCTCGACGAGCGCGCGGCCGTCCAGCACCAGATAGCCATACCTGGCCCGGTATTCCGCCTCCTCCCGGGCCAGCGTTCGGGCCCGCAGTTGTACCCGTGCGACGAACCCCGTCCCGTCGCGCGCAGACTCCGCCGCCCCCGCGAGCACTGCGAGGCGCTCCTCGAGCGCGAGGCTCATGTACTCATCCGCAGCCCGCATCGCCTGCGGAACCGACTGATGGCAGAGCCGCTCGAAGGGCCACCAGCCCGCGCGCACCTCGCGGTACCGGCGCAGCGCACGGCTCACGCGCCCGAGCGCCTCTTCGAGCATCAACTCGAGCCGTCCATCGGGGTCGAGCTGCGGCTGCGGAGCGTCTGACGCCTTCGGAAAGAGCGTCGCCCCGCGGCCGCGTCGGTCGAGGGTGTCGCTGCGCAGCCGACGCTGCAGGCGCTTCTCCCAGCGCCGCAGCTCGGACTTCATCGCCGAGACAAACAAGTTGGCGTAGAGCCTCGCGTGCACCTGCACCGGCCGCGTGGGCACCCGCTCGGAGGCGCGCAATCGCCGCAGCACCTCGGCCACCTGGAAGAGCGGCGACGCGCGGTTGGTATCGTCCGCGAGCTGGTCGAGCGGCAGCGGCCGAGCATCGACCCGCATGTACGCCGTGAAGTCCGAATAGAACTGCTCGCGCGAATAGTTGGCGGCGTGGAGCCCAATGTTGCGGGGCACGAAAAAGTACGCGTCCACGTCGAAGCGCCAACGCCCGGGCTCGCCCACCGGGTAGTTGAACCTCAGCTCGAACTGCAGGCGGTCATGGACCTCCCCCTGCACCACGAGCCCCTTTCGCTCCCCGCGCTTTACGCGAGGGCCAGGCTCACCCATCGCTCCACCTGGTCTTCGTTGACGCGCTCGCCCACGGATCCGCCCATCGGCCCGAGCCACTCCGTCAGCCCCGCGTTGGGCGACGCCGCGCCCACTGCACCGCGCACGATTACCCTCGCGGCACCGTCCGCGACGAGCACCCGAACTCGCACCGTCGTCGCCCCATCGCGTGCCTCGAGGGCCCACGCGAGCAGCCCCTCCACCGCGCGGCGCGCCCGCCCGTCGATCTCCACCACGACCAGGGCGAAGTCCGCCCCGCTCGCATCAAGCCGCGTCGATTCCGCGGCCAACCGCGACGAAAGCGCCTGCTGCGCCTCGCGAAGCAGCGTGCCGATGGCCACCACCTCGACCCCCGTGTGCGTCGGCGGCCCCACCGGCAGCGTCGCCTCCGCGGCCCGCGCAGTTTCGCCCGCAAGCGCCACCGTCGCCCCCGCACCGCGACCCGCGGCCACGTCGCGCAGCACCTCCACGCACTTCCCGAGGAGAGCACGCGCAGCCGCAAGGTCGTGCGCCACCCCGAGGTCGAGCAGCACCAGCGCCGGGCATCGCTGACCGTCCGGCGCATACGCGGCCACCCAGCGCGCGAGGCACGGAGCGCCTTCCAGCCAGAGCGGCGCCAGGCTTACCTCGCGAGTAAAGCCGTCTTCGATGACCCGATCGACGGCCTCGCGGCACCCGGGCAGTTCGGGCAGCTCGGCGCAGCGGGCCTGCTCATCGTGCGGGCGCAGACCGAGCAGCCGCCGGGCGAGTCCGTTGACCCGCGTCGGTCGCCGGTCGGTGCCGTACAGGATCAACCCCACCGGGAGTTCGTCCATCAGCGCGAAGAGGGTGCTGCGGTCGGCGCCGGAGGCGAGAAGCTTGCCGCGCAGCTGCGATGCGAGGTGCTCGAGCGCCTGGGCCACCTCGCCGATCTCGTCGTCGCTCGGAGTCGGAAACTCCGCCGCGAAGTCGCCCTCGGAGAACGACCGCGCGGCCTGCGCCATGTGTCGCAGCGGGCGCGACGCGACGAGCGCTGCGAGCAGGCTGAGCAGCGCCGCGACAGTGAGCGCGACGGCGCTGGTCTGGCGCACCACGGCGGCGACCTGCACCGACGCCGCATCGACAGCAGACACCGGCCGCGACAGGCGAATCACCCCGCGTGGCGGGCCTTGACTGGGGAATCGCCGGGCTACGTAGAGGGTCAGCTCGCCGGTGGTGGCGGACAGCCGCAGAGCGGAGCCCTCGGCGTTGGCGAAGGCCTCGCGTACCTCTTCCCGATCGCCGTGGTTGCCGAGGCCCGCGTGCTGCGAGTCACAGAGCACGCGCCCGCTCGGCTCGACGACGGTCATCCGCAGCGGAAGCGCCCCGCAGAGCACATCGATGCGCGCCACGAGTTGCTCCGGCGGCGAGGCGTCGAGGCGCTGAGTGAGGTTGCGCAGCTCGCTCTGCAACTCGACGCGAACGGCGTGGCGCTGTCCCTCGCGCAGAGACGTCTGGAGGTAGATCGCGGTCGGCACGAGCACGAGCCCGACGACCAGGAGATAGCTCACGGCGAGCTTGATGTGCAGCGGTACTCGCACGGCCCGCGCACCATACAGCGTCGGCGGGGCCGTTGCTGGCGATCGCGCGATGGTGGTATGCGCCTTCGCCTACGATGCGACTCGCGACACTTCGAGATGGCACCCGGGACGGCGCGCTAATCGTGGTCCTGACCGATGGAGCGAGCTACCGATCGGCGCGCTCGGTCTCCCCGACCATGCAGGCTGCGCTCGATGACTGGGAGCGCTGCGAGCCACTGCTCAGGGCCCTCGCGGAAGGCGATGGGGACGCGCTTCCGCTCGATCTGACGGCTCTGCACTCGCCCCTCCCCCGCGCCTACGAATGGATCGACGGGTCGGCGTACCTCAACCACGTCCGGCTTGTGCGCAAGGCTCGCGGAGCCGAACCGCCGCCGACGCTCGAGACCGACCCGCTCATCTACCAGGGCGGCTCTGGAACCTTCCTCGGGCCGCGCGATCCGATGCCGCTGCTCAACCCACTGTGGGGCCTCGACTTCGAGTCCGAGGTCGCAGTGGTACTGGGAGACACGCCCGCGCAGACTGCCGCTTCCGACGCTGCGCCGTACGTGCGCCTGCTGATGCTGGTCAACGACGTCACGCTGCGCAATCTCATCCCCGACGAGCTCGCCAAGGGGTTTGGCTTCTTCTGTGCGAAGCCCTCGACGGCGTTCTCGCCCTTCGCGATCACGCCCGACGAACTGGGCGACGCATGGCGAGATGGTCGGGTGCACCTGCGTTTGCAGACTGAGCTTGACGGTGTGCTCGTCGGCGACACCGACGCGGGCCCGGAGATGCACTTCTCCTTCTTCGACCTCATCGCACACATCACGAAGTCCCGCGCCTTCACCGCCGGCACCATCCTCGGCAGCGGAACCGTCTCCAACGTAGATCCTGCCCGCGGCTTCTCGTGCCTCGCCGAGCAGCGAACCCGCGAGGTGCTCGCCTCGGGCAAGGCCACGACGCCGTTTCTGGTGGACGGTCAGGTGGTGCGCATCCACATGAGCGACGCAGCCGGACGCAACCTCTTCGGGGACATCCAACAGCGGGTGGTGAGCGCGTGAAGCTCTACAACTACTGGCGCAGCTCGGCTTCCTGGCGGGTTCGCTTCGCCCTCGCCTACAAGAACATCCCGTATGAATACGTAGCCGTCTCGCTGCTCAAGGATGGGGGGGAGCAGCACAGCGAGAGCTACCGCGCGCTCAACCCGATGGAGCAGGTTCCCACGCTCGAGTGGATCGAAGACGGCGAGACCCTCCGCCTCGGTCAGTCGCTCGCAATCATCGAGTACCTCGATGGTGCGTTTCCTGGCCCGCGGCTTTTGCCCGCGAACCCATATGTCCGCGCGAAGGTTCGTCAGCTTGCAGAGATCGTAAACGCGGGCATCCAGCCGCTACAGAACCTCGAGCTTCTGCGGTACGTCCGCGATGATCTGAAGGGCGACACCGCCGCGTGGACGAGGCATTTCGTCGGTCGCGGTATTCGCGCGCTCGAGGCCGAGGCGCTGCACACCGCCAGCGAGTTTCTGGTGGGCGACGAGGTGACCCTGGCGGACTGCGGCCTCGTGCCGCAGCTCTATGCGTGTCGGCGCTTTGGTGTCGAACTCACGGATTGCCCGACGTTGCTCCGGGTCGAGGCGAGACTTCAGGCGCTCGACGCGTACCGGTCCTCGCACCCCGACGCGCAGCCCGACGCCCAACCCTGAACCCTTCCATCGAGGTCATCAGTCATGCTTGAGCGGATCGTTCGGGGCGAGGTTCCGGCGAAGCACCACATCGCGTCGCGGGATGCCTCCGGCGCGTTGCGCCACGAGGAGTGCATCACCCGCGACGGCTTCGAGGGGCCTTACACCATCGTGTATCACCTCCATCGACCGCACACTCACGTGCCCAGCGAGTCGCCCCACGGGTGGCCTGCACCGGAGGCCGTTCCGCCGGGTCCGTTGCGCAAGCGGCACTACCAGACGCAGTCGATGAGCCCGCGTCGCGGCCCCGCTGTCGATGCCCGCACGCCGCTGCTTTTCAACGACGACGTGGTGCTGTCCGTGGCCTTCCCCGACGCCGACGATCCGGTCTACGTGGTCAACGGCGACGGCGATGACTGCATCTTCGTGCATGCCGGCGGCGGCGTAGTGCGATCCATCCTGGGTGACCTCCCCTTCGGTCCCGACGATTACGTCGTCATCCCGCGAGGGATCCCGCACCGCATCGTGTTGACTCCGGGGGTCGCGCAACACTGGTTTGTGACCGAGTGCCGCGGTGGCCTGCATCTCCCGAGGCAGTGGCGCAACGAGGTCGGCCAGCTACGAATGGACGCGCCGTACTGCCACCGCGACTTCCGCCCGGTCACCTTCACGGGACCCCTCGACGAGGGCATCCGCACCGTCGTCGTGAAGCGCCTCGACCGCTTCCATTCCTTCACGCTCGACCATTCGATTCTCGACGTCGCGGGTTGGGATGGATCTGTGTATCCGTTCGTCTTTCCGATACTGAATTTCCAGCCTCGCGCGGGGCTCGTGCACCTTCCTCCCACCTGGCACGGCACGTTCGCCACCCGCGGCGCGCTCCTGTGCAGCTTCGTCCCGCGCATGGTCGATTTCCACCCCGAATCCATCCCCTGCCCGTACCCCCATAGCTCCGTCGATTGCGACGAGGTGCTGTTCTACTCGCGGGGCAACTTCACCTCGCGTCGGGGCGTCGGCGCGGGAAGCATCTCCTACCATCCGATGGGAATTCCCCATGGTCCCCATCCCGGGGCCTACGAGGGCAGCCTCGGCGCACGCGCCACCAACGAACTCGCGGTGATGCTAGACACCGTCAAGCCGCTCCATCCGACACCGTTCGCGCTGCCGACCGAAGATCCTTCGTATCAGCGCAGCTTCATCGCCTAGAACTCTTTGCAGGAGCACCCGCAGGGTGGAAGTCACCGTCAGCCGAGGAAAGCGCATCGCCCAACGCTTCGAGCTCGAAGCGCCGCTCCCAGACGTGGGGCTCGGGGAGTGCTGGGCCGCACGCGACCTGCAGAGACCTGATTCGCCCGTGCAGGTGGAGTTTCTCTGCGCTGCTTCCACCGGCGGATTTGCGACCCGCGAAGCCTTCGATGGGCTGCTCGCGCGGATGCGCCCGGTGAGCAACCCCGGCATCCTCGGCGTGGTCGGCGGCGGCGGCGACACCGACGGTCGCCTCTACCTTGTCACCGAGCGCCTCGAGGGCCGCTCGCTCGCCAACTGGCTGAGCGGCCATCGGCAGGCGGGCACCCGCCCGGGGATCACCGTAGTGCAGCGCCTCTTCGACAAGGTCTGCAACGCGGTGCAGTTTGCCCACGCGGTCGCGCCGCAGCCTGTGGTGCACCGGGCGCTCACCCCTCGTAGCATCCTGCTGCGCCGTGTAAGCCCGGGACAGCACCATGTGAAGGTGGGCGACTTCGGGCTCGCACCATTTTCACCAGGCGCAAGCGCCGGCTCCATCGGAGCATGGTGGGAATATCAGGCTCCCGAGCAGCACGGCGGCCGCTGGAACGAACCGCCCACCGCCGATGTGTTCGCCCTCGCGGTGATCCTGGTGGAAATGCTCTCGCTCTCTGCGCTTCCCAGGGCTGAGGGGCGCGAGACCTGGTGGCAATACATCAAGGAAGGCCGCGCCCAGGCGATGGACCGTCTCGTGGTGCTCCGCGGTGACGTCCCGCGGGGCGTCTGGGAGGTGATTGCCGCGGCGATGAAGCAGTCCCCGAAAGAGCGTACTCCCTCCGTGCAGCGCTTTCAGCGGGCCCTGCGCGACGCCTGGCAGGCGGATGGCGAATGGCAGACGAGCGCGGGCAACGAGAGCGAGCCGCCGGTGCCGACGACCCTGGGCGACGCGTCTTCCCTGGTGCGCTCAGCCCCCGGAGGAAGCGCCCACGCGGCCGCCGTGATCGACGGCTGGCAGGCCCCGGAGCGCCGACAGGAATCGACGAAGCCGCCGAGTGCGGCCCGACCCGAACCGCACCCAGCAACCCCCGAGCCGACACCACCGCGCCCAGCAGCGCCAGTCTTTACGCCAACGGTAAACCCTGCGCCGACGTTGCAGTCCATGGCGGCAGTGGCGCCCCCGGGAGCGTTGGCACCCCGCGAATCAGCGGCGAGAATCGACCCCTCCCGCTCGGACGCCTTTGGTCGAGTTTCGCCCGACCCTCAGGCCCGACAAGACAGCACGATGGCCCTCGATATCGGTTCGCTCGAGTCGCGGGGGTTCGGCAGCCCCGGTGCACCGCGCGGCAACACGGCCGGGTTGTTCGGTGAGGCCTTCGAAGGCGACTCAAACCTTGACCCCGCCCTCGGAACTCAGGTCATGGCTCAGGGAGTCGGAGCGGCAACGCAGCCACCGTCGCCGTCCTCCGATGGGGAAGATCGGGGGTCCGATACGAGCAACACCACCCGCGCCATCGACACGGCGGGGGCGTTTGCACAACTCGAACGGCAGGCCCAACGCCGGCTTCCGCCGGAGGCCATGGCGACCCTCAAGACACCCCCACGCGCCAGGCGGTTCATCCCCGCGGCGCCGCGGCCGGAGCAGGCAAGCAACTCCGACCAACGCGCTACCCATCAGATGATGATGGTGCGGTCGGCTACGGTTCCGCCCCACGGATCCGTCTCCCCCACGGGTGCCCTCAACGACGCCTCGGGCGACCTGTTCGCGCGTCCCTCCTTCCCGGGTGACCCCTTCGCGGGCGATGCGTTTGGGGCCGCTGCGCCGTCCTCACCACCGGTCGAGCCGACCCAGGCCATCCCCATCGAAGCGATGCCAGCCGGCGCTTTTCCGCCCTACGGCGGTCGGCAAGCGCACGGCTCGAAGGTCATGCCCCCGATGGGCCCCACAATGATCGACACGCTCCCACTGCCTCCGATGAACACGCCCTTCGCGATGGGCGCACCGCCGCGAGATTCGGAGATGCTGCCCTCACGCGCGCCACCCCGCACCATCGCGGGCCAGCCCGCCTGGATCGTCCTCACGGTCGGTGTTTTGCTGGTCGTAATCGTTGGGGCGACGGCCTTCATCCTCGCGGGCGGTCGCTGACCAGGTCATCCACCGCGCTGCTTCCCTTGAGAACAACCGCCTGGGCCCTGAGAAAAGCGAAGAGACACACTCGCTCGTCAAAGATGTCAGGAGTGAGGTGCCCGAGGCGGAGCATGGCGCTCACTGAACGAGCGCCGTGAGCCCACCGACGGCCCCCGGGCACAGCATGATCGACAGCTTCAAGAACTTGCTCCCCACGCATCGTGAGAAATCACTACTACCCAGCGCGAGCCCGACCCGGGACCCTCGAGTATTGACGCACGCACGGCGAGATCTCACACGGCTACCGCTCGGAGCAGCCCGACTTCTACGGCTCGATTCATCCCCAACATCTCCGCACAAGGCGTCCCATGATCCTCCACCTGACGATCCTCAATGGAACCCACGCGGGCCACTCGGTGCAGATCACCCCGGGGCCGCCCCGCACC
>CANJUR010000009.1 GCA_947477565.1 Deltaproteobacteria bacterium
CGACCCCGCATCGACGACCGCCGTGTCCCCGGACGCCGCATCCAGCGAAGGAGTGTCCATCAACGTGGCGTCCACCCCATCGCCGCTGTCGGACCGCGCGACGTCCACTTCGCTCGTCGTCCCCACGTCCGCAGCCCGCAAAGGATCCCCTCCGCAGCCCGCGACCAGCACCAGCCACCCCCACTTTCCTACCGTCTTCTTCATATGGTTTTTCACCGGCGTCCTCCCCCGCCGACTACCACACAACCCCGCCTCGGCAATCACCTGGCACTTCCGCCGAGGATCCTCCCGACACCCACCAAACCAAGCCCGTCGCGCGTCGGTCTTGCGTCGCTGCATCGACGCGCAGGACGGCCTCAGCGAGCGGGCACCGCGAGTGGAACCCCGCGAGCCACCAGGTTGGCCGCGCGTAGGGTGCCATCCGTCGTCGAGATCGCGTAAAGCTCGCGCGGGCCGAAGGGATCGCCAACGCCAAACATCAACGAACGCGGGCCGCGCACGTCCGTCACCACCAGAACGGCAGCTCCCGCGAGAATGGGCACCCGCCAGATGCGATCTACGATCTCGTCGGCCACGAACACGTTGCCGCACTCGTCCTGCGCGAGCCCCGATACGCGACTGAACCCACCGACGAAGGGCATCGCCGGGCCGACCGTTCCGCCGTCGCTGCCAGCGTCGCTGCTCGCCATCGCGACGCGCATCACCGTGTTCGTGTCCGATCGCGCCACGAACAGGAATCTGCCCTCCGCATCGATGAGCAACTGCGTAGGACTCGGCACGCTCGTCACCATCGTCTCCGCTCCGGCGTCGGCGTCGGCGTCTGCAGACAACCGGTAGACGGTGTTCGCTGTGGTGTCACTGAACCAGATGCGGTCCGCTGAATCGATGGCGAGGCCGCCCGGACGGCGCAGCCCAGCATGGCGCAACTCCGCCGTCGTCGCCCCCGGGGCCACCCGGTAGATCGCCCCGCTGCTCGTCCCGGAATCCGTTTCGTTGAGCACCGCCAGCACAAGACCCGAGTTGCGCGTGAAGCGCAGCGCGACCACCTCGCCGCTCATCACCATCGTGATGGGTGAACTGTCCCCCGCCCGACGCAGCACCACCGTCGCGCCCTGCGCCACGGCCACGCCGCCGTGCCCATCGAAGACGAAGTCCCGCGCCGCAGTAAGACCCTCGATCACCATCCGCGAACTGGCCAGCGCCAGCGCCATCTCGCACGCAGGCCCTTCGAGCATCGAGCCCGCCTCGACGACGTCGCTCCCCGCGTCGGACACGCCAAGGTCCGCTGGGAGACCCGCATCGCCCACGTCGAAGCGCGAAACGTCCAACGGCCCCCGGTCCGTCGCTGTCGCGTCCCGTACCCCGAGGTCGCTCACCGCATCGACCCCCGCGTCCTTCGGCGGCACCGGATACGGCAGACTCCCCGCCCCACAGCCCGCGACGAGCACCAACCACGCCCACTGCGCTGTCTGCTTCTTCACAGGCTTCCTCCCACTCCGAAGACCACGCCACCGCGCATCGGTACTGCCCTCAGGCTGAGCGCCGTCCGCGCTGGCGTCTCTGGCGATGCTCCTCCCGTCGCCAGCCACACCACGCCTGCCGTCGCCGCTGCTGCGCCGACCCCGAGCGCCACGTACATCGCGACGTTGTCCATCTCCGCCGTCGCCTGGAAATCTGCCGCCGCCTGGGTGCAGTACCCGACGCCGCACGCCGCATCCCGGCTGCTCTTCGCCGACTCGCGCATCCCTAGAAACGCCGCCGACAGCCCGAGCGCAACCGCACCGCCGCCGAGCACCAACCACGGCCCGATGCCTGGGCCCTCCGAAGCCACTGGAGACGGCGGCGGAAGCGCTGCCCGCACCGGTGGCGGCCGCGTCACCACCGTCGCAGCCACCTGCGGCGCAGCATCCAATCGCACCGTCACGTCGTGCGTCTCTCCGCGCTGCACCGCGACGTTCTCCTCGAAGAGCATCTGGCGTCCCGCCACCGCCGTCACCGCCACCATCCCGGGCGACACCGTGATCACGTCCTCCGACGATCGATCGACCGCGCGCCCCTGCACCGTCAGCCGCAGCCCCTCCGGAACCGTTGCAGGCAGCCGCAACCGCACGTGCCCGAGCGTTGCGCACGTCGTCGCCACCAGCGCCGCACACCCCTGCAGCGCCGTCGCATTACCTGCGCCGGTAAGATCAGCCTGCGCTTCGGTCACGCAGGCCGTCGCGCCTTCGCAGGCTTCGATCGCGTTTCCGAGCGCCTGTTGCTCCTGCGCGATGGACATCCGCAGTCCCGGCCGCATCTGGATCTGACCTGCCTGCTGAAACAGATCGAGCGCCTGCGCGTGCTGGTTTGCGTCACGCGCAGAGATGGCGCGCTCGACCAGTTGCCTCCGCGCGGTGGCGTCGGGCGGCGTCTGCGCCCATGCGGACGAAGTGACCGCGAGCGTCGCGAAGAGCGTGGTGAACAGAGGCGTGCGGGGATAGGTCATGGCGTCAGATCTCATCGGCGTTGAGCGTGCGAGCACGCGAGGAAGGTGAGCGCAGGGCAGCGAAGTCAGGAAGAACCATCGACGTCCCGGGGCGCTGATGGCGAGAGGCGAGGTGGGCTTCGAGCGTCTCGCCCTCCAGAAAATCCCGCACTATGTACGGAATGCCGCGCTCGCGATCGACGCCGAGGTCGAGGTCGAGGTCGAGGTCGAGCACCTCCACTACGTTGGGGTGCGCGATGGTGGTGGTCGCCCGTGCTTCGCGGAGAAACCGCTGAACCACTTCGGGCTGCTGGGTCCACTCGCCGCGCAGCACCTTCACCGCAACGCGGCGACGGGTGTTGAGGTGCTCGGCGGCGTACACCGCGCCCATGCCGCCCTCCCCGATCAGGCGCTCGAAGCGGTACTTGCCTCCCAGGGTCTCGCCGATGGCTGTCATTGGGTTGTTTGATCCTCCCTTGGCGGGGATCTATGCCCGCTACGGCGAGCGGGGGCAATAGACGGCGGCGGCCGAAGGGGTTCGGGGGATGCGGGCGACGGTCAGACTCGATGGGTAAGTGCGGGTGATCGCTCCCGTCGCGCGTCGGTCTTGCGTCACAGAATCGACGCGAAAGAGGACGGCCTCAGCGAGCGGGCACCGCGAGCGGAACCCCGCGAGCCACCAGGTTGGCCGCGCGTAGGGTGCCATCCGTAGTCGAGATCGCGTAAAGCTCGCGCGGGCCGAAGGGATCGCCCACGCCAAACATCAATGAACGCGGGCCGCGGACGTCCATCACCACCCGAACAGCATCGCCCGCGAGAATGGGCACCCGCCAGATGCAATTTAAGATCTCGTCGGCCACGAACACGTTGCCGCACTCGTCCTGCGCGAGCCCCGATACGCGACTGAACCCACCGACGATGGGCATTCCGCCGTCGCTGCCAGCGTCGCTGCTCGCGATCGCGACGCGCATCACCGTGTTCGTGTCCGATCGCACCACGAACAGGAATCTGCCCTCCGCATCGACGAGCAACTGCGTAGGACTCGGCACGTCCGTCACCATCGTCTCCGCGGCGGCGTCTGCAGACAACCGGTAGACGGTGTCCGCTGTGGTGTCACTGAACCAGATGCGGTCCGCTGAATCGATGGCGAGGCCGCCCGGACGGCGCAGCCCAGCAAGGCGCAACTCCGCCGTCATCGCCCCCGGGGCCACCCGGTAGATCGCCCCGCTGCTCGTCCCGGAATCCGTGTCGTTGAGCACCGCCAGCACAAGGCCCGAGTTGCGCGTGAAGCGCAGCGCAACTACCTCGCCGCTCATCACCATCGTGATGGGTGAACTCTCCCCCGCCCGACGCAGCACCACCGTCGCACCCTGCGCCACGGCCACGCCGCCGTTACCGTCGAAGACGAAGTCCCGCGCCCCGGTGAGACCCTCGATCACCAACCGCGAACTGGCCATCGCCGGCGCCATCTCGCACGCAGGCCCTTCGAGCATCGAGCCAGCCTCGACGACATCGCTCCCCGCGTCGGACACGCCAAGGTCCGCTGGGAGACCCGCATCGCCCACGTCGAAGCGCGAAACGTCCAACGGCCCCCGGTCCGTCGCTGTCGCGTCCCGTCGCCCGAGGTCGCTCACCGCATCGACCCCCGCGTCCAGGTGAAGGGTTTCATCCGGGAAGCACCCGACGCCGAGCGTCGCAGAGAGCGCAATCCAACCAAGGGCCCGACGTCGATCCATCACCGGCGGAAGGTCGAACGAGACACCACACGGGGTCAAGCACCGCCCGCGTCACAAGGTCGCAGATCAATCGGAATGCGCGCGCCGAGTGCAATCTCGGGCCACCGATGTCATGAACGCGCTCCTCCCAGACGCCATGCCCCACGCAATGTACAAGACCCTTTCTCCCTTGTTTCCTTCCCTCTGCGCTCTCCCCTTCCTGGCGGCGGCCCTCGGCGGCTGCAGCGAAGAGCACGTCGTCTACCACCGCCTCGACGCGAGCCCGTGGGGACCGCAGTGCACCGAACCCGGCGTCCCGGACGGCGGCGTCGGGTACGTCACCAACAGCCTGATGAACTCCGTCTCCGAACTCGATCTCGCCGCCGGCGTCGTGCGCGGAACGCACCCGGTCGGCGTCGGTCCGCTCGCGGAAAACGGCCCGCACCACCTCGCACTCGATCTCACGCTCAGGCTGCTCTACTCGCCGCTCTCGTTTCCCGCCGCGGCGATCTCCGCCGGACCACACGCCGAACACGGATCGTCCCAAACCCCAGGCATTTTCGTGAAGCGCTCGCTCTGCGACTACCGCCTGCTCGGCCAGGTCGATGTCGATCCCAACCCCGGCGACATGGTGCTCTCCCCCGATCGCCGCACGGCCTACGTCTCACACTTCGATCTCCGCCGCGCGCAGTCCAACGTGGGCGATCCCGAGCGACAGAAGTCCAACCTCATCGTCATCGACACGGCCACGATGACCCGCACGGCCACCATCCCGGTGTGCGTCGCCGCGCACGGCATGGCGATCTCGCCGGATGGGCGCACGGTCTTCCTGGCCTGCTACGGCGACGACGCCCTCGGCGTGGTCTCCTTCGCCGGGTCGGTCCCCACGGTGCGCCTCGCGTATCTAAACAACTCTCCCCCGGCAAACACCACCAGCCCTTCCTACGGCCCGTACTCCCTCGCCATTTCCCCCGATGGCTCATCGGTCTGGCTGGGCTGCGCCGTCGCCAACGTCCTCATTGCCTACGACGTCGCCGCGGGCGCGTTCGACCCGGCCCGCATCACTCGTCGCCTCCCCGGCAAAGCCTGGTTTCCTGGATTCAGCCCCGACGGATCGACCCTCGTGGTGCCCACGCAGGGCCGCGACAGCGTGACGCGGATCGCCACCGGCGCAGGCCTCGCACTGCGCGACCAGAGATACTTCACGCCGGACGAGTGCGTCCTCCCGCACCAGGTCGCGTATGGCCCGGACGGGTTTTATTACCTTGTTTGCGAAGGTCGACACGCGACAGACCCCGCTCGCAGTCAGTCCGGTAACGTGCTCGTCCTGCACCCCGACGACCTCCATACCGTGCGCAGTTTTACCGTTGGAGTATTCCCCGACGCGATCGTCTTCGCCCGAGGATCACGCCCGTGAAGGTCTCCATCGCTCTCGCGCTCGCCCTCGCCCTCCCTTCCTGCGCAGACACGGAGCTTCATCTCCCCGCCGCCGCGGAGGGCGCCGCCCTCGCACAAAACCCCGCGGCCAGCCGCTCCCGCTACAACGTCTTCGCGTGCACTACCTGCCACGCCGTGCGCGCCTCGGAGGTCGGAACCCGGCTGCTCCCCGGGGCTCCGCTGGAGGGCGCTGCACGTCGGCCCACCTACTGGGGGGCCGAGACCGTGCACCTCCACGAGGCCGTCGAGCGCTGCTGGACCTTCTTCATGCGCGGCACCCCGACGGACCTCGACGACCGCACCGGCGAGGCCCTCTACGCCTGGCTCGAGTCGCTCAGCCCGGACGCCTCCACCGCGGGCACGCAGGCCGTCGTGCAGACCTTTCCGCGGACCGTGCGCCCGCTCGGCGAGGGCGATGCCACCCGCGGACAGGCGGTGTGGTCGCGCGCTTGCGCCCACTGCCACGGGGCGCTCGGAACCGGCATCGGACGACTCGGCCCGCTGGTCACCATCGTCCCCGGCGAGACCGAGCGGGAGCACTGCACCGACACGCTCCCGCCGGGATACACCGACCAGACGACGTACGTGCGGACGGTGGTGGTCGAGAAGATCCGACATGGCAGCTTCCTCGGCTACGCCGGGTCGATGCCGCCGTTCTCCCTCGAGGCCCTCTCCGACGACAACGCCCGCGACCTCACGGCGCTCTTCCGCTGCCCCTGACCGGCGTCGACTGCCTTGCAGGTTTCTGAGACACTCCGCAGCCCCACCATGCAACTAACTGAGCTCCTCGAACGTCAGGTGACCCGCATCGGCGAGATTGCCGAATGGTTCGCCGACCGATCATTTCTCGAACGCCGCGAAGCCCTCTTCGCCCTCGATCGCGCTGGCCAGCGTCGGCTCTACGCGGTCGCGGCGCAGGCCGAGGCGATCACCCTCGCCGACCTCGTCCCCGCGACGACGGCGGACCGCACGGAGGTACGCCAACACGGGCGAAACAGCCTTCCGGTGATCAAGACCTTCCGCACCTTCGAGAAGCGCTTCTGCCGCCCGAGCGACGGAACCGCGCGGCTCTTCGGTTACAACGAAGGCACGTCCGTGAAGTGGTTCGGACCGGGTTACTTTGTCGCGTATGCCGCGGGCGAAAACCCGGTATGGACTGCCCGCGGAGACGTCGTCGTGGACTACTTTCAGGTCCCCGATCAGGCCGTGGTCGAAGGGTGGCCGCCGGTGATCCCCAACGAGAAGGGACTGCAACGGCTCATCTTCTCGGGAACCCGAGATTTCCTCCGGCGCGTCACCGACGGCGTCACCATCGGCGCAGCCTACAAAGGCGAACGGGC
This sequence comes from Deltaproteobacteria bacterium, assembly GCA_947477565.1. GTDB lineage: Bacteria > Myxococcota_A > Polyangia > Polyangiales > SCUS01. Next base: position 6,957 of record CANJUR010000009.1, read on the forward strand.
GCTCGATCACTACTTTGTTCTCGTACGCGAAGACCGCTGATTTACCCATTCATCCCCTAAGACCCCACCAATCTCCCGACGGAATCGGAGGGATTCTACAGCGCCGTTGACAACGTCCGACCTTCAGGGCGACACCGAACCCGCCCTGCTGGAGGTGACGTCCTTGAAGCTGTCGAACCGTTCTCTCTTCGCCGCGTTGGCACTTGCCGCGCTGCCACTCGCCTGCTCTTCGGCGCGCGTGCGCCCCAACGCCGCGGGCGGTGCCGCCGGTCCGGTACGGATCTTCACCGACTCGGACTTCATCAACGACGTCGCCAGCGCGGAGGGGTTCGTCTACGTCGCCACCGAGCGGGGACTGCTCAAATATCCCGCAACCGGCGGAGCCCCGACGCGCCTCACCACCCGCGACGGCCTCCCCTCCGATCGACTCCTCGCCGTGGCCGTGAGCGATGACGGCAGCGCCCTCTGGGTCGCGACCGCCCAGGGCATCGTGCGCGCCGGAACCACCGGGGCTTTCGCTCCGGTCGGGCACCCGCAAGCACAGCCCGACGTGGGCAAGCCGACGGCGCTCATCACCACCGCAGACGGAGTGATCGTCGGAGGTGAGCACGGCCTCGCACGCTGGAACGGCATCGCGTGGTCGAAGCTCAGCGACCGCTACCAGGTGACCGAACTCTCGCGCAGCGCCGACGACCATGTGCTCGTCGCGACGGCGCAGACGGGGCTCCTGGTGCTCTCCGCCGACCTCGCCTCCCTCGACGAACACAACGTCCCGTCGGGCATTCCCGAGCAGATGATCCGCAGTGTGGTGTCGCTCCCCGGAGGGAAGCTCTGGGCGCTGGTGCAGGGCCCGACGGGAATGCAACTCGCGCACTTCGATGGCAACCGATGGTTCGGCTACACCACGGGCGAAAACGCGCGGGCCACCTGGCTGGCGGTGGTTCCGTCGGCCGCGGGCGTCGCACTGGTGACCCAGGCGGGGCTCTTCGAAATCGTGCTCGACCGCGGCGAAGACCTCCTCCCAACCGGCGCTGCTGCACCCGGTGGACTCGGGCACATCGAGTTGCACCCGACCGTCTACGAGCCACCGCCCCCACCACCGCCGCCCGCCCCAGCAGCGCCCCCGCGTCGGGGACGCCGCCCGGCCGCGGCCGTCCGCCCCGCTGCACCCGCTGCACCCGCCGCACCTGCACACCCCGTTGTCGCGACGCCCGCGCTCCCCGCCACTCCGGCCACCGCGCACGGTGACGCCGCCGTGATGGGCGATGCGTCCGTGACCGACGCGGCGACCGCGACCGTCGATGGTGGCGTCGCGGACGGCGCTACGGAAGCGACCGCCGATGCAGGCGCACCCGTGGTGCTCGCGCCGATTCGCATTCGCGATGTGCCAGCGCTGGGCTTTCCCCTCGAACGCCAAAGCGGCGGTTCGACCATCGACGCGCCCACATACGGGCTCATCGCGGTGGCCGACCGCGTACCCGGCGACGTAGTGCGGGCCGACGTGGCCGGACGCGACACCTTCGTCTCGCGAGTGGGCCTCGGCGTGACGCGCCTGCCGATGAGACCCAACCAGTCGCCGGTGGAGTACCGCGTGCACGACCTCGCGATGCAACGCCGCGCTCTCTCGCTGGCGACGGACGGACGCGGCAACGTCTGGATGGTCAGCGAAGACGGCGGTCCGGTGCGCTACAGCGGGCGAACCTTCGAGCGCGTGGCCCTGGAAGAAGACCCGCAGGTGCACCCGCTGATGTTCTGGTCGCAGGGAGCCAATGCCTACGCGGTGGCGCGTGTCGGCGACGCAAACATCCTGCGCGGATACAAGTTGGAGGGCGCCACGTGGCGACGCCTGATCGACGGTCCGGTGGAGACCTACGGGCCTGGCACCGTGGATGTGCGCTTCCTCACGGCCGATCACGCGGGCAAGCTTTGGGTGGGCCTGCGAGTGCTGCCGCCTGCAGGCGCGACCGGCGACGCGCGCGAACTCGGCGTGGCCGTGCTCGACCCCAACGCTCCGGTGACGCCGCAATACAACGCCAACATCCCTGCGACGGGCGGGGAGAACGGCAGCCGACGCACCCCGAGCGACCTGTCCGCGGTGGCCTTCGATGCAGCAGACACGGCCTGGTTCGCGGGCATCGAGGGCCTCACCTCGATCCGCGGTGCGGGCGAAGTGGCCCGGTTTCGCGAGGCCGAAGGGGTGCGCGGCGACCTCGTGGGCGACGTCACCCGCGCGCTCGGCGATCGCATCTACTTCGCCACCCCAGAGGGACTCGGGCTGCGCGCCAACAACGAGTTCGCCTTCCCGGTCGAGGGCTCGTCGGCGCAGCCGCGGGTGACCGCACTCGCCGTCGATACCAACGGCATGCTCTGGGGCGCTGGTCCTCGTGGCGTGTGGCGCTACGACGGGCACGCGTTCACCCGCATCGGCCGCGCCGAGGGACTACCCACGGAGGACTTCAACGACATCGCCATCGATGCGCAAAACCGCGTGTGGCTCTCCACCACCGACGGCCTGGTCCTCTACGATCAGGCCATCCACGCACAGCCGTAGTCGTCACCCGACGGGTGTCTTCCCTGCCCACTTCAGCTCCCAGAGGTTGCCGATGATCCACCGTTACCTCCCGTTGGCCGTGGTGCTGTCGCTCAGCTCTGCGGCCATCGCCGCCCCGCGTCACGTCGCGCCTGACGACGCCCAACGGAGCGCGCAGCGCCACCCACGGCATCCACGGCCCGCGCGCGAGCGCTCGCACCACGGCGCGCGCCATCACGGCACCCACGCCCCACCCGCCACGGACGCCCCACCCGCCACGGATGCCCCGCCGCGAAGCGAGCCACCCGCACCGCCGCCGACCGGACGCAACCCGCTGATCCCGATCCCGTTCTGAGTTTTCCCCCGTTACAGCTTTAATCGCGCGCGCAGGGCGAGCCCCCACCGCCGACCCCACGCCCGAGGACGCCCGCAGAGCAAGCACTCTGACGAGTGCTGAGGAGCAAGGCGCCGGGTCCTCGCGTGCGTCCGCAACCTGTGATCCGTGGATGGATCGTCGGCTTCTACGGCTTCGCCGCGCGGCTCTTGATCGATGTGGATGGCGATGTGCACGACATGCAGCGAGCGGAAGACGAGCGACGAACGCATGTGCCTCCGCTCGAAGGCCTGGAAGTGCTGCGCGTACGAAACAAGGACGCCCTCGCCGACGTGCCTGACCCTGTCGCAGGAATCGTCGAAGCCATCCTCCAACCCCGGGGTCAGAACCGAGCTTGAGGGACGCGAGAACTCCCCAGGCGAGTTCGCTGAGTGAGAGTTAGCGGGTCTTGCCCGCACTGAGCGGCATGCCCGACTCTCGCCCAACCACCTCCGCGCAAAGGCCGTGAGGGCATATTCGCGCCGGAAATGTCTCTTGTTTCACGACCCCCCCGGGGTCAAAAGAAACTACTTGCGCGCCTGGGAAGGGTCGAACTTCCAACCCCCAGATCCGTAGTCTGGTGCTCTATCCATTGAGCTACAGGCGCTTGCGAAGGACGGCCCTTCTAACAGCTTCTCGATTCGTGTCAAACAATTCTCTAAGACCGTTATCCGATCGTCCCCGCGAGCACCCGCGCAAGGCCCTCCACCGCGCGGCGTTGCCCTCCCAGAAGCGTGTCCACGTCGCCCAGAAACACCTGCGATTCTGCGTATCGCGCGTCACCGTAGCGCTCCGCTGCCATCCGCTCGCGCAGCGCGAAGACCCGCGCGCCCACCGCCGCGACCGATCCCACCGCAGCGAGTAGCGCGTCACGCTGCTGGAGGCTCGCCACGCCGGGCGACTGCGACAACTCGGCCCGCAGCGTCTCCGCCGACACCGCGAAGACCCCCGCCATCAACTCCGCGGCGAACTTCATCACCGGCCGCGCGAGGTCGAGCCGCTCGGCGTCGTCGATCGCGTCAAGATACGCGTCGAGCACCCGCCCAAAACCGGCCCATCGCTCGATGCGAACCGCCAGCGTAGCGACCGCGCGCTCCGACCATAGCGACCGCGCCACCTGCGACCACGCCCCCGCCAGGCGGTCTTCGATGCACTCAAGCACCCGCACCGTCTCCGGGTGCGTCAGCCGCGCGAGAATCTCCCGCAACTCCCCGCGCGAACGGCCGCTCCACCCGATCAGCAGCAGCGCCACCGGGGATTGCGACGCCAGCCGTTCGCGCAGCGCCGCAAGGTCTTCGTCGCCGAGCCGGAAGGCCCCCAGCGACCGATACGCCAGGTAGAAAAATACCCAGTCCCCCACCTCCGTCCGCTGATCAGGAACCATCCTCTGCAGTGCCTTTCGCGCCCTGCGGATCCCGTCCGTCCGGCTCTGCCCCACCATCGCCGGCAGCTGCTCCGCCCCTTCGAGCCAGAGCGTTCGGCTCGCCTCGGTAAACCGCAACCCAAACCCCCGGCCCGCCTCCGCATCCCACGCCCTCGCCCGCACCCGCCGCGAACCCCGCAGCAGCACCCGCTCGCGCCACCCGCCGCCCTCCACCAGGAAGCGCATCACGCTCGTCGCCATCCGCCGCCCCGCCGCCGCCGCGAGGTCGCCCCGCAACGGTCCGCGCTCCACCGGCACCGTCACGCCGTCACCGCGCCCCCGCCCGAGCAGGGCATCCAGCACCAGGAGCGACTGCCACTCCTCCACAGTGAATACACGCCCAGGTAATGTCTGCCGCGTGACCTTCACCGGAAGAGCGTACGCCGGGCCTCCACCCGCGCACACGACATCGCGAAGCGCCGCCGTCCCTGCCATGCCTCACCCGCCAGGTGGCCAGCGCCATCCGCCGTGAGCGCGAAGCTACGCACGGGGTCGCTCTCGCCGCTGTGGTGCTCGAAGCCCGACTCGTCGCGCGACTCGCCGCCCGCAATCGCACGCACGCAGAGCCCCTGCGCCGTAACCGCCAGGATCTCCTCGACCTGCCACTCGCCCTCCATCGGAGCCCAGCCCGCACCCTGAATCTCGACGCCGCGATCGAGCCGACGCAGCACTCCGCGCGCGGCCACCCCGGGCGCGCACGGCGCGAGGGTTCCGTCGTCCTCTACGGTCTCCTCGCGGACTTCTTCCCCGGACAGCGGGACGAAACGCCAGCGCCGCGGCGACGTCGGCAGCCAAAGACCATCACGACCGTCGAGCGACCCAGCCTGGATGAACTCCGGCGGCGCCTCGCTCACCACCGATCGCTGCGCCACGACCTCGCCCAACCGCAGGTCGATCAGAATCGCCTGCGCCAGCGTCATCCCGTGCGCAACGCCTCGCGCAAGGGCGAGTACGGTGGTGCCCTCCGCCTGCAAGAGGTCGCGGTGATACGGGTGGGCGAAGTGGTCCAGCGGGAGGGGCTGCAACCCCGTTGCGGTGGCCAGGAAGGTCTCGCAGCGCACCCCGGCGCAGCGGTCGAGAAGGGCGACGGGGGTCGTCGCACCCACCGGCGCGTAGCCCGTGAAGGTCACCGCCTCCGCCGTCGGCGGGAGCCGGCCACGCATCACCCCCGAGACAGTCTCGCCGTGCCATCGCACCGTCACGCCGTCGCGCTCAGGCGTCCACTGCAACGCGTAACCCGAGACGGCAATCCCACGATCAAGCTCCGGACCGACGCCCAACGTCTCCCCGGAAGCACACTCGTAGTGCGCACGCTCCGCAGCCCGCTGCGGCGGCGACACCCAACTCGGCGGCGACGGCGGCGCGGCGTCCGCGCGCGTGATGAACCACGGCGGTCCGCTCGGTCCCGCGGTCCACTCGAGAACGCCCGCGAAGCGACACACCGGCCCGGCGCAGTAGCTCAACCCCTCAGGGTCGAGCGCGAGCGCCGACGCATCGCCACGCACCGGCCCAGGCATCCGCACAAACCCCGTCGCCGACCGGTATTCCCAGAGAGAATCGGCCCCTGATCCGAGCGCATACGCAACCCCGCCGCTGCCCCAAATACCCCGCCTCGCTGTGGTCGGTGCCGCGTGCGAAGTCCAGCGCACCCCGTCCGCAGGCCCGAGCACCCCGCGGTGCAGCACCAGCGTCCCGTCGGCTGCGCGACCCCACACCGCCAGCGACCCGCCCACCCAGCGCAGCCCGCGTGCGTCGGCGGTGCCCACCGGCAGCGTCACGGCGGTCATCGCCTCGCCCCGTAAGATCACCGCGCGAGCGTTCGGCCCCGTGTCGCTCGTCTCCACCAGAAGCGCCGCGCCGTCGCGCAGATCCACCGGCTGTCCCGGGAAGGGCGCGTGCACCGTGGCGCTCCTCCCGTCGGCGTGATGCACGCAAAACGCCGTCGGATCTCGCACCGGCTGCTGCGCACACGGCGCCGCCACCACCCACGCCTCGGAGCGATTATCGAAGACGATCTCGCCCATCGGCTCGGCCCGCAGCTCGTCGCGCAGCACCGACCATCCGCCCGCCGCGGTCGGCGCAAACACCGCCGCCGCCCAGCCCTCGTGCGTGCACACCAGGCGAAACGATTCGTGCGCCGCCGCGATGACGCACCCCTGCCCTGGCGTCGCCATGCGCCGAAGCTCGCGACGCGTCCGCGCATCGATCACCCGCACGGTGTCGCCCACCACCAGCGCCAGCGTTCCGTCGGGCAGCGCGGCGGCCCGCGTGGGGTCCGTCGGCAGCAGCAGCGGTGCTACCGCGTCGGGAGTCGGCGCGAGATCGCCCGCGCGCACGAAGGACTCCAGCGAGGCCCCGGCCGGGTCCGCACGGAGGTCCCCGGCGTCGCTGATGGAATACCGACCATGGTAAGACTCAAGCACCGTGACGCCGCGCACGAGTCCCACCGAAGCGGCAAGATCACCCGCGGGAAGCGGCACGATGGCGAAGCTCCGTCCGCCGTCGTCCGAGCGGTGCAGCACGCCCGGCGCGGTAATCGCCAGCGCGACGCGCGCGGAGGCGAACACCACCGACAGCACACGGCTCAGCGGGAGCGCTCGAGGGGTCGATGCGTCGAGTGTCCAGGCGCGGCCGGTCTGGTCGAGGTACGCGATCGCCCCATCGTGAAACACACCGCGCACACCCCCCCGGGCGAGGCTCTCCGCCGCCGGGCGCGCGCTCTCCGGCACCGCTCCAAGCACCCGCAGAGGGGAGAGAAATTCCTGGGCTGCGTAGAGGGTTCCGTCCGCGGCGGCGAAGCGCCAGCCGTCTGCGACCCGCGCAGCAGACACCAGCGGGCGCGCAGGAAACGGTGGAGCCGCGGAGGCGGTGTCGGTGCGACGAACGCCGCCCACCAGGTAGTGGCCCTCCAGCACGCGGAGCGCCTCGACGGCAGGGAGACTGGCGTTCCAACGGCCCGTCATGGCGGCTGCAGCGGGGGCACGATGGCGATGCCGGCGATACCGACAGGCGGGCGCGAGCACCGCGAGGGCGAGCACGAGAGCAACACGAGAGGAGTGCACTGGAGCGATGGATCCTTACGGAGGCGACAGCGCGTCGAAGAGCGTCACAACGGGGGTGCCCGCGGCGAACCCGAGGGCGGGCTCCGCGAGGCTGTCCCCCGCGGCGTTGAGCGAATAGGCCTCCTGCACCCGCCACGCAGCAGCGTCGGTGACGTCGTCGGAGAGCACCGTGAGGTAGCTGTGCCCCGTCGTGAAACGAGCGCGGCCCGCGGTGCCGACGAAGGGGTTCTCGATGCGCCCCAGCGCGTGACCGGTGGAGTCGATCTGCGTGACCGCCGTGTGTACGTCGAGGCTCACCCGCACGCCGAGCGGGAGAGCGCGCGCCGCGGACGGCTGCGACGACCGGGAGACCGTCGCGCCGTACACTGACATCGTCACGCTGACCTCCGCGCCGAGCGCCACTTCCCGCGCTACGCCTTCGTCGAGAACGGTCGCGACCGCGATGGATCCGCGGTCGGCGAACACCTCCGCCGGGCTCGCTGCGAGGGTCGTCGGTGCCTGCTCCACCCGCACCGGGTCGCCCCCGCAGGACAGCGCCGAGACCGCAGTGAGCGCGGTGCCCCAGTGACGGATCACTCCACCAGCCCCACGACGTTGCGCGACTGCCGCGCGAGGTCAATCGCCAGCTTGACCTCCTCGAAGACGGCGCGCCCCTGGGTCAGCCCGCCGAGCTCCACGTTGGGCGACGTGTCGTCGTGCGCCAACAGACGGATGCTCGCCACCCCTAGAATCCGCTGCGTCAGGGACTGCTCGAAGACCACGTCGCGCACGCGCCATAGCTGCATCGTGTTGATGCGTCGCGAGAGCACCCCCTCTTCAATATCGATGGTGCGCGTGGACACCCGATAGCTGGTTGCGCGCCGCCGAAGTTCGACGGAGGCGAAGACCGGCAGAGAGCCTGCCAGCAGCAACGCGCCGCCGATCAGCGCAAACGGCATCGCGACCGGGATGATCACGGAGACAAGCGCCCCTGCGAGGCCCAGGGAGGCGAGCCCGCCCGCGAGGAGGTAGGTGCCGTACCAGGCCTTCCAGGAAGGGGTTCCGCTGTAGATGATGCGGACCGAATCAGGGGTGGTGGCGCCGTGAGAGGCGGGCTCGTTGAGCATCGACCCGCAGTGCCGACACTTGATCGCGGCCTCCTGGATCTCCTCGGCGCAGAAGGGACACTTTCGCATAGTGGGCCGACTCTACACTGCGGCGCGCCGACGCTTCATCGTCTTGTATTTCCATACAATCGACCCGATCGCTGACCAGCAATCACAAACATCGGAAACCTTCATTTTACCGAAGAAAAAAGCCTGAATCGTAGGCTCGGGTCTGGTGCAGGGCGGTCCGCGCGGGTCACCCGTGACCTGGGGATGAGCGCGGGCAAGTTTCTGGCGAGGGTTGTGTAGACGCTCAACGGGAGGGGACGGCGCACGATGAGCACCGAGCGGTCGCAGTGGTGGACCCCCCGCGTTGCGGTGGTTGTGCGCGCCCATCACCACGAGCACTGCGTTTTCGGTCCTGGCAACGTGACCGATGACCTGCCAGATCACGCCTTTCGCGGGAATGCGGGCACTGAAGTTGGAGGGTCGGTCGATGGCGATTTCGCGCGGGGTGCGTCAGGGCGCAAGCCACGGGCGCGCCGGCGGTGGCTCGACAAGCGCGCTACCCGCGACGGGCTCTTCGTAGACGAGCGCCTGCGCGTCGGGGTCGAGGGTCACCCGCGTCACGACGAAGCCCGGCCGCGCGGTGACCGCGGCGAGACGCGCGCCGTCGATTCCGAGATCGACGGGGATCTCCACACTCTCGCCCGCTGCGCCCTCCACCCGCACCACGAACATCATCCCGCGACCGCTCCCATGGGGATTGACCGTCACCGTGACGACGCCGTCGGCGGTGGTATTGCGCTCGACGCGCGCGGTCGGCCAGGTGGGCGCCCCATCGCCGACGAGCCAGCCCTGAACGTAGGCCTCGAGGCTGGCGCCGGTGCGGTGTTCGAGCGCTCGGCGCACGTCGTCGAGGGAGAGTGCGTGGGCGCGGCCGAGCAGGTCTTGCAGCGCGCTGAGCACGACCTCGCGCGAGTAACGCACCTCGAGTTGCCGGAAGAGCACCAGGGGTCCTGGTCCGTAAGCGGAGCCGTAGAAGTCGTTGATGGCCACGTCGCCGGTCGGCACCGGGTGGAATCGCAGCGCGCGGGCGGAGTTCTTCCAGAGACGCGCGGTGGCGAGCGCACGGGCCTCGGTGAGCCGCGTCGATTCGTAGACGAAGGCCAGGTACTCGGCCATCGACTCCTTCCAGACGAAGTCGCGCACGGAAGCGATCGTGGTCTGGTCGCCCGCCCACTGATGCGCAATCTCGTGGAAGGCCGTGTGCTCCGCGTTGCCGATGCTGAGCGTCTGCGCGAGGGCGATGTTGCCCGGGTGCTCGAAGCCCGCCCAGACGGTCGGTGCAACCACGAAGCGAAGCGAGTCGCCGTACGGGTACGGCCCGAAGCGCCCACTCATGAAGGTCACCATTCCTTGCACGCGCGTGGGGTCCAGGGAGTCGGTGACGGCGGAGCCCGGAACGTCGTGGAGGGTGAGCGCGACGTCGCCCGCGCGCCCAAGGGAGTGCTCGACCCAGCGCTGCCCCGCCATCACGCCGAAGGTGCTGTAGGTCGGCCCGCCGGCGAAGGCGAAGTCGCACTCGGTGAGGGTCGCAGTGGCGGTGATCGTTCCGGGACAGAAGACCTGCGTGCCCGATGGGTGAGTGACGTTGAAGTGGTAGGTGGCGAATACGCTCGGGTCGTTGTCGCAAGCGCCAAAGCGGTCGCACTGCGCGACCCAGGAGAGCAGGTAGGTGAACTTTCCTCCCGCAAGGTCGCGGCGGCTGCTGAAGCCCACCTGCGTACTGCGGAGCGTCCCTAGCCCAAGAGTCGCGCTCGCGGCGAGGGTGACAGTGCTTCCAGCGGCCCAGCCGTGGCCCGTTGGATCGCACGCGGTGAGACGGCCATCGACGAGCGCGACGTCGCGGGCAGGCGCTCCGTCGAGGGTGACCTCCTCGGCGGCCTCGGGTCGAAACGGCAGCGCAACGCAGTCGCCCGCAACGCTCAATCGCAGGCGCAGGCGGGCCGTGGCGCGGCGGGTGTCGATGTCGAGGTCGTAGTCGTAGTGCTCAACGGCGAAGCGCGCAGGGCCGGTGACCGCGGCGTCGATCGGGGCCGCGTCCACGGCAGCGTCCACGGCAGCATCCAGCGTCGGCGCAGCCGGCGGATCGGAGCCGCACGCGAGCGGAGCACTGACGGCAAGCAACACGAGAGGCAGACGAGTACGCATGGCGTGCGCGAGTGTCGCAGATCAGGGTTCACCATGGGATCATCGCTGCCCATGAGCGTTCTCCGGTCGGTGTTGGCGGTGATGGCTGGAGGCGCGCTGGCGCTGGGCTGCGGCGGCGACGGAGTGGACTGCAACTGCCCGACAACCCCGCCGCGGGGCTGCGTGTACACCGGACGCCAGGGGTGCCAGTGCGCGGCGATGGTGTGCTCAGACAGCGGCCCGGTGATCGACGTCGGACCGGACGTGGGCACGGACGTGGGCACGGATGCGGGTACGGATGTGGGCTTCGATGCGGGCTTCGATGTGGGCTTCGATGCGGGCTTCGATGCGGGCTTCGATGCGGGCTTCGATGTGGGCTTCGATGCGCGAGCGGACGTCGGGCGGGATGTGGGTACGGACGTCGGGCGGGACGTCGGGCGGGATGTCGGGCGGGATGTGCCCGTCAGTCAGCCGGGTGACGCCGCGCGGCCGCCGTGCGCACCGATGCCGGTGGACTGCTCGGGTGACTCAGAATGCTCTTTTACCGTTTACACGGTGTCGTGCGACGGTCGGCAACGAGCGGTGGCCTTTCACTACCCAGCACCGACGTTAGCTGTGTTCCTGGCGTGTTGGCGAGATCAGGTCGCGTCGATGACCTGCATGGTCACCGACACACGCATCCAGTTGGGCGACACGATGACCTTCGTTGGCGCCGGAGCGGCGATCTCGGCGGTTTGTACGAGCGGCGTTTGCCAGGTGACCGCACGGCCATGAGCGAGTCGCCGTTGGATGTACTGGTGATCGGTGCGGGGCCCTCGGGGTGCGCCGCGGGTGTGGTGCTCGCGCGGGCGGGGCTCCGTGTGCGGGTGATCGATCGGGCAACGTTTCCGCGGCCGAAGGTGTGCGGCGACGCACTCTCCAATCGGGCCATCGCCATCATCGGGTCCCTAGGGGCGGGCGCCGCGCTGGCCGCCGCGCCGCACACCGACGTCCTCGGCGCACTCGCGCTTCTGCCCGACGGGAGCAGCATCCCGCGCGACTATGGCGCAGCTCGCGGGATGATCGTCGGACGGCTCGACCTAGACGCCTTGCTGGTGCGCGCGCTCGCCGCGTCGGGCGCAGAGGTGAGCGAAGGCATCGCCGTGGAAGACCTCGTCATCGAGGGCGGAGCAGTGGTGGGCGCACGCATCGCGGGCACGGTAGTGCGGGCGCGGGTGGTGCTGGCCGCGGACGGTCCGGGCTCCGTCGCCAACCGCTCGCTGGGCCTGGCGAAGCCGCGCGGGCGAGGGCTGGCGATCTCCGCGACGGCGTACTTCGAAGGCGTGACCGGAGCCCTGCGCGAGGGCTGGAGCGAACACTGGTTCGACCCGTCGCTCCCGTATGGCTACGGATGGATCTTCCCCGCCGTGGAGGGCGTCGCCAACGTGGGAGTGTACCTCCGTCGCGATGGCTACGATGCGCGCGGACTGGCGCTCGGAGCGCTCTTCGAGAGGTTTCTGGGGCAGCATCCGAAGCGCTTCGCGGGGGCGCGGCGCGTGAGCAAAGTGCGCACCTGGCAACTGCCCCTGAGCGACCTCGGCGTGCGCGTCGGGATGCCAGGGTTGTTGACCACCGGGGATGCTGGGCGGCACGTCGATCCGCTCACCGGCGAAGGCATCTGGCAGGCGCTGCGCACGGGCGAGATCGCGGGCGAGGTGTGCGCCGCTGCGTTGCGCGCGGGGGTCCTCGATGTGGCCGCCGTACGGCGATACCGCTGGCGCGTGGCGCGCGAGGTGGACGCCCCGGCGACGCTGCGCGGAGGCATCCAGGACGGGATGCAGGCGCTCGTTGCGAGCGGGCTCTACCGTCGGCGAGAGCTTCAAGCCCTGCTCAAGTGGGGCTACAGCAGCGGCGCGCTCGAGGTCTCGAAGTCCGTCGCAGGGTGACGCCCGGATTCATCACCGGTGATGAACAGCGCATCACCGGTGATGAACAGCGCATCACCGGTGATGAACCCACCCCTCACCTCGCAGCGACCACCGACCCATCGGGGCGCGCGCCCTCGTCGCACCCTGCGTGTTATCCCCGTCCGATCGTGACCCCAGCACACGCTCGCCGACGGCGCTCCTTCCCTTTCGTGGTCGCTCTCGTCGCCACGCTGCACGCTTGCAGCGAGAGCACGGAGGTCGTCATCGACCCGATCCCGGACGCAGCGGGTTTCGACGACTGGTACCAACCCGTCGAGGACGCCGCCGTCATCGAGGAGCGCGAGATCGACGACCCCACGGACGTCCCCGCCCTCGACGCCCCGCCCCCGCCGGAGGACGCCCCGCTCGCGACGATCGACCTCGGTGCGCTGGATGCCCCGCTCGCGACGATCGACCTCGGTGCGCTGGATGCCCCGCTCGCGACGGTGGACGCGGGCGGCGTGCGAGACGCCGGGAGCCCACCGCCGGCACCAGCCGATGCCGGGAGCACGCCGCCGCCGCCGCCACCGCCGCATTTCACCACGGTGTTCTCCACGCGCCGCTCGAACAACGCTCCCGATACGGCCGTCGAGGACGCGATCGTCAACCTCATCCGCCACGCCGCGCCGGGGTCACGCATCCGCGTCGCGATCTTCTCCTTCACCCGCAACGGCCCATCGGCGGAGCTCATCGCGGCAGCGCGGCGCGGCATCGACGTGCGCATCGTCTTCGACGGCGATGCCGTTCACACCACGGGCTCGGAGGTCGCGATGCTCCGCGCCGGGCTCGGCGTCGATCGGGTCACCGTCTGCGGCGCCCCGGGGACGTCGTGCAACGGGAGCGGGATCATGCATCACAAGACGTTCTTGTTTTCGGCGCTCGAGGATGGGTCGCGCGACGTGGTGGTGCAGGCGTCGCACAACCTCACCACCACCCAACTCTCGATGCACAACAACGCCGTGATCGTCCGCGACGACGCCGCCCTCTTCGCCGGCTACGAGCGCACCTGGAACGACCTCCGCCGGGACGCCAACGTCGTGAACTACTACCGCATCGACGACGGCGACCGCGCCACCCGCGTGTACTTCTTCCCGCGCACGGACGGCGACACGGCGGTGTCCGTGATCAACAACGTCGATTGCGTGGCGGGGTCGCATGTGCGCGTGACCATGGCGTTTTTTACGGACCGGCGCGTGGCCGTCGCGCAAGCGCTGGCGGCGCGTCGGCGAGCGGGATGCGCCGTGGAGGCCGTCATCGGCGACGCGGAGATTCGCGCGGGCTCGTCGGTGCTCTCCACGCTGCGCTCCGCAGGGGTGGCCGTGACGCTCTACCCCGCCCGCGCAGGCGGCTGGACCATCCACTCCAAGTACCTGCTCGTCGACTCGCGCTACGCAGGATCGACCACCCCGCGGCGGCTGGTCTTCACGGGTTCGCACAACTGGACCGGACCCGCCCTCGACGCCAACGACGAGACCCTGCTCCGCGTCGAAGACGACGGCGTCTACAACGCCTTTCTCGCCGACTGGAACCTCGTCCGCGCCGCCGCCTCGCGGCCCTGAACACCCTTCAACCGCGGGTCATCTCGAGCATCGTCGGACGGAAGCCGTACTTCGCGAAGAGCCGCTGCGCCCGCTCGTTGGACACCATCGTGTGCAACACCACCCGCGCATCGCCCCGCGCCGCGACGTCCGCCACAAACGCCGCCATCAGCGCCTCGCCCACCTGCGCGCCGCGCGCCGCTGTATCGACGAAGATGTCGTGCAGCGCGATGTGGGCATCGAGGAGCATGTTCCAGTCGCGGCCCTCGACGCGCGCGTAGGTGTACCCAAGCACGCGACCGTCGCCATCGACCGCCACGCGAATCATCGCCTCGGGGTTGCTGATTTCCTTTGCAAACCACCGCCGGTAGCCCTCCTCCACCCCTTTCGCGAGCAGAAACCGCCGCGCGTCCACCTCGTGGTGAAACCGCACCAGCGCCCCCGCCAACACCCCGAGCACCCCGAGATCGGCCTCCTCCGCGGGGCGCACCGTCACACTGATCGTCTTCTCCATGGCGACGTTCACCATAGGGCCCCTCTGGTACGTTTCGCCACGATGCTCACCGTCCACGACCTCTGCCGCGCCATGGACACCCTCGCTCCGCCCGACCGCGCCGAGTCCTGGGACAACGTAGGCCTGCTCGTGGGCGACCGCGCCGCGCCCATCCACCAGGTGCTGCTCGCCATCGACCTCACGCACCCCGTTCTCGACGAGGCCCGCGCCCGCGGATGCACCGCCATCGTCGCCTACCACCCCGTGATCTTCAGCGGACTCAAGCGCGTCCTCGCGGGCAGCATCGCCTACGATCTCATCCGTCACGGCGTGGCCGTGTACAGCCCTCACACCGCGCTCGACGTCGCCGAAGGCGGCACCAACGACGTGCTCGCAGACGCTGTCGAGATGACCCACCGCGCGCCGCTCCGGGTGACCATTCCAGCGGAGGGCCTCGGGCTCGGCCGCGTCGGCGCCGTCGCCCCCATCGAGCGCTGCGCACTGCTCGCGAAGGTGCGCGCGGCGCTGGCCATCGACCACCTCCTGGTCGCCGGCCCCACCGAAGGGACCGTGACGCGCGTGGCAGTGGGCGCAGGCGCGTGCGGCGACCTGCTCGACGAAGTCATCGCCTCCGGCGCTGGGCTCTACGTGACCGGCGAGATGCGCCACCACGACGCACTGCGGGCCGCGGCGGCGGGCGTCACCGTGGCGTGCGCGCTGCACTCCAACAGCGAGCGACGCACCCTCGGCGTACTCGCAACGCGGCTGCGCGCGGCGCTCCCCGGCGTCGGAGTGGAGGTCTCCACCGCCGACCGCGATCCGTTTCGCGTGCTGGGCTAAAGGGCCAACTCGAAGCCGTTTTGGCCTGGCATGCATGCGCGGGACACGACCCACCCCGCCAGCCGCGCACCCCGTATGAACGGGCCCAACGAAGCGCGGCGGTAGTACTTACGGGCACCCGCGCTGCGCCGCGCTCCACGCCTCGCCCACGCGCCGCACGGCCACGTCGGTCTCGATCGCATCATCGATGCCGCGCTGCGCCACCGGAAGCATCTGCGACCAGCGCGCGCGCAGCCCACGCAGGCACGCCGGCGTCTCGCCGTGCACCGAGAGCGCGTCCTCGCAGCGACCCGCGCGCACCACCCAGCGCGCCCGGTCGCGTCGCAGCGCCAGGCGCATCGCGCCCTCCAACTGCCCCGCCGTGGGGCCATCGCCCACGCCATCGAGAGCGCAGCGCGCCCACTGCGCCATCGCCTCGCGAGGGCTCCGCGGGCCGTCGTCCTGGGCGCCGCCGCGCTCGCAGCCCGCGAGCGCTCCGACCACCAGCAGCCACGCCCCGCGCACGACTCAGAGCCCGCCGTCGACGTCGCCCAGAACCAGCGCCGCAAGCTCCCCGTGGCCCAGCAGCATCAGCCACCGCGCGGCCTCCCGCTGCGAACCCATCCGCAACCGACCATGCACCGACCGCGCAGCGTCCGCCCCGAGAGAGCGAACGGCGTAGGCCGCCCGCAGCGGGTCGTCGCTCCCCGCGAGCAGGCGCGTCGCCGCCGACCGACGCGCATCGTCCGGAACGTCCGACGCGCAGAGGGCGTAGGCGTCGTCGGTCCACGGCGCGCGCCCACGGCGTAGGCCATCGCAGCCGTTGGGCGCAGACGCATCGAGGCGAGCGAGCACCGGGCCGAGCGCGATCATCGCCAGGCCCGCGCTGCCCCAAGCAGGAGCCATGCGCGCGGCCCGCAGCGACTCCGTGGCGGCCTCCGCGAGGCGGTCCGTCGCGAGGAGCACGCGAGCGCGGGCGAGGTGCGCCGCCGGATCGTCGCGCAGCGCAATGGCCGCGCGCAGATCGCTGTCCGCAAGGTCGAGGCCGCTCGAGCCGCCGACTTCGATCCACACCCGGGCGCGCGCCAGGAGGGGCGTCGGTGAGGTGCTCCATGCCTCCACGGCGGCGTTGGCGTACTGCAACGCGCGGTCGCGCGGGCCGCGGTTGGTGGCGAGTTCGAGGGCCGACTGCGCCGCGATGGCGCCCGCGAGGGCCGCCGGGTCGAGGGCCTGGTGCGCCACGCTGCCGTGCGCCGTGAGCGTGCCCTCGGCAACCTCGACGACGTGGTCGCCGGCGCGCACGACGAAGGTCCCGAGCATTCCAGTGGGGTCTACGGGCTCGTCGGGTCGGGCCGGGGCGGTGCGTTCGGCGACGGTCACGGCCGGGTCGCCCGCCGCGCGCAGCAGCGTCGCGACGAGACGCGCGAGGTCGAGCGTGCTCACCCGCTCGCGGGCCGACGGCAGCACCCGCCAGATCAGGTCCGGCGAGCGCGGCGCAGGGACGGCTTCACCCTCCCCCACGAGCGCCGCCTGGCGGCGTTGATGAACCATCTCCGCGGCCCGGCGCGCGCGCCCCACGGGATCGTGCTCGGCTCGCACGCGAACGAGCGCTTCTTGCAGTTCTGCCCCGGCGACGAGGGGATCGTTGGCTTGCGGAGGAACCTCCATCGGGATGGGCCTCACCCGCTCGAGCGCGCGCCGCGAGCGGAGCGTTTGCCATGCGCCTCCGCCGCCCAGGACGAGCACGAGCGCGCCGACGGCGAGCGCCCACCGACGGCGGTGCGACCTCGGCGGCGGGGCGTCCACGACGACCAGGAGATTGGTGGAGCGGAGACACTTCGGACAGCGGGGAGAACCGTCCGGACAACGGGTTCCGCAGTGGGCGCACTCGAGGGACATCGCTTGCGGGGATAGCACGTCGGGTGCCGCTCCCTCCACGAGCGCACGCCCGCTCGCCACGCGCGCACCCTCGTCGGGCACGATGAGGTCACCCATCCGTCTCAGGCCCTGAGATTCGGAGCAGGCGGTGGCGTCGCCTCGAGGAAGAAGCGCCGGCTGCGCGTTCGCGGACGACGCCCATCTTGACCTGCGCTGTACGATGAAGTCGGAACCGACCTCGCTCCATCCATCCCTGACCACGGCCTTCAGACAGGACCCCGCAAACCCCATGAAGCGTTCGCCCCTCCGATCGATCTGCCTGGTTCTCGCGACGGTCGCCTGCACGGGCAACGGCTCGACGCGGCCCAGCATCCTGCTCGATGACGCCGCCCTGAGCCCGACGGACATCAGCGCGGTGCTCCTCGACGCCCCGACGTCCGATCGGGGAGCCGTCGACGACCGCGGATCGAGCGCCGACACCATCGTCCCTGCAACCGATGCAGACGCCAATGGGATCGACACGAGCGTCCCTGCAACCGATGCAGACGCCAATGTGATCGACACGAGCGTCCCTGCAACCGACGCAGGCTTCCCCGAGACCGACACAAGCGTCCCTGCACCCGATGCAGGCGCCAATGGGATCGACACAAGCGTCCCTGCACCCGATGCAGGCGCCAATGTGATCGACACAAGCGTCCCTGCAACCGACGCAGGCGAATGCGCTGCGGGGCTTGCGTCGTGCGGCGCAGCGGGGGCTCCGCTTGAGTGCGCCGACCTGCGGGTGAACACACTGCACTGCGGTGCGTGTGGAGTGCGTTGCTGCGGCGTGAGCGACCGCTGCGTCGCGGGGGTATGCACCTCGCGCTGCCCGACGCTGATGGTGTCGTGCCCCGCGAGTCCGGCCGTAGACGCAGGGTGCGTGCAAACCCGGTGCATCGACACCTCCGTAGACGACCTCAACTGCGGCGCCTGCGGAAACGCCTGCGCCGACGGCGCCGGATGCGTCAGCGGGCGCTGCATTTAACAGGGATGCCCGTCGCGCCATTGCTTCGGCACTGCGCCAGCGGCAGTCCGTCGAGTGAGCCGGTGATGCGTGGGCGTAGCGTGGTGGCTGCCATCGCGGGCGAACGTCGCCCCAATGGCCTTCTACTCACGAGGCCCCTTGCCGCACCCCGACGCGGTGGGCTACCTCACGGCCCATGTCCTTCCGGCTCCACGACAGCTTGTCCAACGCGGTGATCCCGCTGCCTCAGCGTATTCCTGGCGAGACGTCGCTCTACGTCTGCGGTCCTACGGTGTACGGGTACATCCACGTCGGCAACGCGCGGCCCCCGGTGGTCTTCGACGTGCTGGTGCGCCACCTTGAGCGTCAGGGCAACATCGTGCGGTACGTCCGCAACTTCACCGACGTGGACGACAAGATCATCCAGGTCGCGCTCGACACGGGCGAAGCGCCGCGGGTGATTACCGACCGCTACATCGACGCCTACCGCGAGGACGTCGGCGCGCTGCTGTGCCGTCCGCCGTGGGCCGAGCCTCGCGTCAGCGAAAACATCGTGGCCATCATCGCCCACATCGAAGCGCTGATCGCGAAGGGCTTCGCGTACGTCACTGCGGACGGCGACGTGTACTACGACACCGCGACGTTCGTGGGCTACGGCAAGCTCTCCAAGCGTCACCTCGACGACCAGTGCGCCGCCGAGGGGCGGGGAAAGACCGGCGAGGGCAAGCGCAGCGAACCCGATTTCGCGCTCTGGAAGTCGGCCAAGGCCCACGAACCCGACGGCGCGCGGTGGACTTCTCCGTGGGGCGAAGGGCGACCGGGGTGGCACATCGAGTGCTCGGCGATGGCGCACGCCCTGCTCGGCGCCGGCTTCGACGTTCACGGCGGCGGACAAGACCTGAAGTTTCCCCACCACGAGAACGAGATCGCGCAGAGCGAGTCGCTCTACGGTCCGATGGCGAGCGCGTGGATGCACAACGGGTTTATCGAGGTGGACATCGAGCGCAACGCGGATTTCAGCGAGGCCGTGATGGCGCGGCTACCGGCGTTGAAGGAGGCCCACGCAGACCTCCGCAAGGTGTCCAAGTCTGATCCGAAGAAGCTGCAGGAGTACCGCGAGCGCGACCCGGCGACGCTCACCGACGACGACCGCGCGATGATCGCCGTGCTTGAGCGCAAGGTGCACTTCGGACATTGGTTTCAGCTTCGACGGCTGCGCGATCGGGTGGACGGCGAGGCCATCCGGCTGTGGATTCTCGGCACGCACTACCGCTCCCCGCTCGCCTTCGACCTTGCGGAAACTGGCGACGGGGTGAGCTTTCCCACCATCGAGCAGGCGGAGAAGCGGCTCGAGTATTTCTACGACACGCGCCTCAAGCTGGCGGCGAAGATTCCCGCCGGGGTGATGGCCAAGGCTACGTTGGTGGACATCATCGGAAAGCTCGTGCGGGACTTCGACGCCGCGCTCGACGACGACCTCAACACCGCCGGAGCGCTCGACCCCTTCGCGCATGTGTTTACGCTCACCAACAAGCTCTGTGACACGAAGCGTCCGGACCAGCGCGACCTCGACGCAGCGGACGCGGCCATCACCCACATCACGGCCGTTCTTGGCATCGGCGAGGGCGACCCGGAGTCCTTCTTCGCGCGGGTGACGTCCCGACGTGTTCGGTGCCGCAAGCTCGACCCGGCGCGCATCGACGGCCTGGTGCAGCAGCGCACCGCGACCCGGGAGTCGAAGGAGTTCGCTCGCGCCGACGAGATTCGCGCCGAGCTAACCGCCATGGGTATCGAACTGCGTGATGGCGCTTCGGGAACCACCTGGCGCGCGGTATAGTCTGACCTTCGTAGCAGCTTCGCCCTTCCTACCTCAGCCGTTTCGGAGTCCACCGCAGCGATGACCGCCCCGACCACCCGGCCTACCACCGAAGGGACCTTCGCAAAGACACCGCTACCCAACGTGCTCCTCTACGCTCGCGAGAAGAAGCTGACGGGCTCCTTCGCGGTGATTAATCCGCCGCTCAATGCGGCCGGGGGCGCGAAGGACGACGGCGTCGGCGAGTCGCTTCTGTACATGGAGCGGGGCACCGTGGCGGGCGTGCGACTGCCGCGCTTCTCGCAAAACCTCGCGTGCATCCTGCACGAGCTTGGGCTGCTCACGGACGACGCGTTCATCGTCGCGCAGCAGGCCCTCGACGCGCCTGGCGCAGAGGAGATTCCGACGATTCTGCGGCTGCGCGCGGCGGACCCGACCACCCTCGAGGTCGCTCTTCGCGAGCAGCTTCGTCGCAAGGTGGTCGCCCTCTTCGGCAACCCGCAAGGCACCTACGCGTACTACGCCGACGTCGATCTCCTCGACGGCGACCGCGCCCGCGCGCCGGAGGACGTCCTACCGATCGTCTGGCGGGGCTTGCAGCACGCGCCGCCGTCGGAGTCTTCCATGGCCGGAGTCTTCGAGAAGATCGGCCAACGCGGACTGCGACTGCGCGAAGGCCACGAGTTTGATCGCTTCGAGTTCGGCGTCGAACTGGGCCTCGCAGCCACGCAGTTGCGCACCGCGCCGTCTAGCCCCGAACAGTTGATGGGCCTCGCGCCAGACCCCGCGCTCGTCCGCACGATGCTTTACCTCCTTGCGCTCACCAAACAGATCGAGGCTGTCTCTCTTGCCGCGACGCAGCCGACTGGCTCCGCGCCTGCTGCGGTCGCCATCACGTCCACACTCGGCGCCCCGAAGTCGGACTCCGATCGGCCGTCGTTGCTACCCAGCGCAGAGACCGCCGCCGCGGTCGATCCGAAGGCCAGGGAAGCCCGCACGCACCTCGCGCGCATGGAGCACTGGACCTACTTCGAGATGTTCGATCTGACGGTCGCTGCGACGATGGAGGACATCCGTGCGCGCTTCCCGGTGGTGGCCGCGGCGTGGCACCCCGATCGCGCCGGCACCCCGGAGTTGCGCGCACTCCACACGGAGATTTTCTCGCTCTACAACCACGCCTTCACTTCGCTCGCGGAGCCCGGTTCGCGCGAGCAGTACGAGAGCACCATCGCTGGCGGCGGCGGGACGCCCGCGGCACAGAAGAAGGTCAACGCGGTGCTCGACTCCGTGCAGGAAGCCCACCGCGCGGAGATCGCCTACAAGCGCAAGGACTACGTCGAGGCCGAGCGCATGCTCCGCCGCGTGCTCGAAGTGAACCCCGACGACATCGCCGTCAACGTGCTGCTCTGCCAGTGTCTGATCGAGACCAACCCCGCGCCCCACCTCGACGACATCGTCACGAGGCTCGCGAAGATCATGCGATCGACGGACACCAACGACCAGGCGCACTACCTCATGGGGATGGTGTGCAAGGTGCGCAGTGACAAGCGAGCGCACGGGTTCTTCCGCTCGGCACTGGCGATCAACCCCAACAACCTCGACGCCCAGCGCGAGGTGCGCATCGCGGAGATGCGACGCGACCAGCGACGCGAGCAAGCCAACAGCCCGGTGACGAAGATCACCAACATGTTCAACAGCATCTTCGGCGGGAAGAAGTAGGCGTCTGCAGTCAGGGGTGGGTGATCGCCACCCCGAGCAGCAACCCCTGCCCGGTCACCTGCGCGGTCGGCACCACCATCGCCGCCGCCGGCTCTGCCTGCCGCCCGAGCGCGAAGAACGTCGCGCCCCCGACCACCAGTCCGCTCAACGCAAACACGGCGCTTCGCTGCATGCCCGCGGCGGTCACCTCGCCGTCGCGCACGGCATGCGCCAACAGCACCCCGCCGCCCATCAGTACGGCCATCCCGATGGCCCCTGCGCCCACGAGGCGCATCGTCGGCAGCGTCGGCCGCACCATCGCGCGAAACACCAGCGCCGCCGTGAGCATCGCGAGTTCACCGGTGAGCGACCACGCGCCGATCTGCGGGCCGCACCGCACCGAGCCGCACAGCAGGCCGCCGAGCAGCGCACCGCCGACGCCGCCGGTCGCCACGAAGAGCGCGTCTACGGGCATCGCATCGGTCAGGTGCCCGACGAGCGCGCCGAGTGCGATGCCCGAGGTTGTCCCGATGAAGGTGGACCACCCGGCGAGCGTCGCCCCGGTCGGAGACGACTCGCCGCGCACCCAGGTGCTGATGGACGCCGCCGCGAGGTACCCGAGCATGCCGCCTGCTCCCGCGGAGAGTCCGCGGCCGCGCCGCATGGGGAAGCGCCTCTCGATCAAGAGAGCGCCCACCGGAACGGCCAGCGCCAGCGCGCCCGGCAGGAGCCAGAACGTCTCAGGCTCCGGGTCATCGACGGTGCGCCCGAAGGCGCCGAGGTTGATCGCCGTCCCCAGGCGCAGTCCGTAGGTCGCCGTCAGCAGCCCGAAGAGAATGCGCTCGTCGCGCTTCATGCGCGTGCTCACCGGCCCCGGCGTGGTGGTCGTCTGCGCGGACGCGCTCGCGCCAAGCGTGAGAAGTGCCGCGCCCAGCACCCACGTCACGCGCAGCGTCACGGGTGCAGCAACCCGGTGGCGAGCAGCGCGGTCACCGTCAGGGCGAGCAGCACCCGGTAGATGCCAAACACCTGAAGCCCGTGGCCGCGGAGGTACGAGAGCATCCAGCGCACCGCGATCAACGCGGACACCGCCGCCGCGAGGAAGCCCACCGCGAGGCTCACCGGGCCGTAGGCGTGGAGCATCACCGGGCCGCTCTTCAAGAGCTTGTACCCCGTGGCCGCGCTCAGGGTTACCAGCCCCAGTAAGAAGCTGTACTCCAGCGCTGCTTCGACGGAGAGCCCGACGAGGAGCCCGGCCACCAGCGTTGCGAGGGAGCGCGACGTCCCGGGCCACATCGCGAGGCACTGCGCGAGGCCGATGACCAGAGCGTCGCGTGCGGTGAGCGTGGTGATTGCGCGGCCTGGGCGGCGGTCGCGCTTCGTCGCGTGCAGCACGAGGATGACCACGCCGCCGACAAACCACGCGGCCACGACGGGGTAGAGCCCGAAGAGCCGCCGCTCGATGGCCTTGTCGAAGAGCTTGCCGAGCACCGCCGCGGGGAGAAATCCGAGCACCACGTTGATCGCGAGCGAGCGCCCGGCGGGGTCACGTCCGAGCACCCCGAGCGCCATCGAGCGCACGCGCGCGAAGAACACCCCGAGCACCGCCGCGATGGCCCCGAGTTGCACGCAGATCGCGAAGGCGTTGGCCTCCTCGCTCGCGACGATTCCGAGCGCCCGCTGCGCCAGGATGAGGTGCGCCGTCGAGCTTACCGGCAGGTACTCAGTGAGTCCCTCGACCACGCCCAGGACCAGGGCCACCCACCAGGACATCAACGGCTGCACCACACCGCGCGCGTTGTACCGCACACGCGAGCGCCGCCGCGATATGTTCGCGCGCGATGCGAAGACCTGCCCTGGGCTTGTTGCTGTTGGCGTTGGGCTGCGCGGGGAGGCCGCCGCGGTTTCCCATCACCGATCCGGCCCTGGCGCTCGCTCCCATCACGGCCCGGGAGCAGCGCGTCCACACGCTGCGCGCGCACGGATCAGCAGATCATTTTGGCCCGCAGGGACGCATCCGCGGCGAGGTGTACGTCTTCGTCGAGCGTCCCGGTAACGTGCGCGTCGACACCCGCGCCTTCGGCACCACCGTGAGCACCCTGCTCTCCGACGGTCATCACCTGGCGATGGCCGACCTGCGGGGCGGCAACTTCTACGTCGGCGACGCGCGCCCGTGCGTGGCGGCGCAGCTTCTCGGCATCCCGATGGAGTCCGCGGAGGTGGTCGCGGTGCTCTCCGGCGGCCCGCCGCTCATCGCGGGCGACCGTCGCATCCGCTGGGAAGAGGGTCACTACGTCGTTGATATCGCGGGCGCGGAAGGCACCGCGGAGTCGCTCTGGCTCGAGATCACGGACGCCGAGCGCGAGGGCGTACGGCCCGGCGCCCAACGGCCGCGCCCGGTGCACGCCGAGCTGCGCGACGCCCGCGGTGTGCGCGCGGTGCTCACCTTCGAGGACTACACCGAGGTCGAAGGCGTGGCGTTTCCCCGGCGCGTTCGCGTGGAGATCGAGCGCGACGGCATCGACCTCGTCGTGCGCTACCGCGAGATCACCCTCGACCCAGATCTCCCGGAGGACGTCTTCGATCAGACGCCCAACGCGGGCCTGCCGGTGATCGCGGTGGACTGCGCCGCCAACGCGCTGCCCCCGGCGGCGGCACCGACAGCCGACGCAGGGGTAGCGGACGGGGCGACCACGCCGTAGCGAGTCCTTCGCCGGAGACCCACAGGAGGAGACCACGAGACTCGATCGCCTCCCCTCCGGTCTTGCCAGAGAGGACACTTGGCTCGAATGGTCTGGTCATGCCTTGTTCTCCGGTGCGGAGGGATCGACGACCGCGATACGCGCTTGATCTGTCGCGCGGTGATGGTTTCGACGTAGCATCGCTTTTGCGCGAAGGCCTCCGCGGCGGCGGCCCTCCAGGCGATGGGGATTCCCAACGGTGACGGCAGCACGCAGACTCCTCGGATTCCTGGTCGCAATCGCGGCGTTTGTGGCGGTGGAGCACCTCACGCGAGCCTTCGCGGGCGAGTACGCGGTGAGGGTGCTGGCGATGTGCGGCGTCAACGCCATGCTCGCCGTGTCGCTCAACCTCGTAAACGGCACCACGGGCCAGTTCTCCATCGGCCACGCGGGCTTCATGGCCGTCGGCGCCTACGCCGGGTCCATCACCTCGCACGTCCTCCTCGGGCACTCCGCGCCGGGCCCTGCCCTGCTGGTGTCGTGCCTCGTCGCGATGGCCTGCGCGGGCCTCGCGGGCGTTCTCGTGGGCGTCCCCTCGCTGCGCCTCCGCGGCGACTACCTCGCCATCGTCACCCTCGGCTTCGGCGAGATCATCCGCATTTCCATCGAGAGCCTCGCTCCCCTCGGCGGCTCGCAGGGCTGGCCCATCGGCTCCGAGAGCATCCCCGCCACCGCCACCATCCCGTGGATCTGGGGCGGCGCGCTCCTCACCGTCGTCGTCATCGGCAACCTCACGTACAGCTCGTATGGGCGCGCGCTCACGGCCATCCGCGAAGACGAGATCGCCGCCGAGGCCGCGGGCATCCCGACCACCCGGTACAAGGTTCTCGCGTTTGCCATCAGCGCGATGTTCACGGGGCTCGCGGGCTCGCTCTACGCCCACGATGCCACCGGCGGGCAGCACATCGATCCGGGGTCTTTTCGCCTCGACCGCTCCGTCGATATCCTCGTGATGATCATCTTCGGCGGGCTCGGGAGCATCACCGGCGCCGTACTGGGCGGCGTGGTCGTGGCGGTCTCCCTCGAGCTTCTGCGTGAGTTTCAGGGCTACCGTCTCATCGTGTACGCCCTCCTCATGATCGGCCTCATGCTCGCGCGACCGCAGGGTCTTCTCGGCAACCGCGAACTCAACCTCCGGCGCTTTCTGCCCGGTCGCAAGGCGGCGTCGGCGTGAGCGCGGCCCTCTCGCTCTCCGGCCTTGAGATGACCTTCGGCGGGCTACGCGCCGTCGCCGGCGTGAGCTTCGACGTGCCCGAGAAAGCCATCTTCGGTCTCATCGGCCCCAACGGCGCGGGCAAGACCACGGTCTTCAACTGCGTCACCGGCGTGTACGCCCCAACCGCTGGTACGATTACCTACCAGGGTAAGCCCATCGGCGGATTGCCCGCGTGGAAGATCGCCGACCTCGGCATCGCGCGCACCTTCCAGAACATCCGTCTCTTCGGACAGATGTCGGTCATCGAGAACGTGCTCGTGGCCAGCCACCGCGTGACGAAAGCATCGCTGCTCGACGTCATCGCTCGCACCGCGCGCTACGCCGACGACGACCGCGCGACGCGCGCCAAGGCGATGGACCTCCTGGCGTTCTTCGAGCTTGCCGACAAGGCCGACCAGCGCGCGTCGTCGCTGCCGTACGGCGACCAGCGGCGACTGGAGATCGCACGCGCGCTGATGCTTGACCCGCGGGTGCTGCTCCTCGACGAGCCCGCCGCGGGGCTCAACAGCGCCGAGGCGAAGGTACTGGAAGGTCAGATCCGCACGCTGCGCGACCGGTTCAATCTCACGGTGGTGCTGGTCGAGCACAACATGCAGGTGGTGATGGCTGTGTGCGACGAGATCCACGTGATGGACCGCGGCGAGACCATCGCGCACGGCGCTCCTGCGGCGGTGCAGAAGGACGAGAAGGTGCTCGAGGCGTACCTCGGCGCCGGGCACGACGCAGTGACCGCCCCGCGCGAATCGACGGGCGAGACGCCCGCGGAGGTGCTGCTGGAGGTGAAAGACCTGCAGGTGGCGTACGGCGGGATTCACGCCGTGAAGGGCGTCTCGTTGCAGGTGCGCCGCGGCGAACTGGTGGCCCTCATCGGGGCGAATGGCGCGGGCAAGACGACGACGCTGAAGGCCATCGCGCGGATGCTGCCGTTGAAGGCCGGCACGGTGACCTTCGGGGGGAAAAACCTCGCTGGGGTCGAGGCGCACGAACTGGTGGCGATGGGCGTTGCGATGGCCCCGGAGGGCCGAGCCATCTTCCCCAACCTGACGGTGCGCGAAAACCTGGAGATGGGCGCGTACACGGTGGCCGATCGGGGCTCCATCACGGCGCGGATGGACGAGGCCGTGGGGCTCTTTCCCCGGCTGGGCGAGCGCATGACGCAACTCGGCGGGACGCTCTCCGGCGGCGAGCAGCAGATGCTGGCGATCGCGCGGGCGCTGATGTCCGGGCCGAAGTTGTTGATGCTCGATGAGCCGTCGCTGGGCATCGCGCCGGTGCTGGTCGATCAGATCTTCGAGGCCATCGACCGCATTCGCCGCAAGGGGATGACCATCCTGCTGGTGGAGCAGAACACCCGGCGCGCGCTCGCGGCGGCGCAGCGGGCGTACGTGCTGGTGACCGGCGAGGTGGTGCTCGCGGGCGACGCGGCGACGCTGGCGCGCGATCCGCGGGTGCAGGGGGCCTACCTGGGCGAGGGCGTTGCTCTTGAGTGAGCGGGCGGGCGGCGCGCTGACGCCGCGGGTGCTGGTGGTCGACGACGACGTGGCGATCTGTGAGCTGCTCGAGACCGTGCTCACGCGCGACGGATGCACCGTTGACACGGAAAACGACCCCACGCAGGCGGAGGCGCGGGTGCGCGGCGGCGGGTATCACCTGCTGCTGCTGGACGTGATGATGCCGCGGCAGGACGGCCTGGAGACGCTGCGCCGGGTGCGCGCCCTCGACCGCGACCTGGCGGTGGTGATGATCACGGGATTTCCCTCGGTGGAGACGGCCGTGCAGGCGATGCAGTTGGAGGCGATGGACTACCTCCGCAAGCCGTTTACCGTGGACGCCTTACGTGAGGTGGTAACGCGGGTGCTGCGCCGAAGGGGCCTCCTGCGGGCGCCCGAGGAGCAGGTGCTGCGGGCCATCGGGGAGGCCGTGCGCACGCGCCGCCACGGGCTCGGGCTCACCCTGAAAGACCTCGGACGACGTGCGGATTTGTCCGTTTCGCAGCTGTCTCAGGTCGAGCGCGGCGAAGGCAGCGGGAGCGTGTCGGCGCTCTACCGCCTCGCGGTAGCGCTGGGTGTCCCCATGAAGGAACTCTTCGGCGAACTCTAGCGACGACGACCTGGCGCGGCCGTACGCCGGTGCCAACAGGGCGTCCTACTCACACTGTCGCGCCTGGCAAAACCCCTCGTCATCGACGCTCTCCCACGTCCCGCTACCGCCCTGCGCGGGCAGCACATCCAGCGTCATTCGCCGCGACCGCAGCGCCTCGCCGCCGTCTTCCTGCGCCACCAGAACAAACTCATACGCGCGCCGACACCCGAGCCGCACCACCGCCCCGTCGCCGTCCGCCGCCCCGCCGCGCGAGCGCGTCGTCAGCCGCCACGCAAGCTGCACGCGGCCCAGCACGCCCACGAAGCGCGACCCGCTGATCTCCTGCACAACGCCGGGCGGATTCGCCGCCACCGCTGGCAGATCAAACGCCACCCACGCGCTCGCGAGCCGACCGTCCACGCCCGCCCCGCGGTCTTGCCAGAGCCCGGAGACGACCCCGCCCTGCGCGTCGAACAGCACCGCGAAGTCGGTCAACACCACCCCCGAGGGAGCCTCCCGCAACTGCACGCGATCGATCGCGTCAGGCTCCCGCGAGTTCAACGGATCAGTACCGAAGAGCAGTTCGTAACGGTCGGTCAGCCCGTCGCCGTCGGTGTCGCCGCGGGTGGGGTCCGTGCCTGCCATGGCCTCCGTCGCGTCGCACACCCCGTCGCCGTCCCGATCCTTCGTGCGCGCAGGGCCGGTGTCAGTCGCCGGACGATCGACGCGGCCCGTGTCCGTTCTCCCGGCGTCCGTGGGCGCCGCGGACGCAATCGTCCCGCAGCCCGCGCATACACCGATCAGTAAACCCAGAGCCGCGTGACGCACGGCGCTCTCAGGGCGTCGCCTCGCGCCAGCGCTGTCCGCCGAAGCGCGCCTTGAGCTCGTCGTCGAGGTGATCGGCCACCACGGCCATCATCCCCACGCACGCGATGAGCTCGTCGCTGTCGACGTGATCGCCGAGGAGGTTGTGGGCGATCCAGACCTCCTTGTTGCGCCAGTAGGTCTTGCCGAAATAGAGCTTCTCGTTGAGCTCGTTGAGTCGCTTCATGAGCTCTTCGCTCACGTCAACGTGGTTGAGCACCGGGCACACCAGCTCGATGATGGTGTAGCGGTCTTGCCACGCGTGCGCGGAGACGAACACCGCCGTCGATCCGCGCTCGACCCGGCAGCGCCCCTCTTCCTGCACAAACGGGTACCCGGCCCCCTTCAAGATTTCCACCACCCGCTGCTCGACCTGACTCACCGGCGTCGCCATCGCTTTACCTCCGCAACTGTCTGGCTATAGCGCCTCTCGCGCGGGAGTGTCACCCCTTCGCTGCCCCCGCAGCCACGCCTCCAGTCGAAGCACCGGCGACGACGCCGCGACCCCTTCGATGAACAGCGCGCTCTCCGGCCACGTGTCTCGCATGTCCGCGACGCCGGTCCAGTGCGCGGCTCCGCTCGCGTGTTCGAAGAGCAGCGCCTCCACCGCGCCCAGGTCGGCCAGCAGGGCAGTGAGCTCCGCCCCGGAGAGGGCGCCAGAGATCACCAGGAGCCGGCCGTCGGCGGTGCTGGCCAATACCTGACGAGGTAAAACCGTGGCGTCGCTCCAGGCGGTGTCTGCGCCCGCGTGGCGCACGAGAACTCCCTGCAGCGCCTCGGTCACGTCCGGGCTGACGCTCACGCCGGACTCGATGGCGACGCGCCCGTCTCGCACGGTGAGGTGACCCGCGTGCGGCGATGCGACGAAGGGCAACTGAACCCGGCCGCCGATGCAGAGCCCGCGAGGATCGAGGAGCGAAGAGGCGACGCCGAGTTCGATCGCCCCGAGCAGCGGACGGGCGGCGGAGGGGACGAAGGTCTGGTCTTCGGCGACGAGAGTAGTGGCGGGCTCGCGGCGACCGGCGCGGAGGTGCAGGCGCACGCGATCGGCGGCGAGCGCGTCTACGGTGGCATCGCGACCAGGCGCGACGGGCAATCGCAGGGTGGTGATGCCGGGCATCCAGGCGGGCAGCGGTTGCGGACGCACGGACGTCCAGGCGACGCCGCGCACCGGGGCGGGAAGGGGCGTGCGCAGCCCGAGGTAGAAGAAATCCTTGAGGGTGTAATAGAGGAATCGGTCGCCGTGGGACTGCATCGCGTCGTCGAGGGCGCGGTACTGAAAACGACGCTGCGCGACGTCATCGACGCGGAGGAAATGAAACGTGGCGTGCGTGGGGTTCATGTCGAGGTGCATCCCGTAGGTGCACCCGGCGAGGCGCATCGCGCGGCCCAGACGGCGCGCGGTGGTCTCCTCGCCCCACGCGTAGAACAGGTGCCCGCGGTCGTCCGAGCAGAGCCCCGAGCGCACCGTGGGCATGGTCTCGATGCCCCCGAGGACGAAGCCCCAGAGGCCGCGGCGGGAGGGGTTCTCGACGCCGTCCGCGAGGAGGGGTTCGAGGTTTTGCCGCAGCGAGCGCACCGCCGTCGGGAGCGTCGGGAGCGCGTCCCAGGAGCCCATCGCGATGCGCCCGTCGTCGAGGGTGACCACCGTCGCGGCGCCCGGCTGCGGCGGCAGCAGCACGCGGCCATCGACCGCCATACCGTACGCGCCGTGCTCGGTCTTGAACGCCCCGTTGAAGGCCCCGACCACCCTGGGCAGCAGGCCCGGCGTGCGGGGGATGCGCCCATCGCCGCGCGGCCCGACGAGCGGAATCGGATCTTCCACGCCGGCCTGCATGCCGAGTTCGAGTTGGCGCATGTCCATCGCGACGAGCAGCACGCGGGTGTACGGCCGCTCGTCGTCGAGGCGCACGAAGGTGCGATAAAAAGCGGGCGGAGCGCCCTCGAGGTGGCGCACCCACGGCGGTGTCGCGTTGACCCACCGCCCCTCGCCCGGGTCCGCTGCGCCGAGCGGCGGGGCGATCATGCCGGGCGGCCACGTCGGGTCCGCCGATTGGCTTACGTCGCTGGTAAGAACATGCCCAGCCTCGTCCGCCGTGGTCGCCTCCGCGAGAGTGGCAGGCGGCGGGCGGCGACCGAACCAGCGGTACATCTGCTGGTGCCACTGGTCGCGCGCGGCGAAGGCGTGCTGCTCGAGCCACGCGATGGGGGCCGCGCCCACAAACGGCAGCGAGCGCACCGTGTCCACCGCCCAGATGATCAGGGGCTTATCGACGCGCTGCTGGCGCGTGAGGATGACGCCGTCCGCGGGGTCCGTGCGGAGGGTGTCCAGCGCGAGGGTCCACTGGTGGTGCCCGGTGTCGAGGGCGACGTGGTCGTGGTCCATGAAGCGCAGTGCGACGTGGGCGACGGGGCGATCGAGGCGGAGGTCGTAGCGCGCGACACCTGCGCGGGTGCCGGTGTCGAGGAGGTTGGTGATCGTGCGACGCCAGCGGGCCGCGGTGGCGCTATCCCCCGCGGGGTCGAGCACAAACGCCGACTGCACCTGGCCGAAGGCCCGCAGCGGGACGGCGATGCGCCGCGGGGTCTCCACGGAGACTTCCGCCTCGGGTACCATCGGTCCGTCATCGCCGAGGGGGCTGCGGGTGAGGTTGGCGAGCGCGCGCATACCGAGCAGGGTGCCGTCCGGGGTGAGACGAATCTCCGCGCGGTAGACGTCCCGCGGCGAGCCCGGGCGGTCGCGGCCGGTGAACCAGAGCGCGCGGCCCAGCACCGCGTCGCGGAGGGTCACGGCGCGGGTGCGCTCGAAGAGAAGATCGTCCGCGGAGACCGCGAGGTGGGTGCTCGCAGCGACCGCACGTGCGAGGCGGGCGCGGGCGTCCGGCGCGAGCGTGATGCGCGACGGCGCGGTGAGCGCAACGTGCAGCGCGGCGACGGCGCCAAGGAGTGACGAGGCCTTCCACGCGATCGACGACGAGGTCACCACAGACCACGGCCGCTAGCGGAAGGAGACGCGCCCGGTCAAGAAACCGCCCGGACGTGACAACGCTCTCGGAGCAAGGGTAGAGGATCAGCCCCGACGATGTTCTGGATCAAGCTGGGGCTGGTGCTGCACACGA
This sequence comes from Deltaproteobacteria bacterium, assembly GCA_947477565.1. Classification (GTDB taxonomy): domain Bacteria; phylum Myxococcota_A; class Polyangia; order Polyangiales; genus SCUS01. Next base: position 38,836 of record CANJUR010000009.1, read on the forward strand.
TCGCCGCGGGGGCGCTGACGGGGTCGGTGACGCACCACGCGCTGGTGCTCGCGCGGGCCCGGCGCGGACAGCCCAGCCCGCGGTTGCAGCGGCTGTACCCCGCGGTGGCGGCGGGCTGTTACCTGGTTGTGTATGTTCTCGGAACGCTGATCTACCCGCGGTACCGTGTGGCTGTGCGCGCGGAGTGGCTGGACGACCACGCGCCCTGGGCCTCCGTGCTCTTCGACCTGAAGGAGAACCTCGCGACGCTGCTCGGCCCGCTGGTGCTTGCGGCGGTCGTGCTCTCGCGGACGGAAGATCCGGCGAGGCCGAGCCGGGCGCTGCTGGGGTGCGCGGCGGCGGTGGCGTTGGGTGTTTGGCTCAACCTCCTGGCGGGCCTCATCGTGGTCAGCATGAGATCGGTGTGAGCGCCCGCGCGCGGTTTGCGACCGGAGCCGGAACGCTCGCCGCGGCGACGGTGTACCTGGTCACGACGACGACGCGGGCGGGAGTGCTGTTCTACCTCCCGACCCGGGGCGAATGGACGTTCAAGCCGCCGACGGGCGTGATCGCGATGGACTGGTTCGCGCGCTCCAACGCAACGCTTCTGGTGGGGGCGCTGGTGACCTGGGCGGCGTGGCGCCTCGCGCCGACGGACCCGAAGCACTGCGCACGCTGGGCGGGGCGGTGGTGGGCGCTGGGATGGATGCTGTTGGCCTGGTCCGCCGCGTACACCGTGCTCTGGCTCTGCGTGCGGCACTGAGCGCTCGCTAGCTTGCGGGGCGGTGCTCGCGCGCTCACGCTGGCGGCGAAAGCCGAGGTGACGACGATGATGATGGGCGGACCAGCCTGCGAGAGCTGCGGGCGACCGATGATGAGCGGGACGAGCGGGAAGTACTGCGAGGGATGCACCGACGCGCGGGGGGCCCTGCTCACCTACAAGGAGGTGCACCGTCGGCTGGTGGAGCGGGAGTTCATGGGCCGCAACGGGATGCCGCGGGAGCAGGCCGAGGTGGCCGCGCGCAACGCCCTGTCGCGGATGCCCGCGTGGCAGGGCGGCGCGCGCTGAGGGCGGGCGACGCTTACCGGGTGAGGTAAAACGATCAGTCGCGCGGGACGGTGGCGTCGCGGCAGACGGTCACCGTCGTCGAGCGCGAGCAGCTGAAGTCCGCACAGTCGCGGAAGCCGTTGCAGTCGTTATCGACGCCGTCGCCGCACGCGGCGGTGTTGTCTTCGGTGCCACGGCACATGCAGCCGACCGGCGCCCTGCGGCCCGGCGGACACGACCCGATGCACGAACAGTTGTCGTCCATGCAATCGAGGAAGCCGTCGCAGTCGTTGTCGATGCCGTCGGTGCAGGCCGCGACGGTGTTCTCCAGCGCGCCGCCGGAGTCGCAGGCCGGGCGATCGGTGGCAGCCGTGCCGCCGTCGCGCGGACAGGTGGTGCGCGGGCAGTCGAAGTCGGCGCAGTCGAGGAAGCCGTCGCAGTCGTTGTCGATGCCGTCGGTGCAGGCGGCTGCGGTGTTCTCCAGCGCGCCGCCGGAGTCGCAGGCCGGGCGATCGGTGCTCGTGCCGCCGTCGCGCGGACAGGTGGTGCGCGGGCAGTCGAAGTCGCTGCAGTCGCGGAAGCCGTCGCAGTCGTTGTCGAGACCGTCGGTGCAGGCGGCCGCAGTGTTCTCCGGGCCCATCATCGTGCACGGGCCGATATCGCGCGGGGTGCTGCCGTCCCGAAACGTGGTGCCCGCATCGGGGCAGAAGGTCACCGCTGGGTTGTTGCGCGAACAGCTGAAATCACGGCAGTCGGTGAAGCCGTTGCAGTCGTTGTCGATGTTGTCGCCGCACGTCGTCGCGGTGTTCTCGACGCCGGACGGCACGCAGGCATCGAGGCTAGTGGACGCGTCCATCGCGACGACGGGCGCGTCCGTCGGCGTACCGCTGTCCTCGGCGCCGACGTCCGTATCCACGTTCGGGGTGAGGCTTTCGGACCGACAGGCGGCCAGTACGAGACCAAGACCGAGCATCCAACGCAGGCTTCGCATTCGAGAATCTCCCGCGCCCGGTCAGGTCGAGCGCTTTCGCGGCCCTACCACGACCGTCTCATCGGTGAAACCTTCCGACCGACAAGGCGCATCCCCGTCACCCGTCCGTCACTGCTCGTCGGGGTCGAACCAGGCATCGCCCGTAGCCACGCTGGCGTAGGCCCCATACGCGGTGACCGCGCCCGCCCGGCGCAGCGCCGACGCCGCGTTCAGCATGATCTTCGGGTTGCGCGGCTGGGACAGGCCCGCGATGTGCCACCACACCGCAGCGTCGGTCCAGCGATCGTCGTGCTCGGCGCTCTCGGCCTCGGCCACCGCAGGCGCTCCATCGTTGTCGAGACCGAGTTCGGCCACGCGATCGAGCAGCCCCGCCGGGCGACCGAGCGCCACGCTCAACTGCGCCTCGAGCACCGCCAGCAGGTACCTCACCTGCGACTCCGGCCCCGGCTGCGGCTTCGGGGGTTGCGAACGCACCCTGGGGCTCGCCCCGACCTTCGCCGCCGCCTCGGCCGACCGCTGCGGCGGTTCGCTCGGGCTCGGACGCGGGCGCGCTTCGTCGTACCGGAGCCGCTCACGCGGGTTGTGCAGCACCCTCTCGGCGGTCTGCACCGCCGCGGCGATACCCTCGACCTTCGGCTGGTAGTCCCCGAGCATCCGATCGGGATCGAGCAGCCCGTCGAGCCAGCGCCGGAGCCGCGACGCCTCCTCGGTGATCATCAGATCGTCCGCGTCCGACGCGAGCCCGAGCAACTCGTAGTGACCGCCACGGCGCACGCGAGAAAACACCGCGTCAATCTCGGTGCGCTCGCGCAAGGACAACGCCACGGCCTGACTCGATCGGCTCACGTGATGGTTCCTATCATCTCCGCGTCGGATTGTTGAACCTTTGCCGCGCCCGAAGCGGGGGCCCATCGCAGTGCGCCCCCGGTGGCGTAGGCTCTGCCCCGGTCACGCGCGCCGGAAGCGCGTCGCCGGTGTGAGGTGAGCGATGCAACGAGTCTTCGTCGATGTAGATACCCAGCACGATTTCTGCCGCCCGGACGGAGCCCTCTTCGTCCAGGACGCCCCGGCCGCGATGCCCGCCTGCGCCCGCCTCGTGTCGCGCGCGATCGCCGACGGCGTACTCCTCGTGGGATCCGTGGACTCCCACGCCCACGACGCCTGGGAGTTTGCCGGCAACGGGCGGGTCGGCCCTGCAGGGGAAGATCCGCGGTTTCCGCAGCACTGCGTGAAAGGCACCGCGGGCTGGCTCAAGCTGCCGGAAACCCTCCCTGCCCGCTTCTACTTCGTCCCCGTGGTGCCCGACCCGGACGCCGCAGCGCGCATCCCCGCGGGCACCCAGGCCGTGTACTTCGAGAAGGAGGTCTACTCCCTCTTCGCCAACCCCAACGCCGCGCCCGTACTCGACGCGATCACCCCCGCGGGACCCCTTGAGTTCGTGGTCTTCGGCGTCGCGACGGACTACTGCGTGCGCGCCGCAGCGCTCGGTCTCCAGGACTGGATCGCCGCCCGCCCCGCCCGCGCCGGCTCCCGCGTGGTGGTGGTGTCCGACGCCATCGCCGCGGTCACCGCCGACGGCGGCAACAAGGCGCTCCGTGATCTCGTCGCCGCGGGTGTCACGCTCGCCCCGAGCGCTGCCATCACGGGCTGAACCCCACCTGAATTCAGGTCGGCACGGGCTCCTCGAGGACGAGCGCGCGGTCGATCTCCGTAAGCACCTCCGCGATCGCCTCGCGCGCCGACTGCTCGACCTGGTGAGCATGGGCACGGACGCGCTCGAGTTCTTCCTTCGAGCGAGCCTGCGCTTCTTCAGCGCGGCGGCGTGTGGCGTGAAGTTCGTCTGCGAGGTCGAGCGCCAGCAGCGCAAGAATCGTCGGCATGCCCGCCCCCTTAGCCGCGCGCTGAATGGTCTCGACGCGCTCGTTGACCATCCCAGCGAGGCGTTCGATGTGCTGCGGATCAGCGTGGGCGCTCAGCCGGAGTCGCTGCCCCGCGACCTCCACGGCGACGGTCTGCTTGGCCTGTGTGGTGGACACAATCGAAACTCAGTACCACAGGTGTTCGACGCCCGCGCGAGCATCGCGGTAGGTCTGTGGCTCTGTTACGGTGCGCGTCCGTCCGCCCTGACGATCGAGCAGAAGGAGCATCCGAGTTGAAACGCCCCACGGCTCACCGCTGGCTGGTTCTTGGTTCTCTCTCTCTGGTCGCGGCGTGCAGCGCCTCGGGCTCAGCCGACGTCGGCATCTCGGGACCATTCGGGGTTGATGCCGGCGTGCGCCGCGACGGCGTGGTGATCGATACCGGGCGTCGCGTGGACGTCGGCCGCGAGGTAGACACCGGCCGCCCCGCGAGTAACGACAGCGGAGCGGCAACCCCCGGCGACGACAGCGGTACCGCCAATCCCAGCAAGGACGGCGGCACCGTCAACCCCGGCTGCGGCGCCCGCGAGATGTGCGGCAACGGACTCGACGACGACTGCAACGGCATGGTCGACGAGAACTGCCCTTGCGTCCCCGGCATGACCCAGCGGTGCTTCCCCGGCGACCCCGCTCTCGCGGGCCGGGGGGTCTGCGTCTACGGGACGTCAACGTGCGAGGGCACCGGCGAGTTCGGCACCTGGAGCGAATGCGCCGGCGCCGGCGCGCCCCGCGCCGTGGAGTGCGGAATGGGAATGGACTTCCGCTGCAACGGCATGGTCGATGAGGGCTGCGAGTGTGCCGTCGGCGCAACCCGCGCCTGCTACACCGGCCCCGCAGGCACGGAGACCCGCGGATCATGTCGGGCGGGCGCGCAGACCTGCACCGCCATCATGGGCGGCTCGGGCTGGGGCCCGTGCACGGGCGAGATTCTCCCCGGCGCGCGCGACCTCTGCGACGGCGTCGATCGCGACTGCAACGGCACCGCAAACGACGGCTGCACCTGCGCCATCGGCGCCAACCGACTCTGCTACACCGGCCCGGCGGGCACCCCGGGCGTCGGCATCTGCCGCACGGGCACGCAGCCCTGCGTGCGTGGCGCAGACGGCGTGAGCACCGTCTGGGGAGCCTGCATCAACGAGACGCGCCCCGCTGCGGCGGAGATCTGCGCCAACGGGCTCGACGACAACTGCAACGGCATGATCGACGAGGGCTGTCCCCCGCCGGCCACCACCTGCCCGACGGGTCTGCCCCGCTGCGGCACCGTGTGCTGCCCCGCGGGCGAGGCGTGCGCGGCCAACATCTGCGTCGGCAACGGCCAACTGCGCTTCACCCTCACCTGGGACGTGATGGGCGATCTCGATCTCCATGTCGTTCCGCCCTGCGGGACGGAGGTCTACTACGGTCGGCTTTCAGCCTGCGGCGGCACCCTCGACCGCGACTCGTGCCCCGCGCTGCGCGCTACAGACAGCTCCGATCGCTGCAATGGCCCCGAGAACATCTTCTGGCCCGGTACCCCCGCCTCCGGCACGTACCTCGTATGCGCCAACCCGTACCAGATGAACAGCGGCAGCACCGCCCGATGGACCATCAACGTCTACCGCGGCGCCATGCTCATCCGGACGTTTACCGGCACCCGTAATGGCAGCGCGAACTATGTACCGTGCTCCCGCTCCGCCGCCTCGTTTGTCGGCGCCATCACGATCTAGCGACCGCACCTGACGCCCTCAACGACTCGGCGCTCAGGCCGGGTCGTCGGGCTGCGTCGGCCGCGGACGGCTCTCCCGCAACACCACCCCCAACACCGCCAGCGGATCGAACCCGAGCACCGCCTGCAGGTCTACCGTCCCGGCGAGGTCGATCACCTTGCGCGTGGTCTTCGCCAGCCAGCCGTCGGCGTCAAACGCCCACCGCCGCGACTCGTCCGCCGCCGCCCGCAGCGCGCTCACGCCGGTCGCCATCGCCGCCCACGGAGGCATCGGCTCGACCATCACATCGCGCACCGCCAGCGCCTTTGCCCAACTCCCCGGCGTCTCCGTACGAAGCAACTCGATCACCGTCGCCTCCGGGGCGAAGAGACCCACCGCCACGGGGCCGAGCGAGCGCTCCACCGCCGCGCGAATCACCCGGTAATCCCGCCGGAAGTCACCGCCCAAAGGCCCCGACCACGCGCGCAGTGACTCCACGCCGTGCACCTGATCGACGACCCCGCCACGCCGACGCACCGCCACGCCGCTCACCAGCGTGGGGCCTTCGAAGAGGGCGATCACCGCGGAGTGACCATCGGGCAACACGCGATCCCACGCGGCGCGCACCACCTCCACCGGCGGCAACGGCAGCGAGCGCAGCGGCGAGGGCAACACGTCGAGCGCGCAGTCGTCGAGTAGCTCGCGCAGCACGCCCAGCGCCAACAGCGTGGTGTCCACCGCGTCGTCGTCGGTGGTGCAACGACCGCCCACACGCTCCATGAACCGCTCCGCCGCGTCGCGTCGCAGGGCCACCGCGAAGCGCGTGTCGCACTGCGCCGCGAGGGCCGCGAGGGTGTCCCGGCCGTTCCATGGGCCATCCGTAGCGACCACGCCGCGGAGCGTGTGAAGCGCGCGCAGCACCGTCGTCCCGTCGTGCGCCACCAGCAGCATTCCCCCGGGCAGCGAGCCGTCCCGCGCGTGGTGCCGCGGCGGCAGCGGCGCCAACCCCGGCGCCACCAGCGACACCAGCCGCGCCCAGCTCCGCGCGTCCATCCCCGACCACCGCGTCGTGCCGTCAGCCACCCGCTTGCTCCTCGTCCCGCACCACCACCACCGCCCCTGGCTCCAGTGCGCAAGCCACCGCGCCGCTCACCGTCACCGTCGCCATTCCGACGTTGGCCAACACCCACGCGCGGCCGTCCGCGGTATCCACCGCGCGCACCATCGCAGCCCCCGCCGGGTCGAGCGCCACCGCCACGGCATCGTCTGTTTTATCGTCACTGGTAAACGTCGGCGCCCACGCTTCGCCCGCCGCCACCGCCGTCGATTCCAGCGCGTCGGCCCCGACCGGCGTCGCGGAGAGTTCGTCGAGAGAGAAGCCCCAGCGCGAAAGCCACGAGAGGGGCAGCGCGCCAAACACTGCGCCCGCCCGTGCTCGAGCGATGGCCTCCGGGGAGCGCGCAATGCGCCGGCCGCGCTCGACCCCGGCGGGGAGCCCCGCCGCCCATCCGAGCAGCGCCTGCCAGCGCGTCGCCGCCTGCCGGGGCTCGCCCTGCTCATCGAGAATCGCCCCCACCCAGTCTCCTCCAGAACACCCATGGAGCACGGTGATGTCCCGCGCGCCCGCGCCGAGCGCCACCCGCGCGCAATCGATGGCGTCCGTGGCGCGCGAGGGCACCTCCAGCGGCGCGTGGCCCGCCCTCAGGTCGAGGTGGTGACCGTGCACCAGCGTCGTGGCCAACCGCGCGTCGCGCCAGATCGCTCGCACCCCGGCCCGCGACGGTGGCGCCGCCCACGCGAGCCCCTCCGTCAACGCCAACACCGCCGCCGCCGCGGACGCCAGCGGATCACCCTGAATCGCCAGGCGCAGCGCCGCAGCGGGGGCCCCGGACTCCCGCGCAACGCTCGCCAGTCCGAGGAGAAACGAGCGCGTGACCTCGGCCTCCTCCGTCGCCGGGTCTACCGTCGCGAGGTCCACCCCTGCGGCGTCGGGGTCGTCCGGAGCGTCGCGCAGCAGCGTCGGCGCACCGTGGCCCAGCAGCACCCGGGCGATCACGTCGGGCCCGGACGACCCGGCGACGGCGGCACCGACGGCAGAGCGAATCCAGGCCCGCGCAGCCGTGTTGTAGGTCTCGCTTCGCAGCGACGGGAGCGGCACCACCCGCAGATGGTCGCTCACCCAACGAGGGTTGCGGCGACGGGTGTGCGACCGCACCGCGGGGTCGCGCAGTACGCCCTCGGGTATGCCGAGCCCCTCGACGTCAACGCCGGCCCACGGGCCCAGGCGAAGCACCGCGCGAGCGCCCGCGTCGCCGATGATGCGCAAGAGCGAAGCGAGGTCGTGGGCGAGGCGGGCGTCGTCAGGGCCACCGTCGCGCCCGGCGTACTCGCGCCAGATCAGAGGCAGGTCGATGGCGTTGAAGCCGAGCGCAACAAGGGTGCGGACAGCCTTGGGCCAGCGCGAAGGATCAACACGGGTGAAACGCAGCGAGGCGGCGCGAATCGGGGCTTCCACGGCGGCGGACCCTACGACCTCCAGGCAGTGATTGTGAAGGGCGCACCCGCGCCGCCATGGGCGATCACACGCGACGCCAGCGGCCGCTGTCGTGATCGAAGTGCAAGAGCATCTCGCGCAGGCCGTCGGTGCGCACGAGGAAGTGGGTGACCCCCTCCTCGTGGAGTACGCCGAGCACCTCGAGCACCTCCCGGCGCACGCCGCGCTCGATCACCGCAACCGGACGGAGCGGTCCCGCGGTCGGCGCACGCGCCTCGACCTCGAAGTCCGCCGGGTCGCCCCCCAGGCCCGCCGCGGCGCGAAGGATCTGGGCGGTCTCCGCGAGGCGCTGTCCAGCGCGGGCGCGAGGGAGGGTCCCTTCGATGACCAGCACCACGTCGAGGCCGTCGCCGACGTGGCGGGTCAGCACAGAGCGGCGATGGCCGACCACCCAGAGTGCCAACACCTCCCCGAGGCCCGTCTTGCGGGCGAAAACCCGGGCGAGGTGCAGCGGCAGAGACAGCACCGCACCCGCGATGCGCGCCTCGAACGGATCGACCCGCGCCGCCAGATCGACAGCCTCGCCCTCGTCGTCGATAAACGTCGCGCTCTCCGCCTCCGGGATGGCGTCTACCAGGGCTTCCAGGGCCTCGGTGAAGCCCGTGACGTCGAGCCTCCGAGCGTGCATCGCAGGGCGCCGCGCGGTCATCGGTCGCTTACGGTGCGCGGCGCGCGAGGCGCTCGACCTGCTGCAGTGCCGCCTCGCGAATCTGCACCCGCCGCTGTTGTCGCAGGCCCAGCACAAGCGAACGAGCACCCTCCGCGCGGGCCCGCTGGATGAGGTCGGCGCGCACGAGGGTCCGAGCCTCGTCGTCGGTGCGCGTCAGCGGGGCGATCTCTTCCAACAGCAGCGCCACGTGGACACCAAACGACGTCACGAAGGGCTCGGACAGGGGCTCCGCCGCGCTGAGCGCCCAACCCGCCTCGGCGAAGGCCGGGACATATACCGACGCACTCGTGGTGCGACCCTGGCGATCGAAGGGCTCGAGGTCCTCCACCCGCACGTCGGCGCCGCCGTGGAGGCGCTGCGTCGCGGCGCGAAACTGCTCCGCCGTCGGGTGCCCCACGGTCGCAGCCAGGAGGTCGTCGCGGAAGGTCTGCATCCGGGCGAGCGCGGCCTCGTTCTGGGTGACGCCCGCGTCGGCGGGGACGGTCCAGACGACGTGCACCACCCTGCGCAGTCCGCGGTGTGCAAGCTCGGCGTGCCGCGCCTCGAACGCAGCCGTGACGACCGCCGGCGGGAGCACTGCTTCGGAGAAGCGCGCCTCGACTTGACGCGCCAGCAGCAGTTGGATGCGCGCGCGCCACGCGTCGTCGGCGATCTCCACCGGACCCGCGAGGCCCGAGCGCCGGGCCTCGACGGCGAGCAGGGCGTCCGCCACGAGAAGATCGAGCGCGGCGCGTGGCGTCACCCGTCGCTCGGCGGCGACCGCGGCGATGTCACCCTCGGTGAACGCGAGGTCCCCGACACGCGCGACCACCGCTCCGCTGCGGGGCGAGAGATCGACCGCCGCGGGCGGGCGCGGCCCCGGGTCACACCCCACGGCCATGAGCAGCGCGAAGACTGCGCCGAGCCGCGGGTTCACTCAGCGCTCTCCGGTCGCACCAGCTCCAGGCCTGCGTGCGAGATGAACCACCCGACGAAGCCCGCGAGCAGGGCGGAGACGTAGTCCCGTTGGTCGAGCGCCCGCAGCGCCTGCCAGTACGGCACCAGCGCGCACCCCAGCAGCGCCAGCCCCACCACCCGGACAGCCCAACGGAACGCGATCGTGATGGCAGACGGCTTCAGGACACTCACCTCGCGTGGTCGAGCCAGTATCGCATGGCAAACGCCACCGTCGCCGCGCAGAGATAGAACCATGCGCGAGCCCCGGAGCGCGACGGAGCCTCGACGCGGCGAAGCAAGGCGCCCCCGGCGACGAAGGTCCAGAGAACGGCGAGGCTGAGGCCGCCGGCGGTGACCAACGCGAGCCGCCCCCGGAGCAGGGCCGCGCCGCCGCCGAGTCGAAGCGTCGCCGCGCGCGACACTCCGAGGGGCGCGACGACCGCCAACGTCAGCGCCACTGCGATGAGCGCGACGAGCCCGACGCCACGCAACAGCGGCGCCGGGACCAGGCCCACTTCGGACACGGTGCCCGCGACGACCACCGTGGCGACACGCTCGCGAGCGCCCGACCACGACCACGCCGCCGCGGCCATAAACGCCGCCATCGTCGCGACCACCACGGCCTGCCCGGGCGCGTCGTAGCGCGTCGCTGCCACGGCCACCGCGCACGCCGCGAGGCCCATCGGAAACGCGCCCGCGTAGAGCAGAAGCGCCCTCGCCGGGCGGTCCGTGGAGGCGTGGAAGCCTCCCCCGAGCGCCGCCAGCGGAGGCACCGCCAGCAAGCACGAAACAACCGACGCGTGGCGCGTGAGCAGCGGGATGAGCGCGAGCTGTATCCAGCAGGCGACCCCGAGGACGGGAGTCAGGATTCTGGGGGCGAAGCGCGGGTCCACGGCGGTGATTGGCGCAACCTAACAGCTTCCGGCGCATCCGCGGCGCTGCTAACCTCCGGGGCCGTGTTGACATGCCAACAGTGCGCCACCCGCTGCACCGAAGAAGCGAAATACTGCGCCTCGTGTGGCTTCCCGATCGGCGCGCTCCGTAACGGTTCAGGTGATCCGCTCATCGGCCGCAAACTCGGCGCCGGGTACATCATCCTCGAGGCCGTCGGGGCGGGCGGCATGGGAAGGGTCTACCGCGCCGAGCAGGCCGCGCTCGGCAAGACCCTCGCGGTGAAGGTGATTCATCCCCACCTCGCGGGCGACGAGGCCTCGGTGGCGCGCTTCTACGCTGAAGCCCGCGCGTGTTCGCGGCTCAACCACCCCAACTCCGTCAGCGTGCTCGACTTCGGTCGCACCGAAGACGGACTGCTCTTCATCGTGATGGAGTTTCTGCGAGGCATCGACCTCGCACGACTGGTCTGGCAGTCCGGTCCGATGAAGCCCGAGCGCGCGGTGGAGATCGTCCGCCAGGTGCTCGCAGCGCTCGCCGAGGCCCACGCCGCGGAGATCATCCATCGGGACATCAAGCCCGAGAACATCCTCGTCGAGTCGCTACGCACCGGCGACGACTTCGTGAAGGTCGTGGACTTCGGGCTCGCGAAGATTCGCAGCGATCAATCGCCCGGCGTCACCCTCGACGGCCACGTCTGCGGAACGCCGGACTTCATGGCCCCGGAGCAGGGTCGCGGCATGGGGGCCGATCCGCGCAGCGACCTCTACGCCACCGCGGTGGTGCTCTTTCATATTCTCACCGCGCGGCTCCCCTTCGAGGCAGGCGAGCCGCTCGCGGTGATGCGAATGCACGTCAACGATCCGCCGCCCGATCCGCGCTCGTTCAACCCCGACCTCCCAGACGCGTTGGTGGAGGTGATTCTCCGCGGGATGGAGAAGTCCCCGGACGATCGCTTCCAGTCCGCGGAAGAGTTTGCCGAGGCGCTGCAGCATTCGCTCGATCGTCCGACCCCGATGTTCTTCGAGGCGTCTTCGTCGCAGGCGCGCTGTTACGCGTGCACGACGGTGGTTCCACCGGGGCTGAAGTTTTGCGGGGAGTGCGGCGCGCGCGTGCGGCCGCCGGCGGAGATTCTCCCCGCCCCGTCGTCGTCGCCACAACCCCGGACGAGCATCCGTCCGCCGGTGGAGCTACCCGTGCTGGGAGAGCTTCCCTTTCTGGGGCGCGACGCCGAACTCAGCCTGGTCGAACTGGCCCATGCCCGCGCGACATCGGGGCTTCTGACCTCGCTGCGCATCATGGGCGACGAGGGCTCCGGGCGAAGCCGCCTGCTGCGCACCGTGGCCGAGGCCGCGCGGCGCAACGGCGAGCGGGTGGTGCGCGTGGGCCCGGATGCCACGTGGGCGGGAGTGCCGTACGCCGCCGCGGGCCGGTGCATGCGCGAACTCCTGGGCATCGGCAGCGACGACGACCCGCTCGCGTGGATCGCGGAGCATGCAAACTCGCTCGACCCGGTCGTGCGCGCGGGACTGCAAGAGGTGTTTACCGCGGAGGGGGTGCCGACGCTGGACGCCGTGGCGCGCTCCGAGGCCGCGGTGCGCGCGATGCTGTACGCCCTGCGCGAGGGCGCGGCGCGCGTGCGGGGCCGGACGGTTTTCGTGGCCTTCGAGCAGGTGCACCGGATGGACGCCGCGACGGTGCGCCTGCTGGCGGGCCTGCACTCGCGCACGATGCAGGTGCCGGTGTTCCTGGTGATGACGCACGGGCTGCGCTTCGAGGCCCCGTGGGCGCGAGGCGAGGTCATCAGCCTCAAGGGACTCGACGCCGGTACGGTGGTCGCCATCCTTCAAGCGGTGCGGGAGCGCCTGCCGGCAGACGTGAGCTTCGACCTGCCTCGCGGCGAGGTGATGCCCTTGCACCTCGAGCAGCTGATTCGCTGGAACCTCGAGGGCGGCGGAGATGCCCCGAAGGTGATGGTGGACGTCATCGCGCTTCGCAGCGAGCGCCTGCCGTCGCCCGCGCGGCGCACGCTGCAAGCGCTCGCGGTGCTGGGCGAGGCCACCCCGGACACCCTCGCGAGCATCAGCAATGTGACCTGGGACGGCGTACTGCGCGCGGAGCTCGAGTCCCGCGGGTGGATCACCGCGGAGGGTCCTCCGGGGCGCGAGGTGGTGCGCTGGACGCATCCGTTTTTGCGCGAGGTGGTCGAGGCCACGACGCCTGCGCCGCTGCGCTCGGAGATGCACCGGATGCGGCACGTCGAGGGCGGCGACGACCTCCCGCTGGAGGTTCAGGCGCTGCATGCACAGCATGGGGAAGAGAGCTTCCAGAGCCTGCTCCTGCTCGACCGGGTGGGCGACCGCGCGCTGGCCCGGGGCGACGACTACGCCGGTGCATTTGCGCTGCGTCGGGGGTTGGAAATCGCGCGGCGCGAGCTGACCCGCGGCGAGGTGGACGACCCCGAGCAGGCGATCGCGATCTTCGCGCGCAAGCTGGGCTACGCGCTGGTGCGCACGGGAGAGTTGAGCGAGGCTGAAGGGGTGCTGCGCGAGGGCCTCGGGGTGACCAAGCGCGGCGCGCCGGAGCGGCTGCGCATCGAAGGGGTGCTCGGGCGGGTGCTCTTCGCGCGCGGTCGGCGGGCGGAGGGGCTGCGCATCGTGGACACAGCCGTGGCCCTGGCCGAGCGGGTGGGCGCGCGCGGCGTGGCCGCAGAGTTGTTGGAGGTGCGCGCAGAGCTGGAGACCCACGAGCGGGCGCACGTCGACGCCGCGAAGGCGCTGGAGGCCGCGGATGTGCTGGTGCGCGATGCCTGGCGGGGCGCGCCGACGGAGGCACAGCGACGGCACCACGGGGGTCTGCTGCTGCGGCTGGCGCGGGCGAGGCGAATGGCGGGGCTCGACGGGCTGCCGTCCCTGGATGAAGCGCTCGCGATCGCGACGGCGCTGGGTGATCGGGTAGCGGTGGCGAGCTGCGAAGCAGAGTCCGCCGAGCGGGCCGAGCAGGTCGGCGAACGGCGCGCGGCGACGGTGGCGTGGAGGCGCGCGGTGACGAACGCCCGGGAGGCCGGCGACGCTCCGATGGAGCAGCAGTACGAAGAGCGGCTGCGGCGCCTGGGGCGCATCGACGCCTGAGGAGGTGCGGGCGGGGTTTCGTTACGGGAGCTTGATCGCCGCGAGAGCCTTGCCGAAGCGGACGAGGTCGGCGTCGGCGACCGGCGGAAAGAGGTTGTTCGCGCGGCGGCGGGTCGGGGCCAGCGCAGGGAGCCGGGCCTTCGTGAGGGCGGCGACGATGGCCCGCGCCGTCGGATCAGCGGGCTGCGCGGCGCTCCGGCGCTTCGGTCGCTTCGCGCGGGCGGCGGCGCGCATTTCGTCGGTGGTCAGCGTCGGGAAGAGCACCGTCTCGTTGGAGCGACCGCGCCGCACGACGACGCGCGTCCGGGCCGGATCGATGGCGACGCGCGGTAGCTCGCCGTTGACGGCCTCCAGGTAGTCGAGGAGAGCCGCGAGCGAGGTGATCCCGTGCGCGGCTTCGTGCGCCGCGGTGAAGTGCCGCGCGACGCGCGTGGAGTCCCGCACCGTCTGCAAATGAACCCCCGGCAGGTGCTTCGCGCAGAACGCCTTCACCGTCTTGAAACCGCCCGCGAGATACAGCGGCGGATCGTGCAGGAGGACGCGATCGACGGCCTCCCATTTCGCGTCCCAGTGGACGGACTCCACGACCCCTTCGCCCGCGATGGTGCGCGCCGCGGCCTTCCACTGAGCATCGAGCTTGCGGTCGATGAGCGCCGCCGGACTCAGATCAGCGACCGGCGGACGGAGCTTCTTCGAGACCCTGGTTGCGTGTGTCATCGGGGCGATCGTGACAGCCCGGGGAGGTCGCGCGCAATCGTCGGCTTCTGCGCGTGACGGAGTCCGCTTCTGCGCGTGACGGAGTCCGCTTCTGCGCGTGACGGAGTCCGCTTCTGCGCGTGACGGAGTCCGCTTCTGCGCGTGACGGAGTCCGTCGTCACCGCATGGCCCTCGCGACCGCGAGGCTGTGAACTGCACCCATGCACTGGATGCGGCGCGTCCCTGTCGTTGCCTGCCGCGGACGGTAGCGCGGACGGCGGCGTCGCCACGGACACGCCGATCGTCGTCGATGGTCCCGTGTCGATGGACGTGACCACCACCACCGACGTCGGACCGCCGCCCGGGTGCCCGCTTCCCGGCGGTGGGCTCTGTCCGGTCGGCGCGCAATGTCCCGCGGGCGACGGCTGCAACACCTGTTCGTGCGGTAGCAACGGGCTGCTCGCGTGCACTGAGCTCGGCTGCCCGCAGGACGCCGACGCGCCGTAGTGCCGCAGCGCCACCGACTGCCCCGCGGGCCAGATCTGCGACGGCCCCCGGGGCTGCGCCACCCCGTGGAACCGCCGCCCGCAGACGGAGCCCTGCACCCGCGACCTCGTCTCCCGGTGCGGCTGCGACGGCGCAGAATTCCAGGCGTGCTCGACCTGCCCGGGACGCCCGTTTCTACACCCAGCCACGTGCGCGACGACGGTCGTGTCGTGCACCCTCCGAAGCGGCGCACGCTGCCCCGTCGGGATGACCTGCCCCGCGGGCGACGGCTGCACCGACTGCACCTGCTCCGATCCGGGAATGCCCCTCTGCACTGCGCGACCATGCGCCTTCGACGCCGGACCGCCGCGGCCCGGGTGTTCTTCCGCCATCGACTGCCCCGCGGGCGAGGAGTGCGCCGTGAGCGCGGGCTGCTGCGGAGTGTGCGCCGACTTCATCAGGTGCGGCCCCATCCCGTGCGATGCGGCCGTCACTGGGTTGCAGTGCCCTACCGGCACCCTCTGCAACGCGAGCACCCCTGCCTGGCAGATCGCTTCGGTCTGACGACGCCCGGAGAGCGATCCGTCGCCGAAATATTCTCTCGACCCCCTCACTTTTCGTGATGTGGGGCACCGCGGCTTCCAAATGAGGGCATGAGTAACCGTTCTCCGAAGGGCCGAGCCCCGGATCTCGTCGTGTCGGCTAGATATGCTGGTAAGCGCAAACGCGGCGGAGTGACGCCCTCGCCCGCGCACCTCGCGCCCGCGGAAGGCCGCTGATGATCACCGAAGCATCGGAGGTCCAGTCGCCGATCGCGCGGGCGGGCAGGCTCTGCGCAGACTTCTATTGGCCCTTCGCAACAGACCCCTCGCAACACACTGAAGGGACTGAACCTCCTCTCGTGATGATGGCCGAAGGATTCCTCGGCGGCAGGCAGCGCTCGGGGCCGTCGATGTCAGCACTCTTCCGCCCCGGAGTCGCCGCAAGCGTCGTGGTGTTCGGGTGGGCTGCGCTCGTCCCCTTCCTCGCGATGGTCGGCGACGTGTGGGTCTTCTTGCCGCACAAGCGCATCGAATTCATACGCGTGACCCTGCGGCAGCGAATCGTTGGAATCCGGCTCGGGGTGCCCGCAGTCGCTTGGATAGCAACGATGATTGCGGGCTTCGTCGTTGCCTCGGGAATCATGGCTATCGCCCACAACAGCACGAACTTCGAAATGGTGGCGAGGCTCTTGAAGGTCGCGACGACGGCCGTCGCAGCGACCTGGTTTTTTGCAAACTGGCGTCTACTCAACGCAGTCCGACACCAGGGGGACGCTCTGTTTCGCTCGATCGTACGGTGCGATTACGGGTTCCCGACGAAAACACTGCTTATCGAAGGCAGTTCGGACGGGAGCCGGGAGGAACAACTTGAAAATATCTCCCAACTGCTAGCGCGAGCGGGAGAGTTCACGCTCGCTTCCTGGGGCCGGGTCAACGTGAACCGTGGCGGTTCAGGCCCCCTATCTCCCCTGTTGGGGTCCGGTGGTTCTGGTCGCAGCCGCCTGCGAACTTTCGCACTGATCGCATTGGTTTTGAGCGGCTTGGGCATGGCAGCGAAGGCGGCCGTGGCCGCAGTTGAGGGTGGCTTGAGCCGCCAGCTTCTTCGGTCACTCCCTGGTTGGCTCTCGATGCGTTCTGTGCGCCCGCGCGCGCGCAGCGCCGACGTTGATATGGAACAGCTGCCCACACCACCGGGACTCGATGAGCCCGAGTAGCGGTCGACAGCTTCGGCCCCAACACGAGCGGCCACTACTCGCTGAATATCCTCTGATTGCTCCGAGGATTCGCCAACCCCGATTTACGAACCGACAAGCGATAAAACCATGAATCAGCCACTTCGCCCTTCTCCACTCGACCTCGCCTCAAACAATCCCCCATCAACTCCGCGGTCGCCGCCTTCGGTGCCGGATGGCGTCCATGCCCCTAATTTCGATGCCGGACTGTCGGACGGTGGTCCGGTATCAGGTCCAGCGTCGGCGCCGGCTGGGCGCGCTGTCCAAGGCGCATTCGATGGGGTTGCGCGAACCTTCGTCGAGCTAGTGTCCCCCGAAGCCGCGGACGAACTTCGGCGTATTCCCGGCGGTGCCGTGATCCTCGGCACGCGCATCGTCGGCGGTCGCGTCGAGATCGGCGCGCCCCTCAGCGCGCTACTTCGTCCTGGGATGGCCCTTGGGATCATCCTCTTTGGATGGGCCTACGCCGCGGTCATCTTGCGCAACGCTTCCAGTCTCTGGACCTTTGTCCCCGATAGGAGAACAGAGTTCGTCCGGTTCCAGTTGTCGGAGTCCGTCTCCTGGCGTCGCGTGCTCCCGGCGCTAGCCCTCTCCATCACAGTCGGCATCTCGATCTTTGTAATCCTTGGTCTCCTGGGGGCGGTTATCACACCCTTGTTCCTCCTTGTGGCTCCGACCCTGGCCTGGCTTGGATGCAACGTTGTTGCCCTCCTCGGCCTGCGGGACGCCATCCCACGACTGCTCACTTCGCGCCTGACGATGGAGTACGGATTCCCAACAAAGACGACGCTCCTCGACCTGGCGTGCGACGCCAACGCCAACTCTCTCCTTCCTCACATCGAGCAAGTCGCAGGGGTCCTCGATGGCTTCGGCTCATGGAACCACCTGAGCGTCCACGGAGGCGCTGCCGTGTCCGTCGTGATGAAGCAGTCCTGACTCTCCGAGAGCCCACGCCATGAACACCGCATACTCCCCGCAGCCGTCAGTCTACTTACGAGCAGGCACGGTCCTCGCGGACTTCTTCTGCCCATTCGCTACGGATCCAGCACACAACCGCGCGGACACTCAGGCGCCGGTCCTCGACCTGGGTGACAACATCGTTGGAGGACGAACGCGCCTCGGTCCGTCCGTCGATTCTCTGCACCGCACCGGCCTCGCCGCGAGCGTCGTGGTGTTCTCCTGGGGAGCACTTCTCGCCTTCCTCAGCCAAGTCGGCGACCGCTGGATGTTCATCCCTTCCGAGCGCACGGAACTCATCTGCGTGAGACTCCGCCAGAACATCGTCCGGGAACGCCTCCGGGCGGCATTCGTGACCTGGCTGGCGATGCTCGTCCTCGGTCTGGTCGTGTGCGCTGTCATCGCCTTGGCAGCAACGTCTGCGGATAACCCACAAACCGCGCAGTACGGATTCGCCGGGGCGGCGCTCGTCCTGGCCTCGACCTGGTTTGGCAGCAACTGGTCACTCTTGCGACGCGTGCGTTCGCTCGGAGAGGCATTGTTTCGTACGTCGGTCTGCTTCGAATACGGATACCCGCAGAAGACGACTATCCTCGACGTCGTCTCGGACGGAGGCCGCGACGAACAACTCACGCGCGTGCGCGAACTATTCGCCCGTTTCCGCGACTGCGACTTCGCCGAGTGGGACCAGGCCACTCTCGACGGTACGAGCGGCGCGGGAGGATCCGCCTTCGGTGCGGGAGGCAGTGAGGTGGCAAAGCATATCCTCCGTGCAGGCACCATTCTCGGTGTCGTCGGTCTCCTCGCGCGGTTCGTACTAGTGCCAGGGGCGAGTTGGGCCGCCTATCGATTCCGCCCCGCGCCACCAGTCGCGGTGACGGACATCGGGTGCGCCACGAACGCCACTTCGATGAACGTCTGGGTGGGAAGAAGCATGAACTTCCGCTGCCCGCCTTGCGCCACACCCGCGCGCCTCGTCGGCGGCCCGCTGTATGAGATCTCTTCGTCGATCTGCAGCGCCGCGGCACATGGTGGAGTGATCGATGCCACACGAGGCGGTTCGGTGCGCGTACTCGGCAGCACGCCTCCTCCCTACGCCGGGAATGTGGCGCCCTACGCGTCCAGCATGAGTAACCGGATCACTTCCGAGATGATGTTTAGCGGCAACAACGCCTTCGAGGTGTTGCCCCTCCCGGGTGCGGAGCTTGCGGTGTCGGTAGCGCAAATGCGCGCCGAGCAAGAAGCGGAGACGCGGCGTCTGGAAGCTGCGGCGGAGGCAAGACGCGCGGCCGCGGCAGAGGAAAGGCGCGCGGCCGCCGCGCAGGCGGCAGAAGCATTACGCGCAGCGAATGAAATGCTCGCAGCGAGGGCGGCGCAGCAAGCACTTGAAGCGCCTCCTGAGCCTGAAGTAGCGGCCCCCGTAGAAGAAACCTCGACGGGCTCTCGACATCACCGGCATCGGCACGACTAGGGCATCTACCCGAACACCCGCGGGTCGTCCGCATCTGATCTTGGAACTCAGTCCATCGACCAGCCGCCCCCCTGACGCCGCCTACCGTACTGCCAGATCAGCCCGCCGGTGCAGCACCGCGCCGCCCGCCAACAGCACCCGATCGACCACCGTGCCCGTCGTGTGCGCGCCCAGCATCACCCAGGCCCGCGGCAGTCCTCGCACCACCGACTCGTGCTCCGCACCACCGCCCTCGCGGCGAACCAACTCGATGGCGTCGCGCTGCTGAACCAACCGCAGCCGCGCCGCCAGATCGACGTGCCGCCGCTCGCCGTCCACCACCAGTGCCGGGTCGAATTCGCGACCGCTCGGGAGCGTCACCACGCGCCGCCACGACGCGCCGCCGTCGAGCGAGAGCATCGCCCGGTCGCTCGTCGTCAGCATCACCGTGCGACCCGCCGTCACCAGCCGCGAGACGTCGCCGCGCAGCACAAGGTGCCACCGCACGCCGCCGTCGTCCGTCGCCACCACCCAGCCGTCGCGCTGCACGAACACCCCGCGCTCGCTGTCCACGAATGCGCCCCACAGCAGCCCCCGCCCGCGCTGCGACGCAACCAGTCGCCAATGCGCTCCGCCGTCGTGCGTCCACCAGAGCCCGCCGTCCAGACGCCACGCCGTGTCGCGATCGACGAAGCCGCCGGTGCCGCGCCCCGGCAGCGCGTCCGGTCGCGAGGCGTCGAGGTGCGTAGACATCGCGCGCCACACGCCCCCCAGGTCGTGGCTCACGTAGAGCCCGCACGCGGGACCAAAGGCCACCATCCGACGGTCGTCCACCCGACGCAGCCGATCACACAACGCGGGCGCGTGAATCTCCCGCTCCGGCGCGTGCTCTCGCTGCCAGGGCCCGTCCGCAGCGGGCAGGAGCAGCCGCCGCGGAGAGACACACGCTAGTTCGCCCGTCGGCGCCGTCATGCACCGCGGCGCGTCCGTGACCGCAGCGATGCCCGGGTCTTCCACCCTCGAGCGCGCGTCGCGCATCGCGGTGATGTCGTAGCGCGACGGCTGCCAGGTGCGCCCCTGGTCGAAGCTCCACCACCCCGGAACCGGTGCGCGCCCTGCCTCAATGCCACCGCGCCACCGCACGCAACGCACCACCGCGCCTTCGGCCTCCAACCCGAGCGCTCCAAGCCGAAACGGCCGCCACGACGCCCCACGATCTTCGCTGCGGAAATAAAACGAGTCTCGCTCCATCTCCGCACGCGCGATGAGCGTATCGCCGCACGCGTCGACCTCTCGCGCCGTGCGCCCCGGCAGCGCGTGGGGAGACTCCCATTCGCCTCCGTCGGCGGCCGTCCACACCTGCGTCGGCGTCGCCACGAAGAGCCGCCGCACCCGATCGTGAAAGACCCGCGCCGACGCACCCGCCAGCACCGCCGCGGGAGGCAGCGCCCGCTCGGCCCAGTGCGCGCCCGCATCGCGCGAGACGTACACCCGCGGCGCGCTCGGCCGTACGGCACTCCCCTGCGCAACCAACACCAACGTCTGGTCGGCGATAAGCTCCGCCAGCGTGGGTTCGTCGAGCGGTCGGTCGCCGCCGATCTCTGTGCGCCACGTCGCTCCCTCGTCGTCGCTCACGCAGAGTTCGCGCCGGGTAATCGCCACGAGAGTGTCTCGCCGCGCACCGGCCGCCAGCACGTCTTCCAGAACCGGGCCGGGGTGATATCCCACGAGGTTCCAACGGGGAGCCACGGTCGGCGTCGGGGCACCCGCGCAGTGCCCCTCGGACGCCATCTCCGTCGGCTCCGGGGCGCGCGCGGAAACGTCGCCGGTTCGTCGCAGCGTCGGTCCCTGCACCGGAGGCCCATCCGCCGTCGCCGCGGTGGAGGCTTCTGCGCGACCGTCCGCGCCCACGTCCACGCCCGTGGGCTCACAAGCGCCCAGCATCGCGGTCAACACCACAAGCGCGGTGACCGTCTCCTGCACCGCCTCGTTAGCGCGCCCGTTGGTAAACACTTAGCCCTCCAGTGGGCCGTTGAACCAATTCGTCCACCGGGTTTGAAGCCCTACCTCATCCCGCGCGAGGTGCCGTCAGTGGGCGGGCGACGTCGCGGCGGTGCGCGTGCCGTCGAGGCGGTCGTCGATGCTCACCGTATGGCGTAGCTCGCGCAGATAGATGCCCCGCTGGCGAAGCATCTCCCGGTTGACGAGAGCCGCATACAGCCGATCGCGCACGCTCGCGAAGGGGGGCGGCTCCACCGCGCGACGCGACGCCAGCCGAATCACGTGCCACCCCGCGGGCCCCTGCACCGGATCGCTCACCGCGCCCACCGCGAGCGCAGTGATGGCCTGATCGAGCGCTTCGGGCAGTGACCCCTGCTGAATCTCCCCGAGCGCGCCGCCGCTCTCCCGTGACGCCGAATCGTCCGACATCTGCCGCGCCAGGCTGCTGAAATCCTCGCCCGCGCGCGCCCGGCGAACAACCTCCATCGCCCTCACCCGCGCCGCAGCCACCTGGTCGGGCGTCGCGTCTTCGGCCATCCCGATGAGCACGTGCGCCACCGTCGGAACCGTCTGATCAGCCGCCTCGCGCACCGCTCGCCGGTAGGCCTGCTGGAGGTCTGGATCGGTAATGTTGATGCGCCCGCGCACCCGCGCCTGGAGCACCCGAAGCTGCAGCACCTCGCTCTCCATGTACGAGCGGTACTCGGTGCGCGAGACGCCCTCTTGCTGGAGCGCCGCGTAGATCTGCTCGGGTGTCGCGCCGCGCTCCGTCGCCATGCGCCCGATAAATTCGTCTACGTCGTCTTCGGTCACGGTCAGGTGCGCCCGCGTCGCCGCGCGGCGAATCAACTGGTCGTCGAGCATCCGGTCGAGGGCCGTACGCAGCACCTCGGTCCGCCGCTCGGCGTTCTGCTGTGTGGAGAGCCCCGCGGGAATCTCCGCCAGGAAGGGCCGCGCCCGCCGCTCAAGCTCGGACAGGAAGATCGCGTCGTCATCGACCACGCAAACCACCCGCTCGATGATCTCCTCCGCCCACCCCGCGGTGCCCGCCAGGGAGAGCGCCAGTCCGACCATCCACCCGCCGCGCTTCACTGCCCGCTTCATGTTCGTCTCGCTCACCGCGGCACCGCGGGCATCGGCACACCGGGGCCGCCCATCATCGCCGGCGGCGCCACCGCGGATCCCTCAAGAGGCTGCGGCTGAGCGTCCACCCGCACGCGCCCAAGAGCAGCTTCGTCGATGCTCACCGCGGTGCTCCCGCGCAGCCGCGTGAGAAGCGACGCCACGGCGGCCTCCTGTGCGGCGTTGAGCTTCTCGTTGAGCAACCGTCGCCGGATGCGCTGCTGCTCGTCGTCGATGGTGCGATGCAACGCGTCGCGCCGCGCCGTCAGCCTGATCACGTGGAACCCCGCCCCGTGGTTGACACCGCCGTGAGCGCTCTCCACCACCCGCTCGAGAATCTGTCCGTTGCGCTGCATTCCGAACGCCGCCTCGGCGACCTCTGGCAGCACGGCCGCCCCGCCGCTGCGCGGGAAAAACGCCAGGTCGCCTTCGCGAGCCTGCGACGGGACATCCACCGAGTGCGCCCGCACCTGCGCCCGGAAGTACGCGTCGTCGGCCTCGTGCGCCCGCACGTCCACCAGCAACCGCTCGGCCTCTGCGCGGGTGTTGAGCACGATCTGGCTCGCCCGCACCTCCGCGTCGGTGTCGTACTCGGCGCGGTGCGCGTCGTAGTAGGACCGCACCTCCGCGTCGGTCACCGTCGGCGTCTGCACCGCGTCGCGCGTCGTCTGCTCGAGCCGCCGCGCCAACTGGATGATCACCGCGCGGCGCACCGCAGGCTCCCGATCGAGGCCCCGCTGCTGCGCCTCCGCGGCGAGAAGCTCGGCGTCGACCCAGGACTGCAACAACGCCCGCCGCTGCTCCGGTGCGTTGAAGCGCGCGCGGAGGTAAGGGTTCTGCGAGTTTACCCGGCGGGTAAAGTCACAGAGCGTGAGGGACTGATCGCCCACCCGTGCCACCACCAGGTCGCGCTGCGAGGGCTCCAGGATCGCACACGGATCGACCCGCCGTGCGACGCCCCCGTCCCCCTCGGCGACGGCCGCATCGGCGGCCGCGGTGGCGTCGGCGTGGAGGTTCGACGCCCCGATGCGGGCCTTCGGACAACCCGCCGTGACGAACATCAGACCCAGGAGCGACGCCAGCACAACACGCATTCTCAGCGCCGCAGGGGCTACCACGACGCCCGCACCGCGAGCAATCGACACGGGGCGTACGGACGCTCGGAGTACGACCGCGAGGCCATCCGCGAGCGCTTCCCCGGTGCGAGCAGATGGAAGACGGCCCTCGGCTCGACCTCCCGGACGACCTCCACGCGGCCTGTCTGCGCAGCGGATGCATCGACCGTGTAGAAGCCTTCGCCCGCGTCAGCGCTCACGCCCGCCCACGACGACTCAAGGGTATGCTCAAGGCATCTCCCACTGCGGGCTTACCCACACGCCCGTCCGCCACGGCCCCTGCGAGGAGCGCGTCGCGAAGCACTACCCCGAAGGACGCGTGAGCGCCGCCCACTGGACGATCTACCTGCTGCGCTGCGCCGACGACTCGCTCTACGCGGGCATCACGTCGGATCTGCCTGCGCGACTGGCCGCGCACAACGCCGGGCGGGGTGCGAAGTACACCCGGGGAAGGCTGCCGGTGACGGTGGCGTGGTCGCGCGGAAGGCAGCCCCCGACGGTGGCGCGACGCCTGGAGTACGCGCTGAAACAACTCTCGCGGGCAGACAAGCTCAGGCTGGTGGACGGCGACGCGGCGCTCTGGCGGCGGGTGCGGCGAGACACGCTCGGAGCAACCTGAACGGTTGCGTCGCGGAGGCGGTCAGTGCAAATAGCCGCCCGCGATGATCACCCTCGAGAGCCTCAGCAAGCGGTTTGGTCCGAAGGTCCTGTTCGAAGACGTGTCGATGATCTTCGACCCGGGCAAGCGGTATGCGCTGGTCGGGGCCAACGGCGCGGGGAAGTCCACGCTGCTGCGGGTGATCGCGGGGGAAGAGGAGTCCGACAAGGGGTCGATCAACATTCCCGTGCGGCTCAAGGTCGGCGTGCTCCGGCAGGATCACTTCCACTTCGACGCCTTCCGCATCGTTGACGTCGTGATGATGGGCAACAAGGCCCTCTGGGACGCGATGCAGGAGAAGGAGACCATCTTCGCCGGCGAGATGACCGACGAGGCCGGCATGCGCCTCGCCGAACTTGAGGGCGTCGTCGCGGAGGAGGACGGCTACACGGCCGACGCGCGGGCCGCCGAGTTGCTCGAGGGCCTCGGGATTCTCACGGCGCAGCACAACGACCGGCTCGACTCGCTCGCGGGCGGCTACAAGCTCCGCGTACTGCTGGCGCAGACGCTCTTCGCGGGCGCCGACGTACTGATGCTCGACGAGCCCACCAACCACCTCGATCTGGACTCCATCCGCTGGCTCGAGTCGTACCTGACCAACGACTTCCGCGGAACGCTCCTGGTGGTCAGCCACGATCGTCACTTCATGAACTCCATCGCCACGCACGTGGCCGACGTCGATTTCCAGACGGTCACTGTCTACACGGGCGACTACGCGGATTTCGTCGAGCAGAAGACCACCGGCAAGCGCCAGGGCGAGCAGGACATCGCGCAGAAGAAGAAGCGCATCGCGGAGCTCAAGGAGTTCGTGGCGCGCTTCGGCGCGAGCGCCAACCGGTCGAGCCAGGCGCAGTCGCGGGTGAAGGAGATCGACAAGCTCGAGGCCAGCATGGTGGTGCGGCGGTCGAGCGTGGTGCGGCCGTACGTGAAGTTCGAGGTGGCGCGGCCGTCGGGTCGCGACGTGCTGCGCGCGACGGGGCTCTCCAAGCACTTCGGCGACAAGCAGGTGTTCAAGGACTTCAGCTTCAACATGATGCGCGGCGAGCGCCTCGCGGTGATCGGCCCGAGCGGCATCGGCAAGTCCACGCTGCTCAAGATGCTCGTGGACGAGTACAAGCCCGACGCGGGCGAGGTCATCTGGGGCCACGAGACCACCGTCGGCTACTTCGCGCAGGACCACCACGAGGCTCTCGAAGAGGGCTTTACCGCCTACGATTGGCTTCGGCGCTTCGACGAGAACGCGAGCATCGAGCAGGTGCGCTCGGTGCTGGGAAAGCTGCTGTTTAGCGGCGAGGCAGGGCTGAAGAGGACCGAGACGCTCTCCGGCGGCGAAGCAGCGAGGCTGGTCATCGCGCGGCTCATGCTCACCAAGTGCAACGTGCTGCTGCTCGATGAGCCCACCAACCACCTCGACGTGGAGAGCATCGACGCGCTGCTTCAGGCGCTTATCGCGTACCCGGGTACGGTCATCGTGACCAGCCACGATCGGCACTTCGTGAGCGCCCTGGGCACCCGCGTGCTCGAGCTTTCGGAGAAGGGTCCGCAGCTCTTCAACGGGACGTACGAAGACTTCCTCGCGGCGCAGGGTACGGAATACCTGCGCCGGTAAAGTTTCGCGGCGCGGCGATGATCGTCGGGGCCACGCCCCGGCGGACGATCCACCGATGATCATGTTTTCGTGGACGAGTTCTCCTCGCGCGAAGAGCGGGCTCGTCACCCTGGTGTCGATGTGCTCCGCCAGAAGCCGCCCCATCACCGGCGCCATCATGAACCCGTGGCCCATGAACCCGCACGCCAGGGTGGGGTTTACCGGATCGGCGACGGGCCCGACGATGGGGCCGCCGTCCGGGGGAGCGCTGCGGGAGGGGGCCGGGGATCACCGGGAGGGTGTCGCGGTCACTGCGGGAGGGGGCCGGGGATCACCGGGGGTGTCCCGCGGTCACTGCGGGAGGGAGCCGGGGATCACCGGGGGTGTCCCGCGGTCGCTGCGGGAGGGGGCCGGGGATCACCGGGGGTGTCCCGCGGTCGCTGCGGGAGGGGGCCGGGGATCACCGGGGGGTGTTGTGCAACCGGAAACGTCGGTTTGTGCAACAGCGGCCGAACGGAGCGAAGGCCCACTCATGCACGTCCACAAGCTGACCATCACGATCCCCGGGTCGCGGCACATCGAGATCGACCTGCCGACCGATCTGCCCGAGGGCGAGGTGATCGTGCTCTTCCGCGATGGTTCGTCGGCCCGTCCGCATGCGGGGTCGCGCGAGGCGATCCTGGCGGAGGAGCCCATCACGGACGCCTGGCGGGCAGCGAACCCCGACAAGCTGCGGACCGCGGACGAGATCGACGCGCAGCTCGACGAGGAGCGCGAGAGCTGGGGCGACGACGGCTGATTCGGGTGGCGTCTCTGCGCCGCGATCGGACTCCGGGAGTGAGCCGGCGAGGGGCGGATTGCGCAGGACCACTGCCGCGCAGCACACTGACACCATGAGCGACTAGATCGTCTCGGACCCTGAGACCGTTGGCGGCAAGCCCCGCATTCGAGGCACGCGGATCAGCGTCGAGCACGTGCTCGAACTGGTTGCGAGCGGAGCCACGCGTGACGAGGTTCTCCGCGCGTATCCCCACCTGACGATCGAGGGCTTCCAGGCCGCACTCGACTTCGCCTCCCGGGCGGTGCCCGAGCAGGCCATGTGGGATCTCAAGATCTCGGCGTGAGACCGTTGGCGCTGCCGCTTCTGGCGGACGAGAACGTGCACCCGGAGGTCGTTGCTTCGCTCCGTGCGCAGGGCCGGGATGTCGTGACGGTCGTCGAGCTGGGGCTCGTCGGCGCGGCGGACATCATCGTCCTCCGGCGCGCGTATGCGGACGGCCGTGTGGTGCTCACCCACGACGCGGACTTCGGTGCGCTGGCCGTCCATGCGGGCGAGCGGATCGTGGGGATCGTCTACGTGCGTCCCGGTCCTATCTCTCCGCGGTTCGTCATCGAAGCACTGGCGTCGCTCGATAGCAGCACGGTCGTGATCGAGATCCCTTTCGTCGTCGTGGCCGAGCGGCACGGCGATGCGGTCCGGGTTCGCGCTCGCCGCCTCCCGTCGCCCCCGGGCTGAGGACGAAGCATCCCCGCGTGGGACGGCGAGGTCCAACCCGTCCGCCGATGATCACGGAACCAGTCCCTTTCCACCGGGGACTTGAAGGCCTCGGGAGCGCAGGGTTGGTGGCCCCCTCGCCGCGCTGCCGCGCACCCTACACCCCCGCGGAGCGGGGGCAAGGGCTCCGACATGGCAGGCCTGAACGATGAACTGGAAGCTCCGAACGCATTCAATTCCACGGTGAGTCCGGAGATCCTGACCTCAGAAGTCGGTCGTGATGCCGCGCGGCCTGGCCGTGGCTGCGACGAAGCTCGCGCGACCTCACCCCGCGCTGCCGTGCAGCCCTTCTCCCAGGAGCAGAGCGGGTTTCTGCATGCTGACAGGCATGTACCAAGGCAACAGGTATTGAATCCAGAGATCCTGACCTGACATCGAATTCTCGAGCGATTTCAACACGTCCGGACGCGGCATCGCGCATTCGATGGGATGCCAGAATTCTGGCGATGCGTCGAAGCCCGCGCGAGCCTCGTCGCAGCCGCCGCCAGGCCGCGTGGCATCACGACCGACTTCTCAGGTCAGGATCTCTGGACTCAGGGCGCGGGTGACCAGCCTGTGGTGTCGGCGCGCACGGCCGTGAGGCGCAGCGCCAGGGACACCGACTCGGCCACGCCGTCGCCGTCGCCGTCGATGTCGGGTCGCAGCGCGAGGCTGAGCAAGTTGCGCGCGCCGGAGAGGCCGCCTACGGGGGCGAGCGTGTCCGCGGGGAGCCCGTCGAGCGCCGCGATGAGCTCGCTCCGCGGCACCGCGCCGCAGAGGCGCAGCGAGAGCGTCGCATCCGCGCCTTGCACCGTTGTGAGCGTGCCGTCGGCGCGGACGCCGTGCAGTTGCAAGAGGAGCTGGCGCGTCCCAATGGGTACCGCGATGCCCACGTGCGTGTTCGCGGCGCCCGCACGGAGGGCTCCGTTGGTGAGCGTGGCGTCGCCGAGGGTGAGCCACGCGGGGCAGGGGCCCAGGCGTGCGCCGCGGTCGTAGCTCTCGCGGGTCACGGTGTACCTGCAGCCCGCGGTGGGGCTCGCTGGGTTGCAGCGCAAGCTCTCCGGCGCGAGCGTGCCGAAGAGCACCTCGAGGCGGCCCTCGGCGCGGCGCACGAAGGCCGTAATCCGATCCGCGGCGACGCCGTCGTCGAGGGCGCGCGGAAGCTCCGCGTAGCCCTGCGTAATCTCGGAGAGGCGCGCATCGCCGTCGCCGTCGCCGTCGAGGTCGCAGGCCGAGGCCGAGGGGATGAGCGCGAGCGCGACGACCTTCAGCAACGGCGTCGGCGGCCGCGCGGGGAGCGAGCACACTTGCGCGAAGCATGTGGGCGTCGGTGCGCGCGCGGAGCACTGCTCGTACGAGGCGCAGGGCGCGGCGCACTGGGCAACCCCCGCGAAGACGCACTCGCGCGTGGGGGAATAGCACCGGAGCCCAGCGGGGCAGCCGCCGACGCAGTGGGCCGAGGCGCTCTCCGGCGGCACGTCGCCCGCGCAGGCGGCAAGCACGGCGGCGAGAAACGCGAGACGTCGCGCGTGCATCGTCAACGGTCTTGCAGACATCGGAAGCCTCCGCCGCAGCCGTAGCGCCCAGGGAAACACACCGCGCCGCGCTGCGTGATTGCGACGCAACGCGAGGCTACGCAGTCGAGGGGGCGCGGCACTCCGGCGCCACACTCGTTGCCCGCCGAGCACGACGCGCCCGCGGCGAAGTCCCGCACGCAGCGCCGCGTATCGACGGTGCAGTGAAGCCCACGCTGGCACGACTCCAGGCTGCACGCGCCCCCCTCGGCGGCGCGCGCGATGCACACGTCGGTGCCGTCCGTTCGGGCGTCGCAACCGAGGGACGCGCCGCAGGCCAGCGTGAGGTCTTCGCCGTTGATGCCGCAGTTGCCGCCGAGCCGCGGCGTCTGACAGGTGTGCGCTGTGCGTTCGCACACGAGTCCGGCCGCGCACTCCCACCCGATGAAGCCTTCGCAACTCGCTCCGAGTCCGGGGATGGCCCGACACACCATCGTCGCCACGGCGGTGGACGCGCACACTTCGAGCGGACGACAGGTGAGATCCTCGGAGCAACGCCTCCCCGTGGGGCGGGTTGTTTGGCAACTGCCGAGGTCGCGTCCGGCCTCGCTGCAGGTCGTCGCCATGCAGTCGCCGCCGAGCGTAAACGTCTGGTGGCAGGCGTTGCCGGCCACGCAGTCGTGCAAGTTCTCGCAGACCTCCCCGACGCGCGCGAGCACCGCGCAGCGACCCTGCGCGCAGCGGAGTCCGTCGGCGCACTCGTCGGCAAGGAGGCAGCTCGCGCCCAGCGCGAGGGGGGTGGCGCAATGGTAGGTCCAGCGCGCCGCCGCGATGGGGCCGCAGCTGATCGGCGCAAGGGCGACGCCGAGGAGCGCCACCGCGACCTTGAGGCCCATCGTGAGACCGGGAGAAGACCGTGACATATGCATCGGTCCTTACCTTCGACCACGCCCGAGGCGGGGGTCAAGCCCGCGAGGCTCCTCCAGCGCGGTGAGCGGGTGCTCTCGACGGCGCGAAACAAGGGAACTTCGGATATTAAATGTTAGTCGCCTCTCGCGGAGGCGTGCCAGAGGGGATGGGGTGTGGGATCGCTTATCCCCCTTTGGGGGTCCTCGTTTTCTGTGCGGGGGGAAGTCGTTAGCGTCTCGCTGGAGGGTCACGATGACTGGCAATTGCCCCCGATGCGGAAACCTGACCGAGATTGGAATTGCCTTCTGTGGCCACTGCGGGCAAGCGCAGGTCGGACGACTTCCTCCTACGATGGGTCCATTCGGGGCGTACCCAACGCAGTCGGCGCCAGGCTTCGCTCCGACCGCGGCGATGCAGTCCGTCCCACCGGGAGCGTGGGCGCCTCCGAGCGGCCCGGCTCCGTACGGATCTCCTTTCCCGCCGCCGCCACCCCCTCCGGTCCGGACGAGCGCGGGCGCACTCGTGGCAGTCTTCGCCGCGGGCGTCGTGCTCACCGGGGTCGGCGCTGCAATCGTCGTCGGCAGGCCTTCACCCGCCAATCCGCCGACGGCCGTGCGCACGATTCCCATCCGCGCGCCCGCAACCGCCGCGAACCCGCCGCGCGTGATCGCGCCGCCGCCACCGGGCATCTCTTTCCCGTTGGCGATTGTCCACTACCGTACGCCGACGGTGGAAGTCCCCACTGCGGCGGTCGGCCCACCAGATGGGCGATATGCCGTCATTCGGGCGGGAATGCTGACGCTCGAGATGCGCAATCCCGAACAATTGATCTCCGACGGCGCGCCCACCCCCGACCTTCGCGTCGAGGTTGACCCGGCGATTCCGGGACCCTTCAGGGTGGAGATCGGAGTCGGTCATAACGTTTTCGTGCGCGTCGCCGAGGGAATCTCAGGGAGCGCAATGATCGACATCGACGCCGCCGGAGTTCGAGTCGGACGATTTGTCCGTATCTCGACGCTCTCGTCGCGGTCCGCCGTCGGGTTGGACGCTGTCCTCGTCCGCATTCCATAAACGCCCCGGCGGGCGATCAACCGATGATCATGTTTTCGTGGACGAGTTCTCCTCGCGCGAAGCGGTCGAGCGACCAGCGCGCGAAGAGCGGGCTCGTCACCCTGGTGTCAATGTGCTCCGCCAGAAGCCGCCCCATCACCGGCGCCATCATGAACCCGTGGCCCATGAACCCGCACGCCAGGGTGAGGTTTACCGGATCGGCGACGGGCCCGACGATGGGGCCGCCGTCCGGCGTGAGGTCGTAGCAGCCCGCCCACTGGCGCAGCACGCGCACCCCGGACAGCGACGGCACCGCCCGCACCAGCGCGCGCGAGTACTTCGTCAAGAAGCGCCGCGAACTCTGCTGGTTGATGCCCTCGGGCACCGGGTCAACGCCCACCCCGCCGACGATCTCGCCGCGCATGGACTGCGAGAAATAAAGCCCATCGGTGAGGTCGGCCACGAGCGGACCGAGCCACGGCTTGAGGGCCTCAGTCGAACAGATCTCGTGCCGGTGCGGCTTGTTGGGCAACGCGATGCCGAGCAGCGCGGCCACCTGCGGGCTCCACGCGCCGGCGCAGATCACCACGTCGTCGCAGGCCACGGTGAAGGCATCGCCCGCGGGCAGCACCTCGTCGCCCGCATCGAGCGGCGAGAGCTTCGTCGGACGCAGTCGCACGCCGGTGATGCGACCGTTGTGCGTGTCGAAGCCGACCACCTCGGTGAAGGGCTGGATGGTCACGCCGAGGTCCGCCGCGGCGCGCGCGTATCCCCAGATAAACGGCCACGGGAAGACCACCCCGTCGCCGGGGTTGAAGCTCGCCGCGCGCACCCCCTCGGTCGATAGCTGCGGCACCAACCGCGGTAGCTCCGACGGCTCGAGCATCCGCGTCGGGAGGCCGCAGCGGTTCTGCAGTGCGACGTTTTCTTCAAGGTCGCGAGTCCGCTCGGCGGTGCGCGTCAGGAAGAGGTAGCCCCCCTGACGAAACCACACGTTGATCTTCATCTTCGAGGCAAAATCCCGGCAGATCGCGATGCTCTCGCGCATCAACTGGATGTTCGTCTCGGAGGAAAACTGCGCCCGTACCCCGCCGCCGTTGCGCCCGCTCGCGCCGCCGCAGAGGTAACCCCGATCGACCACGAGGACGTTCTTCACCCCGCGCCGCGCGAGGTTGTACGCCGTCGCAAGGCCAAGAATCCCTGCCCCGATCACCACCACCCGCGCGGCGCTCACGGGCCCTCCTCGTCGTCGAGCGACGCGAGCACCCCGAACGCCACCGGGTGCAACGGCGGACGCGGCGTGATCGGCAGATCCGGCGTCTTGCCCGTCGCCCTCGCGATGATGCGCGCACAGGCCACGACGCACTGCTTTCCCTGACACCAACCGGTGCCGAAGCCCGTGTAGCGCTTCACCGACTCGATGTCGTGGTGGCCCGCCGCAAGCGCCTCCGTCACCTCGTCGAGGGTCACGTCTTCGCAGCGGCACAGCATCGCCTTCGCGCTCATCGCAATGATCCTTCCTGCAGGTCGCGTAGCACCCGCGCGCCCACCGCCGCGCCGTCCCGCGCCCGCGCGGCGTGGTCTTCCCGGCCGCCACGCAGCGAGCCGGTCACATACACTCCCAGGTAAGATGTTCCCCCGTCGTCGTCGCTCGCGGGCACGAAGCACTGCCGCGGGTCGCTCCAGATCACCCGCGCGCCGGCTTGTCCCGGGAGTTCGTACGCCGCGCCGAGTTCACCTTCGATGACCAGCGCGTCGCACTTTACGGTCCACTCGCGGTCGCCCTCGCGCAGCGTGACGCCCCGCACCACGCGGCTGCCCAGCGCAGCGACGACGGAGGCCCCTGGGAAGCGCGCTACCCGCTCGCCGAGTGACGCCGCGATGGCACGCGCGAAGGGCCCGTCGCCCACCAGTACGACGCGCTCGCCGAGCAGGACACCGTGGCAGAGCGCGATCGCGAAGGCCCGCGCCGTGAAGACACCGGGAACATCGTTTTGGGGGAAGGTTCCGACGGATTCGCGGCAGCCGGTGGCGAAGACGCGCGCGCGGGCCCGCACGGTCACTCCGCGGCCATCGTCGAGCACCAGCGTCTCGTCGGGCCAGGCCGCCACTGCGCCGGCGCCGTAGCGCACCTGCACTCCTGGCTCGCACACCGGGTACTCGCCGTCGTCGAGCGGATCATCCCTGCGCACACCGCCGGCGCCTTCGCGCTCCTCGACGAGGAGCACCGTTCTTCCGCCGCGGGCGATGGCGTTGGCGCACGCGACGCCGGAGGTTCCGGCGCCGACGACGAGGGCATCGACGGTGACGGTCTCCGCGCGAGGAAAGGTCACGACGGCGTCGGGCAGATTTCCGAGGCCCGCCATGCGCCGCGCAAACACCTGCATGGTGCGATTGAGCGCGCTGCCAAAGCCCACCAGGAGATGGTGGTGATCGAGGTGCGACGGGAAGAACCAATCCGTCACGCGCAGCACGTCGAGACCGGCGGTGGGGAAGGCGTTTTGTGATTGCACGACCATGCCGGGGCGCACCGAAGTCTGGCAGGCCATCACGTTGGGGATGCCATCGACGCGCACGAGGCACCCGTCGCAGTCGCCACGCATGCACATTGCTCCGCGGGGACGGTGGTACTTCACGCTGCGGGCCAGCGTGAGACTCGGCGCGGCGAGGAGCGCCACTGCGAGCGGCTCGCCCACGACGGAGACGACGGCGGCGCCATCGTGCACGACGGTGGTGCGCGCCGGATCGCGCCGGGCCGCGAGGCGACGGGCGAGCGGACTATCGGGGGAGAAGTCGGAGGGGAGAATCCGTCGCGGCGGCATAGGGGTGTGATGCTCGCGAGGATAGCTCAGAGGCGCGGGACGACTCGGGGTTCGTGCGGCAGAGGGTGGATGGCGTAGCGTCGGGCGGAGTCGCAGTGGGGCGAGTCGAGCACGACGTGGACGGCGTGGGGGAGCCAGCCCATGCGCTGCAGGTCGCGGTGCGCGGCGGGGGACGGCAGAAAGAGGTCGAGGTGGTGGCCGTTGATGGCGCCGCCGCGGTCGACGGCGACGAAACAACCGTCGTGCGTCGAGCCGTCGGGGAGCGGCATGCCAATGAGTTCGGGAAGTTCGACGGT
Organism: Deltaproteobacteria bacterium; assembly: GCA_947477565.1. GTDB lineage: Bacteria > Myxococcota_A > Polyangia > Polyangiales > SCUS01. The sequence continues at coordinate 72,612 of CANJUR010000009.1, forward strand.
GCTTCCGATGGGGACGAAGCGCGGATCGACCGCGAGGGAGCGATAGGGGACGAGCGCGAAGCCCGTGACGCCGATGCCGAAGGGGTAAAGCGTGGGGTCTACCTCGACGAAGCAAGCATGGCCTCCGCGGCGGCTCGACCAGTTGAAGAGGCGTCCGTCCCAGCTACGGCCGGTGCCTTCCATGGTGAGCGCGTCGGCGAAGCGGCTCGTGCACCAGGTGAGGGTGTGCCCCTGCGGGTCGAGCAACCGGGCGGCGCGACGGTCGTCGGCCTGGACGGTCTCGTGGGCGATCCAGTAGCGGGTGAGTTGAAACGCGCCGGGGAGGGTGACCTGCGCGCGTGCCGCCGCGGGGGAGAGCAGCGTCGCCAGCGCGATCACGATGGAGCGGAGGGACATTACCGTGGAGGGTATTCCTTTTTCGCCTACCGGGTGGCGGCAGGCCGAAGACCATTGAGACGCCCCGGCGTGGTCTGCCATGATGGGCGGGTGACGGACCCTCTCGCAGGTCGGTGCGGCGGCTGCGCGCACTTCCATTCGGAGCGCTGGGACGCCGAGCGCGGGGTGACCCTCGGAGAGTGTGGTCACGGCACCTGGCCGCGAGTGCGGCCGAACACGTCGTCGTGCCCGGACTTCGTGGCGGAGGGGACGCTGCGCTTTGGCATCGACCGCGGGCGTATCCGAACGGCGCGACCGACGACCACGCGCGCAACGACGACGACAGACACAACGACGCGGCGGTTGCCGGTCGAGATCGAGGTGGACATGGACGAGGCGACGTTTCGCGCGGTGCTCCGCGAGGTGCTGCGGGACGAGCTTGCGCTGGGCGACGTTCCCATCGCGGAGCGCTTCCGCGGCGGTGAGATGGTGCTGAAGCCCGGGCGCGAGGGAACGGCGGAGAAGCGCATCCCGCTGGAGGCTTTCTTCCACAAGATCGTGATGCTGCGCGACAAGCTCCGGGTGCTGGAGCAGAAGGTCAACGCGAACCCGCGGCTGTCCGACGACGAGAAGGTCTCGCTGCAGCAGTACGTGACGGGATGCTACGGGACGCTCACGACGTTCAATGTGTTGTTCCGTGAAGAAGACGATCGGTTTCGCGGCGGCGGTAGTGAGGGGTAGCGGGGCGCTCGCGCTCGCGGGCACGTTGCTCGTCGCGGGGTGCGCCCATCAGACGGTGGCGGCGTCGTCGTTGACTACAGCGGCGGGCACGATGCTCCCGGAAGCTACTGGAACTACAGTGGATTTTCGCGATGTGACGCTGGCGGTGACCGCGGTGGGCGACCGGCGCATCGACCTCGCGGCCCTGCGTGGGCGGGCCATCGTGGTGGCGACGCTGTCCACCAATGACCTCGGCGGCCATGCCCTTGCGCGCAACCTCGAGCGCCTCGCAGCGGCGCACGGCGACGACGTGGTGGTGCTGATCCTGGCGACGGACGGCTACGACGATCCGACGTTGACGGTGGCGATGGAGGTCTTCGCAGAGGTGGTCGGGCTGCGGCACGCGGCGGTGGCGGCGATGCCCGCGGAGGTGCGCGCGGGCGGGACGCCTTTCGGGGAGATGGCGCTCGCGCCGTTGGTGTTCGTGGTGAACCGTGCGGGGCGGGTGGCGCGACGGGTCGAGGGGTACCAGTCGATGGCTGCGCTCCAGGCTCTCATCGCCCCGGCGCTGCCGCCGGGTCACTGACTCCATCGACGCATCGCTCGCGGTCGAGCGCGTAGACCGTCGTCGCGCCCAGGCGCAGCATCGGTTGGGCCGAAGTCCGAAGGAGGCGCAGCGTCGCCCTCATGTCGGCGATGATCTCCGCGTCGTCGTAGCCCTCCACCGCGATGGGCGGATAGGCGCGGTACGCGGCGATATTGAGGAGGACGTGGGTGACGCCTCGACGGTGCAGCCACGCGCACATCCGGCCCGCGACGCGCGCGTCGTGCAGTTCGGCCCAGATCGGCGACCCCTGATTGATGAAGAAGAACACGAAGTCGATGCCGCGCAGGTACCAACTCCTGCCCTCGAAGAGCGGGAGGAGCCGGGCGCCCGGAGGCAATCGCCGTCGCAGCGCGTCGCCCATCTGTTCGCCCGGGTCGAGGAGCGCCGCGCGTTCGGGGGAGATGTCGCCGAGCGCCACGCGGGACACCGGCCCGAGCTCCGACGAGAACCGCGCCACCGCGAGCGCGAGCGCCACGCCAGCGATTGCCTTCATCGCGATCACCCCGCGATCGTCCAGGACGCGATCGGCGGTGACGGCCAGCGAGAACGCGAGGAGCGGACAGAGCGGGAGGAGGTACCGAGCCTCTTGCACCGTCACGAACCAGCCCACGAAGAAGACGAGGGCAGCGACGCCGAGGCCCCGCAGCGCAGGCGCGGCGGGGCACAGCGCGAGCGCGACTGCCCCCACGAGATGTAACGGGCCGAGCACGGAGCCGAAGCCACCGTGATAGAGCCCCGGTGTCGCGCGGAGGGTCACGTTGACCGGCCCGAGGAGCAGCGCTCCGAGCCCGTGACCCATCCCGATGTCGCGATGGAAGCTGAGCATCTCGCGCAGAAACAACGGATGGAAGAACCCTGCCGCGATGGGGTTTCCGGTGCTGATGGTGTTACGCACGAACCATGGCGTGAGCATGGTCAGGGCCCCGGCGACCATCGCGGCTGCGAGGTGCACGCGGCGCTGGAAGGGAACTGCCGGAACCACCAGCCACCCCACCGCCACCGCGCCCGGGAGCAGGAGTCCAGGGTAGCGGGTGGCCGCGCAGGCGCCCACGAAGAAGGCCGCACGCGCGGTCCCCCGGCGCGCGTCGCCCGGGAGCGAGAGCACCGCTTCGAGCGCGGCGGTCGCGAAGAGCATGAGCGCGAGATCGCTGTACACCACCGTCGTCTCCCACAAGAACGTCGGATCGGCGGCCACAGCGAGCACCGCGACGGGCCACGCGCGCGGCGCATGGGAGCGCCCGAGGTCTGCGACGAGCAGCAGCGCGAGCACGCCATATTCGAGGACCATCAGCTTGGCCAGCGCGGGACCGTGCAGCACCAGCGAAGCCGCGGTGAGCATCTCCGACAGCAGCGGAAACGAGCTGTACACCATCGCGGAGTCGACCCCGATGCGCCCGGTGCGAAGAAACCACTCCGGGAGCGCGAGGTGGCAGATGAGCGCGTCCCACCCGTAGCGCGGAACGAACGCATGCAGCGCCGACGGCAGGAAGAGCACCGCGATGCCTACGAAGAGCGCGCGGGTGCTCGACGGGAGCGGTCCGCCGCGCACGCCCCGCAGCACCGACGGGACGCCCGCGAGGGCTGCGGCGCACAGCACGGCCAAGATGACCCCCGGGCGGAAGATCCCCGCTGTCCCAAGCACCGCGAGAGCGGTACCGAGCAAGGCGAACCCCGCGGCGAGGCGCAGCACGGCGTACCGGAGACGCGCCCCCGAGGGTGAACGTAGCAGCCTCGCGAGCGGGGCCGACGCGCCCGCGGCCGCGAGGTTCATGAGCCCGAGGGCAGCGAGCGCATGCGTGATCACCACGAGCTTCCCGAGCTGAGGAACAACGATGGAGGGCAACGCCGGCAGGTGTCCGTACCGGACTCCCCACGCTGCGACGATCGCGAGGGCCGCCACCAGCAGGACCGCGCGACGGACAGACGTGATGGGCATCATGGCCTGGAATGATCGCACGGAGACTGGACCGATCGGAGCGCCAGATGGAGCGCCGCGCGGCACCGTGGCACGGCTGATCGTGATCGCAGGCGACGATCGAGGGAGTGTGAATCAAATGCAAACAGCCGTTTGAGCGGTTGATGCTCAAACGGTTGTTTTCATGGAGTGGGGAAAGATTCGATCTCCCGACGTCCGCGGTCCCGATGGGGGCGCAGGACGTCCCGGGCCGCCCGCGCCGGTCTCCATCCTCGACACCTGATCCAATTCATCGGTGGTGATTCATCTGGGATTCGGCGGTGGCGGTGGGAGCCGTCGGTCTCCGGCTCGCAAGCCGGACATCCCGAATGACGAGATCAACCATCCAATGCGCCGCTGGGTGAAAGTTGATCTCCAGTACAATGCCGGTCGTGAATCCCGACGACAGGCCATCGACGCAGAAAACCCTCACTCCCCATCTGCGCGAAGGATCCAGTGAGTCACTCGCAGCGCTGCCTACGATGGAGCGCGAGATTGTCGAGCTTTTATCGGTGTTTCTCGAGACCACCATCCTCTCGAACACCGTCCGGGCGATGGGCAAGCGCGGACACCGGGTGGCCGGCCACGCCGTCAAGAACTACGAGATTCTTCCTCGGTTGAAGTCACTGGTCGACAGCGGATACCTCGTCGGTGAAGACCACTACGCCGTGCCCCAGGGCATCGCACACCGCGCCATGCTCGCCGCTGCATCGGAGGGCCGCCTCGGCCCCATGGCGGCGATCGTGCGAGACCTCCGGCCCGCGCGGACGAGCCCCGACAAACCGATCTCGACCTGGGAACTCGGACTGCGCGAACTCCGTATCGAGATCTACGCGAAGGAGTGGGACGCCGTCCGCGGCCTCATCACCTCGATGCCGCGCCACATCTTCCACGACGTGTGTCGGCCCTTCGATCGCGACTGGATCGCGGACTTTCCTGCCGACATCCGCAGCCACGCGCTCGCGGGCATCGTCGAGGCCTCGACGTCGCGACTCGAACCCGTGGACGACGCCCTCGCCATGCTCGAAGCCGAGCCCGCGCTCACCCACTCAGAGCACCGGATTCTCGTCGAACAACTGGTGTTCCGTGGTCGCCTCGAAGACGCCGAACGGACGCTTGCAGGCCGCCGGTCCATCGAGGCCGACGTGGGTCGCGCCTTTGTCGCGTTGCTGCGCGGACGCACGGCCGAGGCGATCGCGACCTACGAGACTGCCCTCGGCGTCATGCGCAAGATGTCCGGCAAGCGCACCGCCATCTTCCCCGATCGGGCAGGGCTGTTCTTCGTCGTCGCGCTGATCGCGGAGGGCAGCACCGCAAGCCTGGTCCGCGCCACGGCGCTGTGCGACGCAGCCTCGAATTCGCATCCCCTATCGCGCGCCTACGCGATGCTCTCGGAGGTGGTCCGGGTGATCAGAGTTCGCGTCACCGCGGACGCGCTGACCTGGATCACAAGCGAAACGAATTCCACGTCACCAGATCCGATCGAGGTTCTCCTCCAGGCGACATCGGCCCTGTGGGCGCAGGCCAAACTCCCGAAAGAAACGCAGACCGATCTCCGGAAGCGAATCACCCGAGCCGAGGCTGCGGGACTGCACTGGTACGCCGCCCAGGGCGCAGATCTCCTCGACGGCCTCGCGGGGAAGGCCGCCGGTGTTCGCAAAGACGTCGAAGGGGTTCGCCTCGCCAGCCTGGTGCTCCGTCGTGAGCGTTGGGCCGAGACGCTCGGCGTGCTCGTCGAGATCGCGGCGACCCAGAAGCCCGGGGTAGCTGCGCTCAACGCGACGAAGTCGGAGGCCGAACAACGCCTCGCATGGGTCGTGCGCAAGAACACCTACGGGCTCTCGGTTGATCCGCGCGAGCAGACGAGGGTGAAAGGCGAGTGGTCGAAGGGGCGGGCGGTCGCGCTCAAGCGACTTTTAGAAGAGGCAAAGAAGCTCGAATTTCTGACGAGCACCGACATCGCTGCGTGCGCGGCCATCGGGACGTCCGTCACCTACGAGCATTACGGCCGCTATCCGCGAACCAACTACCTACTCAACGTCCCCCTTGCCCTACGCGCTCTCATCGGAGCGTCCAATGTGCTGATGGAGCTTCCCGACGGCACCTTCGAGCCCTGCGAGATCCGCGTGGGCGCGCCCCGCCTTGAGGTCACCAGCGCGGGCGATCGGCTGTCGTTGTCTCTCGTTCCCTTACCGACGAGCGAGGAGGAGACCGTCACCATCGTCGATGCTGGCCCTCGCGCGATGGAGGTCATTGAGTTCGCGCCGATTCATCACGCGATCGCGCGTGCGCTCGGCGTCAAGGCCCTCGATGTGCCGCGCTCGGGAGAGGCGCAACTCCGCGCGGCGCTGAGCGCGCTATCGGGGCGCGTCGCCGTCCAGGCCGACCTCCCCGGTGACACCACCGGCGCGGATGCCACCCGAGGAGACGCCCGTCCATGCTTTCAACTTCGGGCGCTCGGCGATGGGCTCTCGGTCGCGGCGCACGTCCGCCCGCTCGGCCCTGACGGTCCCGTCGCTCGCCCCGGACGCGGCGGCGCCGTGGTGTTTGGCGTGGTCGCGGGACGACGCGTACAGGCGAAGCGCGATCTCGCGGAGGAGACCCTCAGGCTCGACCGCGCACTCGCCGCATGTGTGTCGCTCTCCGCAGGGCGCAGCGCCGACGCGGACTTCGTTCTCGCTACGCCCGACCGCGCACTCGAGGCCCTCGTCGAGTTGCGTGCGCTGGCTAATGAAGCAGTCATCGAGTGGCCCGACGGCGAGGCGTTCCAGGTGTCGGATTCCGTAGGGTCTGAGCAGCTTCGGTGGATCATCAAGAGCGACGCCGGAAGCTTCCTCGCGAGCGCCACGCTGGCGATCCCTGGCCGCAAGGCGATCGAGATCGCGGACATCGCCGACTATCTCTCGGCGTCCCCGGGCCGCTTCCTCCAACTCGCGGGCGAGACACGCTACCTCGCGCTCACGGCCGAACTTCGCGATCGCCTTGAGGAGATTCTTGGGCTCACCGAGCGCGCCGGGCGTGGGCTGCGCATCCATCCGCTCGCGGCTGCGATGGTGGCCGATCTTCTCGGAGCTTCCGCCCTCAAGGCAGACGACGGATGGCGGCAGCAGGTGGCGAACTTCACGGCGAGCGCCGGCTACGAAGTGAAGATTCCATCGACCTTTCGCGGCGAGCTTCGGCCGTATCAGTTCGACGGCTTCCAATGGATGGCGCGATTGAGTCACTGGGGCGCAGGAGGCTGCCTCGCCGACGAGATGGGCCTCGGGAAGACCATTCAGGCCATCGCGCTGCTGTTGCACCGGGCTGCGGAGGGACCGGCCCTGATCGTCGCGCCGACCTCCGTGGTGCCAAACTGGATCGATGAGATCGGTCGCTTCGCACCGACGCTCCGCGTACGAACCTTCATGGGGTCGGCGCGCGCCAGGGAGCTTGAGGGTCTTGGTGATTTTGACGTGCTGGTGACGAGTTACACCGTGCTTCCGCTCGACATCGATGACCTCGCGAAGATCGACTTCGCGACCGCCGTGCTCGACGAGGCGCAGACCATCAAGAACGCCGGCACGCTTCGGGCTCGCGCGGCGGGTCGCCTTCGCGCGCGGCTCCGCATCGCGACGACGGGCACGCCCATCGAAAACCGCCTCGACGACCTCCACAGCATCTTCACCTTCCTCAACCCCGGGCTCCTTGGTTCGGCGCAGGGCTTCCAGACCCGGTTTGCGCGGCCGATCGAGCGCGATCGCGACCCTCGCGCCCGCGGGCTCCTGCGCAGGGTCGTCGCACCCTTCGTGCTCCGTCGCACCAAGACGCAGGTGGTGCCCGAGCTTCCAGCCCGCACGGAGGTCACTCTCCGGGTCCCGCTTGAGATGGAGGAGATGGCCATCTACGAGGTGATCCGAGAGGAGGCCCTCGCGGAGTTGGCGCGTGAGGTTCGCGGTGAGCGGGCGAAGGCCGCGGGTCGGTTCAGGATCCTCGCAGCGATCATGCGTCTCCGGCAGGCGGCGTCGAACGCGCGGCTGGTGCTGCCCGACGCGACGGCCCCGAGCGCCAAGCTGGCGGCGCTCGGCGAGCTGTTGGACGACCTGCTACCCAATCAGCACAAAGTGCTTATTTTCAGCCAGTTTGTGAGTCACCTCGCGTTGGTGAAGGAGATGTTGGAGGCGCGCGGCGTGCGCTATCAGTACCTCGATGGATCCACACCGATGGCCGCCCGCAAGGTTGCCGTGGATGGCTTTCAGAAGGGCGAAGGGGAGGTGTTTCTGATCAGCCTGAAGGCGGGGGGATTCGGTCTCAACCTCACGGCCGCCGACTACGTGGTGCACATGGATCCGTGGTGGAACCCCGCGGTCGAGGATCAGGCCTCGGACCGTGCGCATCGCATCGGGCAGGCACGGCCCGTCACGATCTATCGGCTCGTGGCGCGCGACACCATTGAAGACCGCATCCTCGGGCTACACCACCGCAAGCGCGAACTCGCGGCGGGGATCCTGGAGGGCAGCGACCTCGCCGGGCGCATGACGGAGGAGGAGCTGCTCGGACTCATTCGCGACGCGAAGTGAGCGGAGTCCGATGACTCGAACTCGCGGTACTGGTTCGGGTGGATGATCGAGCGCACGACTGAGGTCACCGTGCGCGGCATCGACACCCGCGCCGAGGGCACGACGATCTACGGCGGGATCGTGGCCGACGAGCGCCCCGTCGCGGCGGCGCTCGCCCAGCGGTACCGTCATCGGCGGCAGCACCCACCTCACGTGGCGGATGCCCTCCGGCGCGCGGTGCGGTGCGCCGAAGGGCTCGTTCACCCAAGGTCATCGGCTGCGTCGCGGTGACCTTCAGGGCGAGTCGCCCGACTACCTTCGGGCGGGTCGTGCCCCCCGCGAACGCTCGGCTTGACAGGGCGCGCCGCGACTCATTCCATCCGCTCCATGGAACCCGCCGCCCAGCCCATCGTGACGCCCCCGCGCAGCCCCTACCTTGATGGCCCTTATACGCCGGTCGAGCGGGAGATCACGGCGAGCGACCTGCCCGTCATCGGCGAACTCCCGCGCGACCTCGCGGGCATGTATGTGCGCAACGGCGCCAACCCCCGATTCGCGCCGAAGGGCCGGTACCACTGGTTCGATGGCGACGGCATGGTGCACGGGCTCCATTTCGACAACGGCCGCGCGACCTACCGCAACCGCTACGTGCAGACCGCCGCGCTCAATGAGGAGACCGCCGCCGGTCACGCCCTCTCGACGGGCATCATGGAGGCGCCCGACTTCCGTCGCCCGGGCGGTCCGTTCAAGGACACCGCCAACACCGACCTGGTCTTTCACGCCGGGCGGCTGATGGCCCTGTGGTGGCTCGGCGGCGCGTGCCACCAGCTGTCTCTCCCCGCGCTCGAGACCCTCGGCGTCGTCGACTTCGGATCTCCCTTGAAGAAGGGACTCGCCGCCCACCCCAAGGTCGACCCGATCACCGGCGAACTCATGTTCTTCGACTACGCGCTCACGCCGCCGTATCTCACCTACGGGGTCATCTCCGCGAGCGGTCAGCTCGTGCACCAGGTGCCCATCGACCTGCCCGGCGCGCGCCTCCAGCACGACATCGCCATCACTGCGAAGCACACCATTCTCCTCGACCTCCCCCTCATGTGGGACCCGGCCATGCTCGCCCGGGGGAAGACCCGCGTGCGCTTCTATCCCGATCTGCCGTCGCGCTTCGGCATCATTCCCCGCCACGGCGCCGCCGACTCGATTCGCTGGTTCGAGGCGAGCGCTTGTTACATGTATCACACCATCAATGCGTGGGAGGAGGGCGACGAGGTGGTGCTCCTCGGGTGCCGCATCGAGCACCCGCTGCCCGAGTCGCCCCACGCAAGCAAGGTGGTGCCCCGCCTCGACGCGCTCGCGCTTGAGCCCTACCTGCACGAGTGGCGCTTTAACCTCGTCACGGGCGCCGTTCGCGAGCGCAAGCTCGACGACGTCATGACCGAGTTTCCGCGCATGAACAACGAGGTGCTCGGCCGCCCGTCGCGCTATTCGTACAACCCCCGCGTGGCGCCCGCCGCGACGCTGCTCTACGACGGCGTCATCAAGTACGACACCGTCGCCGGCACCTCGGTGCAACACACCTACGGCGCGAGTCGCTATGGCGGCGAGGTGGCCTTCGCGCCGCGCGTCGGGGCGAAGGGCGAAGACGACGGCTACCTCGTCACCTTCGTGCACGACCGGGCGAGCGGACGCGGCGAGGTGGTCGTGCTCGACGCGCGCGACGTCGCTTCGGGCCCCGTGGCTCGCGTGGTGTTGCCGCAGCAGGTTCCGATTGGATATCACTCGTGGTGGGTGCCGGCCGCACAGATGGCGGTGCCGGAGTGAGAGCGGCGACACGCTCGACCGCGCCGGTCTTCGTACTCGGCGGCGCGCAGACCGACTTCGCCCGCCACTGGACGCGCGAGGGACTCACGCTCACCGACCTCATGCGCGACACCGCGCAAGGGGCGCTGCGCGGGGCGCGGGTCGACGCGAGCGCCATCGAGGTCGGCCACGTGGCCAACTTCGTCGCCGAGCTCTTCTGCGGTCAGGGGCACCTCGGCGGGCTGCTCGTCGAGGCCGACCGCGCCTTCGAGGGAATGCCCACCTCGACGCACGAGGCCGCCTGCGCGGCGGGCGGCGCGGCGCTGATGGCAGCCATGGCCGATATCGAATCAGGGCGATACGACTGCGCCCTGGTCATCGGGGTTGAGCTGATGCGCAACGTCAAGGGCGACGCGGCGGCGCACCACCTCGGGGCGGCGGCGTATGTCCCGCGCGAGACCGAAGGGGTTCCGTACCCGTGGCCGCAGCTCTTCAGCGACCTCGGCGATGAGTACGATCGTCGGTATGGGATTCGACACCACCACCTCGCGGCACTCGCGCAGAGCAACTTCGCCAACGCGCGGCGCAACCCGCGGGCGCAGACGCGGGCCTGGGTGCTCGCGCCCGAGAACTTCACCGAAGACCAGGGAGCCAATCCCGTCGTGGCGGGGCGCATTCGCAAGCAGGATTGCAGTCAGATCACCGACGGCGGGGCGGCCGTGGTGCTCGCCTCGGCGCGCTTCGCCGCGCAGTGGGCGCGGCGCGAGGGGGAATCGCTCGAGGCCATTCCGGTGATCCAGGGATGGGGGCATCGTACGGGGCGCATGTCCTTTGCGGACAAGATCGCGGCGAGTCGCGACCAGGCCTATGTACTGCCCCACGTGCGCGGCGCGATCACCGACGCGTACGCGCGGGCGGGCGTCGCGGGCCCGGCGGCGCTCGACGCCATCGAGACGCACGACTGCTTCACGACGACGCACTACATGGCCATCGACCACTTCGGGCTGACGGCGCCGGGCGAGAGTTGGAAGTCGATTGAAGATGGCGTCATTCAGCGTGGCGGCCGTTGTCCGATGAACACCGGTGGGGGATTGACGGGCGGCGGGCACCCCATCGGCGCGACGGGCGTGCGCATGGTGCTCGACGCGGCGACGCAGGTGCGCGGCGCGGCGGGCGACTGCCAGGTCGAGGGCGCGCGCACGGTGGCGACGCTCAACCTGGGCGGCAGCGGCACCACTGCGGTGTGCACCATCGTCGGGCGCGCCGGCTGATGGACGCGTACATCTACGATGCGATTCGCACCCCGCGGGGCGCCGGAAAGGCGCGCGGGGGTCTTGCGGGCGTGCGACCGATCGAGCTGCTGGCGGGGCTCTTTCGCGCGCTCGCGGCGCGCACGGGCGTCGACCCGGCGGTCGTCGATGACGTCGTTCTCGGGTGCGTGACGCAGGTGGGCGAACAGGGGGCCAACCTCGCGAAAATCGCGGCCCTGTACGCGGGCTGGAGCCACGCGGTCTCGGGCGTGACGCTAGACCGCTTCTGCGCGTCGGGGCTCGACGCGGTGAACCTCGCGGCGGCGAAGGTCTCCTCGGGCATGGAAGACCTCGTGGTGGCGGGCGGGGTCGAGTCGATGTCGCGGGTGCCGATGATGTCCGATGGGGGCGCGTGGTTCACCGACCAGGACGTGGCGCGGGCGACGGGCTTCGTGCACATGGGCGTCTCGGCCGACCTCATCGCCACGCTCGACGGCGTCACGCGCGAGGAGTGCGACGCGTGGGCGTTACGCTCGCACGTGCGGGCGGCGGCGGCGCGGGCGAATGGGCACTTCGCGCGCTCGCTGGTGCCGGTGATGGGGGCCGACGGCGCGACGGTGCTCGACCGCGACGAGTGGATTCGCGAAGGCCTGACGGCGGCGAAACTGGCGGCGCTGCCCGCGGTCTTCGCGGACGTGGGCGCGCAGGGAGGCGACGCGCGGGCGCTGGCGCGCTACCCTGAGGCGGGAGCCATCGCGCACGTGCACACGGTGGCGAGCGCGCCGGGGGTGGTCGACGGCGCGGCCCTGGTGCTGATTGGCAATCGGGCGGCGGGCGAGCGCCATGGGCTGAGGCCGCGGGCGCGCATCCGGGCGTACGCGAACGCGAGCGTCGAGCCGGTGGTGATGCTGACGGCGCCGGCGCCCGCGGCGCGCAAGGCGCTGGCGCGGGCGGGCATGTCCGTAGCGGACGTCGACCGACACGAAATGAACGAGTCGTTCAGCGCGGTGGTGCTGCGGTATGTGCGGGAACTCGGGCTCGACGCCGACCGTGTGAACGTCGACGGCGGGGCGATCGCGCTGGGGCACCCGCTGGGCGCCACCGGGGCGGTGCTGGTGGGCACGCTGCTCGACGCGCTGGAGCGGGCCGATCGGGCGGTGGGCGTAGTGGCGATGTGCGCCGGTGCGGGCATCGGCGCGGCGACGGTGATCGAGCGGGTATAGCGCACGGGCAATGAGTTCGAGGGCGAGAGCGGGCACATGGAGACGTGGACCGTCAGGTGCAGCACCCACGTGCGCACATGCTCGGTGCCGGCTTCGTGCGGCGATTTCATGTGAAAGGTGACGAACCCCTGCGCGTACCGGAGGTACGCCGCGCGCGTCCCCGACGAGAGCCCTCGCAGCATCCAGAATCTGTCCCATGGAAAGCTTCCCGCGATCACAGACGACCGTCCATCGGACGCCGAGGTGCAGAGCGTCTGGGCAGCAATTCATCGGCGCGAAGGAAGGCGCCAGAACCAACGCGACAGCAGTTCACGCGAGCGAGCGCGGGACACCGGGAGGGCCATTGCCGCGAAGCGGATTTATTCAACTCCCATAGATGCAAATCTCCATGGCTTAGCGCAGTCGAGAGCACCCGTTCACCGCGCGGGAGGAGCCTCCCTGGTGCGACCACGAGCATGTGGCGCGATGGCGCGACGGGTGCGAGTTGTCGAGAAGGGGGCGGGCTGCTCGCGTTCGAGGCGGGGTTCGGCGTGTCCGACGCGGCGGCGCTGTTGGTGGGGTTCGGACTCACGGGCGCGGCCATGTCCGCGTGGGTGAAGAGTCTCGTGCAGCGGCCGATGGTACGGCAGATGAAGCGTTCGCTCGCGATCGAGCCTGAGCACGCGGGCGACGGGTACCGCGATGCGCGACGTACCGCGACGGTGAGCATCGACGGCCACGAGCGACCGCTCGGCGACCTGCGCCGCGTCTCCGTAGAGCGCGAGATTACCGTGAGGGTGAACGGCGCGGACGGGATCACCCACCCGGTGACGGCCGTGGCCGTGGCGCTCCTCTTCGACGAGTCGATGGTGCAGGTCGCGCGCGCGTCGGCGGTCGACGATGCGGTGGGCAGAAGCGCCAGATCGGTTCGGTCGCGGAGGGCTTCGAGCGGCCGCGCGATGGGGCGACGGCGAGCGGTCGTGCCCACGCAACGGGACGCTGCCGCCCGCGGCGTTTCGCACGACGCCTCTGCTGCCGACGGGCACCCGCACGATTGAGCCCGGCGTGCACGCGCCCTATCGCGGCGCGAGGACTTGCGACCGCGCCGTCGGTGGACCGACACTGCCCTCCATGAGCAGCCTGCGCGCGCGCTTCGAGGCCTACTGGGACGGCTCCATCGACCCTTCCGTCGAGCCGCCGATGTTTCCGGTGATGGCGCACGAAGAGGTGGCTGAGCGCAGCCTGTTCGTGTCCAGCTTCGCCAACGTCACGGCACTGCGCACCGACGACGGGCTCGTGCTCGTCGACGCGGGCGGCCCGCTGCTCGGCGCGCAGGTTCACGCCGCCGTGCGCAGTTGGAGCGACGAGCCGGTGCGCGCGGTGATCTACACCCACGGCCACGTCGACCACGTGGTCGGCATCGAGCGGTTCGAGGAGGAGCAGCGCGCGCGCGGCACCGGCGAGTTCACCGTGTACGCCCACGAGAACGTCACCGCCCGCTTTGCCCGCTACGCGCTCACGGCGGGCTACAACGCATGCATCAACGCGCGGCAGTTTCAGGTCGAGGTGGCGTGGCCGACGAGCTTCCGCGAGCCCGACGAGACGTACCGCGACCGCCGGACGCTGGAGCTCGGAGGCGAGCATGTCGAGTTGCACCACGCGCGCGGCGAGACCGACGACGCCACGTGGGTGTGGGTGCCCGGGCGCAAGTTGCTCTGCGCGGGCGACCTCTTCATCTGGGCCGCGCCCAACGCGGGCAATCCCCAGAAGGTGCAGCGGTTCGCGCGCGAGTGGGCGGTGGCCTTGCGCGCGATGGCGACGCTCGGGGCCGAGGTGATGCTCCCCGGGCACGGGCTGCCGCTCTACGGCCGCGAGCGCATCGCGCAGGCGCTGACGGAGACCGCCGCGCTGCTCACTCATCTGCACGACGAGACGCTCGCGCGCATGAACGCCGGAATGCGCCTCGACGACATCGTGCACGAGGTGAAGGCGCCGCCCGAGCTGCTGGCGCGACCGTATCTACGACCGTTCTACGACGAGCCGGAGTTCATCGTGCGCAACGTGTGGCGACTGTACGGCGGCTGGTGGGACGGCGAGCCCGCGCGGCTGCAGCCTGCGCCCGCGGTCGCGGTGGCGCGCGAACTGTGCGCGCTGGCGGGCGGCGCGGAGGCGATGGCCGCGCGGGCGGAGATGCTCGCGGCGGCGGGCGAGCTGGCGCTGGCGAGCCACCTCATCGAGCACGCGGTGCTGGCGGCGCCTGGCGACGCGGGCATCGCGGCGGTGCGCAGAAACGTGTACGAGCGGCGCGCGCAGGCGGCCACGTCGCTGATGGCGCGGGGCATCTACACTGACGCGGCGAGCGGGCGGCGGGCGTAACGGTGGGGGCGCGCCTGTGCAGGCGTGCGGCGCGATGACCCTGATGGAATTCAGGTGCAGTGGTTCAAGAACTTTCGTCGCGAGGTCGCTCTCGAAGGGCTCTCGGAGGTGAACGTCATCCACGGCCTCCACAGCATCGGCAAGTCGAACCCCATCGAAGCAATCGACCTTTCCTGCTGGCGGCTCGGGTCGCCTCAGCACCTCTTCAGGTCCGCATCCCGTTCTCGCTGACCGAAATGGGCTTTCAGCAGCACGCGGGACTCATCGCTCAGCTGCTGTTGTGCGCCGAAGTGGTCGTCACCGAGCACGATCCAACGCCCCTGTTTTTTCTCGCACGGATCCGCTCCAGTTACCGAAAATCCCTTATCTGCGAGGCGGGCCGAAGAGCAGCACGTTCTCCCCGCGCTCGACGAAGTCACCCTCGCAGAGCGTCGGGAGCACCTTCGCCACCGAGGGCGACAGGCGCTTGCGGTCGAGCGTCTTCTCCCAGGTAGCACCGAGGCGCGCTGGTTACGCTCGATGCGGCCGCGGCGACGCTCCTCCGGCTCCAGCGCCACGAGGTGCCGCAGGTATTGTCCGAAGGTCCAGCTCATCGTGCCTCCACGAAGCAAAGTGGGGCTGGTGCCGTCGCCAGCATGACCTCGCGCCGCGCAGCCGATCGAAGACGGGCTTTGCCAACGGTGCCGCGAATTTCATCCCGCGGACCACCATGCCCTCGAATTCAAGCCGCCCAGACTACCGGTACTCCAGCGGGTTGCGCCCCGGGGAAATTCACCGGGGCCCAACAGTTCACTGCGAAACGTGTGCTCCTGAGAGAAGGGCTGCGCGGGGCCCTCGCCGACTTCAAGGGTGCCCTGACCGGGGCGCCGGCCCCTCGACAGCACCGGAGAATGTAACAGGGTACGAAAAGCAGAAAGCCGAACCCACCTTGCGGTGAGATCGGCTTTCTTTTTCGGAGCGGGTGAAGAGATTCGAACTCTCGACGTCAACCTTGGCAAGGTTGCACTCTACCACTGAGTTACACCCGCATCGCGAAGGGAGCGCTTGTCTATCGAACAGCCCCTCCCCTGTCAATCATCTTTCTTCAGGAAAGTATCGCGGCCGATCATTCGTAGCGAAGCCCTTCCACGGGCGTGAGCCGGGAGGCCCACAACGCCGGAATGAACGACGCCACCGTCGCGATGAGCATCGCGACCGCGCCCGTCAGCACAAACTCCGCCGCGCTCGGCCGCACCGGAACATACCGTATCAAGTAAACCTGCGCGTCTAGCGGGAAGGGATAGCGCGTGAGTATCCAGCAGCTGAGCGCACCCATGGCGAGTCCTGCGACGGTTCCGATGCCGCCGACGGCGAGGCCCTGTGCGAGGAAGATGCGCAGAATGGAGGAGTCCGGCGCTCCCATCGCCTTGAGGATGGCGATCTCTCGTTTGCGCTCGAGCACGACCATCACGAGGGTCGCGATCACGTTGAAGGCGGCGATCACGATGATGATCGTGATGACGAAAGAGAGCGCGAGCTTCTGGAGCGCGAGCGCGGTGAAGAGGTTGTGGTTGAGCGATTCCCAGTCGAGGGTGTGAAACGCTCCGCCGCCGAGGGTTCGCTCGATGCGCCGACCGATGGCTCGCGCGCGCTCGATGTTGCGCACCTTCACCTCGACGCCGGTGACCGCGTCGCCCTGATCGAAGAACCGCTGTGCCTGCCAGAGGTCTACGTACACGAGTCGCGAGTCGTACTCATCGAAGCCCGCATCGAAGATACCGACGACCCGGAAGTCCCGCGCGCGCGGCGTCGCGCCCTGGCGGACAAGCGCGGCGTCCGCGCCGGTCAGCGGCGAAATGATTCGCACCTGGTCGTGAAGCTGCAGCGAGAGCGAGTGCGCGAGGGTGCGCCCGATGATCACGCCGGGGAGCTGCGCCTCCGGGCGACGGCCCTGCGTCTCGACCTCGCGGGAGACCTCGCGCGCGAAGGCGTCGAGCGGATCGCTCGCGCTCGGATCGTCCGGCGGCAGCGCATAGTCGGGAGTCGACCCGGGCGCGAGCCGATCGATCTCTGCGACGGGTGCGGGCGCGGGCCGCGGAGGCTCCGCGGGGGCCGGCGGCGAGGACGGAACGAGCAGCGGATCGGTGAGCGGATCGGGCAGCGCAGCAGACCCAAACGGGCGTTCGAGCTCACGGCGGGCGCGAGTGATGAAATCGTCGAGGGAGGCGTCGTGGCGTGCGCTCGGCAGCTCATCGATGGGCCCCGGTGGCCGCGAAGTGGCTGGCCGGAGCCCGTCGAGGGAGCCCGCGACGAGGTACGTGGGCAGGTCGAGCACCTGGCCCAGTAACGTCGGATCGACGCCCTTCACGAGTACTCCAGCGATGCGTTCGCCGCGGGTGATCATCATCGGGTTGATGAGAAACGGCGCGGCGCCGGTGACTCCCGGTGTTGCGCGCACGGAGGACATCACCTCTCGATACTCCGAGAAATCCCAGCCGTACTTGAGCACCAGCACATGGGCGTTGACGCCCAGCACCTTGCTTCGAAACGACTCCTGGAAGCCTGACGTGATCGCGAGCGTGACGGACAACGCCCAGACGCCGAGCGCGATGCCGACGATGGCGATGACGCCGATGATGGAGACAAAAGCGCGGCGGCGCGCCCGGAGGTAGCGACCCGCGATCTGGAGGGCGAAGTCCACCTGCCGCTCTGTACTCTGGGAGTGCGTAGGTGCCAACAGGCGGCGCGGCGCGGCGCGTGTCAGTCCGGCGTGCGGTCGCCGTGGTGATTCGCGGCCGCGGACGCTAGAGTGCACCCGTGTCTCGATTGCTTGCGGCGCTCGCGGTGGTCCTCGCCGCGTGCTCTCACGAAGATCACCCTGCCTCTTCCGCCGATGCCGGTGCTAGCAGTGATCGCGCGGTGGCTCAGTGCTCCGTACGCTTCGATGGCGACCCGGCGATATTGGTGCGCACCAGCGAGCGACGGCGCTTGCGCGTGGTGCTCGACCCGGCAATGCCAGGCGTCGGGTTGCGCATCGGAGTGGTCGGCGTGGGCCTCGATGCCTCGCTCAGCGCGACCCGGGTTCTCACCGACTCCAACGGCTCCGCGGAGATCGTGCTTATCGCTCCGACGGACAGCGCCACCTTCCGGGTGCGCGCGACGGCGGAGTGTGGCGGGGAGACATCCGTCGCCGTCGCCGTCGGTGATCGCGGCTTCGGCTCCCTCGCCGCCAACGCTGTCTATCAGGGCTCGCGGACTCCTCTGCGACTCGAGATGAACCTCGTCTCTGGCAGCGAGTGCCCGACGGCGAGCGGAGACCCAATGAAGCGCACGAGGGTCCCGCTGCCGGGCGGCGTAGTGCGTTTCGGTTCGCTGCCTGCGGACCTCACCTTCACGGCGTTTGCGCAGGCTCTCGGCGCCGACGATCTCGTGCTCGCGCAGGGGTGTGCTGCTCCCCAGACGATCCGCGCGGGTCAAGAGTCGGTGGCCTCGGTGCTCTTCGTGGACCGTCCGCTACGCCTTGCCGACCAGTACACGCTCGGCCTCACGCTCGACCTCGCGGCCACCGCCGGGGACCTCCGCGCCGATTGGACCGCGCCGATACGCCGCGAACTTCTCACCGCCGGATCAACTGCCAACTACATCGCCCGCGAGGTCTCCCGCGCCGTGGGCGAAGCCAGTGGAGGCACCGACGGCGGCACCTCGGCTTTGCAGATGGTCTTCGACACCGCGCTACGGACTGGCCTGGGCGCGCGCTTCGACGCCGAACTCACGACCCGCGGGCTTGTACTGGAAGACAGCTTCGACGATTTGGCGGCCACCACCGCGCGCGCCCTCGGGGCGGTTCGATGGCAGATCACATTCCCTGCGATGCCGGCGGGCGGTGCCGCGACGCCGGTAGCCTCGGCGGTCATCCTTGATCCGGGCACCCCGGACGTGGCCCGCGACGACGCTCGCCTGACGCTAAGCCCCGAAGGCACCGTCTCGCTCTCCGTAGGCAACGGCGATATCTCCACCATCGGCCTTGTCAATACGACTCTACCCTGGACCCAGGTGGCCCGCGGCGCCCTCGGCGCAGTGACCCTCCGCCTCGGTGCCTCGACCACCGGTGAATACGTCGCGGCGCCACTGTGCCCCGTTGCTGCGATGGTGCTGCGCGATGCGAGCGGAATCTGCGACGCGGCATGCATCCAGGGCGCGTGCCGCCGAGCGATCGACAACCTCGCGCGAATCTTTGATGACGAGGTCGCGAGCCACCTGGCCGCCAGGACGACGACGTCTTTTCGGATGGCGGCCGTGGCAGCCCCGCTCGCCCAGGGCCTTGTGTTGGACCGCGCCCAGGGCGAGTTCGTAGGCCAATGGACCTCGTACACGGCAGCACCTCTTGCTGGCCCCTGGACGCTGCAGCACATCGTCCCTGTTGCCCGCTAGACGATGGATGACGCCTCGCTCGCGGCGCTCCGGCTGTCGATCGAAGTCGGGCTCATGGACGCCCGACGAGCCCTGACATTGCGGCAGGACGAGCTCGCCGAGACGCAGGTAGTCCTGGCGGAGGCCACCCGCTCCCGGGAAGGGCTAACCGCCGAACGAGCCCGATGGAATGAGCACCTCCATACCCTGGTCGGACATATTCTGTCCGGACGACAATTGAGCCTTCTTCGGCTGCGTGGAGAGGCGATCGAAGCCCGCGAGGCTGCGCTTGCGAGCAGCCGCGCCGCGATGATGGCCGCTGTGGCAAGCGCTGCAGCCCGCCAGGACACGGCTCGGCAGGCGGTCGCCGAACAACTCGCCCGGCAGCGCTGGTTCGATGCGGAAGCGCGCCGCGGTCGCGAGATCCGCGAACGTCACGCGGCCCGGCGTGAGGACGAGGATTGAATCGACGACCAGGCTGACATCCGTGTCGCGGTCAGCGGCGTGTGCAGAGCCTTGGATGGCCAGGGTGAAACTATTTGCCTGACTCATCCCTCTAACGATTGCAACCGGTTCCTGGCGCAACAGGGCTTTACGGCAGCCCTTAGCGGTCCCACTCTTGTGGAGAGTGATTCGAGTCCAGAGAGCCCCGGGAAACGTGGCCCGGCTTCTGCAAAAAGAGTCTTGTTGGAAAGAGAGCAGGGAGATTGGGAATAGCCTCCTGGCCCCGCGCGTAAGTCACCACGGAGTTGTGTTGATCCCCTGAAGATCAGCGCATCTACGCGCGAGTCGAGGAGGTTGCGACCCATGGGTGAGCGCCTTCGTAGTTCAAATGTCGTGGTGGCGCGTACCGTCGCTCTGCCAGCATGGATAGAGCAGCTTCTCAACAATTGATTCACCGATGAGGTGATGTCTGCGGACCCCTACCCGTAGCTATCACTTCATAGGCACGTCTCGGGCTTCGTGTGCCTTTCAAAAGGCCCAACGAGCATTGCAGTGGTAGGGCAACGAGTCGAGGTCATCATGGCGAAGCAGTCGTCGGCCAGGGTCTCCCGTTTTGCCGCTCCGGCCAGTGCCGGGGCGGTTCATCTCACCAACCGCGCAGCGCTCACTACCGAGTTTCTCGAACCTCAGGTAGTGATCACTTCGATTCCCAACGTCGAGCCCTCGGAGTCCGAACTCGTCGAGGCCGCCGCCGACGTCGTAGTCGCCTCGAAGGACGATGTCGCGGAGGGTGCGCTCACCCGTTACTTCCGCGACATGTCTGCATATCCCGTGATGAGCCCCGCCGCGGAGGTCGAAGCCGCGGAGGACTTTCTGGCCGGAGAGATCGACCGATGGCGCGCGGTGTTTTCGTACCCGCCCGCGGTGGAGCTGATCGCGCCTGTGGTTGAGGCCGCCCTCGCGGGCCTCAGCGAGCCGGTGGTGCTGCCGGAGTTCGAGAAGCTCCGCAAGTTGGTGAAGGTCTATCGAAAGAACCGATCGAAGCTCGATCGGGTCTCGGTGAAGAAGTGGGAGTCGATCCTCGGCGTTCTTGCGCCGCAGCTCCGGGCTCTCGACGCCGACCGGCTATTCATTGAGTCCATTGACCACGAACTCAGCCGCTTTGCCCGTGGGGCCAACGACGACGACGCGGAGCTCGACGAAGAAGAGTTCGAATCGGGTCAGGTGCTTTCCAGTGGGTTCTGCAAGTACCTCACGTCCGTCGCGGCCGCCCGCAGCCGCGTCTACCGGGCGAAGAACCGCTTCGTGGCGGCCAATCTCCGCCTCGTGGTCTCCATCGCACGCCGCTACAACCGCGGTCGCATGCCGCTCATCGACCTCATTCAGGAGGGCAACCTCGGACTGATCAAGGCCGTCGAGCGCTTCGACCACCTCCGCGGCTATCGATTCAGTACGTACGCCAGTTGGTGGATTCGCCACGCGATCTCCCGCGCCCTCGCGGACAAGGGCCGAGCGGTGCGCATCCCCGTGCACATGCTCGACACTTACAACCGGGTTCAGCGCACCTCGCAGCAGCTGGCCGCGCGCCTCGGACGCGATCCCTCCCAGGAGGAGGTCTCCGCCGAGACTGGCATCACCCTGGAGAAGCTCGAGCGCATCCGGAAGGATTGGGCAGAAACGCCATTCTCGCTCGACAAGCCGGTCAACGATGAAGACGGCCGACGTTTCATCGACATGCTCGAAGACGACAAGACCGTCTCACCGCTCGAGCACGTGATGACCGTCAGCTGGTCCGACGAGGTGCGCCGCATGCTCGACACCTTGTCGCCGATGGAGGCACGGATCCTCCGCTGGCGCTTCGGCATCGACGAGGAGGAGGAGCTCACGCTCAAGCAGATCGGCGACAAGTACAACCTGTCCCGCGAGCGAATCCGTCAGCTTCAGGAACAAGCGCTCAACAAGATGCGCAAGCAGATCCGCGAGTAAGCCATCACGGCCTGCACGCTCTGTCCCTGTGGCTCAGATCGGCCTCGCCGCTCCCCGCAGCGCTACTCCCGACCGTCGAACTCCGGCAAAATAAACGACCCTGTCTCCGTGAACGTTCCGTTCTCGCCATTGGAGAGAAGCGTTGCGAATACCGACGCGTAGCGGTCGCGAACCCGCTCCTCGATCTCCTCGGCGGAGGCGATGCCCAGCAGCTCCTCGGCGAAGACCCGCGCCTCGGCGAGATCAATGCGCCGCAGAGCCTCCTTGATTTCCGGCACCGCGGTCGGCTCCACGGACAACTCGTGCACCCCGAGGCCGACCAACACCGGAACCGCCAGTAACTCCGCCGCCATCGCGCCGCAGAGAGCGCAAGGGATGCCACGCTCCTTCGCCGCGCGGCTCACCGTCGCGATGGCCCGCAGAATCGCCGGGTCGAAGGGCCGCGCGAGGTGCGCGACATGCTCATTGCCGCGGTCGATCGCGAGCGTGTATTGCATCAGGTCGTTGGTGCCGATGGAGAAGAAGTCCGCCTCTTTCGCGAGAAGGTCCGACATCGTCACGGCGCTGGGGGTCTCCACCATGATGCCAAACGGCACATCGCGAAACGGCAGCCCAGCCACTCGCAACTCTTCCTTCGCTCGGTCGAATTCCCCCCGCGACGCGCGCAGCTCGCTCACCGCCGAGATCATCGGAATCATCACTCGCACATCACCAAACGCCGACGCCCGCAGCATCGCCCGCAGCTGCGCGCGGAAGACCTCCCGCTCGCGCAGCGCCAGGCGCACCGCGCGCATGCCGAGCGCGGGGTTCATCTCTTTGGGAATGCGGAAGGCTGTGCTGAACTTGTCGCCGCCGAGGTCGAACGTGCGCAGCGTGACCGAGCGCGGCGCCATCGTCGATACGATGCGCTTGAAGGTCTCGAACTGCTCTTCCTCGGTCGGCGGCTCGCTGCGGTCGATGTACAAAAACTCCGTGCGGTAGAGCCCGATGCCATCGGCCCCGTGATCGATCGCCACCGCGACTTCGCCGGGCAGCTCGATATTGGCGCGCAGCCGGATCGGCGTCCCGTCCCGTGTCTGCGCGACACCCGCACTGTTGGAGCGCAGTGAGCGCACAAACGCTCCATACCGCTCACCCCGGTCGGTCGCGTCGGCAGCCTCGGCATCCGTCGGGTTGCGCAACACCACGCCCCGCAGCCCATCGACCACCACCATGTCGCCCGTCGCGATGTGCCGCAGCGCGTCCGGTGCGCCCACCACCGCAGGGATCGCCAGCGCACGCGCCATGATCGCAGTGTGTGAGGTGCCCGAGCCGACCTCGGTCACGAAGGCCATCACGTCAGTCCGCGCGAGCGCCGCGGTGTCGGCCGGAGAGAGTTCGTGGGCGACCAGCACCACGGGGCCGAAAAGATCGAGTGGTCGGGAGATCTCGATCGGCGCACCCATCAGCTGCCGCAGCACCCGCTCGCCGACGAAATCCACGTCACTGCGCCGCTCACGAAAATAGTCGTCGTCCGCCCGGTCGAAGACCTCCTTGATCTTCTCCACCGTGCGCCGGAGCGCCCACTCCGCGTTGAGGCCCTCGTCCCGAATCGCACGCTCGGACTGCTCGATCAGCAACGCGTCGTCGAGCATCAGAAGGTGCGCGTCGAGGATGACCGAGTGGTCGCTCGCATCCAGGCTGAGCCGAGCGCGAATCTGCTCCAACTGCACCCTCGCCAAACCGAGGGCCACCCGTAGCCGCTGCACCTCCGCCTCGACGTCGTCCGGCGCGATGTGCCGCCGCGGAACCGTCACCCGCCGGCGATCAACCACAAACGCGCGACCCACCACCACCCCCGGCGAAGCCGGAATGCCGAGGAACCTCCGCGTAGAAGCGCCCTCGGCTTCGCTCACGTGCCCTCCCCGAAGCGGTCAACGAAGAGCGCGCGCACGGCGTCAACGGCCGTCTGCGCGTCCGGGCCGCTCGCCCGGACGGTCACCTTCGAGCCCCGCGGACACACCAGAAGCAGCATCCCCATTACGCTCTTCGCGTTGGCCGTCTGACCATCGCGCCCCAGCGTAAGCTCGCAGCGGAATTTGCTCGCAGTCTGCGCAATGCGCGTCACCGGCCGCGCATGCAAGCCGCGCTCATTCAACACCTCCATCGTCTCTTCAATGACTTCAGCCAATGGGTCCCTCGCTCATCCCCCGCGATCGATGTCCCGATGCGACGCCCGCACCTCGCCCGGAGCCCGTAACTTCGAAAGCCGCATCGCGAGCACCTCCGCGATCGCCACGCTCCGGTGCCGCCCGCCGGTGCACCCGATCGCCACCGTCAATGCCACCTTGCCCTCCCTCGCGTACCGCGGCAAGAGCGGCGCGAGCAAGGTCTGAATCGCGTCCACGAACTCCCTGCCCTCCTCGGTGTCCAGCACAAAACGCGCGACCTCGGAATCCTTCCCGCTCCGCGGCCGCAGCGCCGGGACGAAATGCGGGTTCGGGAGAAAGCGCGCGTCGAAGACCAGGTCGGCATCGACGGGGATACCGTACTTGAACCCGAAGCTCAGCACGCGGGTGTTCATCCGCAGCGTCGCCCCCTCGGCCTGCGTAAAGTGCTCAATAAGCAGCCTCCGCAGATCGTGAACCGTCAGCGCCGACGTGTCGATCACCCGATCTGCCCGCGCGCGCAGGTCGGCGAGCCGCTCGCGCTCCCGCGTAATGAGCGCCGCGAGGTCGTCCGCGGGGTGCTGGGCCGCCAGCGGATGCGGTCGCCGCGACTCGCTGTAGCGACGCACCAGTGACTCGTCCACCGCGTCGAGGAAGATCACGCTCACCCGGTATTTGTGCGCCCGCAGCGTCTCGATTACCGCCCCTGCGCCCTCCAGCATCGCGCGAACGCGAACGTCCATCCCGATGCCCATCCGAGGCACCGCACCGGTGTTGGCCGAGAGCGCCACCGCCTGCTCGATGAGTGGCGTCGGGAGGTTGTCGATGCAGTCGAAGGACAGGTCTTCGAGCACCCGCAAGGCCGTGCTCCGGCCCGCGCCAGAGAGGCCCGTCACCACCACGATGAGCGGGACCGCATCGCCCATGGATCAGCCCTTCCCCCGCAGCATCGTCGTCGGGTCGTGGACCCCCATCGCGGACGCCAGACGCGCATGAAACTCCCGCGCCGAGTGGTGCCCTGCCTGTCGCAGCAACTCGTTGCGCGCGGCGACCTCCACCGTACTCGACGTGTTCTTGCCCGGCCGAACCGGCACCCGGCGCATCGCGATGCGCGTACCCAACAGCGGGTACCACTCGTCGTCGATGCCGAGGCGATCCCAGGTTTCTTCGTCGTCGTCGTGCGGGACGAGGCGGATCACCAGGTCGATGCGCTTGTTGTCCCGCACCGACGCGACCCCGAAAAGGTCTTTGATGTTGAGCACCCCGAGGCCACGCACCTCCAGGTGGTTTTTCAGCAGGTCAACCGCGGCGCCGTAGACCGAGTCCGTCGGGCGCAGCACGCAATCGACGAGGTCGTCGGCGACGAGCCGGTGCCCGCGCTGGACAAGCTCCAGGGCGCACTCGCTCTTCCCGATGCCGCTCTTGCCCAACAACAAAATCCCCACACCGAAGACGTCAACGAAGACACCATGAACGCGCGTGCGCGGCGCCAGCTTCTCGTCGAGCAGCGCATGCACCGCGTTGATGGTCACCGAGCTCCGCGCCTCGCTGATCAGCACCGGGCAGCCGTGCTTCTGGGCCAGTTCAAGCACCTCCGGGAAAGTCGCCTGCCCCGCGGTCACCACCGCGCAGCAAATGCGACGCGCGAAGAAGCCGTCCACCGCGGCGCGCCGGGCGTCCGGCGTCATCGTCGCCAGGAAGGACATCTCCGTCTCCCCGAGAATCTGCACTCGCTCGGGGGTGAGCCCCTGGAAGTGCCCCACGAGCGCAAGGCCCGACTTCTGGATGCGCGGATGGACAATGTTGCGACCGAGACCCGCCTCGCCGGCAGCCACGGTGAGTCGAACCGTCATGGCCCCCGGCTCGGTCAGCATCTGCACGGTCACATCCCTCGGCGGTAGCGTCGAGTGCAGTCCCGTTGACATGCCACGACCGTATCACATCAAGCGCCACGAACGCGCGTTTCCAAGCCGCGACGATCGTTGGTAGCTTTCGCCGCTATCGCCCTGAGTTGAAGGGATCGGTGGATTCACTGATGGCAACGTGGAAGCCTCTGCCTCGCGCACTCGCTGCGCTCTCCGTGACGCTGATCGCATGCGCCCCGGAGTTCGATACCCACCGCATTCCCGCAGCTCAGGGCACGCTCGGGGAAGAGGTGTTTCAGGTGATGTGCGAGCGCATCCACTGGGGCGAGTCTCCTCGCGACCTCGGCTTCGCTTTGGGACGCCAACCGTGCACCCGCGGCCTCGGCGCGACGGAATCCGTCCCAGGCGTTGGCCCACGCGCGACCGCACTCGCTCGCATGCGCGCCGACCTCGTCGCCAGCATCGACCAGTCCATGCCGCGGCCCCTGTACACCCCTCTCGATGGCCTGCTCATCGACCTGCTCCCGCTTTATGGACCCGATGGTACCGGGCGACGCAACGGCGCTACCGGCGCCTGGGTCGTCACCACCGGCGATGGCGGTACCGCCCTCGCAGAAGACCTGCTGCCGCAGACCACCCGCGCGGTCGCGCAGCAACTCGCGACCATGGCCACGGACGCCAGCGTGTTGCGCGCCCTCGGGCGTATGTCCCTGCGCCAGGGCTACCGCCCGCCGGAGAGCGCCATCGGACTGCTTCGACCGATTCTCGCTTACGACCGGGTCAACGATGTGCTCGACACCACCCTCGGGCTCTTCCGCGAGGCGACGCCCACACAGCCGGATGGCCCTGCACACCCGCAATTCAATCAGATGTTGTCGGTTTTGCGCGGCGAATTCCAGAGTGCCGGGCCCAGCGCCACCACCACCGCGGGCACCACCCTCGACGCCGCTACAGACCTCCTCTTCCGAACCGATTCGTCGCTCGCCCGCGGCGATCACCCGACGCTCGTCGTTCGCCGTGATGCCGCCGGCAACGCCCGGCCTCCCTCCGGGGCAGTGACCGGTCTGCCAACCCCGTTTCCCACGTACCGCGGTCCATCGGCTCCTCGTGACGCGCAGGGCCGCGCAACCTCCTCCGGTGGGTATGCGTGGCGCTATCTCGACCTGAACTCCACCGTCCTCGCGGCGCTCTCGCGCGAGCTCCCGACCCTTCTCGGCGCGCCTTCGCACACCGAACTCCCCGCGCTGCAACTCGTGTCAGGCCTGCGCCCGCTCATCGGCCCTCGCATGCCCGCAAGCCACGATTACGGCGGCGCCGCCGGACGTGTCGACTACCAGCGCTTCACCGCCAACGCATCGCCCCTCATCGACCTCGTGCACGCCACCGGTGCGATGCTCACGCACCGCGACATCGACCCGATTCTCAACACCGCGCAGGCCCTGATGGCGCCCGAGCGCGAGGCCCTCACCGCGCGCCTTATCGGGGCAATACTCGCGATCGATGAAGCCTCGGACCGCGTGCCCGCCGCGCAGATGGATGCGCGCTCGGTGATCTGGGACGACGTGATGGACGTCGTGCGCCGCATCGCAGCGGAGCCCGGCCTGCTCGAGGACATCCTCAACGCACTGGCCAACCTTCAGCAACCACTGCCCGCATCGGGGCTCTGGGAACCCTCCTGCGCCGGGAGCATTCCGTCGCAAAACCTCGCCCGAGCCTTCAGTAACTACGCGCAAGACCGCGATCGCGTCGAGCCCGCCTGGGCAGGCAACTGGAACGCCCACGTCGCCGTCAACCTCGCACAGCCCGTCGATCGCGCTCGGCCGGACACGCGGGACAACCGCTCGGTGCTCCAGCGTCTGCTGCATCTCGTCGATGACCTCAACGGCGCGCACCTCTGCAACAAGCCCGGCGCAGAGGTGAGGGTCTATTACAACCTGTTTGGTCCACGCTCGATCGGCGTGCCGGGCGCCTCGGACATCGACGCGTGCCGCCTCGTCGAGGTTCCCGATGCAGCGGCCTTCTACGTCCGGTCGATCTCGGGCAACGGGCGCGCGATACTTCCGCTGGAGATTCCGGGCATCGCCGGGACGCTCACCAACCTCGCTCGTACCCTCGGAATCTCCCTCGACAGCACCCTCGACGGCCTGGTGCAGTCCCAGTCGGGGATCAACGGGTTCAACTCCCAGCCGACGCCCTACGCCATCGCGCGACTGGTGTTCAACCCCAACCCCAATGAGTTTCTGCAACACCTCATGGACGTCGCGACGGTGCGCAACGCAGGGACGCCCGTACCGTCGCCGTCGCCCGTCGATCGGCAGGTTCGCACGCTCCACCCAGCGACCATCTTCGCCTGGGAAGGGTACTGCTTCTACGACTCCATCCGCCCGCTCACCCTCGCCTTCTCACGGCACGACCGCCTCAACGGCCGACTCGACCCAGCGCTCTCTCCAGGCGCTGATCCGCGCACGATGGACCCGCGCGCCATCGACACCGCCAACGGCTCCAGGCTCTTCACCGAGCTTCTCTCGGCCTTCCACCGGCACTGGGCCACCAGCGCCGCCGGGGGGTACCAGTCCACCGTGCGCTGCGAATCGTGCCGCGAAGGCGCCAACTACTCGCAGATGGACGGCGCCGGGCGCTACGAGCCGATCATCAAAGCAGCCCTCGACGGTGACCTCCTGCCCGCGCTCTCATCGCTCACCGCCGAGCTCCGCACCCTCGATGTCGGCGGCGGCCACACCGGGCTCCAATCCGTCGCTGCGCTCACCCGCGCGCTCGTGGACAGCCGCGCGCGCTCCATGAACGGCATGCCCGCTTTCACTACGCCCCTGCGCTACCGCAACGGCACCACCGGTGCACTCTGGGCAGACGGCACCACACCCGTCGGCGGCGTCAACCTCTTCTACCTCTTCGCCGACGGCTTCAACGCCATGGACCCGCGCTTCGCCGCCGCCCCGGAGCGCCACGCCGAGTGGCTCGCGGCCCGCTCTTCGCTGGTCGATCAGTTTCTCGCCACGGAAGGAAGCGGCAACACCGCGAGATTCCACAACCGTGCGATTCCGGGCGTGACCCGCGCCATCGTCGGGTGGCTACGCGAGCGCATCGCCGCGCACGGCGCCGCGGGCGACGTCAACCCCTGGGCGCTGGGCCTCTCCGGACGCCTCGAAACCGTCGTGCGCGACGCACCCTTCGCCGCCGCGGCAGACCTCGGCCTCGCCCTGCGCGACGACCCCGCCGCGCGCGTCGCCATCGGCCGACTGCTCACGCACATGATGGACGACACCGCGCCGGATGCTCGCAGCGCATCGCCACAGGCCACCACGCTCAGCGCCCTCGCAGACACCGTGCAGGTGCTGCGCGCCGACGCCGACGTCGATCCGTTGCTGCACAGCCTCGCGCCCGCGATGACCCCGCACACAGGGCTCGTCCCGCAGTCACTGCGCTTCCTCGACCGGGCGCGCGCGCTCGATCGGGACCGCGCGCTCATCGCCGTGCTCGGCCACTCGGTGGAGCGTCCCAGTACGGGCGATCCGCTGCTGCCGGAGCCCCTCACGGTCATCGCCGACGCCATCGCGGACACCAACCGCGAGCGCCCCGGCGAACACGGCCCGATGTCCCCGCAAGACGTGTTCTACACGTTTCGCGAGGTGGTCTCGTTCTTGACGGACAACAGTCGCGGGCTCGAACAGTTCTACGCCATCGTGCAGCGCCGAAGGCTCCCGCAGTGATCGCCCGCAAGCCTGCCCTGCTCGTCGCGCTCTGCGCCTCCCTCGCGCCCACCATCGCCGCCGCCGGCGGCTTCTACCTCACCGACCGCGGCGTCCGTCCGCTCGGTCGCGGCGGTGCCTTCATCGCCGGCGCCGATGACCAGCACTCCGTCTGGTACAACCCCGCGGGTCTCATCTCCGCGGGCAACGGCCTGCTCCTCGACGCATCGCTCGTGAACTTCAACAACACCTTCACCCGCAGCGCGTTGCCCGATCGCACCATGGCCCCGGTGACCTTCGACGCCACGCAGGGCCAGGGCGCGGCGCTGCCCATCCCCACGCTCATCGCCACGCACAACCTCGGGCTGCGCAACTTCATGTTCGCCGCCGGGGCGTACGCCCCCTACGCAGCGATCACCTCCTACGCCGACACCCCCACCGCGGCGCAGCGCTACAGCCTCGTCACCCTCGACGGCTCGCTGCTCGTCGTCGCCGGGCTCTGGGCCGCGTGGCGACCGCACCCGATGATCCACCTCGGCGCCGGGGTCTCCGCGCTCACCGGATCGTTCGCTGCACGACACGCCCTCTCGGCCTGCCCGGCCACCATCACGTGCGCGCCGGAAGACCCGCAGTGGGACTCCATGGCCGCCATCAACGTCGGCCCCATCTTCGCTCCGACAGCCAACATCGGGGTGCAGTTCATGCCCCACCGGATGATCGCCCTGGGGGCGTCTTACCAACTCCCGTATGATGTCGATGCGCCCGCGAAGCTCGGCGTGCGGCTGCCTTCCGCGTCGTTCTACGAGGGTGCGCAGGTGTCCGGCGACACCGCGCGGGTGCAGTTTCGCCTCGCCCCCATCGCCCGCTTCGGTGTGGAGTTTCGCCCGCTGCCCAGCACCCGTGTCGAGATCGCAGGGGTGTGGGAGGGCTGGAGCGTGCACCAGCGCATCGACATTCTGCCGGACAACATCGCCCTGACCAACGTGCGCGGCGTCGGCACGTATCAGGTCGGCCCGCTCGCGGAAAACCGCCAGTTTCAAGACACATGGTCGGTGCGCCTCGGCGCCGAGCACCTCACCGCCCTCGGTGGCGGCATCGGGCTGCAGGCCCGCGTTGGGATGTCCTACGAGACCAGCGCGACGGCCAACGCGTACACCAACGCCCTCACGCTCGACACCGACAAGTTTGTCGGCAGCGTCGGGGCGTCACTGCACTACGGACGCTTCCGCTTCGACGCGGTGTTCGCGTACATGTTCGCAAGCTCGGTGGTCGTCGATCCGCGCACCGCCGCGCTATACCCCGTCGAGCCGTTTCGCTCGAACGGCCTCGCTCCACGCATCGCCGTCAACGGCGGAACCTACGATTTCTCCGTCAACGTCGTGGGCCTCGGCGCCCGCTACCAGTTCTAGAAGAAAGACCAACGATGCCCCTGACCGGCAAGCAGAACCAGTACCTCCGCAGCCTCGGCCACCACCTCGACGCGCTCGTGCAGATCGGCAAGCAAGGGGTCACCGAGTCCATCGTTGCCGCGGTGAACCAGGCGCTGCTCGACCATGAACTCATCAAGATTCGCATCCACACCGAGGCGCCATCGGAGCGTTACGAGACCGCCGAAAACCTCGCCGCGGAGCTGAAGGCAGAGGTCGCGCAGGTGGTGGGCCGGACGATCCTGCTGTACCGGCCGCACCCCTCGGAGCCCAAGATGAAGCTCCCGAAGGCCGACAAGAAGTAGTTCGCGAAAACTGCTGAGGGGGGGGGAATCACCGTCGAGAATCATGGACGTCTGTTGCGACCGCAGCAGACGTCGGTGGTTCAGTCCCGCTCGTGGCCCGCGGCGCGGGTCATCAGATCGTGCACCGCCTCGCGTAGCGGTTTGCCGTGGTACAGGGCGAGGAAGACCTGCTCCGTGATGGGCATCGACACGCCCTCGCGCTGTGCCAGATCCCACGCGCTACGAGCGGTGCGCACCCCTTCGGCGACCTGGCGCATCCCGTCGAGAATCTCCGTCAGCGACTTCCCCTGCCCCAACTCGAATCCGACGTGCCGGTTGCGCGAGAGGTCGCCGGTGCACGTCAGCACCAGGTCGCCCATGCCCGCGAGGCCCGCCAGGGTGAGGGCATCACCGCCCATCTTCATCGTGAGCCGCGCGATCTCCGCGAGCCCACGGGTGATCAGCGCCGCCCGCGTGTTGTGCCCGAATCCGAGCCCGTCGCTCGCACCCGCCGCGATGGCCACGACGTTCTTCAGTGCGCCGCCGACCTCCACACCGATGACGTCGTCGCTCAGGTAGACGCGGAATCGGTCGTCGGTCCAGAAGGCCTCCTGCACCGCCCGCGCGCAGGCGACGTCGCGCGCCGCTGCCACCACCACGGTCGGTAACCCGAGGGCAACCTCCTTCGCGAACGACGGCCCGGAAAGCGCCACGAAGGTCTGCTTCGACCACGGCACCTCCGCGGCGATGATCTCGTGCACGAACTCCAATGAGTTCTGCTCGATGCCCTTGGTCGCGCTCACCACCGGGATGTTTTTCGGAATGAACCCCGCGCTCGCGCGCAGCACTTCCCGCAACCCATGCGTAGGCACCGCGACCAACAGCATCTCCGCGCCGTCGAGCGCCTCCTCGAGCACCGACGTCGCGTGCAGCGAGTCTGCGAAGCGCGCCCCCGGCAGAAACGTCGCGTTCTCGCGCGTCGCCTGGATGGCCGCCGCAAGCTCTGGGCGCCGCCCCCAGAGCGCAACCCGGTGCCCGTTGTCCGCGAGCAACTTTGCCAGAGCGCTGCCCCAGCTTCCCGAACCAAGCACCGCGACCTTCATCCGTTAGCCTCCCTCGAGCCCACCGGGCGGTAGCGCCGCGGCGAAGCGGTTTACAATGGTTCGTTCTCGACGCGACGCGCCATCAAGCGCAGTCCGTTGCCCGGATCGGCGAGCAGCACCGACCACGGCTCGCTCGCCGACGTCGGCTCCACCGGGAACATTCGCAGGTTGCCCGCGCCATCGCCGCTCAGCGTAAGAACGCCGCCGAACGCGCCGGTGCGGGCGTTGATGAGCGTGACCCGCGTCTGTCGGCCAACCGTGCCGACCGCAAGGTCAGGGATGTTGTCGCCGTCGAGATCACCGGCGAGCGCCACCGGCCACCCGAACGCAGTGCCCCGCTCTCCCACCGGCGCCGCGACCGACAGAAGCGGCGTTCCGTTGGCGCCGGAGAGCACCACCACGGAGGCCGCGACGTCGTGCTGATCGGTGCCCACCGCGACGTCGCCGCGGCCGTCGCCGTTGATGTCAACACCGAGCGCAACGCTCTGCGCGCTTCGCCCCACGCGTCGGCAGGAAGGCTCGGACCACACCTGCGCGCCGTTGGCGCCGGAGTACAACTGCACGCACCGCCGAGGATCAGCGCTGCCGACGGAGTTGCCCATCGGCCCGATGCCCATGACCACGTCTGGGACGCCGTCTTGCGTAGCGTCGGGGCCAATCGCGAGGCCAAGTTCGACGGGCTGCCCCACTCGGCCCAGAGGGTTGCTGCCGCTCACCGACCAGAGCACCCGCTGCCGACGCAGACTCACCGCACGCACCTGCGACGGCGCCCCCGGACCGTCGGGCTCAGTGTAGACGATGGCCACCACGTCGCTCTCGGACCCGCGCACCGCGTACCCGCCGCCGAGCGCGATGCCCCGCGCGCCCGGCACCGGGATGGTTCGCCACACGCGCAGTGAGCGCGAGTCGATCACGACGATGCCCGTCCCGTTGGCGTTGGTGGCCACCACATCGTCGGTGCCGTCATCGGTGACGTCGGGCACGACGCCGAGGTCGAAGCCGTCGCAGGCCACCGGGCCGCGAAACGATCCGAGCGTTGGGCCGCCGTTGAGGGGATGAATCACCACCGTGGGCCCGCCCTCAGTGCCCGAGAGGCAGCTCACCACGATGCGCTGCGCGCTGGATGGGCCGCTCGCCGCGGCGTGGCGAGCGAAGTCGGAGAGCGCGTCGGTGCCCGCCAGTCCGACACCCGGACTGAACGCGCGCAGTTGCTGGAGGTTGGACACGATCGGCGCAATCGGCGGAGCGCTTGCGTCGGGGCGCTCGATCAACGGACGGCCCGCGGCGGCGCGGGACGGCGAGACCACTGGAGACGAAGCATCATCGTGGCCCGACCGCAGCGCGAAGACGACTCCGCCGACGATCGCGATGGCACCGAGCACCGCGCCCATGGCGAGTGAGCCCGACCGCGAGCCTCCAGGGGTGGGGGGCGGCTGAAACGAACGCACCGCGCCGCGTTTGCTCGTCGCCGAATCGGCGCTCGACGCAGCCTGGGCGCTTATTCCGCCGCTGTTGATCTTCGCTCCAGGGAACGCAGGCAGCTGCAGGTCGAGGTCAAAGCCGGTCGCTGGCGGAGTCAGGGAGGGAAGGGCAGGCTCGGGCGGCGGAAGCGGCGGCCTGGGCGACGGACGTGGTGCCTCGGGCGAGGTGCCGATCGAGCGTACGTTGGGACTCCCGGCCTCGCGCCGCGGGGCGACAGAACTCCGTGAACCTCCCTCGTCACGCGCCCTGGTGGCGTCAACCTCGACGACCCGCACCGCACCGACGCTGCTCCGTGGTGCTCCGACCGCCTGGCCCATCGCGGGGGTCGGACGCCGCAGCGACGCCGCCAGCGGGTTGGCCCGGTCTGTCCGTCCGATGGAGCGACCCAAAGCGGGGTTGCTCTCGGCCCGTGGTGCAACGCCCTGCTCCGACGCCCGCGCCTCGTTGGACGCCGACAGTATCTCCGGAGGCGACGGGCGCAGCGGCGTGGCGGCCTTGCTTACCGGTGTCGCCGTCTGGATCACGCGGGCTGCGTCAACCACATCGCGCGCCTTCTCAAGCGCGCGGGCCATGTCGTCGGCGCTGCGATACCGCTGCTCGGCCTCCCTGCTCAGGCTGCGCTCGATGACGTCGCTGATGGCCTTCGGTACGAGCGCCTCGAGGGACGTCACCGGCGGCGCCGACATGGTCACGATCTTCACCAGGATGTCCGTGGTGGTCTCGCTCAGGAAGGGCGTGAACCCGACGAGGCACTCGAACATCACGATGCCGACGGACCAAAGGTCGCTCTCGGGCCCGACGTGGATGCCCCGGCTCTGCTCCGGGGACATGTACTCCGGCGTGCCGAGAATCATACCCTGTTGTGTAAGCTTCTGCCCGCTCTGCGTGACGTGCGCGATGCCGAAGTCGAGCAACTTCGCCTGGCTGCTGCCGTCCTGCTTGCGAACAATGTAGATATTTCCGGGCTTGATATCCCGGTGGATGATCTTGTTGCGGTGCGCCTCCGCGAGCGCGCCGAGCAGGTCGATGCCGATCGCCACGGCCTCGCCCCAGGTCAGCTTACGCACCCGCGTAAGGGTCGTCTCCAGCGACTCGCCGTTGAGCAGTTCGAGCGCGATGTAGACGGTGCCGTCTGGGTCGGTGCCGGCGTCAAACACCTGCACGATGCCGTCATGACGAATCCGCGCCATCGCCCGCGCCTCCATCAGGAAGCGCTCGGTGATCTGCTCGGTAGTCGTCAGGTGTGGGTGCAGTAACTTGAGCGCGATCTCGCGGCCCGTGACGTTGTGCACCGCCTCGAAAACAACGCTAAATCCGCCCTCTCCGAGCATCCTTCGGATCTCATACCGTCCTGCGACGGTGGTTCCGATGCGTTCACTGGGAGATAGGCTTTGCATCGGGCAGTGAGCGAGGCCGAGACATTAACCTACAGCCCAGCGGGACGTCATCTCTTCTCCCAACTCTGCCGCGCCCTTCTCCGCATACCACCGCACAAACGCGATCTCGTCGGCCTCGAGAAGCGTGGTGTCGATGAGCCTCGCATCCAACGGCGCGAAGGTCAGCGGTACGACCTGCAGGTAGCCCGGATGAGCCGGATCGTCGTGAACCGTACAGAGGTTCTCGATGCGCACGCCGCCGATGCCCTCGAGGTAGAGCCCCGGTTCGATGGAGAACACGTGGCCGGGTTCGACCGTCGCCGTGGCCGTCTTGCCGATCGACGGCGGCGCCTCGTGGACGTTGATGCCGACGCCGTGCCCGGTGCCGTGGGCGTAGTCGAGCCCCTCGCGCCAGAGCGGCCGACGCGTGATGCCGTCGATCTGCGCACCCGACGCTCCCCGCGGAACCCGCGCGGTCATGCCCGCAATGGCTGACTTCAAGGTCAATGTGTACAGCCGCCGCTGCTCTGCGGTGGGGACGTCGTCCGGGCCGCCGACAAAGAACGTGCGGGTAAGGTCCGTCGCGAAGCCCTCTTCGAAGTAACAGCCGGTGTCGAGCAGCATGAGCGCGCCCGCCTCGATGACGGTCTCGTCGCTCGGCGGGTGGTGCACCGACGCGCCGTTGGTGCCAAACGCAGAGATCACCCGAAACGACAGCCCGACCGCCCCCGCCGCCCGAAACATCCGCTCGACCTGCGCGGCGAACCCCACCTCCGTAACCCGCTCTCCACGGCTTACCTGATCGGTAAGCCATGCCTGCGCCCGGGCCACCACGCCGTCCGCCCGGCGGAGCGCGCGCTTCATCGCCGCTAGCTCGGCGTCGGTCTTCTTCGCCTTGGCAGCCACCACCGGCGAGGTCACCGCGAGCGCCTCGAGGCCCAGCGCCTCCACCCGATCTCGCATGCCCGCCGACACGCTCGCGGGGTCGAGCGCCACGCGGCCCTTCTTTCCGCCCACGCCGAGCGAACGCAGCAGCGCCACGAGGGCCTCGTCGTCGCAAAAGCGCACCGTCGGGCGAGCCGCGCGCACGGCGTCGGTCACCGGCGCAACGCGTACGGACAAGTGCAGCGCGTCCCGGGTCACCACGCCGAGCGCCCGAAACGTCGCCTGGTACGGCATCTCTTCGCCGCGCAGGTTGGCGAGCCACGCGAGTTCGTCGAGCTTTGTCACGAGCAGTGCGTCGGCGCGCTTGCTGGCGAGCCACTCGGCCACCAGCGCGACCTTCTCTTCGACGGTGCGCCCGAGCGTGGACTCATCGACCACCCGCAACCGACCCGAGCCCGTAACCGTCGGCTCCACCGGGCCACGCGCATCGGCGACGAGCGATGGATCTAGCGCGATCCAGCGCACCGCAACCCCGGCCAGTTCGTTGCAAAAGGACTTCCATGCGTGGACGGAGTAGCAGGCGGGCTCGTAGCCGACCGCGAGCGTCTGCGGGTCCGGGAGCGCGCCCGCGAGCGCAGCAATCTTCGTCGCGCAGGCAGACTCGTTGCCGATGCCGAGGGGGCTCTTCACGGCGGTCCAGCAGGCGGCGTCGAGTTCGACGTCGGCCTGCACGTGGTAGCGGCCGTCTACGAAGAGCCACGCCCGATCGAGCGTGACGAGTGCGTCGCCGAGGCTGCCCGTGAAGCCCGTGAGCCACACGCGCCCGCTCTCCGCCTCCGGAACATACTCACTCAGGTATGCGTCCGTGCCGCGCACCACAAGCGCGTCCACACCCTTCGCGCGCATCGCCACGCGAACCCGCTCCAACCGCCCTGCCATCTCCGAGGTGCTCATCGCCCGGGACGTTACACCGCCGCTTCGATGGTTTCCGAGACCCGTCGAAACCGTCGTGCGTCCCTACGCCGAGCGGCCGAGCGTCGGTCGCCAGGGTCGTCACCAGGGAGCTGATTCATGTTGTTCGCAAGGGTTCGTTCGCTCGTCGTCGCCGCGGTCGCCACCGCCCTGCTGCTGCCTGCCCTCGCGGGTGCCCAGCCCGGCCCGGCCACCGCCTCCACAGCCCAGGATCAGCACTTCGAGTTCGGTGACGAGCTGGTCCAGTCGTCGTTGCGTCGGCCCGATCAGGTCACCGCGCGCGCACGCCTGCCCCGCAGCGGACGGTCGCTCATCCGCCACCGGGCGCACTTCGTCCCGGAGATGCTCCGCTCCGTCGAGCGGCTCTAAAATATCTGGGCCGAGGCCCCGCGCTATTGCCCCTTGAAGGGGTTCGAACGGTCGATGTTCGGGTGCCGCGGATTGTTCGTCGGCGCTCGGGGCGTCGGCGGCGGAGTGACCGTCGGAACGGGCGTCGGAGCGACCGTCGGCGTCGGAGCGACCGTCGGCGTCAGAGCGTGCGCATGCGCGTGCCCGTGATTGCCCGGCTCGGTCAGCGGGTTGAGACGTCGGTCGATGCTGACGTCGCGGTCCGCAGTGAGCACCTCCGTAATCGTCGCGTAGCCCCGCGCGGCAATCTGCAACTGGTAGCGGTGGCCGTCGTTGGGGCGCATCACCTCGGCGCGTCCCGAACCGAGACTCTCACCGTCGAGGCTGATCGCCCCGCTCGGCGGATCAACCCGAATCGAGAACACCACAGCGCGCTGCCCCGGAGGCGGCGTCGGGTCCGCGGGCCGTGGCGCGGGCGTCGGCGGCGACTCCAACACGTGCTGCGCCTCGGGCCTCGGCGACGACTTCATTCGCGCGATCGCAAAGCCCCCTGCTCCGAGGGCGAGCAGAGCCGCGACGGCGACTCCGAGGCGCCTGGAAGAGCCTCCGACCTCGCTCACGTCACGCTCGAGCGGAGAGGGAGTGTTGAGGCTCGACGTCCCCTGCAGCACCGGCGACGCGACCGCCGCCGAGGAGAAGTTACGGTTTCCCGCGGTGAAACTCCCCGCCACAGCGGCATCTCCCGCGGGCTGCGACGGCGGGTCGGCGAGCGATCCGCGGTACGGAGCCAGGGCCTCGCGCAGCGCGTGAATCGTCGGAAAGCGGTCTTCGGGCTTGCGCGCGAGGGTGCGCATGATGACCGCAACGAGCGCCGGATCGAGGTCCGCGCGTAGCTCGCCGATGGACCGCGGATCCTGCGTGGCCTTCGCCACGATGAACTGGTTGATGGTCGTCGCCTCGAAGGGATAAGCCCCGGTAAGGGCTTGATAAAACGTCACGCCGACGGCGTATTGGTCCGCCGCGCCGGTGGCGTTCTTCGACGACATGATCTGCTCGGGCGACATGTACGCGGGCGTGCCAAGGGCCATGGTGGCCGTGGTGAGTTGCGGGCTGTCCTCGTTGGACTGTCGCTTGGCGATGCCGAAATCGACCACCTTCGGGGTGGGCTCGCCGCCGTCCTCGTCGCGCTGCAGAAAGATGTTATCGGGCTTGATGTCGCGGTGGATGATCCCGCGCTCGTGGGCCACGGAGAGGGCGCGCAGCACGGGCTCCATGATGGCCACCACACGCCCCGCCGAGAGACGGCCCTCGCGCTTCATGTATGCACCGAGCGACTCGCCCTCGAGGTACTCCATCACCATGTATGGGCGATCACCGTCCACGCCGTAATCCGAGATCTCCACGATGTTCTTGTGGTGAAGCTCGGCGGCGCTCCTGGCCTCCTGGAGAAAGCGCCCGGCAAACTGCTCGTTCGTCGCCACTTCAGGCTTGAGAATCTTGATCGCGACGAGACGCCCCAACACCTGATGCTTCGCCTGAAACACCGCCCCCATGCCGCCCTCCCCGAGCAGCGAGACGATCTCGTAGCGGCCGCCGACGATGTCGCCCGGGGACAAGCCCAGCCGGAGGCCCATCGACGGTGTTGTTCCCGGTTCGGTCGTCATGGCTTCCCTCATACCCGTTGATTGCCACGGGACTCTAGGCCAGCCGCTCGCGCGGAGGGTGCCCGCCACCCCGCCGCCACCCCCGCCGCCAGTGGCGGCGCGGCCATCGATGCGAAAAACAGACTTGAAAACAAGCTTTTTTTGAGTGCTCGCTCCTTGGCACGCTCCGTGGAAAGGCCCCCTCCGGAGGAACCGCCATTGTTAGCTACCACCCATGCAAGCACGCTCATCGGCCTCGATTCGCACCCAGTGCAGGTCGAGGTAGACATCGCCCGAGGACTCCCAGCCTTCGACCTCGTCGGGCTCGCCGAGGTGGCCGTGCGGGAGTCGCGCACCCGCGTCCGCGCTGCCATGGAACAAGCGGGCTACCCCTTCCCGCTGCGGCGCGTGACGGTCAACCTCGCGCCCGCGGACGTGAAGAAAGCCGGCACCGGCTTCGACCTCGCCATCGCCGTCGCCACCCTCGCCGCCGCGGGCGACTGCCCCATCGTCGGACTCGACCGATGGCTGATCCTCGGTGAGCTGTCCCTCACCGGCAACGTGCGCCCGGTGCGCGGAATACTCCCCCAGGTATTGGCCGCGCGCGATCGCGGAATGCGCGGGGCGATTGTCCCTCTGGAGAACGGCGCGGAGGCGGCGGTGGTGGAGGGCATCGAGGTGCGCGGCGCCGACACCCTTCGCGCGGTCTGCGAGTTTCTCAGCGGGCGAGGCGAGCTACCGCTCATCGATCGCACCCGCATCGTGGACTTCGCGACCGGCGACAACCTCGAGGTGCTCGACCTCCTCGATGTGCGAGGCCAGGCACACGCCAAGCGCGCGCTGGAGATCGCCGCGGCGGGCGGACACAACGTGCTCCTCATGGGCCCACCCGGCGGCGGGAAAACCATGCTGGCGCGGGCGCTTCCGGCGCTGCTGCCGCCGCTCACGTTTCGCGAAGCCATGGAGGTCACCGCAGTGCACTCCGTCGCAGGAACCCTCCGCCCGGGAGTGTCGCTCCTGCGCGATCGCCCCTTCCGCGCGCCGCACCACACGGCGAGCGCGGCAGGGCTGGCGGGAGGCGGTGATCCGCCGCGGCCCGGGGAGATCGCGCTGGCGCACAACGGGGTGCTCTTCCTCGACGAGCTACCCGAGTTTCCGCGGGAGAGCCTGGAGGCCCTGCGCGAGCCCCTGGAGGAGGGGCACATCACCATCGTGCGAGCACGCTCGCGGGCGCGGTATCCCGCGCGCTTCACCCTGGTCGCGGCGATGAACCCGTGTCCGTGCGGCTACGCCGGCGATCCATCCGATCGGTGCGATTGCTCCGAAGAGCGGGTGAAGCGCTACCGCGGTCGCATCTCGGGTCCGCTGCTCGACCGGATCGACCTGTTGGTTCCGTTGCCGCCGGTGCGGGCGGCGCAGTTGACCGAAGGGCCGGCGGGGCCGTCGAGCGAGGAGGTGAGGCTGCGCGTGGCGACCGCGCGCACCGTGGCCGAAGGGCGGAGCGGGGACTGCAACGCGCGGCTCAATGTGAGGCAACTGCGGGAGGTGGCGGCGCTCGACGCGACGAGCACGCGGCTGCTCACCGACGCGAGCGACCGGCTGGGGCTGAGCGCGCGAGCGATTCATCGGGTGATGAAGCTCGCGCGAACCATCGCCGACCTCGACGGGAGCGACCTGGTGGCGGCGCACCACCTGGCGGAGGCGATCGGGTACCGCGTCACCGGGACGTAGCGCAGGGGCGAAGCTGGCCACGGAATACCTGCACAGGAATCCGGACATTCCTGCGCAGGAATCCCGTGGAGGGGGGTATCAGTCCTCGCCGGGAGCGGATCTGGCCGTCTCTTCGATGACCGCGGTGAGCACCGTCCCCACCGCGCGATTGACCAGTCGGATGCTCTCGTAGACGCCCGTCAGCACCGCCCCATGGGCGACGTGCACCAGCCGCGCGGGGGCCGCCACCGGGGGGATCGCTTCAAGCACCGCGAAGGTGCGCTCGGCGGTCGCGCGGTGCGCCCGCTCGACGGCGCTCGAGCCGTGCTCGACGACGTCTTCCAGGAGCGCTCGTAGGCCCAGGAGGCGCTGCTTGCTGGTCTTGTTCATGGAGCTTCACACCATGCGCGGAGCTGCGCGTAGACGTCCAGCGAGCGCGGAATCGCTGCGTGACTCAACCCTGGAAACACCCGCACGCGCGACGGGTCGAGCCCCTCGCCGAGGGAGCGCCAGCCCGTGGCGCTGGAGATGGGCACCACCGCGTCGCCGAAGAGGGCCGTCACCCAACGCTCGTCGGAAAGCGCCCCGGCGACGAGGTGATGCGTGATTGCCGGCAGCAGCGGGACGGGATGTTCGGGGTCGCGCAGGGTGACGCGGAGCGTGCGGCGGGCGCGGTCTTCGTGGCGGAGGTCGGCGTCGCCGAGGTCTTTGAGGCCGTCGCTTCGCAGGTCGGCGAGGTCGGCGATGAGCCGGGTGTACGGGTCGGGAATCGCCTGGAGCACGGCGCTGACGATGCGTCCGACGCGCTCGAGGGGTGCGCCGCGGTGGGGCGTTCCGACGTAGAGGGCGCGGCGGACGAGCGGGAGCCACGGAGCGGCCGCGAGCGCGGCGGAGTGCGAGGCCGCGCGCACCACGAGGCCTCCCATGCTGTACCCGAGCAGCACGATCTCTTCGAGCGGAACAGGGTATTCCGCAGCGAGCGTGGTCAGCAGTGCGGAGAGCGCGACGCCGTTGTCGGCGATGGGCAGCCCGGAGTTGTAGCGAACATAGAGCGGGGTGAGCCCGAGGTCGGCGCGGAGGAGCGATCCGTAGTCACGGCCATCGGGCATGGCGAAGACGGACTCGGTGTTCATGAGGCCGTGGACGAGCACGACGACCCGGGGCGTCGCGGCGGGGTAGGCGTCGGCGAGGGCGACGCGCGTTGCGGCGACCAGGGCACCGTGGAGATGCAACGCCATCGGCAGCGCGAGGCCGTTGTCGGTGCGAACGAGGTAGTCGCCGACGGCGCCGTTGAGGATGCCGAGCGCGAGGTCGAGCTTCTGTCCCATGGAGGCGGAGAGAAGCTCTTTGCACACAGCTTGAAAAGAAGGCGAGACGCGAAACGGCGGGAAAAAGACGCTCAGCCCTTGCTGCGCAGGGCGACGTCTTCGCCGTGCACGCCGCGGAGCAGGTCGAGGTCTTTGTTGCTGCCCAGGAGGAGGGCGATGTTTTTGTCGGTGAGGCTGTCGAAGATCTTCGCGCCGCGCTCGTCGGCGACGAGGTCTTTGTACATGCGCGAGAGGGCCTCGAAGTCCTTGATGAAGCACGCGCCGCCGGCGCCGCGGCCGGACTTGTGGACCGGGTTCATGTACGTCGGGCCGTTGTCCGGGTCGGCGGACATCGCCTGGCGAATGACGTCCCAGTTCACGTCGTGCTTCGAGACGAGGTCGTAGAAGAGGTTGATAAACACCACACGCACGAACCCGAGCGCGTTGCGGCCGTACTTGATGAACTCCGCCTCGCGCGCCGAGCAGACGATGGCGTAGTTGGCCTTCGGCAGCACCTTGAGCACCTCCTCGGCCGCGGCTCGGTACTCCGCCGTGTCCACCGGGATGCCCACGATGTTGCGGGTGGGGTTCTCCGCGTCGTGCTTGGCCGTCGCCACGGACAAGAACTCCGGCGAGTGCATCACCTTCAAGTCTGGGTACTGCTTCTGAATCGACTCCGTCGTGCCCGGCACCAGGGTCGATTTGATGACCACGGTCTTGCCCTTGCCGACGAGCGAGAGGGTGCCGCGCACGATGCTGTCGTCGAAGCCTTCGGGCGTGGTCGGCGTCGGCACGGCGACAAACACGATGTCGCAGTCTTTGATGAGCCCCGCGTTGTGCGTGTAGGGCTCCTCCCTGGCGAAGCGCGCCACCCGATAACCGCGGCGCTCAAAGTCGTCCGCATAGGTCTTGCCGATCCAGCCCTGCCCGATGAATCCGATGGTCTTGTCCGTGGTCATGATGCGCGCGTACCTGTCCTCTGGTTGGGTCTCGAGAGCGTCGTGAAGTTACGCCGGGGAAAGCGGTGATGGCCCCGAACCATCCTGCGCACCGACGGTGGGCGTCAACGTGCTGCAGCGCCACCGTGCACGTCTTGTTCAGCTCATCGATGGGTCTGTATCCGAAGTTTGCCCCACACGCAGCACGCCGGACCCCGACGAATCCCACGAGGGCCCCCACGATACCTGACAAATCGCGGCACCGCAGATCGACCTTTCGCGTCACCCAGAACCCCCACATCGCACCCTCGAAGAAACGACATGAACAATAAATACCGAGCAACCCTTGAACAAACACATGCAGAAAAAGATCCGCATGGCTCTTGGCACCATTCCGGCATGCGCTGATTGTATTGCGGTTGGGGGCTTCGCGCCCCGATCCCAAACCGTGGCGCCCCAGGGCCCCCCCCCGAAAGACGGAGATCACTTCGATGAAGCGTTCCATGAAGAAGGTTCTCGCTGGCTTCACCCTGGTGGAGCTGATGATCGTCGTGGTGATTCTCGGCATCCTCGCGGCGGTGGCGATTCCTGCCTTTACCCGGTACGTCAAGCGCTCCAAGACCAGCGAAGCGACGGGCAATATCTCGAAGATCTACCAAGGGGAGATCGCTTACTTCAACCAGTCGTCCGAGCGCTCGGTGGCCAGCTTCGCCTCGGCGATCCCGCTTCCCGCAGCCGCCCCCACCGCGTCGAAGTACCCGGCTCAGCCCACGGCGTTTACCAGCGATTCCGGCTGGAGTGCGATCGGGTTCTCCATCGATGCGCCGCTGTACTATCAGTACGCAGTCTCCGCGAGTGATCGTCGCTTCACCGCCACCGCGGTCGGCAACATCGACGGCGACAATATCAACTCCAGCTTCAGCCGCACAGCGGAGCTCAACTCCGGTGAGATTCAGGGCGGCCAGATCGTCATCGCAAGCGAACTCGAGTGACCACCGCGGCCTTCCCTCCCTTCTGACTCCGCTCACCCCTCAGCGCTCCTCCCACTTCGGCGCCTCCAACCGACGGCGGCCATCCCTCGATCGGCCTGCCGGCTCGGTCGAAACCACCCGATCCCATAGTTGGCAAGTGACCTCCTTGTGGTGCTCGTCGAGGGCCTCGCAGTAGTTCGTCAACTTGCAGCGACGCACCTCCGCCCCGCGACCCAGTCGAACCTTGCGCCACCAGTCAGGGTCCGCGAGGCTCTGCCGCGCCGAGGCCACCACGTCGCAA
Source organism: Deltaproteobacteria bacterium (assembly GCA_947477565.1). Taxonomy (GTDB): domain Bacteria; phylum Myxococcota_A; class Polyangia; order Polyangiales; genus SCUS01. Next base: position 116,716 of record CANJUR010000009.1, read on the forward strand.
TCGCCCGCCCGCAGCGCCGCCTCGGCCAGGCGGTATCCGTTGACTCCCCCTGCGGCGATCACCGGGGTCGATAGACCCGCCGCTGCGATCGCAGCCTTCACTCCTCGCGCGAGACCGAGGTTGCGACCGAACGGTCCGCGCACGTCCGACCGAACCGTCGGCATGCACTCGTGGCCGCTCTCGCCCGTGTACGGATAGACCGCCTGCCCCACCTTCGGAGTCCGCGCGTCCTCGAACTTCCCTCCCTTCGAGACGGACACGAAGTCCATCCCCGCGACCGCCAGCGCAGCACCGAAGTACGCCCCGTCGGCGGCCGTGCTCCCACCCGCGATGGCCTCGTCCCCGAGCAGCCGACACCCCACGCAAAACCTCTCGGAGACCCGCGCGCGCACCGCCGCGAAGACCTCCCGCGGCAGCCGGATTCGCCCCTCGCGCGTCTGCCCGTACCCGTCCGCGCGGTCGTTGAGCGCCGAGAGAAACGACGCCATCGTGTACGCGTGGGCGTAGTGCAGTTCGACCCCGTCGAAGCCCGCCGCCTCGGCGCGCGCCGCCGCGTCCGCGAACAGCCCCGGCAGCACCTCGGGCAGCGCACGAATGTGAGGGAGGTGCACGTCGGTCACGCGCTCGCGGGCCCCCCGGCGGAGGTCGTCGCACTCGCGAGCCGTCAGCACCGCGTCCAGTTGCTCGTCGGGGAGCGTGGCCAGCGCGGCGCGCACCACGTCGTCCGCTGCGTGCGAGAGAGAGACATCCGCGAGCAGCGCCGCGAGCCGCCCTCGGTGGCCGTCGTCAACCTGCAGAAAGCGCCGAAAATACACTGCGGACTCCGGGCGACGACGAATCGCGAGGAAGTCGATCAGCTGAATAAACACCCGCGTGCGCCCCGCCGAGCGAGCGCGCACCGTCTCCACGAGACGCCGAAGCCCGGCGATGTAACGGTCGTGCCCGATGCGCAGGAGCGGCCCGCTGGGCACGTCGCGAATGCCGGTGGCCTCGACCACGATGGCTCCAGGCTCGCCGTCGGCGTAGCGCCCGTACCAGGCGAGGACTGCGTCCGTGACCTCCCCCTCATCGGTCGCGCGCCAGGGCACCATCGCCGGCACCCACGTGCGCGCAGTGAGCGTGCAACCGTGCCCGAGCGTCACCGGCGAGAAGAGCCGCGCGTCGGCCGCCTCCTCCGCGGTGGGCCAGGCTTCGGCAGGAATCGGATGCACCACGCGCAACGGGTTGCTCATCGCGGTCCCATCGTAGCGTCACTGCCCCACAGAGAGCGCGACCTCCGTGGGTCGCCAGCACGGCAATCGCAGCACCAGCCGAGCACCCGCCGAGGCGTCCTCGAAGGCCGCGCTGCCACCGTGCGCCCGGGCGATGCGCGCCACCAGCGCCAGGCCCACGCCGTGCCCCCGCACCCCCTCCGCACGCACGCTCGCAGACCGGTAAAAAGCGTCAAAAACACGCGCCCGATCGCCGGACGCCACCCCGGGACCGACGTCCGTCACGACCAGCGCCACGCCGTCCCCGGCCGCCTCCGCGCGCACCGTCACCTCGCCCGTCGGCGCGAACTTCAGCGCGTTGCCCACCGCGTTTTCCACCATCACACGCAGCAACAGCGCATCGCCCCGTACGTGTAGCCCGTCGTCCACCGACACCCGCACCCGCGCGGCGCTCGCAGGCTCCAGCGTGAGCAGCACCTCCGCGACGACGTCCGCCAGCGCGACCGCCTCGCGCGAACCGCGCAGCGACTCGTCCGGTGCCGCCAGGATGAGCAGTCGCTCGACCAGCGCCGTCAGACCGCCGAGCGTGCGCAGCACCCGGCGATGGGAGTCTTTTACATCATGATGTAAAACATCATCAGACTCCGCGGCGAGCTCCAACTCCGCCTGCATCGTGCCGAGCGGGGTGCGTAGTTCGTGCGCCGCGTTGGCCGCGAAGCGTCGCGACTGGGCCAGCGCCTCGTCGAGCCGCGCAAGCATCTCCCCGAGCGCCACCCGCAGTGCGTCGGTCTCCGCGTACCCGTCGTTGCCCCCAGGCAGCGCCCGCCCGGGGGCGTCGGCGTCCACCCCGGCGACCTCCTCCCGAAGCCGCTGTAGCGGCCTGACGATGCGAGCGGATACCGCCCCGCTCAAGCCGAGGCCCGCGAGGCCCGCCAGCGCCGCCGCCAGCAGCGACGCGCCCAACAACAACGACCGCTGCGAGCGCGCTGCCGCCAGGTCGCTCGCCACCTCCACGGAGCCGGTGGGGAGGGTGATTCGGCACCGACGCCAGCCGTGCGGGGTGCTGCGACAACCGCCGGCAGAGGAAGGCCGGAGCGTCGCGTCGCCGCCGAGAAAGCGAGGCCCACGGTAGAGCGCGATGCGCACCCCCGCGGCAGCCACCTCCGTCTGCTCGGCGTCGGCATGAGCGCGCGCCGCGGCGTCGTCCATCGCCGGCGGGACCAGCACCGCGAGCGTCGAGGCCGCACCCCGAAGGCGGTCGTCTTCGCGGTCGAGCATGGAGGTCCAGGCGATGGCGGTGGCCAGCACCGCCGCGAGGAGCCCGGAGAGCGCCGCCGTCGCCGCCATCGCGCGGGCCACCCGCTGCGTGAAGGTTCGCGGGCGGGTCACTCGCCGCTCCCGAGGGCGTAGCCCTCCCCGCGGACCGTGCGCAGCGTCGCGGCCCCGAGCTTGCGCCGCACCCGCGCAGTCAACACATCAAGGCTCGCGCTCGCCTGCGGGGAGTCGTCTCCCCACACCCCATCAAGGATCTCCCCGCGACGCGCCACCCTCCCCCCGCGCAGCGACAAGAACTCCACCAACGCCCACTCCCGTGCCGTCAGCGGCACCTCGACGCCCCCGACCATCGCGCGCCGCGCCGCGAAATCGAGGGTCACCGTCCCGTGCCGCCACGTCGTCGGCGCCGCCGCGGGCCCGCGTCGGCCAAGCACCCGCACCCGAGCCCGCAACTCGGCCACCGCGAAGGGCTTGGCGAGGAAGTCGTCCGCGCCGGACTCCAGGCCCTCCACCCGCCGGGCCACCGCGCCCTGCGCCGTCAACATCATGATCGGTACACGCTCGCCCGAAGCCCGCAGCGAACGACAGAGGTCCATCCCCGACCCGTCGGGTAGACCGAGGTCAAGCACGATCACCTCCGCAGCGCCCTCCGCCAACGCCGCGCGCGCCCCGGCCACGGTGCCGACCGCGATCACCGTGTGCCCGTCACGAACCAACGCGCGGGTCACCAGATCCCGGAGTTCGGCGTTGTCGTCGACCAGCAGCACCCGCACGGCGATGCTCAGTAGACCACAGCCCCGGCCCGGATGCGCTCCACCGGCCCCCCAAGGCGGTGCGCGCTCATGGCCATCGATTACCTACCCTTGTATGTCCATCTCCGACGAACGGGTGCTCAGCCCACCGGAGCAGGAATCTGCACGGTGTCGATCACCCGTGGGTTCGCGGCGGGCGACGGATCGTGTGGGAGGGGCGACGGCCCGGCGGTCCAGCGGTCGGGCATGCGGTCGAGACCGAAGGCCCAGAGCGAGATGCCCGCGGCGTCGATGCGAAGGCGCAGGAAGTTTTTCCAACCCTCCTCGCGCAGCGACGAGAACGCCTCGTTTCCGTGGCGACGAAACACCCGCAGGCTGACAAACAAGTACAGCCCCATGATGGCCCCGCCGAGCCAATACCCGAGCAGCGCGCTCGAAACGATCATCACCCCGCGACGCGCCACCACGTCGTGTTGCACCCCGAGGGCGCGCGCGATCCACAGCCCCGCCGCAGTCGCACCGGCGGCCGCAGCGATGTGCGCCATCCCGTGAATGAGCCCCGCGCCGACGCGGTACGACGGCCGATTGGAGTCGGTGAAATACACCACCGACACGAGCAGGAGCACCGCCACCGAGATGGCGCTCGGCTGCTCGGCGACCTGTACCAGGCCGCGCGAAAGGGAGGCGCCGATGCCCTGGTCGATGGCGCGAAGATCGGGCTGCGGGAGCAGCCAGGAGAGCAGTGTGTAGAGCGCCGCGGTCGCGAACCCGAAGCGCCGGTTGAGCAGCGGAAAGGCCAGGTTGCGCCGCGCGAGCGCGATCGATGTCTCCCGCGATGGGTACTCCGCCGCCACGTCGAAGCGCCGGGTCTCGCCGCGCCGCCCGCGCTGCAGCCGCGGCAGCGACGGCGTGTGCGTCGGGTGCAGAAACGCCCCGCCCCCGCCGGAGGTGACGTACTGCGCGCCGCGCGCAGGGTCGTCGTCGGTGCGCTCCATCCGACGGTAATGGTGCAGATCGCCCGCGAGCCAGAGCACCACCCGGGCGCGCTTCTCCTCGGTGATGTACTTCACGAGGGATTGCATCTGCGGGCCGTGCTCCTTCGCGTACTGCTGGCGGAAAACCCAGGTGGGCTCGGCCATCGCGATGATGACGTGATCGCCCGGGTGGAGGTCCTTCAGTGCGGCCTCGAACCATCGGCGCTGCGGCACGTCGAGGTCGCACTGAAGCTGGATGTCCACGGCGACGAGCCAGTGCCGATGCGGCAGACGCAGGCAGTGATAGCTGCGTGTCTGAAAGGTCGCCCACATTCCTAGCGTTCCTTTCTGCGCGAAGGTGTTCACGAACCCGACGAGACCGTCGTACCAATCGTGGTTGCCTGGAATGGCCAGCAGGAGCGGTCGGGGAGAGACCGGCTCCGGGGCGGACACCGCCCGCATCGGAGCGATGAGCCTCGACTCGTAGGCCGCAACGCTGCCGGCGGGGTAGACCTCGTCGCCGCCCAGCAACAGCACGTCGCCCCGCGGAAGGGTCACGCCATCGACCGGAAGCGAAGGCTGCGCAAGCGCGTGAAACACCGCCGTCGTGGGGCGCCAGCCGTCGCCCGTGTCCGAGACGTAGTCCAGCCAGAACACCTCGCGATCAGCAAACGAACGCGGCTCTTGTGGCTCGCCGAGCGCGAGCAAAAGACGGAAGTCCGCACGCGTGGCGAACACCTCCGTCAGCACGGTCTGAAACCCCGTGCGCAGCAGTTGCGCGGGGTCGTACCAGCCCACCATCTCGGGACGCTGCGGTGCGGTCATCGAGTGCGACCATACCCGCGAAAGTGCCCCAGCGATGAGCACCCGTCGGCGCAGTGGGCACGCCACTTCGACGTCGTCGGGAGAACCGTCGGCCGCCGGATTCTGCTGGCACGCGGGGCGAAAGACTCAGGAACTTGTACCCGGGGGCGGGGCGGTCTTGACACTCCAATCGAGACTTCACTGCCCAGTCTCGATGAGTTCAATGCATGGGCTTACCAGGGATGCGGGGAACGCTCGTAACTCTGCTGAAACACAGACCCGGAAACCGTCACACAAGCGCGGGCCGAGGAAACTGAGCTTGCGCGCGGACTCCGCTGGATCGAAGTCGGAGGCTCCCATTGGGTCGAGAAAGCCACCGCTCGTACCCGACGGCGGAAGTGACCGGTGGGGTTCGCGAGCCCCCACCCCTAAGCCCCGCCCCCACAAGTGGGGGCAGGGAGTTCGGAGCGACAAAACACTTCTGCA
>CANJUR010000010.1 GCA_947477565.1 Deltaproteobacteria bacterium
GCAAAAGCTGTAGGTGCCCCTGCCGCCGAAGCTGCACGCAGTAACGGCGATCCCGGCCGCCGAGAAGCCCGGAACCTAGTAACATGGGATGCGAGCGCGGATCAGGCGGAAACACGTGTGGTTTCCGCTGGTTGTGTGCCTAGCCTAGGAGGCCAACTGTCAAAGTCGGGTCTGTCACGGTCCGGGCGATCGCATTGTGGGTACTAGATTCTACGTCGATGGAGAGGAGGAGGGCTTTCCATTGGACCTCTCGTCCCTCGACCTTTACGACCGCTGCCAGACCGCTTGCTGAGCTGCCGAGGCCTCTCCCCGACGACCGCCCACTGATCTGAAGGTGAGGCCATAACTCCGACGGCCACGTCGCATTCTCGACCCCATCGACGCCGAGGTGCCGTTCGAGACAGTGGTGGCCACGCTTCGTGCCGGGGATGGGATCTTCAGACATCGATGAGCCGATGGTTTCGTGGGTGCCTTTCAGTCCGGGGGAGGTGGGGCCAAGCCCCGCGCCGCGCGTCAACTGGGTCGCATCGGCGCCCCGTGCGTGGACCCGATCAGGCGTCGCGTCCGGCTATCATCGACCAGGGTCGCACGACTTAACGTCAACGTCGCCTGGTCGGGTACTTCAACCGCTCCAATCGCTTCCATGCCTCGTTGGGTGCAGCAGTTCGGCGCTTCGATGGAGCTCTGAAGATGAGGCCACGCATCAGCTTTTGGGCTTTGGTTGACGACGGTCTGGCGCTGGTGCTGCGAAAGCGAGCGCTGATGGCTGCACGCTCGTATTCCGAAATCCAGGCCGAAGGCCGAACCGAGCAAGGTTGACCCAAGATCGGAGTGCGTGTTAGCAGCGCCGTCCGCCCTGCGCCGACCCGGGAAGATGGTCTGCGTGCGAGGTCCGACGAAAGCAGTCGCGACCCGTAAAATGGGCTCCGAAAGAGTGACCCGATGACACCCACGGCGATCGACTCCCTCGCATCCTACGCAGCGCGCGGCTCCACCACCGCGCTGATGGCGTTTCAACCCGCCTCGAGATCGGGCGGCGGCGGGGCGCACACGTCGCCCGCGGGAGGGGGAGGAGCTAGCGGCGGAATGATGAACTTCATTATGTTGCCCGCCATCTTCCTGTTCGTTTGGTTCTTCATGCTGCGGCCGATGCGGCAGCAGCAGAAGGACCAGGAGAGCCTTCAGAAAGGTCTGCGCAAGGGTGATTGCGTGGTCACAAACGGGGGAATGATCGGCACCGTTTTCGAGGTCTTCGAAAAGGAGATCGTCATCGAACTGGCTGACAAGGTTCGTGTGAAGTTTCTGCGCGACAGTGTGACGAAGAAGTATGAGACCGCAGCGGACGTGAAGCCCGCAGACGCCGAGAAGAAGTGACGCACCGGAGGCCCGAGGGATGAACAGCGGTTGGTACTGGCGACTGGGGACGGTGCTCTTCGTGATGGTTGCGGCGTTTGTCGTGCTCTGGCCGAGCATTCCGAAGCTGTCTACTCCGTGGGTTGAGGCGCACATCCCTTTCCGACTTAACGAAGGGCTCGATATCCGAGGCGGAGTGCGCCTCTCGTATGATGTGCAGATCGGACAGGCGATCGCAGATCGTCGCGCCCGCTCGATGGAGGACTTCCGAGGACAGCTTGCGAGCGACTTCGGCATCCACCACGGCGAGGGTAGGCTGACCCCCGACGAGATTACGCGTCTCGCTGAGCGAGTGACGGTCGTCGCAGGTTCGACCAATCGTGAGTTCATTGCCCGTTTTCGCAACGCGGCGGACGTGTCGCGGGTTAGCGATCGGATGATCACGAACCGTGCTCTCCGGCGGCTTGGTTCTAGCGGTAATACAGTCACTCTGGGGCTTGACCCCCGTGAGGTCACGGCACTCGAAGATAGCGCGGTGCAGCAGGCGATTCAGACGATCTCCAACCGGATCGACGAACTCGCCGTCAAGGAGACCTCGATTACCGCCCGCGGCGAGACGATCGTCGTGGAAGTGCCGGGTGAAGATCACACCTACTTCCAGCAGATCCGGGACATCATTCGCCGCACTGCGCGGCTTGAGTTCAAGATTCTGGACGACGAGAGCCCCGCGCTCGCCGCAATCATCGCGGGTCAGGCCATTCCGGGTGCACCCGCGGCAACCGAGGGGGCACCAGCTCCTACGGCGCATCCGCTGCCCGCAGGCATCACTCAGGAGACCGAACTTGCGCCGGTGGGGCCAGGACGCAACAGCCAATCGACCTTCCTGGTTTCGACGGGTCCGAACGCCCGACAGCAACTTCAGGATTACCTGGAGTTGATCCGTCCGCTCGTTCCGGAGGGCCGGCAGATCCTCATCGGGAAGTCGGACCGATCGGAAGGGGCAACGTCCACCGTCGAAACCTGGCGCACCTACACGGTCTTCAGCGTCGCGCAGGTCGATGGATCGATGATCGATGACGCGCGGGTGTCGGTCGATCCGCAGGAGAACCGGCCCTTTGTGTCGCTGGACTTCAATCGCCGCGGTGGCGAGGTTTTCGCTCGCGTCACGGAGGAAAACGTCAAGAAGCGCTTCGCGATCGTCCTCGACGATCGCGTCAACTCGGCGCCGCAGATTCAGCAGCGCATCGGGGGAGGCTCTGCCCGCATCACGCTCGGTGGCGACAGCGACACCCGGGTCGTATTGCGCGAGGCTAACGATCTAGTCGTGGTGTTGCGGGCGGGTGCGCTTCCTGCTCCGCTGTCCGAAGGCAAGCAAGATTACGTCGGCCCGACCCTGGGTTCGGACACTATCAAGCATGCCCGCAACGCGATGATGGTCGGTATCTCGCTCGTGCTCCTGTTCATGGCAGTCTACTACGGCTCGGCTGGGTGGATCGCGAATGGCGCAGTTCTCATCAACCTTGGGCTGCAGTTGGCGACGATGGTGCTCTTTGGGGCGACCATCACGCTTCCAGGCCTCGCGGGCCTCGCGCTCACGGTCGGCATGAGCGTGGACAACAACGTGCTCATCAACGAGCGCATTCGCGAAGAGATGCGTGATGGCAAGACCCTTCGGGCGGCCGTCGACGCAGGATACAACCACGCCTTTTCGGCGATTTTTGATGGGCACGTCACGACCCTGATTTCAGGGGTCGTGCTGCTGCAGTACGGAACGGGTCCCGTGAAGGGCTTCGCCGTGACGTTGCTGATCGGAGTGATCGCCAACCTGTTCACGGGTGTGTTCGCCACGCGCGTGGTGTTCGACTGGCTGGTGCGCGGCCTGAAGGTCAAGACCCTCCTCGGGGGGAAGTAGGAACCGTCATGGAGTTCAACAGGAGCCACCGCATCTATGACTTCATGGGAATCCGGAAGTACTGGATTGCTCTCTCAATCACCCTCTCGGTCCTTTCGACGATCCTCCTCTTCAAGCCGGGGCCGAAGTACGGCATCGACTTCATGGGTGGGACCGAGCTGACCGTGCAGTTCGGCGGCAACGTGGACTCAGGTCGCGTGCGCGCCGTGCTCGATCGCATGGGGCACGACCACTCCGAGGTCGTCCCGACACAGCGCCCGAATGAGTTCATCATTCGTGTCGAAAAGAGCTCGCCGATCAGCCCGGTTCGTCGCGAGCAGATCCGGCACTCGCTCGCGGACCGTCTGCCGAACACTCCGGGGGCGGGTTCGCTAGGTGACTTTCGCCTGTCCCCGGGTGGCGATCACCTGGTGGTGCAGCTCAATGACAGCACGCTGTCGGCAACTCAGGTCGCTGAACTCGTGCGCGGAGCGGGCGCCAACGTCCGCGGCGAGGCGGCCTTGCAGATGGGGGCCCTCGACGACCACCGCTGGCAGGTTCCGCTTGTCGGTATCGGTGATGAAATCTTCCGCGGGCTCGTCGCGCCTGATGGCGTCGGCGCCGATGGGCAGCTTAGTGCCAGCGTATGGGTGTCCCCGAAAGCAGGAGCTGAACTGCGTTACGCGGCGCTTCGCGCGGTGCTCTACTCCATCGTATTCATCATGATCTACGTGGCATTCCGCTTCGACCTGCGCTTCGCGCCGGGTGGAATCCTCGCGCTCTTCCACGACTCCGTGGTGACGCTCGGGTTCTTCGTGGTGACGCGCAAGGAGGTCACGATCTCGACGGTGGCGGCCATCCTGACGGTGGTCGGCTACTCGATGAACGACACCATCATCGTCTACGACCGCATCCGCGAAAACCTCGCGAAGCGTCGTAACTCTCGCATGCTCGATATCATCAACCTGTCGGTCAGCGAGATGCTGTCCCGCACCATCCTCACGTCTTTGACCGTCGTGTTGTCGGTGTCAGCGTTTGCGTTTATCGGCACGGGCGTCATCCGGGACTTTGCGTGGGCGATGATCGTTGGTGTGCTCGCTGGCACCTACAGTTCGATCTACGTTGCCGCGCCGCTCACCGAGTGGATCGACTCCCGCTTCTTCCACACCGAAGCAGCCGATCCGAAGGCCGCTCCGACGGCCGCCGACCTGCCTGCCCGAAGCGTCTGACCGCCCGGTCCGGCGCCCCGCTCCCTCAACTCCCTTTCCGTCAATAGGCCGCCGAGATGATGACGTGTGCTGCCGCGAGGCTGGCTCGACGTGAACTCGGCCTCGCCGGCAACGCGGCGGTCTGCCCGCGGGCGACGAGGACTCCGTCGATCGTGAGGGTACCGTCAATCACAGTGACCGCCCGAAGACAATCCCAGCCGGGAAGGTCGATGGCGCCCGTACCGTGGAGTCGTGCAACCTGGAGGTGGTCGCTAGGCAGACCTTCCTCGCGACCACAGAGGGGCACCCAGGTCGGCGCGTCGTGCAGGTCAGGACTCCCAACCCGAAGCCGACTGCGCTCGAGGAGTTTCGCTCCGCGGGGTGCGTCCCACCGCGTGACCGCGAGGGCCTCTTCGACGTGGAGTGCGCGGGGCTGTCCGGTCGGGTCGGCGCGACCGGCGGCGTCGTAGCGACGGTTCCAATCCCAGTACCGGTAGGTGAGGCCGCGGCGTCCAGGCAGTACCCGTTGCGGTTCGACCAGGGTGAGTCCGCGACCAATCGCGTGCACGGTTCCAGCTTCGATCAGCAGGAAGTCTCCGACCGCGACAGGGACGGACGCCAACATCGAAGTGATGTCTCTTTCTGCGCGGAGTGCGTCGCCCAGAGCCTCGCGGGAGACGCCCTCCGCAAGGCCAAGGTACACAGCCGCTTGTGCCTCCGCGGCCAGCACGTACCAGCACTCTGGCTTGCCTGACTCGCCTTCGCCCAGCGTCGCATCCCCATCGGCGGGGTGGATCTGCACTGAAAGTTCGTCCGCTGTGTCGAGGAGCTTCACGAGCAGAGCGGTGCTGCTTCGACCGTCTTCCCCCTCACGGCCGAGAATCTCCGAACGCGCGCTCTCGATCCAGGAAGCGAGGGTGCCCGCGCCGTCGAGGAGGCGGCTTGGAAAATCGGGCTCAACCGAGAACTCCCAGCTTTCCCCTACGACGCGCTCGCCATCGCTGCGAAGCAGCGCGTGCTTGAGGTCACCGGCGATGCGGGTTCCGCCCCAGGGCGTGCGGCTGATGGGCGTGAAGTTATCGACCTGAAGAAGCCGTGGTGTCACGAGGACCAGTGTAGTGCGCGATGTCGGCGTCCGTCACCGACGTCGTGAAGTGAAGGGGCGTGCAGGAAATTGTCATCGCGAGCGGTGACACTGCTACCGGATGGTTCAGTGCGCTGGTCCCATTTGTTGATCTCGGGTGTCCTGTTCGCGGGCGCGTCTCCGGCGTGTCGCAGGGCGGGCGCGTCTCCGAGCGTCTCCGAGACCGCTGAGAATCTGGCCGAGGCAAGCGATGCGCAGACCGATGCCCGGGCGGCGCTCGTCGCGCTGCGGGCGGGACGTGTGGTTCCGGCGGTCGATGATGTCGTACAGCGCCTTTCGCTTGTCGGATCAGAGAATCCCAGTAGCCGTCGAACTGCGATGAGCCTCGCTGGCTCCTTGCTCCTGGAGCGTGGTGATCGCGCACACGACGAGCATGATCTATCGCGGGCGAAGGACTTTCTTATCGCCGCGCTGCCGTCAGGCGGAGCGGCAGTGCCGTGTGAGGACGCCGCATCCCTGGTCGCGCTCCTCGATCGCGTGGGCGAACACGTGCGCGCACGCATGGTGTTGGGTCCGATGTTGGCGCGATGCGGAGCGGTATCGACGGGGGCGCACGCCTCGACGCCGAGGATGGGCGGGGCTCGACATCGGCGCGTCGTGATCGATGCCGGCCACGGTGGGAACGACCCGGGAGCCATCGGCCCCACCGGGCTGAAGGAGTCGGCGGTCAATCTCGACGTCGCGCGGCGCCTCGCGGACCGCCTCGCCCTTCGCTACGGTTTCCAGGTAGCGCTTACTCGCGACAGCGATGTGTTTGTCTCGCTGGAGCAGCGCGCGGCGCACGCCAATGGCACCACGGCAGACCTTTTTGTGTCGATCCACTGCAATGCCGCGAGCAACCGCGAGGCGCGTGGGATCTCGACGTTTGCGCTCGAGGACAGCCCACGTGTCGCAGCGCGGCTGACTGCCCGGGAGGGCGAACTGGTTGACGGCGACATCGGTGGCACTTCGGACGTATCGAGGATTCTCGCGGACCTCAGCCTCTCAAGGAACGGCCGTGATTCGCTCGGGTTCGCGTCTTCGATTCAGCGCTCGCTGCTCCACGACGTTGCGCTGCTCTATCCACTGGTCGAAGACATGGGGGTGCACCCCGCGCGGTTTCATGTGTTGGTGACCACGCGGATGCCCGCCGTGCTGGTGGAACTCTCGTTCATCTCGAACCTCGGCGAGGAGCAGCGACTCCGTTCCGAAGGGTACCGAGATGTCCTTGCGAGCTCGATCGCCCGCGCCATCGACGAACGCCTCCCGGGTGGCGGCTGAGGGTTGTTCCGCCCGTGGTGGCCGTCCATGCTGGCGCTTCAGTGAGCGCCCAAGGTTTCCACTCGCCATTGCCCGCCGAGGCCCTCGCGGTATTTCGCGCGCAGGTCACAGAACTCCGCGCCGCCGCGCTCGCCGGTCTCGGCGGATCGACCCACGCCCGGGCGGTTTCCGATGCCTATGACACCCTGCTCGCGGCGCACGTCTCCGAGCGCTTCGCATCCGCTCCGAATGCGCGGGGTGATGGGCGCATCGCACTTCTCGCGGTGGGCGGCTACGGCCGTCGGCAACTGTCTCCCGGGAGCGATCTCGACCTGGTGCTGGTCGCTGATCGCCCCGAGTCGCCTGCGGTGCGCGAGCTCGCCGAGGCGATGCTCTATCCACTCTGGGACGCGAAGATCACGGTCGGACACTCGGTGCACGATGTGGACGGTCTCATCACCGAGGCGAAGGAAGACCTTCGGACCCGGACGATGCTGCTCGACCTACGCTTCCTCGCAGGGGATGTGGAGATCTCGGCGGCGCTGCGCGATCGGTCCGCGGCGCTGCGCGGGGAGCGCGAACTAGCGACGTTCATCGATGCGCTGGCCGACGAGTTGCGCGAGCGACATGAGCGCTTCGGCGCGACGGTCTACCTGCTCGAGCCTGACGTAAAGCTCGGTCGTGGCGGGCTTCGCGACCTCGACATCATTCGGTGGGCGTTGCGGGCGCGGGTTCGGGCAGACGACTTCGGTGGCGCCCTCGGCTTCGGTGCATTGTCCCAGCCGGAGCATGACTCGCTCGAGGGCGCGAGAGAGTTCCATCTGCGCCTGCGGGCGGCGCTGCATGCGAGGGCAGGACGAAAGAGCGACCGGGTCACCTTCGACGCACAGGAGGAGTGCGCCCAGGCGCTCGGGTTCTTCGACGAGGCCGAGGCGGCGATCGACCCGGCGCGCGCGGTGGCGTCCGCAGCGGAACGCTTGATGTCGGAGTTCTACCGCCACGCTCGGACCGTGGCAGCGAGGCTGCCGCACGTGCTCGCGCGCTGTCGGCCCGCTCGCACACTGGATCATTTTCGTCGCCCGCAAGCGCTCGCTGATGGCGTCACCCGCTTCGACGGCGCGGCATGCCTCGCGTCTGCGGACGGACTCCAACGCGATCCGAGCCTCGCGCTGCGGCTGGTGGAGACCGCGTTGCTCCACGATCTGCCGGTCGCCGCCTCGTCGCGCGCCAGCATCGCGAGCGCCGCATCCGACGTCGCGTGGTGCGCCCGACTGCGGGAGTCGGCCGAATCCGGTCGGTGCTTCCTACGCCTGCTCGACCGCGCGCACCGAGCCGCTTCGGGCACCGACGACGCTGCGGTCTCTGGCACGCCTAGCAACGCGCGAAGCGTCCTCGCAGACCTGCACGACCTGGGTCTCGTGCTGGCCCTGATCCCCGAGTTTGCTGCGGTGACCGCCCGCGTCCAACACGACGTCTATCACGTGTACACCGTGGACGTTCACTCGGTGGCCGCGGTCGATCGTCTGCATGCGCTCAGCCGTGGTGACCTCGGTCCGGACTTCGCGCTCGCCTCGCGGTTGATGGCCAGCATCGACCGCCGGGAGGTCTTGCTGCTCGCGACCTTGCTGCACGACATCGGCAAGAGCCACGGACGGGCACACAGCAGGGTGGGCGCGGAGATGGCTCCGACGATCGCCACCCGCCTGGGGCTCGATCGCGAGGATTCGATGACCGTGGGCTGGCTCGTGCTCGAACACCTCACGCTCTACCATCTGGCGACCCGCCGCGACCTGGCGGATCCATCGACGGTCGCTCAGGTGACGGCGCTCGTCGGCGACCAGTGGCGGCTCGAGGCGCTCTTCCTACTGACGGTGGCCGACCTCTCGACGACTTCACCGACCGCGATGACGGCCTGGAAGGCGCGCCTGCTTGACGAACTCTACGGGCGCGCTGCGGAGGCGCTGCGGGGCGAGGGACAGAGCGCAGGCCGACACCGCGAGGGACTCGTCGCTCGGGTGCTCGAAGAGACTGCGGACGTCGGTGTCGCCCGGTGGGTGCGGTCGATGCCTACGCGCTACCTGCAGGCGTCGGCACCGCGCGATGTGCAGCGGCATGCCCGCGCGCTCCACGATGTCGCGATGGGCGAGTCGCGCCTACGGATGCAGCCGATCGAGAATGCCGTGGGCGCCGGGCTCTACGAGGTGCTCGTCCATGCGCCCGACCGCGCGGGTCTGCTGTCGGACCTGACGGCGCTGCTCTTCGCCCACCGGCTGGATATCCAGCGGGCGGAGATTCACTCCGTCGGCCCTGATGTCGTTGACGTGTTCGTGGTGCGCCATCCCGACCCGACCTCCCGCGAGTTGCTCGGGCTGGAGGCGCGCTTGTCGCAACTGCTACAGAGTGTGGTCGAGGGGCAGCTCGATGCGGAGTCCGTGATCTCGATGATGCGCGGTCGCGGCGGTATCGCGCGGCCCGAGCCGTCCGTCGAGGCCCGCGTATCTTTACATAATGATGTAAGTGACGACGCGACGGTAATCGAGGTGTTTGGTCGAGACCGTCCGGGGTTTCTGCATACGGTGGCGCGAGCGCACCATCGCCTCGGGTTGGAGATCAGGGTGGCCAAGGTGAACACCGAGGGGCGGCGGGCCGCGGACGTCTTTTACGTGACGACCGAAGCGGGCGCGAAGGTGCCCCTCGCGCGGTTCGATGAAGTACGGGCGATGCTACTGCAGGCCGTGGAGGCAACATGAAGTCCAGAAAGAACGCGCGGTGGGCGTTGGCGCTAGCGGTGGTGCTCGTTGCGACGAATGCCGTGGCGCAACGTCCACGGCTGCCGTTTCCAGTGCGCGGACTCGGCGCCGAACCGACGCCCGCAGAGCGCGAGTACACCGCCGGGGAGGTTCTGCTGCGAGGTGGTGACATCGAGGCGGCGGAGAGGCATTTCGTGGCGGCCAGGGGCCTCGACCCCCGTGACGCCCGGGCGGTCTTCTACCTGGCCGAGGTCGCGCGAATGCGATCGCAATGGACGGTCGCCGAGGCCCGGTACGGTGAGGCGCTGGGGCTCGACCCGACGATGGTTGAAGCGATGGTCCAGAGGGCCGTGGCATTGCGTGAACTTTCCCGCCCGCAGGACGCCATTCCATGGCTTCGGCGCGCCCTGCAGCGCGCGCCCATGCTGGGGGAGGCGCAACTCGATCTCGGGCTGTGCCTCGAGGATGTGGGCGACGTGGCTGCGGCCATCGTGGCGTTTCGAGCGGCGTCGGCGCGTCTCCACGGCGACGCTCGCGCCCCGCTGAGTCTTGGTTTACTGCTCGCCGATCCCGCGCGCGTGTTGGGGGCTGCGGAGCGTACCGAGGCCATCGGGGTCTTACGGGAGGCGATGCGCCGCGCCCCGTCGGACGCCGCGGTGTTGAGCCTCGCGGGGCCCGTTCTCCGTCGGCTGGGCGAGGCGCGCCTCGCTGTCGATGCGCTTCGGCGCGCGGTGCAACTGACGCCGACCACTTCGCTGCGCATCGAACTCGCGCAGGCGATGTGGGCTACGGGCGACCGGCCGGGTGCGCTGCAACATGCACGGGAAGCTTCGCAACAGTCCGCGGGAGATCAGTCGGCACGCTACGTGCTGGCCCTGATGTTGGCCGAGCAGGGCGACCTCGCGGCGGCGACCGTGGCACTCCGGGCGGTGATCGCGGGCGCCTCGGATGCAGCCCTGCGGGAGCGCGCGAACCTTGCGCTGCGACGGTTGGACTCGGCTCGGCCGCGCTGAACGAACGCACGGTGGCGTTGCGTGCTTGTTTCGGAACGGCGAAAGAGCTAACGATACGTCACAAGCCGACTGTGTTCGGGGTTCAGGTCACCCACCGGGCGGCACAGGGCGATGCGACAGTGTCCCAAATGCGGTAAGCGGTTCCTCGAAGCCAACGCGCGAATATGCGACGTGGATGGATCTGTACTCGACCTTCTTGTGGTCGCCTCAGAGCGCGACCGATTGGTGGGGACAACGATCCTTGGTCGGTACGCGGTGGATGGCGTACTTGGCGACGGCGGCATGGGGGTCGTCTACAGCGCCCGCGACAGCGAGAGCGGCGGCCGCTACGCAGTGAAGGTGCTTCGCGCGGAATACAGCGACGAGGAAGACCTGGTCGTGCGTTTCGAGCAGGAGGCGCGCGCCGCGGCATCGATCAACAATCCGCACATCGTCGAGATCTACGACTGGGGCTCGCTGCCGGACAACTCTCGCTTCTTCGTGATGGAATATCTGGAGGGAAGTTCTCTCGGCGACGTGCTCGCGCGAATGCCCAAGTCCGCCGGCAGCGATCGGCGTCAGCCGATGTCCGAGGCGCTCACAATTCACCTCGCGATTCAGATCTGCGAGGGACTCGGTGTGGCCCACGCGATCGGGATTGTTCATCGTGACATCAAGCCCGACAACTTCCACATCGTGCGCAAGCCCGACGAACCCTACTTCGTAAAGATCCTCGATTTCGGGATCGCGAAAGTACAGAACTCCAAAGCCGCTCGGACCCGCACGGGCTCGGTCTTCGGGACGCCCCACTACATGTCTCCGGAGCAGGCGTCCGGTGACCGAAACATCGATCACAAGACGGACATCTACGGTCTCGGCGTGCTCATGTATGAGATGGCATCGGGCAAGGTGCCCTTCGACGCCGAAAACCTCATGGGCATCTTGACGGCGCACCTTTACCACACGCCTGTGCACCCCCGTGTTTATCCGGAGTGCGAGTTGATGACACCGGCCTTCGAGGCGGTGATCTTGAAGTGCCTCGCGAAGACCAAGGAAGCTCGCTACGACTCGCTCGACGAGGTGCGCGAAGAGCTCGAGCGGGTTCGAGACGGACATTCATCCCTCGCACTCGACGATGCAGATCAGGCCACCGCACAGTTCAGTCGGGGCATGCTCCCTGGGCTGTTTGCGCCCGACACGTCACGATCGTCATCGATACGGTTGCGCAGTCCGGGGGCGGAGACCGTTCCTCCATCGCTTGAGGGCGACACCCAGGTGCGGACATCGCCGCTGCTTGAGAACCACTCAACGCCGACCATCGGACCACAGTCTGGCCGCCCGCCTCCCTTCTCCCCGGCGCCTGTCTTGGGTGTCGGTGCCGCCGCGACTTCCTCGGCCGCTCGGCGTCGCTGGGGCTGGGTGCTGGCGGGTGCCGTCGTCAGCGCGGGCGTGATGCTCGGCGTCGGTGGGTACGCACTCGTAGGCGGGTCTGCGGCGTCTCCCGATGGCGTATCTCCCGTTGTGGAGCCGTCGCCACTGCCCGCGCTCCCGTCCGCGGCGCCGCCGCTCCCCGACCCGCTGATTCCTCCGGAGGTGGCTCCCGCGCCGCTTCCTGTTGCGACGGCGATCCAGCTTCGTACGAGCGTCGCTGAGCGCGGCCGCGTACTGCGCGGTCGAGCTGGCGACGAGGTGGTCGGGGAGATCAACCCGCAGCCTCTCGTGCTGCCCCGTCCACATGGCGAGACGCAGACGTATCGAATCGAAGTTGACGGCTACGATCCGCTCGTTGTGGAGCTACGCGAAAGCGATCCCGCCGTGGTGTTGGTAACCCTCATCGAGTCCCAGCATCGCCGTCGACGCCGTGACGCGTCTGATCCTGCCCCGCACGGGCGGCCGCTTTTGCCTCTGACTCCGTCGGTCACCCCTCCGTCCCATCCCGACGGACTGCGTGACCCGTGGAACAACTGACTCGTCCCTCCGCACGGCCTCGCTTGAATTCGTGGGTTTGCTCCACTAGCTTGCGCGCCCGATGACCGCCCGCCCACACTGGTTTCCTTCTCCCCGGGCGCTGCGTGCCGCCTGCCTGGCGCTGGTCGTTGGGAGCCTCGGCTGTCCGGCCAACGAAGGCCTCGACCCCCCGGCGGACTCATTTTTCTATCCTGTCACCCTCGCGGCCTCTCCGTCGGGCAACTGGCTCTACGTCACGAGCTCCGACTTCGACCTCCGATACAACGGCGGCACCGTTGCACCGATCGATCTCGCGTGTCTCCGCGCCCGCGTGGAGGATCCCACCCACGCCCACTGCGCCGCGCTGCCAAACGCCCCTGGTATTCGTTGCGTCGGCGACCGCGACCAACCCGGCGGGTTTGTCTGCGAGTCCCGCGCGTTTGTGCGCGCCGATCAGGTGCGCCGAATCAGTCCGTACGCTGTCGATAGCGCGATCGCGCGGTACCCTGATCGCACCCGGCTCTACGTCGCGGTGCGGGGCGACGGGTCGGTCACGTGGTTTGACCTTGATGACAACGGCGGCCTCGATTGCGGCGCCGATGGCCCGCTCGCTCGTTGTGGCGACGACCACAGGGTCGGGGCGGACTCTGCGCAGAGCCCGACCGCCGCTCGCCTCCCGCCCGATCCATCGGCCATCTCGCTAGATCCCGCCCGGGGTTGGGTGCTCGTGACCCATCAGAGCAACGACGTCGGCCTCCCACGCGTCTCACTCATTCGCGATGGAGCGGTCGCCGGAGGGGGTGGCGCGCCTGTGCTGCTGAGTACCCTCGGCAACCTCTCGCCGGGCCTCAGCGGCGCAGCCTTGCTGCCACGGGCTGTTGGCAGCGATGAGCGGTCTACGTGGGTGGTGACCAGCCGCTCCGAAGCGTCGCTTTCCTTCTTTCAGGCATACCCAGGTAACGCCGAGTTGCGCGACGCCAAACCCTTCCTCTATCGCAGCGCGATCGTTGGGGTGCGCGGCCTCTCCGGCGGGGGCAACAACCGCGCGATCGCGCTCGACCCGGATGCCTCTCGGCACCGCGCATTCGTGGTCTCTCGCGCACCTGAGGCGCTGCTCTCGGTGACTCTCGACCCGGCCAATCCGATGGCGGCGGTCGTCGCGGACGTGCTCCCGGTGCCCCTCGGCCCGTCGCGCCTCGTGGTGCGCTCGGTGGCGGGCCACACGCAGGTGCTGGTCGTGTCCTTCGACGCGCGGCGCATCACCGTGATCGACCCTGACGAGCGTCGTGTCATTGGTCAGGTGGTCACCCGCCGTGGGCCACACCAGGCGCTGCTCGATCCGGGACCCACTCAGCCCTTCCTCTACTTGGTCGATTTCCTCGATGGCGCCCTCGAGGTCATCGACCTCCGCCTGCCGGTCGATCCCGCGTCGCCCGGTACCTACCTGCGTCGCGTGCTCACCCTCGCTCCGCAACTTCCGCAGGAGTAACGCCCGTTGCGACCTTTCTTCCTTCGCTCCGCAGCGTTTGTGGGCGCCGCGCTCGTGGCGGCCTGCAGCACTACCCCCGCGATTAGCAATACCAACAATATCGTCCGCGCGACGGACGTCGAGTTGATATGCCTTGAGGTCGTCGGCTCCGTGGTCACGCCGCACCCGACCACCCGATGCACACTTTCGGACACCGACAACGGGCCCGGGGCAAACACCAACTTCCACCTGCACGCCGTCGTGCCCCAGTTCGATCGCGGCGAACTTGCGGTGATCGACCTAGCCACGACTGCGGGCGTCGCGCTCGTGGACAACAGCCCCGCCGTTCCGGGCTACAACTTCCTGCCTGTTGGGGAATTTCCGGTCGCGATCACTTCCGACATCGCTGAGGGCAGCGGCTACATCTACGTCGCAAGCGGTCGCAGTGAGCGGGTGCTTCGCATCGATGCCGCAGCGCTGCGGGCTGATCCTCGCAACGCCGACTTTGCCGCCCACCGGGTGGAGTTTGCCGTCGGCGGTCTGCCGCGTGATCTAGCGCTGGTTCGATCCAACGGACGTCGCATGCTCGTCGCGACGCTCCCGGAGTCCCGAGCGATTTCGATTGTTGATGTCACCGACCCCGATGCCCCAGGCACCCCGCGCATCCTGACTCTCCGCGGCCTAGTGCTCGTCGGCGACGCCGGCGTGTCGGATGCTGGAACCATTCAACTCCCGCACCCGGTCGCCCTCGCCGCCGACGAGGAGAGCGGTCGCATTTACGTCACCGACGATGCAATCGATGGGGTTCACGTGATCGACCTCGCGACGCAAACCGAACTCGACGCGTTGGCTGTGGGAGAGCGCACCCGCGTCGCGGCCGTCACGGGCCTTGCGCGCAGTCGTCGCTATCAGTGCGACCCCGCGCTCGACGCCGATCACTGCACGCGCACCCGCTACCTGTATCTGACCACCGCCGATGACGGTGCGGTCATCGTCTGGGATCTCACCCGCGGCGTGCGGGTCCGGCCCAATGTACTGCCGCAGCCCAACGTTCGCGGGAGCCGCGTCGAGCCGAGTATCGCGCCCGATCGTGTCGCTTTACTCGTCCCAGCGACCGCGCTTATCGCGATCAACACGAGCGCCTACGATCCGATGGCCCGCGACATCCCGGTGGCAGCCCCCACGGATGCGACCACCTGTAGCCAGGGTTACACCCCAGCAGCGACAGGCATCTTCAGTGGCGTCTTCGTGGGCGTCGTGCTGCGCAACGGCCAACTCACCGTGATCGACGTAGACGATTACAGCGTCGATACCTGGGAGGCGCAGTGCCAGACTGGGGCGGGGAGCACCCCGAATGGTCCATACCGGTTCGTGCGCCACGCGCCACACGCTCGGACGCAACTTAGCCTGGCGCCTGCGCTCAGCGGAGCGCCGCAGACCTCTGCCCTCCTGCGGGGCAGCACTCGAGGCCAGGCGCTCGAAGGGGCCGCTGCGCCGGTGCTTGTTTGCGGTGCCGCTCGCTCGCGCGAAGGGACGCCGGCGTGCAACGACGCCAACAGCTATGGAGTGATCTTGCCGCGGCGGCAGATCGGCACCACCAGCACGGGCCCCGTGTACGGACCGTCGGACCCATTCACGTCTCGCAACGAGGCCTGGTCGTTCGCCTTCGAGGCCATCCTGCCGGGGCTGGACCAGACCGGTGGGGCGCTCACCGTGGATTCAACCGGCGGGCTCGTCCTCGAGGCGCCAGGAGGGCTTTTCTGTACCCGTGGCGCGCTCGCCGTCGAAGGGAGGGCGCGTGACCTGCTTAGCATCGTGAGCGATCCCACCCCGCTGACTGTCGATCGTGGCCTTTGCGCGCAGACCTTCGGCGCGGGCACGGCACCCCTCAATCGCGACCTCGTTATCGATCGCGCCTTCGAGGATCGGCTTGCGCTTCGCGTGGGTGCGGAGGTCGGTGACGTCGCGACGGTATTGCGATGCTATCCGCAGGCGATTCGTTTTCAGGTGCGGACGAGGCAACAGTGGCTCGCGCTGGGGAGTCGCTCTGGTTACCTGCACGCCGTGCGCGCAGGCGCCGGACGAGAGTGCGAACTCGACCCGATCAAGCAGGCGGAGGTGGTCTCTTTTGCTGAGCGATGTCTCCTCGACCGAGGAGTCACCGCGGCGCAGCTACCCAGTCTCGTTTCTCAGATGTGTCCTGCTGGGCGCGCGTGCACGGGAGTCGTCGTCGCGGGCGTTGCCCAGCGCGACTTCGCGCCGGTTTTCGCCAATCCATACCTCTGCACACAGATCTTCCCAGCGCTGCTGCAGCAGGAAGCCCAGGTCGTCGCGGCGCCGGTCGATCGCGACACGCAGATCACGTTCTCTTTGATCAATGCCTGGGACGCGTTTCGGATCGACACCGGCGCGTTGCCCGTCGCCATCCGTCACCTGCCCGGCGTCGATCGGATCTACGTCGTAGATGCGGCGCAGAACGGCCTGATGGAGTTTCGCTTCAACCCCTTCTCGCCGGGGCGAATCTTCAACTGATTGATAGAGTGTCGGGGAGGGGTTACTGAGCGACCCCCGTGGATAGTTGGGGGGGCACCGAAGAGGCGAAGGTCAGGGCCGATCGATCAGCGATCGACCCTCTTGATCTCTTCGTCCAGGATGCCGAAAACGTAGCCGTAGCTGACAAACGGCGGCGTCTCCTTGATGGTCACTGCCAGGGTCTGAGCCTTCTCGTCATATTCGCAGTCGGCCACCACGCCGCGGCCGCGGATCGTGGACTTGTCGCTCGACGGAGGGACGAGTCCCTTGCTCCGAAGATTGGACTTCAGAACATCGAGTTCCGCACGCGTGATTTTTTCCCAGGTCTTCTGATTCGCAGGCATTGGCAAGTCCCTCGTGTTGGCGATCCGAAAGCACTCTAACACAGCGGTTACGAGCACAAGATTGGCCCGCAGGAATTATCACGGAGGGTCTCAGCCGCGCGCGAGAGTGCTCCGGCCGGCGGTGTTTTGGACGGGCCAGCGCTGCGCGTCCCAGCCCTGAGCAGCGGCGGCGCGCAGGGTCCAGAATGGGTCGGCGAGGTGCGGTCGCGCCAGCACGCAGAGGTCCGCGCGACCCGATGCCAGAATGCTGTTCACCTGGTCTGCGCTCTGGATGTTTCCCACTGCCATCGTAGCGATTCCGACCTCGTTGCGCACCAGATCGCTCCACGGCGTCTGGTACATCCGACCGAATATCGGCTTCGCGTCAGGGACGGTCTGCCCGCTCGACACGTCGATGATGTCGCAGCCGCGCGCCTTCAACATCGCCGCGAGCGCACGCAGGTCATCGTCGGTGACGCCGTGCGGGTGCCAGTCCGTCGCCGAGACCCGCACGCTCATCGGCCGCTCCGCAGGCCAGATTGCCCGCACGGCGTCGAACACCTCCAGCGGGAAGCGTGCCCGTGCCGCGAGCCCGCCGCCGTATTCGTCGGTGCGAAGGTTCGTCAGCGGCGAGAGGAAGGTCGCCAGGAGGTAGCCATGAGCCATGTGCAACTCGATGAGATCGAAGCCCGCGGCGATCGCGCGGTGGGTCGCGGCGACGTACTGAGCCAGCACGCGGTCCATGTCGGCGCGGTCCATCGGTCGGGGAGTCTGAGAGTGCGGGAGGTACGGCAGGGCGCTCGGCGCCAGAAGCTCCCACGCTCCCTCCGCGAGCGGCTCGTCGATACCCTCCCACATCAACCGCGTCGCACCCTTGCGACCCGCGTGACCGAGTTGGAGCCCGACGCGGGCGTCGCTCTGCGCATGGGCAAAGTCCACGATGCGCTTCCACGCCGTGGTGTGTTCGTCGGTGTAGATGCCGGCGCAGCCAAGGGTGATTCGTGCGTCGGCGGAGACGTTCGTCATCTCGGTCATCACGAGCCCCGCCCCGCCCTGCGCGAGTGCGCCGTAGTGCACCAGGTGAAAGTCGTCGGGCACTCCGTCCGTCGCGGAATACATGCACATCGGCGAGACGACGACCCGGTTGGCTAGCGTTGTTCCGCGCAGCGAGAACGGGGTGAACATCGGAGGCGGCGGGGCCTCGCCCAGGGAGACGGTGACGCCCGCGGCAGCGGCAAATCGGCGCGCGACGTCGTCGGCGAAGGCGGGGTCGCGTTTGCCGAGGCTCTCGAAGGTGATGCGCTTCGAGCGCGTGAGCAGGCTGAACGCGAACTGCCACGGCGGCAGCTCCCGGTACCGGCGCGCTTGCTCGAACCACACGAGCGAGTCTTGCGCGGCCTTCTGCGTTCGCTCTACGACCGGACGGCGCGCTGCCTCGTAGCGGTCGAGAACTGCATCAAGATTACCTCCATGGGTAAAGCTGTCCGCCAGGGCGATGGCGTCTTCCAGGGCGAGCTTGGTGCCCGAGCCGATGGAGAAATGTGCCGTGTGCGCTGCGTCCCCGAGGAGCACCACGTTGCCGTGGTGCCACCGCTCGTTGCGCACGGTCACGAACTGAATCCACTGCGATCGGTTGACCAGCAGCGGTTGGCCGTCGAGCCACGGTGCGAAGAGATTCTCAAGGTACGCGACGGTCTCCTCGATGGGCGCGTCGGCGAGCCCGCTGCGCGCGAAGGTCTCTTCGTCGCACTCGGCGATGAACGTGCTCATGCGCTCGTCGAAGCGATATGCGTGGGCCTGAAACATCCCCGCGGCGGTCTCCGCGAAAGCGAACGTAAAGGCGTCGAAGAGCTTCGGAGTGCCGAGCCACAGGTAGCGGCACTTTCGGACATCGAAGGTCGGGCGAAACTCCTCGCGCCAGGTGGTGCGCACCAACGAACGGAGGCCGTCAGCGCCCAACAGCAGGTCGCACTGCCCGGCGAGTTCGCGCACCCGCGCTGGGTCCGCGATGTCGACGCCATGCTCGATCTTCACGCCAAGTTCGAGCGCGCGGGCCCCAAGGATTTCCAGCAGGTGCCGTCGCGCGATGCCCGAGAATCCGTGACCCGCCGAGCGGGATGTCTCGTCGCGGAAGTGCACATCGATGGCGTCCCAGTGCGCGAAGCTCGAAGTGATCTTCAGGTGCGTCGGCGGATCGGCGCCGAGCAGGTGCGCGAGCGTCTCGTCGGAGAAGACGACGCCCCAACCGAAGGTGTCCCCCGCGGCGTTGCGCTCGAGCAGCGTGATGTCCCAGGAGGGAAACCGCTGTCGCGCCAGGATGCTGAAGTAGAGGGATGCGGGGCCTGCGCCGATGCTGATGATCTTCACGGGGGCGGAGCGTACCGCTATCGTCCGCTGCCATGAAGATCGTGAGTTGGAACGTCAACGGGTTCCGCGCGTCGCTAAAGACGGGCTTCCTGGATTGGTTCGAGGCGACGAGCCCGGACGTACTTTCGCTTCAAGAAGTACGCGTGGAGTGGGAGGAACTCGACCTCGCCACGCGTGACGAGCTCACCCGCAAGCACGACGTCTGCTGGTTTCCTGCGAGGTCGAAGAAGGGCTACTCCGGCTCCGCGACGCTTACGCGCAAGGGCCTCGGGTTCAAGCACACGAAGGGCATCGGTGCGGAGGCTTATGACGTCGAAGGGCGGCTGATCGTAAGCGAGGGACCGGGCTTCACATTCATCGCGGGGTACTTCCCCAACGCCTCGACCGGCCTCGCGCGCCTCCCCTACAAGCGGGCCTTCGCGCAGGACCTCGCAAAGGTTCTAAAGGAGCGGGCCGGCCGCGGCGAGAACCTCGTCGTCGTGGGCGACCTCAACGTGGCGCCGGAGGACATCGACCTCGCAAACCCGAAGACCAACCGGAGCAATCCAGGGTTCACCGACGAAGAGCGTGAGGACTTCCGGGGCTACCTCGCGGCGGGCATGCGAGACGTATTTCGAGAGCGGCACCCGGACGAAAAAGGGCTCTACACGTGGTGGACGCAGCGCGGGGCAGCGCGCGCCAAAAACGTCGGCTGGCGCATCGATATCTTCCTCGTGAGTGAAGGGCTCGTGGAGCGGGTCACGGACGCGCAGATTCATCCTGATCAGCGCGGGAGCGATCATTGTCCGGTGTCCCTTGAGCTTGCACCGTGAGCGTGAGCGCCTATCACCTTGAGCCAGGTTGCCTCGTCGCGGAGCGGTACCGGGTCGAGCGCAAGCTCTCACAAGGTGGAATGGGGGCGATCTACGTCGCGATGCATGAGGGCACCGGGCGGCGGATGGCCCTCAAGGTGATGCATCCGCGCTACGTGGCCGACGCCAAGAGCCGCGAGCGCTTTGCCCAGGAGGCCCGCCTCGGAGCGATGATCGCGAGCGACCACGTCGTGGAGGTCTACGACGCGGGCATCGATGACGAACGGGCGATTCCGTATCTGGCGATGGAGCTTCTGGAGGGCGAGACCGTCGCCGCGCGCCTGTCGCGGGTGGGGCGGGGAGGGGGGCTCTCGCTGGCGGAGGTCCATGAGGTACTGCGCCAACTGTGCATTGCGTTGGCCGCGGCGCACGCGCGCAACGTCGTACACCGCGACCTCAAGCCGGAGAACCTCTTCCTCGTGCCGCTGGACACTACGCCCTTCGGTTTCACGCTCAAAGTGCTCGATTTCGGCATCGCGAAGCTGCTCGACCCCGCGCGCGCATCGCAGAACGTCACCACCGCGATCGGAACGCCCCTCTGGATGGCCCCAGAGCAGAACACCACCGCCGAACTCACCCCCGCGACGGATGTCTGGGCCGTCGGGCTGATCGCGTTTCGCTTGCTCACCGGGCGCTTCTATTGGCGTGGGGCGAACGGGCGAGAACTCGACATGGCGATGCTTCTCGACGAACTGGTGCGCGACCGACTCCCGCCCGCCTCCGAGCGGGCGAACGAATTCGGAGTCGCAGACGATCTCCCGGGCGCCCTCGATCCGTGGTTCATGCGCTGCATCGCGCGAGATCCTGGGTCGCGCTACCAGGACGGCGCCGAGGTCGCGCAAGCGCTCGCCGCGATCTTTACGCCGCTTCTCCAGCGGCCGTCGCTGCCGCCGACGCAACCCGCCCTCGCCGAGTCGAGCCTCGAGAGAACCGTCCCGCTTGCGCGCACGCCTCTCCCGCCACTGGGACCGCTCTCCACGCAGGACCTCTCGGAGGCCCCGCGTTCGCCGCTCACACCCACGACGATCACCGGCCATCCCGCCGTGCCGTACCCCTTCTCGACCGGTGGCGCGACGGGCGCGATCGTGACCCGACCGCGCTTATGGACCGCCGCTGCGCCCGCGTTGATCATCTTCATTGCGCTATTCATCCTCGCTGCGTGGCAGGGCGTTTTCGATCGGCAACCCCCTCAGCCTTCTCCGCGCGCCACTGCTGCTGCGGTGCCGTTTGTAGTGCCGTCTTCGCCCGTGATCGCTGTGCCTTTCCAGTCGGATGTGCCGGCACCGCGCGGCGTCAACCGCAAGGGCGAGAGCGACGAATAGGCTCCCACGGCGCTAACGTGACCGCCATGAGACCGATCGGCTGGGTACTGCTGGGAGCGACCGCTCTCTTTCCGGGACCGGTGCTCGCCGTCGGCTGGGGCACCTCGCCGGTGGACATTCCGCTGGGAGACGGCGTCAGCGCGCATCGCGAACCCACCCGCTGCCTCACGTTGTACGGCTACCTTCCGGGGTGCGTCGTGTGGCGTCTCGAGGGACTCGCACCGCCGCCCATCGGGCTCGCGCCGCAGGTGCACATGTTCGCGCGAGGGCCGGGCGCGCGCATCTTCGCGGCGGTCGATAACGGCGTGCTCTTCACCGACGACGGCGGAGCGGTCTGGTCGCGCGCTTCCTGGGACGGAGCGCAGTCACCGCGTACGCTGGCCTTCGACGATGCGACCGGCTTCGGGGCCGCTGTCGGCACCGATGGCACCGTCTGGACCAGCGTCGATCGCGGGCAAAGTTGGCGCACCCGGCGCAACGTCGGCAACACCTTCGTGGACGTCGCAGTGCTCGGTCAGGTCGTCGCATGGACCAGCATCCACGGCCTCGTGCAGGTCTCCGCAGACGGCGGCACCTCCGTGCGTACCCTGAGCGAACGCGCGCGCGGACCGATGCCCGTGATGGCCACCTTCCACAACCTGCTCTGGATCCGGATCGACGGCGCGCAATGGTGGCGGGTTGATCGCGAGGGCGCGGTCGAGCGCGCCGAGCGGTCGCCGTGGGGCGGCTGAAGGCCCGATGGCTCGCGGCGCTCGTCGGGGTCTTCGGGGCGCCCGCGATCGCCCAGGAGCGCATGCCGACCAACGATGATCCCTCCGAAGCGACGGTGCGGGCGCGGGCTCGCGCAAGGGAGATTCATCGCCGCGAGCTCGACACCACGGAGATGCAGCGCATGCCCGGAACGCGTGGCGATGCACTCCTCGCGGTGCAGAATCTCCCCGGCGTCGGCCGCCCATCCTTTGGCCTCGGAGCCTTCATCCTCCGTGGTTCAGATCCGACGGACTCGCTCGTCACGCTTGAGTCCCAGCCCTTCGGTCTCCCGTTTCATTTCTACGGTCTCGCCACCACGCTCGCGACGGACCTCATCGATCGCATCGAGGTGCTGCCGGGCAACTTCTCCGCGCGCTGGGGGCGCGCCGCGGGTGGCGTCGTCAACGTCACGCTCCGCAGCCCAGCGCGCGACCGGGTGCATGTCACCGCCGATGTCGATCTCGTCGATGCGGGAGCCTACGCGTCGGTTCCGATCGGTCGCCGGAGCGCCCTCGCGGTGGGTGTGCGTCGCAGCTACGTAGACGCCTGGCTCGGCCTCGCGGGCCTCGGCGGCGGCTTCACCCGACTGCCCCGGTACTGGGATTACCAGGCCATGTATGATGCCGATCCGAGCGCCTCCGACAGCGTTCGCTTGATCGTCTCGGGCAGCGACGACGCGCTCGGCTTCTCCCTCGATGCGCCGGATGCCAACGACCCCAACCTGCGTCGCAATTCGAGCAGTGCGGTCTCCTTCCACGGCGTCCAGGCCCGCTGGCGCCACCACTGGCACACCGCCGCGCAGCACTCCCTCTCCGTCGCCGCCTCGACGCAGGACGCCGACGTCTCCGTGGGCAGCGCGATTCGTTACCTCACCACCACCCGGCAAATCTCCCTCCGGGACGAGTTCGAGCTCCGCCTCGGTCGCTGGGCGCGGCTCTTCGCGGGCATCGACGCCATCCTCGGCGAGACCGCCGCCACGCTCGCGGCGCCACCGCTCAGCGCCAGTGGCATCACCGATCCGACGGGAGCCACCGGGCTAGCGCGCTACCAGGGCACGCTCGGTTTCTTCAACCCCGCCGCCCATGCGGAGGTCGAACTCGACGACGCACGCCGTTGGCGCGCCCTCCTGGGCGTTCGCGTGGATCGCTTCTCCCGGGCCGACGCGGTCACCGTTGATCCCCGCGTCTCGGGCCTCTGGCGGGCGCACCCGCGGCTCGGCGTGCGCGGGGCGTTCGGGTCGTACAGCACCATACCGCGCGGGTACGTGGTGATTCCCGGATTCGGCAACCCCGATCTGGGCCCCGAGCGTTGGTGGCACGGAACCGTAGGATTACAGATCGAGGTAATCCCTGGCGCGCTGGAGCTTACCGCGGATGTATTTGCGAAGTGGGGCGTCGGCACTGCGGCGCCCTCGGTGCGCACCGTGGTGCGCGACGGGCAGGAGACCCCAGAGCGCTTCGCCAACACCGGGGCCGCGCGGGTGATCGGCGCCGAGTGGTGGCTGCGCCTTCGCGCGGGGCGACTGCCGCTGTACGGCTGGCTCTCGTACACGTACCAGCGGGCCGAGCGCCGAGACGCGCCGGGCCTCTCCTGGCAGCCATCGACGTGGGATCAGCCGCACCTACTGTCGTTCATCCTCGGGGCGGCTCTTCCGCGGGGGTGGGAGGTCGGGGCGCGGCTGCGTTGGGCGTCGGGACTGCCCGAGCCGGTGGTGACCGGCGCGCTGATCGACAGCGATCACGACGTGGCGCTCTCCTGGGTGGACCCGCAGCGCACCGGACGCCTGCCGGACACGTGGACCGTCGATCTGCGTGCGGCGAAGCGGTTTCGGTGGGGTCCGCTGCGGATGCAGTTCATCGCGGAGGTGCTCAACGCGACCAACCAGGCCAACGCCGAGTCGCGCATCTACGCCTGGGACCGTCGCCGTAGCGTGTTCGTCACGGGGCTGCCGATCGTGCCGAGCGTGGGTCTCCGCGCGGAGTACTGAACTCGGCTCGTAAAGCTCGGTGGGCGTGCTACTCGTCCCCGCTATGACCGTGTTTTTTCGGACGACCGGGACCATGGGCGGCCCCGAGTTTTTCGTGCGGCCCACCTCGCGTTCGCTGCGCGCGGTGCGCATCCCGGTGATCGTCGCGGTGGTGGAGAGACCCGACGGACTGGTGCTCATTGACACCGGATGGAGCCGTCGCACCTGCGCGTTTCCCGATGACGATCCAGGGCTCGTGAATCGTCTGTTGCTGGGCCTCGCGGTGAAGCCCGAAGACGCCCTCGCGTCGCAGTTGATTTCCCAGGGCTACACGCCCGCGGATGTTCGCCATGTCGTGGCGACGCACCTGCACGCCGACCACGTTGGGGGTGTGGTGGACTTCGATCGCGCGACGGTGCACGTCCATGCGCGGGAGATCGATGCTGCCGCGACGGGACTCCGCGGCGGCTACACCCCGGCGGTGCGCTCGCTGCCGCGCGTGAATCCGTACACGCTCGATGGTCCGCCTGCGCTGGGTTTTCCCTTCTCGAAGGATCTCTTCGGCGACGGCACGGTGCTGCTGCTCGACGGACGCGGGCACACCGCGGGCTCGATCGTCGTTGCGGTGAAGCTCCAGGAGGGCTGGTGCCTTCACGCGGGCGATGCGGCGCAATACGTGGGTGAGTATCGCGCGGACGACAGCGCCCCGCCGAGCCTCTACGCCCGCGCGATGAGCTGGAACCTCGGCGAGCAGCGACGCACCTACGGTCTCTTGCGCGACGCGGAGAGATCCGCGGAGGCGAGGGTGGTGGTCTCGCATGATCCTGAGTTGTTGAACGCGCTACCGACCACGAAGGAGACGGCGTGGGCGTGTGCGTGGGACAAGCGCAAGGCGGCCCCGAAGCCGAAGCGCTGACCACCGCTCAGGCTACCTGCGTGTGCGCGTCGAGAAACCCTCGGAGGGCTGCGGAGAGGGCGTCCGGGGCCGTCCAATGGGCCATGTGTCCTGCTCCAGGAATCTTCGCGAAGCGCACGCCCGGGTAGCTGCGCGCTCGCTCGGCGAGTTCGGGGAAATCCGCGAGGCTGCCGCCGTCGACCATGAGCACGGGGCAGGTGATGCGCGCGACGAACGCCTCGAAAGCCTCTGCGTCGTAGCGCATCGGCGAGAGGGTCATGTGCATCGGATCGAAGCGGAAGACGAGCCCGCCATCGTCGGCCTTGCAGGTGGCGCGCGAGGCCATGATTCGCAGTGTTTCAAGCGGCACGGCTGGGTGCGACATGCGCATGCGGGCGACGACTTCGTCGAGCGAGCGTATCGTGTGGGGAACGCGCGTGCGGGCCTTCTTCAGGGCGTTGAGCCAGCCGAGGGTTCGATCGGGCGTGACGTCGGCGGGCATCGCGGGAGGGCCGACGCCCTCGATCAAAGCGAGCGTGGTGACGCGTTCGGGGCGGACGCCGGCGTAGCGGGTCGCGACGGTTCCGCCCATGGAGTGGGCGACGAGATGGACGCGGTCGAGGTCGAGCGCGTCGAGGAGGTCGTCGAGGTCGGCGACGTAGTCCAT
The DNA here is from genome assembly GCA_947477565.1 of Deltaproteobacteria bacterium. Taxonomy (GTDB): domain Bacteria; phylum Myxococcota_A; class Polyangia; order Polyangiales; genus SCUS01. Next base: position 25,666 of record CANJUR010000010.1, read on the forward strand.
CGCGTGGTAGTACCCGCCCGGGGGTACGCGGGCGGTGTCGCCGTGGCCCCGGAAATCCGGGGCAAAGACGCGGTAGCCCGCGGAGCCGAGCGCGGTGATGACTTCAGTGAACGAGCGCGCGAGGTCGAGGTAGCCATGCAAGAGCACCACGGTGCCTCGCTCACCCGCGGGGTGCTCGATCACGTGGTGTTGCAGCCCGTTGGCGAGGACGAAGCGATCGATGAGGGTGGTCATCCGGGGCGGTGCTTTCGAAAGCGCTCGGGGGCGATGGCGTCGAGGAGCCGATGTCGTCGGCCATCAACGATGAGGTCGCGCACGATCTCGGCCGTGATCGGCGCGAGGAGGATGCCGCTGCGGTGGTGGCCCGCTGCGACGTAGAGGCCGTGCACGCCGAGCCCGCCGACGAAGGGCAGCCCATCGGGTGAGCGCGGTCGAAAGCTCGACCAGGTGCGCGTCACCTCAGCGTCGCCGAGGGCGGGTACGGCATCGATGGCGCGGTCGAGCAGAGTGCGAATACCAGCCGCGGTGGTGCCGCGGGCGAAGCCAACCATCTCCATGGTGCTGCCGACGCAGACGCGTCCGTCCGATCGCGGCAAGAGGTAACCGCCGCCGGCGAAGAGCACTGGGCCGAAGGGAACCGGGCTCAGCGCGAGTTCGGCGAGTTGTCCCCTGGCGGGCCTGATCTGCTGCGAGTCGTCGAGCGCGCCCGCGACCTGTTCGCTCCATGCGCCCGCACAGAGAACAACCACCTCGGCGCTACGGGTCGCGTGGTCGGTGCGCACGCCCGTGACGCGCCCGCTGCTCTGCATCACCTCGCGCACCGTCGCACCGTGCTCGAACTGAACACCCTTCCTCGCTGCGGCCTCGATCGCGCTTGCCATCAGCTTCGGCGGGTCTACGGAAGCATCCTCAGGGAAGAACACACCACTGGTGAATCGCGCGTGCAGTCCAGGCGCGAGCGCGCGGGTCGCCGACGCGTCGAGCGACTCGAGCCGAAGTCCCCGTGTCCGCTGCCAGAGGTGCGCCGCGAGGTGATCTGCGTGATCGCCCTCGGTGGTGGGGATGAGCGTACCGTTTTGTCGGTATCCGCTGCCGCCGCCCGTCAGTCCGATGAGTTCCTGATTCAACGTTGCGTGTAGCGCCCGACTAGCCAGGCCCAGCTCCAGGATCGGTCCGGATTCGATCGCCTCGGATTGCGCCGCGAGGATGCCCGCTCCTGCGGAAGAGGACTCCGCGCCGGGATGGTCGCGGTCGAGCACTCGCACCGGCAGACCGGCCTCCGCGAGTCGCAGCGCGATCAGTGCGCCGACGAGACCTCCACCGACGACCAGCACGGACTCGCTCATCACAACACTCCTCGGCCGATCTCTCGTGGCGCGGCAAACTAGGGCAGCACGGGGCGCATCGCAAACGTCTGCGTTGCTGCGGTTCCATTCGTCCGCAACGGCCCAGTTTGATCGATTTTTCCCGATCGGCGTGGACGTGCGAGACCCCGGGCCTCGCGATGCATCTCACCCGTCGAGCCCGAATACGAATCGACCGCCGACGGACCCCGAAAGGACGACATGAGCGAGAGCCAGCACGGTCGCGCAGATCTCAACAGCCTCCACGTCGAGGCGAGTTCACCGTTGCCCACCCGGCACGGCACCTTCGAGGTCTACGTCTTTCGCTACGACGACGACCCCGACAAAGAACATCTCGCGATCGTCTCCGGCGGCGTCCGTGGGGCGAGCGACGTCGCGGTACGTGTTCACTCTGAGTGCCTCACGAGCGAGGTGCTGGGCTCGCTCAAATGCGACTGTCGTGAGCAACTCGAGTTTTCGCTGGGCTACATCGCGCGACAGTCCCCCGGGGTGGTGCTCTACCTGCGCCAGGAGGGGCGGGGAATTGGCCTCACCAACAAGATTCGGGCGTACGCGTTGCAGTCGCATGGGGTTGATACGGTCGATGCGAATCGCCAGTTGGGGTTGCCCGACGACACCCGACGTTACGAGAGCGCGGCGGCGATGCTGGAGCATCTCGGAGTGCGCTCGGTGCGCTTGTTGACGAACAATCCCGAGAAGATTTCGGCGCTCCGGGCGCTCGGTGTCGTGGTGCGTGAGAGGGTTCCGGTGCTCATCGAGCCCAACGCGCACTCACGCGGATATCTACGCACCAAGGTTGTTCGGATGAATCACAGCCTGCCGCAGGTCGCGGCGGCCTACACAGACGCGAAGTAGAGGTTCACCAGTCCGTGGGCTGACCGTGACGACCGTCGTGGGGAATCGGCACCTGCGGCGTCGGCCCTGCGAACTGAGGATCGCGCTCGGACGGACTGGCTGACTCGTTCACGCGGAACTCATCGCGCCCGATTCCGCCTGAAAGCGAAGCGCCCACTCGATCACCCCCGATGCCGCGCGCCACCGCCCCACTCATCCCGCCGCCGAAGGCCCCACTGGCCGCTCGCGTCGACGCGCTGCCTGTGAGCTGTGGTGCGCCGGTGTTCGCGCATCCAGCCGAGAGGCACGAGGACACTGCGAGGACACCGAGAGCCTGAGTGAACTTCATGGTCATTGAGTGTCCTAGGGTGCAGAACCCTTGGCAAGCCCGTATTCCCGCACCAGTTGAGACAACCGCGGGCGCTTCATTCCCAGCAGCGTGGCGGCGTGGGTGATGTTGCCGCCGGCCTCCTCAAGTGCCTGCGCGATGCAGCCGCGCTCGATCTCCCGGCGCATGTCGAAGAGCGCCACACCTCCAGCGCGGATGCGCTGATAGACCAGATCGATCTCGTTAAACGAAGTAGTCGGCGGGGGAGGGGGCATGCCCGGTTGGCTGGCGGTCAGCGTGACGCGCGGCACGTCCGGCAGGCCTTGCAGATCTTCCGGGCTCAGGTCTTCGGTCTCCGCGAGCAGCGCGCTGGCCCGTAGAACGTTCTCCAACTCTCGCACGTTGCCGGGCCAGGCGTGCTCGCTCAGCCGACGCAGCGACGCCGTGGTCAGGCGTCGCGGGCGTGTCCCCGATTCAACCGCCGCGCGCTCCAGAAACCACGCCGCCAGCGTCGGTAGATCATCCCGACGATCGCGCAGCGGCGGCAGCTTGATGGTGAGCGAGCTCAGCCGGAAAAATAGGTCTTCGCGAAACGTTCGCGCGGCAACCATCGCGTCGAGGTCGCGGTTGGTCGCGGCCAGCACTCGCACGTCCACCCGGAGCGTCTCGTTGCCTCCGACGCGCTCGAACGATCGCTCTTGCAGCACCCGTAGCAGCGCCGCTTGCGTGGCTGGCGACACGTCGCCGATTTCGTCGAGGAAGATCGTCCCTCCGTCGGCGATCTCGAAGCGCCCTCGTCGCCGTCGATCGGCGCCCGTGAAGGCACCGCGCTCGTGTCCGAAAAGCTCACTCAGCAGCACGCCCTCTGCGAGCGCCGCGCAGTTCACCTTGACCAGTGGGCCCTCGCGCCTTCGCGACCCACGATGCAGTGCCTCCGCAACGCGCTCCTTGCCGGTGCCCGACTCGCCCTGAATCAACACCGTCACGTCCTGAGGCGACACTCGTAAGATTCGCCGGCGTAGCTCGCGCATCGCGGCGCTGTCCCCGATCAGCCCCGTGGGCTCCATGGTCGGCGTCGCGATGCTTACCCGCGGCGCCATCGTCACGGCGATCACCGGGGCGGCGTAGGTCTCCAGCCGCGCCTCGAGCAGTGCGATGCCCGTGCGCTCAAGCTGCGCTCCAAAGCCGGGCCGCAGCGCGTCCGGAACCGCCCCGAGGATCGTCGCCCGAAGCGACGCCGCTCGCTCCACGTGTCGCCGCGCGGTGAGCACATCACCCCGGTGCAGAAGCGCGGTCGACACCAGCACTTCCGCGCGAAACTGTAGCTCCCGATCGCCGACCGACTCCGCGCGCTCGAGCGCCCTTCTCGCCGTCGGGAGGCCGTCGTGACCGCGCGCTCGCTCCCACTCTGCCTCGAAGGCCGCGCGCTCCGCCCGGGTTCGCGGCGACACCTCCTCGCCGTCCGGAACCTCGCTCAAAAGCTGCCCCGCCCGAGCGACGTCGCCGTCCAACAGTGCCGCCCGCGTCAGCAGCAGCCGCGCCCCTGCCAGCCGTTCGCTGTCCCCGGCCGCCGCGAAGTGCCTCGCCGCCTCGCGCGCCGACTCCGCCGCAGCGTCCGCCCGGCCCTCCACCAACTCGACCTGCGCGCGCAGCATCCGCGACTCCGCCGCGAGAGATCCGGTCAGCCCGCGGGCCACCCGCGCCGCGTGCTCGCACAGCCGTCGCGCCCGATCGCTCGCTCCCACCTGCGCGTAGAGTTCACCCAGATTGTTGGCGACCCGCGCGACAAAGCGGCGATTACCAACCCTGGTAAGAATCTCGAGTGCCTCCTGGTATGAGCGCAGCGCGTCGCCGTAGCGGCCCTGCAGGTGCGCCACGACTGCCTCGTTCTCGAGCAGTACGCCTTGCAACATCATCGATCCGCCGCGCAGCGCCACCGCTCGTGCCTCGGCAAAGCGCCGCTGCGCCTCATCCAGATCGTCCCGCCAGATCGCGACGACTCCGAGGTTGATCAACCCCCGTAGGAGTTCATCCTGCGATCGCCGCGCACGGGCCAGAACCAGCGACTCCTCGGTCCAGGCCTGACCACGGTCAAAGTCGCGGCGGACGAGCAGCACCTTCGTCACGACGTTGCGCGCCTCGGCGATGCGCTTCGGATCCGTGGTTCGCGCGATGGCGTCCATGGCGAGGCGCTCAGCCTCCTCGAAGCGGCCTTGCTGGTACCGGAGTTCGGCGCGGCTGAGCAGCACCATCGCCCGCTGTTCGTCGTCGCCGGGAGACAGGTTTGTCTCCGCCTGCTCGAGCGCCCTCTCGGCCCGCGCCAGGTCGCCTTCGCTCAACGCGATCACCGCCTCGAGCCGGGCGAGTTCGGCGTCGCTGGGGTTCGCCTCGCGTGCCCGCAGCACGTGTCCGCGCGCCTCTTTTTCCGAGCCCGCAGCGCGGGCGGCGGCGACCGCCAGCGTGGCGATTTCCTTTAGCGCGGTGGCGTCCGCGATCTGTGCGCACGCCTCGAGTAGGGCCAGCGCCGACGCCGGCGCATGCCGTTGCAGCAGCGATCGCGCGACCTCCAGGGATTCGCCGACAAGCCCCGCGCCGGCCCCCCCGGCGAGGCGGTGGAGCACCACTTCCTCCGGGGTCGCGCGGCCCCACTCCGCGAGGGCTACCCCGAGCCGCGCGCGGATCGCCGCGCACTCCGCGTCGGCATACCCGGCGAGTACGCGCGCCCCGTCGTCGTGACGCGCGAGTCCCACCACCACGTCGCCCACGGTCGGGTCGAGCGTGCGGCGTGCGAGGTCGGCTCCGACCAACGGCGGCACCGCGCGATGCACCGACGGAGCATCGACCCCGATGGTGGCCGCGAGCACGAGCACGGGCAGCGGTCGGTCTGCCAGCGCGAGCGTCGCCACCACGCGTCGCGGAACCTCTCCGAGTTCATCCATCCGCGAGCGCACCTCGTCGCCCCGCGACGACGGTGGGCGTCCGAGAAGTCCCAGTAGTACCGCGGGGTTACCATCCGTCGTTGCGTGTAGGCGCGACAGCAGCCCCGGTTCGGTCAGCAGGCGTCCGAGCGCCTCGGGTTCGAGGCCGTGCACCGGCAGCACCTCGGCGCGCGCGTGGTCGAACGCAGTGGCCAACTCGCGCTCCCGCGTCGAGGCGACGAGAAGCGCCGACGCCGCGCCGGGCGTGGGCTCTCCCGCGGGCCCAGCGGAGTCGAGCAGCGCGCGTACCAGCGCGCTCGAGGCCTCGTCCATGCGCGCCGCGCCGCGGATCAATACGAGCACCGGTCGTTGCCGACCGACCGCCGAGAGGAGGCGGGTGACGGCCTCGGTGAATCCCGCGGCGGCCTCGGTGGCGTCTACTTCTTCGCGCCCTCGTGGGGCGCGCGTGCTGACAAGCGGGGCGAGCGCCTCAAGGTGCGCCGGGCTAAGCAGATGCTGTTCGTCACGGGCCCGCAGCCAGGCGAGAGCCTGCGACGCGATGGCAAGAAATGGCGCGAACGCCGCGTGACGGATGCACCACCCCTCCAGCACGGGAAACGACGCACTCCGCGCCTGATCGCGTAGTTCATCGATGAGCCGCGATTTGCCGATGCCAGACGGGCCCGACACCAGCACTGCGCCGGTGCCATTGGCGCTCGTCGCGTCGAGGCGCGCGGTGATCCAGGCGAGTTCCCGTTCACGGCCGACGCAGGCGGGCACCGGTGTCGTTTCCCGCTCACTCTTCGCTCGAACCACCGGGCGTCGGGCCGCCTTCTCGCTCCAGGTAGCGGAAGATCGTGCGGGGATCGACGCCTAGGTCGCGAGCGGTCTTCGTGCGGTTGCCGTTGTTGCGCTCCAGTACATCCAGAATGTACCGCCGCTGGAAGTCTTCCTTGGCCTTTTCGAGCGGAACGATGGTCTGGAGGGCCTCCGGGTGGAGATCGAGGTCTTCCGGTCCGAGCAGCGATCGATCGCACAGCACGAGCGCTTTTTTCACTCGGTTTTCGAGCTGCCGCACGTTGCCCGGCCAGTCGTACTTTCTAATCGCGATGAGCGCGTTGGGGGTAAACCCGCGCACAGCGGGGTTCATCTCCGGTCCGTTCTTTTGCAGTAGGAGCCGAGCGATCACCACGACGTCGTCACCGCGCTCGCGGAGCGGCGGCAAGAAGAGGTTGACCACGTTGAGACGGTAGTAGAGGTCCTCGCGAAACCCGCCCTTGCGAATCTCTTCATCGAGGTCGCGGTTGGTCGCAGCGAGCACGCGGATGTTCACGGCTTCGGGCTTGCTGTCACCCACTTTGGTGACCACCCGCTCTTGCAGAGCGCGCAGCAGCTTCACCTGAAGATTGAGCGGCAACTCCCCGATCTCATCGAGGAAGAGCGTGCCTCCATTGGCGCTTTGAAACTTCCCGATGCGCGTGGTGACCGCCCCGGTGAAAGCGCCCTTCACGTGCCCGAAAAGCTCGGACTCCATGAGGTTCTCCGGGATCGCCCCGCAGTTGATCACGATGAACGGCCCTGCCGCCCGCGACGAGCGGTTGTGAATCTCCCTCGCGATCAGTTCTTTGCCTGTGCCGGTCTCGCCGGTGATGAGCACGGAGATGTCCGTCGGCGCGACCTTGGAGACCTTGCGATACACGTCGAGCATCGACGGGCAGCTGCCGATAATCTCCCCAAAGCGCTGGCTCTTCAGCTTCTTCTCGAGTTCGGCATTGTCCGTGCGCAACGTCTCCAGCAGCAGGGCGTTTTGCAGGATGAGCGAAGCCTGCGAGGCGAAGACCGTGAGCACGTCCATGGTGCGCGGCTCGAACAAGTTGGCCACCCGGTCGTTGCCCAGATAGATGAGCCCGAGCAGGTCGCCGCCGGCGATGAGCGGCGCGCACATCACCGAGCACAGCCGGAGGTTCATCACCGACGCGGCGCCCTTGAACATCAAGTCGTGCGTGGCGTCTTGCACGATGAGCGGACGCTTCGATTCGATGACGCGCGCGATGATGCTGTCGGAGAGGTGACGCACGGCGTCCGGGAGGTTTTCCTGCCGAAGATTGCGAGCTGCCCGCACCTCCGTCTTGCCTTCTCGGAGCAGCACCACGAAGCCCTTGTCCGCCCCGGTGGCCTCGATGGCGCCGTCGAGCAGGGCCTCAAGCAGCGCCTGCACGTCGCGGGTCACGAGCAGCCGCTCGCTGAACTGGAAAAGTTTACGTAGCCCTGTAAATTCTGCGGTTGCGCCGTCGGCGCCGGAGGCCTTTCCGGGGCCGTCGGACTCTTCCAAGAGGGAGAATGCCAGTTCTGCTTCGCCCAACATAAGGCGGTCGTTGTGGCCCAGTCGGGCGCGTCGCTTGCGCTTTCCGTTGATCTGTATCTCCGCCACCGGGTCGCTCTCCTCGAGGGCGAAATCCCGTCCATCGAAGACGATCTGCGCATGCCACGACGCCACGCCCGGTGCGGGCAACAAGACGTCGTTACCCCCGGCGCTGCCAACGGTGGTGATGGATTTGTAGATCGGAAAGAGCTGGCCGCGACCGCTTGCGCCGACCCAACGGAGGCATGGCATCAGGACCTCACACTACGACTTACCCAAGCATACCTTGGGCTCGCCGCGACTGGCGTCGTGATGTGCGCGCCGGGAAAGTTGTCCACCTGCCAGCGCAGCCCCCATGCTCCGCGGCGTGCGCGTCTTTACGGCTTTCTTTCTCTTCTGCTTGCCGCTTGCGTGTGCGTCTTCGCCGCGCATCTTCGTCGACGGAATGACCGTGCCGGTCACCGTGGTGAACCGCACGCGGGACAGCATCTGCTTTCTCTATCTTTCACCCATCAACGGCGACTCGTGGACCGACGACGTCCTCGGGAGCGGGACGGTCGCGGAGGGGGCGACGCGGACGATCCGTGTTCCGCCGGGAAACTGGGACATTCGCATCGAGAATTGTCAGCACGAGGGGGGAAGCATCCTGCGCGGCGCGCGCATCGCACGGGGCAGTGCGCTGGTGCTTCAGTGATGTGATCAGCGCACGGCGCGGAGGGTGCGGAGATAGGCAATCACGTGTTCGAGGTCGGCGTCCGTGAGCTTCGTCGGGGTGATCGCCCGCATCTTGTTGGTGCCCTGCCGAATCACCTTGGTCATGGCCTCGACGGAGAGGTTCTTTCCGTGGATGTCGGGGCCGGTGTCTTCATCGCCATGCGGGTGACAACGGCCGCAAGCACGATTGAACTGGGTCACGCCTTCGGCGGCCTGGGCCTCGACGGGCGGGGCGGTCGCGGCCATCAGGGCGATGACAAGAGCCATGGAGCCGAGGGCGCTTCCGGCGAGGATCCAGCGACGACGAGAGGGAGTGTTGTTCTGCACGGTTGGCCTTTCTGACACGGGTATAGCCGATGTGACAGTTGATCTTCGCCCGGTGATTCATCGACGCACGAAGATTCAGAAACTAAGCGATAGCGATGCGCCCATGCCGCCAGGCGAAGACGAGAACTGCACCCCCTGGAGCATCGGTGGAATGGGCCGCGGCACGCGGTTGATCACGCGCTGCGGAACATAGTCGGCGTTGGCGCGCCAGACCCCGATGGCCGTGGTGACCACGAAGGCGCTGAGCAGGCTCCAGTTGAGAACCCGCATGCCGAGCGCGGCGTTGGCGCGGGCGTCATCGGCTCCGAGTTCGAAGACGCCCGCGGGCTGCGTCGGCGATTGCACCGCCTGATCGATGACCGCAGCCGCCACGCTCCCGAGCAGGAAGGCCGCTTCCAGGGAGAGAAAAACCACACCGAGCCCGGTTTGTCGGTTGGCAAACTGCCCGACGCCAAAGGGCACAAAGGTTTGCCAGCGGGGCACGATCTCGACGCGAGCTTCGGTGCCGAGGAGTTCGAGCGCGAGAGCACGGCGGGCATCGCGGGTGTTCTCTTCGAGTCGTCGAGTCTGCGCCCGATCGACGAGGAGGCGGTCGAGGGAGGGCTCCATCATCCGGACGACGTCGTCGTACAGGCGCACGAAACGGTCTTCGAACGACGCCGCGTCGAGGCGTGCGCGTGGGTCTTCGCGGAGAAGGTCGGCGATGACGAGCCGAGCCTCGGGCTCGTGTTGCTGGGCGAAGAGCGACGCCGCGAGGTACTTCCGCGCCGTCGGTCGAACGAGCGCCAACTGCGGGGTGTTCGCGCGGCCGATGAGGTCTTCGAGTTCGTGGGTCGAACGGGCGTATTCTCCATTGATGTACGCGTCGCGGGCGGCGATGAAATCGTCGAACTCGTCGGCCCGCGCAACCTTCGAGAATGCCATGGTGACGACGAAGGCGGATATCAGGGAGGCCCGGCGGCCCGGGTGCTGGTGTCGCCGACCGCACGCAGCGCCCGCAGGCGCGGCCGCACGACGAGCGCCTCGGTACCGGGAGGGATCACCTCCGACCATACGAGGGGCTCCCAACCCGGGCTGAGGAAGTGAATCGTCGCGCGTTGCCCCACCGGCAGGTGCAGCGGCGGGTCCGCAGAGCTGTACGGCACGAACGATCCACCAGAACCGATGGAATACATCAAATTGCGGGGATTGGGGACGATTCTCACGTCGCGCAGCACCCTCACCGGGGCAGCGCCAACAAGCTCCGCTGCACCGTGCCGATCGGGAATACGGACAGGGGGGCGCGGCACGACCACAGGCACATCGGGCACCAGATTCGGCCGGGCGGTCTCGGTGGCTCGCAGCGGTGGCATCACCAGGGGGCGCTGCACCGGGTCGATCGTCGGCGCGCCGGTCACCGGCGTCGGGGCCTTTGGGATGAGCGTGGTCAGCGCGAGGCCCAGGAGCGTCGAGGCCAGCGCGGCACCTCCCACGATCGACGCCGAGCGAAGGGTGCGCCGTCGCCGGTGGGCGCGGGCCGCGCTGCGCACCATGGAGAGCACCCGGGCGTTGCCTGGGTCGATCGCAAGGGCGCGGTTGAAGTACCCCATCGCCTCTCGGAGATCGCCCCGGCTGCGAGCCGCGAGACCGAGCGCGGGCAGCCGTACGATGAGCGTCGATTGCACCTTTTCGGTCACCCCATCGGGGTCGGCGAAGTACCGATCAAGCTCCTTGATTGGATCGTCCCAGCCGACTTCGGCGCAGAGCGCGAGCAGCGCCTCCCGCAGCGCGGCTGCATCGGGGTAGCGATCGCTGGGAGAGCGCGCCATGGAGCGACTCACGATGGCCGCGAAGCGATGGCCGACCGTCGGCGCCGAGCGCAGCGGATCGGGGTAGTCGCCATCGAGGATCTTTCGCAGGAGGCTGTGGGTGCTGGGTCCATCAAAGGGCAGGCGTCGCGTGGCGAGCAGATAGAGAACGGTGCCCGCGGCAAACAGGTCGGTGCGCGCATCGACCTGCGAGCCCTCGATCTGTTCGGGCGCCATGTGCGCCGGCGAGCCCAGCACCTGCCCGGTCGAGGTCATCTCGTGCTGGTCGGCGACGTGCGCGATGCCGAAGTCCGTGAGCTTGAGGCGCCCTTTGGCCAGCATGAGGTTGTCGGGCTTCACGTCGCGGTGCACGACCCCCTGGGAGTGCGCGCACATCAGCGCGTCACAGAGCACCACCCCGATGGCGGCCGCGATCTCCGCGGGAATCTCCTCCCGGCCTTCGAAGAACCGCCGGAGCGTCGGGCCATCGATGAGTTCGGTGACCATGAAGGAAGCCTCGGTGCCACCTTCGGAGAACTCGTAGACCTCCACGATGTTGGGGTGTCGCAGCCGCGCGGCGGCCCTCGCCTCCCGCTCAAACCGCATCCGGCTCTCGGGATCCTGTGCGAGGTGCGGGTGCAGAACCTTGATGGCCACCTCGCGGTCCAGCGTCGGGTCGTGGGCCCGATAGACGACGGCCATGCCGCCGTGGCCCAGTTCGCCCCGGACCTCGTACTTGCCGATGAAGCGTAGAGGCTTCTCGGGTGCTGGTTCCACGTTGGAATGCACTCTAGGCATCGGAGAACCGTTCCGGCAAGCGCGGGAAGATCCGGGATGCACCGAATGGGTCGGCACTTGCCGTCAGGTTGGATCGCTCCCCTTGCGCCTGCATCAACGATCGGAATTGTGGAAGGGCGGTGGGGGTCCGCCATAGCGCGTGGACATGCTCCCCGGAGAGGCCGGTCGGCGCGGCGGATCGACCACCGGCGCCACGTCATACGCAGGGGCCGCGGCCGGGTCGTTTGCGTGATGCAGCGACGGACGAACGACCGGCACGGTCGGCGGAATCGACGGCATCAACGGCATCGCAGCGTCCGCGGGGACGGCGATGTCGACGGGCGCGGGCGGTCCGCCGTAGATGGTCTGCACCATCCCGGCGTCTTCCGCCTGAACGGGCGGTTGCACGGTCGTGGAGCCTGACTGCGACTGGCACGCCGTCGAGAGAAATGCCGCCGCGAAGGCCAGCACCCCCGCGCGGCTGAGACGCAGCCCCGGCTCTGGGACGATGCCCGCGAGGGAGGCGTTGGTCAGCGCGTGCGCGCAGAACGGACACGCCGCTTCGTCTGCGCGAACGTGGCGGTGGCAGCCCCCGCAAGGCACCAACGGTGAGGTGTTCATGCTGGAGATGACAGCACGCGGGAGCGTGAGCCTGGAAGGGGCGGCGGGAATGTGCGCGCGACGGATGACCCGTGGCGGTGTCGCATGGTAGGGCGGCACCTATGGCGATGGAGGAGAGCTTCCTCAAGTCCGTGTTTCACGGCGTAATTCCCGAAGAGATGGTGTTTCCGTACCCCGAGCCGGGACGTGAACAGCGAGAGCACATCGGGCTCATCCTCGACGGCGTCCGCAACTTCGCGCGCAAGCACATCGACGCCGGCGCCATCGACCGCGCGGCGGAGATTCCCCCGGAGGTCTTCCAGGGCATGCGTGACCTCGGACTCTTCGGGCTGACAGTGCCCACCGAATACGGCGGTTCCGGCCTCGGGGCCACGGGGTTCGCTCGCATCATCCAGGAGATCGCCGGCTACGACGCCTCGCTTGCGGTGACCGTGGGCGCCCACCTCTCCCTGGGAACGTCGGGCATCCTGCTATTTGGTACGGAGGCCCAACGACGTCGATTGTTGCCTGCGATGGCGCGCGGCGAGCGCATCGGCGGCTTCGCCCTTACCGAGGTCGGCGCAGGCAGCGATGCTGCGGGAATCCAGACCCGCGGTGAACTCGATCGCGCTGGCGAAACATGGTCCATCGATGGAACCAAAGCCTGGGTGACCAACGGCTCGCGGGCCGACATCATCACGGTTTTCGCGCGAACGACGGCGTTTGACCTGCGCTCCAAACCCCGGATCACGGCCTTCCTCGTGGAGGCCGGGGAGGGGATGGTACGTGGCCCCAACGATCTCAAACTAGGGCTGCGCGCGACCTCCACGCCGTGGATCCGATTCGAAGGCGCGAAGGTTCCGTCGGAGAACGTTCTGGGCGAGGCGGGACGGGGGTTTCGCGTGGCGATGGAGGTGCTCAACGGCGGTCGCCTCTCGCTCGCGGCCGGCTGCGTTGGAATGTGCCGTCGGCTCATCCGATTGTCCGTGGACCGGGCACAAGAGCGCCGGGCCTTCGGTCGGCCCATCGGTGAGTTCGGGATGATCAAGGACAAGATCGCGCGAATGATGGCGGAGACCTTTGCGCTCGAGTCGATGGTCTACCTGACCACCGGGATGGTCGATGCGAAGGTGCCGGACTGGTCTCTCGAGAGCGCGATCTGCAAGGTGTTTGGGAGCGAGGTGTTATGGCGCCTGGCCGACGACGCGATGCAGATCGCGGCGGGCCTCGGATACCAGCAGCCGCACCCCTGCGAGCGAATGCTGCGCGACGCGCGGGCGAACCCGATCTTCGAGGGCACCAACGAGGTGCTGCGCGCGTTCGTGGCGCTGAGCGGGATGCAGGGGCCCGGGCGCAAGTTGGCCGAGGTGGTGCGGGCCATCCGTGAACCCATCAAGGGGATGGGGCTGATGTACGAGTTTGCGATGCAGCGGGCGCGCACGACCTTCGGCCGAGAGCGGATGAACCGCGCGCACAACACCCTGCGGCGAGAAGTGGTGCTCTTCGAGGAGTACGTCGCGCACTTCCAGAAGAGCGTGGACAAGGTGCTCCGCAAGCACGGCAAGGACATCGCGGAGATGCAGTACACGCAGCGCCGCGTGGCTGATCTGGCGACGGACCTCTACGCGTTGGCGGCGGTGATCTCGCGCACGACGCGGGCGATCGATCGCAAGGGCGAGGAGGGGGCGCGTCGGGAGGTGGAGATCACGATGACCTTCGCCAACATGGCCGAGCGGCGGATGCAGGCGAACCTCGCGGCTTTCGACGACAACGACGACGAGTTGCGCAAGGGCGTCGCGGCGCAGGCCTACGTGGACGGCGGCTACAGCTTCGACGTCGTCTGATGGTGGCTCGCGCGATGGACGTTGGCGTGGTCGGGTGCGGAACAGCGGGCGCGGCGGCGGCGCTGCTGCTGGCCCGCGCGGGGCACAAGGTGACCGTCTACGAGCGCATCGATCAACCGAAGGCGGTGGGCGCGGGCATCATGCTTCAGCCCACGGGCCAGGCAGTGCTCGCGGCCCTCGGGCTGCTCGACGAAGTCTTGAATCGGGCCGAGCCGCTGGAGTTGCTGCGTTGCGAGACGCTGCGACGGAGGCAACTCTTCGAGCTGCGTTACAGCGCGCTTCCCGGTGGTCATCGGGGATATGGGCTGCACCGCGGCGCGCTCTTCGAGCGATTGTTCGCGGCCGTACGATCGTCTAGCGCCACGCTGAAAACCGGCGTCGAGGTGGAGGATCTCGCGGCTACGTCAGACAACGCCGGGCTGTGGTTCGTGCAATCGGATGGCACGAGGCTGGGGCCGCACGAACTGTGCGTGGTGGCCGACGGCTCGCGCTCGCAGTTGAGAGACGACACTGTCATTCGAAAGTCCGTGCGGCCGTACCCGTGGGGGGCCATGTGGTGTGTGCTCGACGATCCCGAGGGGCGATTTACTCGCGGGCTCCACCAGGTGCTCGACGGCACTCGCCGGATGGTGGGCGCGCTGCCCACGGGCCTCGGTCCCGGCGATGGCACGGGACCACGCAAGGTGAGTTTGTTTTACTCGGTTCGGTATGATCGGGTGGACGCCTGGAAGGCGCGCGGCCTCGACCGTTGCAAGCAGGAGTTGCGAGAGTTCATCCCGGCGCTCGACGCGGTGCTCGATCAGGTCGTCGATGTGCAGCAGTTCGTCTTCACCCGCTACCAGGACGTCGCGATGTACCCGTGGAACACCGACCGCGTCGTGTACCTGGGCGACGCCGCGCACGCGATGAGTCCTCAGCTTGGCCAGGGGGCCAACCTCGCGCTGATGGACGCGATGGTGCTGGCCCAGGCGCTCGCGAAGCAGCCAGAACTCGCGTCGGGCCTCGCGCTTTACTCTCGAACACGCCGGTCAAATCTGGGCTTCTATGAGCTCGCGACGCGATGGCTGACGCCCTGGTTTCAGAGCGATTACGCAGCGCTCGGGTGGCTGCGCGACCTCGGATTTCCGCTGAGCATGAGGGTTCCCGGCATGGAGCGGCTGATGGTGAAGGTCATGACCGGGCTCGCCCAGGGCACCGGGCTTGGCCGTCCGCTCTCGCTTCCTGCGCCGTAATCTCCGCACTTCGCGGCGGCTGACGCCTGCGATAGCTTCGTCGCCGTGAACCTTCGACATGCGGTGCTGGGCTTTCTTCTCTCCACCTGGGCGATCGCCGGATGTGACGACGCCCCGGTCTCGCCGATGCTCGACGCCTCTTCGACAACGGACGCTGCGGACGTCGGCGCGGACGCGCCCGCGGGGACGGACACCGGGCCCATCGTGCCAGTCACGGATCGGGCGGCGGGCGAGCACCGTGCGCTCGCGCTGGGGTGTGATCCGACGGACCCGACGCGGTGCCTCACCCCTTGGCCTTCGAGCGCGTTTACCCAGGCCGATGACACGCAGGTCACCCGCCTTCGCCTGCAGATTCCTCCCGCGGGCCTCGTTGCTGGCGACCGCGTAGCGGGCCTTGAGCGCGCGGACGGATTCTCCCGCGCCTCGCCCCTGGTGGTGGCGTTTCCCGCCATTCTCGACGAATCGACCCTCGGAGACGGCACCACCGGCGCGGTGCGTCTCATCGTCGCGGAGGGAGCCACTCGCGGAACGGTGATTCCGCTGCGGCCGATGATGGTCGCGCCGCAGGACATCCGGGATCCAGAGTCGGGCATCGTGGCGTATCCGCGCACATTGCTCGCCCCCGCCACGGAGCACATCGCGGTGGTGCTCGACAGCCTCCGTGCGGTGGGTGGTGCGACGCTGCGGGCAAACGACGAGACCCGCGTAGCGCTCGGCCTGCAGGCACCGCGGACGCCTGCGCAAGAGCAACTCCGAGCGTGGCATGTGCCGACGCGGGCGCTGCTGGCGCAGGCGGGCATCGACCCGGCCCGGGTGCTTCGGGTGTGGGGCTTCGTGACCCGCTCACGGGAGCAACCGCTTGGGGCTTTGCGGGCGATGCGCGCGCGAGCGATCGAGGCCCTGCGAGATGGTGCGGCGACCGTACAGATTGATTCGGTCTCTGTACCAACGCTTGCGTCGGGCGCACTGCTGGTCAACGGTCACATTCGCGGACTGCCCCGTTGGGTGACCGTGGAGAAGCTCGTGACGCGGCAGGCGACGGGGCCGGTGGCGATCGCGGGGATGACCTACGACGCGCCGTTTCGGGTGCTGCTTCCGCGCGGCGGCACCGGGGCGTACCCAGCGGTGGTGTTCGGCCACGGGATGGGCGGCGAGGTGACGGACTCGTCTTTTGACGGGCTGCTCACCGGGGCGGGCGCGGCGAAGATCAACATCCGCTTCGATGGACTCACGGAGTCGGAGATGGCCGCGACCTTCCTTGGGTTCGTGAAGATGAGCCTCGGGGTGGAGCAGGCCGCGAGCGTGATGTTGCAGAGCCTCGCCGGGGGCATGGCGGTCATTCACTCGATGCGCGGCGAGACCCCGGAGGGAGTGGCGTTGCCGGCGGCGTCGAGCCTGCGTGAGGTGCTCTCGGCGCCGATGGTTGGCACCATGAACAACCCCCTCGCGGGGCGGCGGGCGAACCCCGACACGCTCACCTGGGCGGGCGGCTCCCTCGGCGGAACCACCGGGCTCACCATGGTCAACGCCGAACCTGCGTTTATCGCCGGCGTGGCCAACGTGCCGGGGGCAGCCTGGTCGCACTTTCTCGTGCGCTCGGTGCTCTTCGATATCGTGCGCACCGGGCTCCAGCGCATCTACGGGAGCACCCTGGATATCCAGCTTCAGGTGGCGATCAGCCAGACGCTGTGGGACGAGATCGACGGGGCGGCGTGGGCCGACGCGCCGGAACGCCCGCGGCCGATTTTGATTCAAGAGTCGATGGGCGATCCGGTGCTGCCCAACCTGGGGACGGAGTTCGCGGCGTCGTCTTTGGGCGCGGTGCAGATCGGCGCAGTGCTGACTCCCATCGCGGGCGTGACCCCGGCGACGTCGGCGGACGGGCGCTCCGCGATCACCCAGTATCGGGTGCCCTCGAGCGTCACGAGTTCGGCGGACATCCATGGATTCGCAGCACGGGATGGCGTTCATTCCGAGGCCGCCCTGGAGCAGATTCGGACCTTCCTCTCCGGCGCGTGGATGGGTCAGACCCGGGTGATTCTCCCGACGAACTGCGTGATGAACTCCCCCGCCGGTAGCTGCGACTTCAGCCGCTCGCCCTGACCACTTCCGACGCGCCGAGAGCGTGCACCACCGCGCCCACGGTGGCGTCGGGCGCGTCCACGTGAACCCAATGCCCAGCCCCGGGAACCACGATCACCTCGCAGCTTCCACGGGCCGTGACGGCGTCGAGGCGGGCTCGTTCGAGGGCGTCCATGACGCCGGAGTTTCCACCGAGCAGGAAGGTGGTGCGACGTGCCGCGGGGGCGGCTTCCACGACGGTCCAGAGGTCGGCCCGGAAGTACCCGTCGAGCAGCGACCGAATCGCCCCCACGTCGATTCGCAAGCGAAACCCCTGTTCGGCGTGTTCGAGGTTCATCGCGAGCCAGGCGGCCATGCTGCGGTCGTGGCCGTCGGCGATCACCGCGGCGAGAAACGCCTCACGCGTGGCCCAGAGCGGACCGATGGCCTCGAGGGTGTCGAGCGCGCGCAGCGATGCCTCGGAGCCGCGCCGATCGGGGCGGGCGCCGGGGTTGGCATCGACCACCACGAGATGGGTGAGGGACGGCGTCTCCTGAGCGAGCCTCAACGCGACCTTGCCGCCGAAGCTGTGACCGATCACTCCGTGCACCGGGAGCGCGAGCGTGTCGGCGAGTGCCGTGAGGTCGGCGGCGACGGCCGCGAGGGAGTGCGGCGGAGGAAGGCCCAGCGACGCTCCGTGTTCGCGGAGGTCTACGAGCACGAACGCCCAGTCGGGGAGCGCCTCGACGAAGCGACGGGCGAGGGAGCGCCAGTTGGTCTTCGATCCGAGGATTCCGTGGAGGACGAGGCACGCCCGGGTGGGCGTGGAGCCCGTGGCGGTGACGATGGCGTGGGACAACATGGGTTTCGGTGCGACATCGCCTAGCACAGCCCCTGACGGGATGATGCGCCGAGAGGCGTGATAGAACCCGCGCCGTGATTCGTCATCGACTTGCGCTCGTTTTATCGCTGCTCGCACCGCTCTCCTGCGCATCGACGGGCACCCCGGCCGTCGCCGTCGTGGAGGTGGCCCGCCCGCCCGATGTTCACGGTGAGTTGCTCGCGCTGCTGCCCCCGGGTGCGGTTGCGTGGGGCCGCTTCGAGCTGGCGGAGGCTCGTCGTTCGCCCCATTTCGAAGGCGCGCTCGAGGTGGCGACCACGCTCGGGGCCGAGGTGGACAGCGTTCAGAGAGAGTTGGGGTTTGACGCGCTCCACCAAGCAGAAAAGCTGGTCTTTGGGGTGTACCTCCCGCCCGGCACCGCAGCCCACGCCGGGTGGCCAGTGATCGTTGCGCGCGGCGCGTACGACCGGGCAGCGGTGATTCGCGCGGCGCGGGCGGCGGCGCACGACGCGGCCCCGGAGGAGGGCAGCGAGCGGGCGGTGCCGTACACCATCGTCGGATCGAGGGCGTACATGTTTCCGGCCGCCGACGTGGTGATTGTGATGGAGCGTTCGCTGGTGCGGCGGGTGGCTGCGGGGCTTCTGGGCGCTGAGCGGCACTCGATGAATGACGACCATCGCTTTGACGATCTATGGACACTGGTCGAGGGCCGACACGGCGCGCTGCAGGTGGCCACCGATCTCGCGGCGATTCGCACGCGGGTCAATCTGCGAATGAGAGGGATGGCCCGAACGGGCGAAGGACTCGATCGGCTCGTGGCATGCGGCGACGTGCCGGGGGATGTCCGCGTGCGGGTGGCGGGGCAGGCGCACTCCGAGGCTGCGGCGCAGGAGATCGCGCGGCTGGTGGATGCCTCGACGCGGCAGCTGGTGGGACAGTTGGCGGTACGGCTGCTGGGCCTCGGGAGGTTGCTGCGCGAGGGGATCACCGCGCATGTGGAGGGCGACCGGGTGACGCTCAACGTGCAGGCGAGCACATCCGAGGCGGGGAGGGTGCTGCGCATCAGCTCGGCGCTTCAGGAACTCAGCGCCGCGGAGTAGCCTCGCGGCGCAGCGTGCGGGCGCGCGTGAGCCCCGGGGCGGTGGTAGCGTTCGCCGCCGTGAACCGACCTGCCGATGCTGCCCTGAAGGTTCAGACCGTGGATGTCACTGCGACGGCGGACGACCTTCCGGCGGGCACCCGGTTTGGTGGGTACGAGATCGTCCGGAAGCTCGGAACCGGGGCCTTCGGTGCCGTGTACGAGGCGCTGCGCATGCCTTTGCGAAAGCGCACTGCGCTGAAGGTGCTGCACCGCGAGTTCGTTCGGTATCCCGACGTGTTGAAGCGCTTTCTGCGCGAGGCGGAGATCGTCGCGCAGATGGAGCATCCGCACATTGTCGGGGTGTTCGATCTGGGTTTGCACGAGGGGCAGCCGTACATCGCGATGGAGTTTCTCGATGGCGAGACGCTGGCTGAGCGGCTCGATCGCGAGGGGGTGATTCCCGCGGCGGAGGCCGTCGATATCATGCTGGCGGTGATGTCTGCTGCGGCCTCGGTGCACGAGCGCGGCGTGGTGCATCGCGACCTCAAGCCGGACAACATTTTCCTGGCGCGCACGGCGACCCGCGCGATGCAGCCCAAGCTGTTGGACTTTGGCGTCGTGAAGGTGCGCGAGGCCGGCGGCGCGATGACGATGAGCCGTGCGATGGTCGGCACCCCGTCATACATGTCACCCGAGCAAGCCCGCGAGGCGCGCGACGTGGACGCCCCGAGCGATCAATGGTCGCTTGCGGTGATTCTCTTCGAGTGCCTGACCGGGAAGTGTCCTTTCGCGGGGGACAATCTCCTCGACATTCTCAATGCGATCTCCACCGGCCCTTTGCCGCGGCTTCGCGAGGTGAGCCCGATGCTCCCGGCGGGCCTCGAATCGGTTCTTGGTCGCGCCATGTCACGGGATGCGGCGGCGCGTTGGCCCTCGGTGCGGGCGTTTGGCGAGATGCTTCGACCCTTTGCTTCGGTCGGTGGCCAGGCGCTCTGGGAGGCCTTTTATACAAACGAAGTCGCGTATGTTCCGACGCTGCACCAGTGGGGTGTTCCGCCGGCTTTGGAGACGCCGCCGCTCGCGTTCCACGACGTCGCGGCGAGCTTTGCGGTGCCCTCGCCGATGGCGGTGCCCACGCTGCTGGTCCGGCCGGGCTCGGCGTCCGGTCGCCGGGGCTGGCTGATCGCTGCTGGAACGTTGTTCATCGGACTGATTCTGCTGTGTGGTGTTGTCGCGCTTCAATCCGCGCGAGGTCCATCTCCTGCTCCGGCCTCGGCCGCGGTGCTCTCGTCGGCTCTCCCTCAGCTTCCGGTTCCGGTGATCGTGCGCCGGCCAGACCAGGCACCGCTCGCAACCACGCCCGCGCATGTCGTCCTGCCACCGGAACGTCCGGTACCTGTGCCCGCTGATTCTTCACGGCAGGGCATGCGCGAATCCCTGGCCCCCACGCGTCCGGTCTCCCACTCCCGCAGCCGCGCTACCGACCTGGGGACGCTTGGGTACTGAGCCTCTGGGGGTGTCTCGCGGGATGTCCCGTGCATCCTGAGATCGACCGGCATCAGCACAGCCGAACAGGCGACGGGATGATGCCCAGGTACTCAACCCTCGGCCGCGGATCGATTCCGCACGGTTCGCCCTCGCTGCGGGTCATTCCGTCTCTTTACCGGGGGCCGTACCCGGCAGCACAGGATGGAAGGGAGGATGCGCGTCTCCAGGGCGACGCCACCGCCCCCACGGAATCACCAGTTCTTTCCGCCGAGCCTTGCATCGATTGTCGGGCCAGACCCTTGCCGAAAAGGGGGAGGGCTAGTCGCGATGCGGCCGACATCGGCGTCCCGGCGTTGGTGGTGGGGCGCCGCTGGAGGGCCACCCGGTACGGTGGAGCACTGCAGGGAGGTTCGAGGTGCGGTGTTGCGCCCCGACTGGCGACCTCGACCGGCGCCGAAGTTGCGGTGCCCTTGTTTCGCGGCGCAGAGAGCACCCGTTCGCCGCGCTGGAAGAGCCTCGCTGGCACCGACCCGCGCAACGTGCAGATTCCGCTGGGGCGTCGGTCGCTTCAGAGGACGACCCGCTAAACGTACCTCTCCGGCGCGCGACGCTGCACGCCACGGAGGCCCCGTGGTCGTGGCCGCGTCATCCGCGCGCGGTCCGATGATGCACCGCCCCTCGAGTACCTACTTTTATGTCGTCTTCATGCTGCCCTATGCGCTGCGGGAGGTCGTCCGGTACAACCTTACGGCGCTCTTCACGATGCTCTTTCATGCCTGTGTCCGGCGCGTGAAAGGCGCCGAATGTGGGGGGGCCGCGTCGCCGAGGACCGCACGCCAGAGGCGCATGAAAGCCAAGCTTGTGCTTCGGGGCACCCTCGATTACCAATCAACTGTGCATCGAGCGCGCACGGCTACGTGGGGAAGCGACGAGTCGGGAGTTCGGGCGTCTTATGGGCCGGGTACGCCGATCGCGGCGGGGCTGCTTCGCGAGACGTACGCCGGGCTCGTGAGCCGTGACTACGGAGACGCTCTCACGCTCGGGCCCAACAACGCCGCGCTAGGGCAGATGGAAGAGATCCTGGCGCGGCGCGCGGCCCCGCAATGAGGATCGCCTCGTGCCCAAGATGCGGCGCTGACGTTGTCTCAGACGCGGACCAGTGCACCTACTGCGGCGCACCCTTCGCCACGCAGAGCGCGTCGGCGGAGGGGGCGCACGATCACGCGCCGGTCGCGCCGACCCCAGCCGTCGTACCTGTCGCTCCTCCGCGGCCGGACGCCGGAGAGTTCGGCCTCGGCCTCTGGTATCTCGTGACCATGCTCGCGCTCGCGTGCGTCGTCTTTGGCACGGGCTGGGCGCTCGAGGACAAAAGGTACTGGCTCGCTACCGTCGCCGTCGTGGTCTGGGCCGGTCCGTTGCCGTTCGCGCTGCTTCTCGGCGGCGTTCTGTGGCGCGCGCGCTGGGGCGGAGTCCTTCCCGGGTTTGCGTTCGCTCTCGCGCAGTTGGTTATTCACACCGTGCTGATGTGGATGGCACGCGGTCACTTGCGGGACGATCATGTGGGTATCGCGTCCATGTTCGCGGGCGGATCGCTCGCTGGCTTCCTCGTCGGCCGCGCTCTGCACGAGATGATGCGCAGGATGCGCGCGCGCACTGGACCGTGACCGGCCTCACAGAACAACAGGCCGAGGATCGGCTAATTGAGAGTGACCAAGATATTTGATGGCCCTGAACTCAACCCTGATCACGGTCTGTGATGGGCGAACGCGCACCATGGCGGAATCGTTGAGTTGATCAGGCTTCGTGAGGGTGACTGGGTTCTCATCACGGAGCTCGGACGGAATCTGATCACCATCTCCGCATCCCATTGAATCGAATGCACAATTCAGTCGCCCACTGAACATGCGTGAGGTGGTTTCCCATCGGTTATCTGTGACGAAATCCAGGTGAACGAGAGGTGCTGGCTTGCCACTGGAGGCCGCAGCCGACGCGGTGGGCCAGCGACCGCCTCGATCCAGCCGCCAGGAAGGTCACCAGCTCCGTCGCCGTGGCCGACGATTCGTCGGGAACTTCCGGGCAGTGTGCCGACCCTTGATGCTCCGGGTTCCGTGAGGCACCTCAGGTTCATCGCGAGGCCATCAGATAGCTTGAAAAATAGCCCTTCATTTATCGAGACTACGCTCACTAACCCAGCGCCTCGGATCGCTTCCGGCGCTGCTCAAGTAGGAGCGGCCGCTGCTTCTCCGATCGCGCCTTCCGCAGGACGTGGGCGCGCCGACGCACATCCATTCGGGCTGCGGGTTCGAACGTGTCGAGGTAGGGCCGGAGGTCGCCGTACGTGAAGGGCGCGGAGTGGAGTACCTGCGCGCCGAGTGCGGGCGTCGGCGATGTCAATGGACACAACTATTCAGACAGCCTTGTGGGAGCGCCGGGTCCGTCGCGCGCGTGCCTGTACATGTCGAGCCCTACGGGCTTTCCTTCGTCGTCGATCTCGGCCACGCGCAGCAGCGGCAGCGCGACGAGTGATAAGTTCGGCTATGCCGTGGTCCGGCAGCGGCCAGCGTTGCCCGGGGGATAGGCGATCCAACACCCAAAGCACTTCTGGCCTCGATCAATTCAGGTTAACGAGATAGCGACCTCGTGAATCGCCACGGCGAGCGAGTGACAGTCAATCACTCGGCATCGGGAGCTTCGCCAAGGTGCGGTTGAACGAAGCCCCGGGGCTCACCGATGCTGACAGCCGAAACAGGTTTCTGTCGTACGGGCTGGAAGTTCGCTTCAATTTGTCCTCCACTTTGCCGTTCATCGACGCAGTTACCTTCAGCTACAGGCCCCAGGCTCAGGAACTGGCGGGGACCTTCCCCCCGCTGACAGCGTGCGCTCGAAGGCGCAAAAAAAGCAGATTCGCGGCAGGATAGACCTCGTTACGACGGCCAAGTCCATCGCCTCATGCGCCCCCCTGATCACCCGTCGAAGACCCTAAACCCCCTTCGACCGATTTACTGGGAAGCAAGAGCTTCGGCGTGTAGACGACGTGAGACGGCACAGTGCGAAGAACCAGAACATCAACCCGCATGAGTCGACCGTCCGTCGAAATCACCGACGACTGCGACAACGTCGAACCCATCAGTCGCAGCCATAACCATTTCTAAACCACGGCATGTATTCGTGTTCTCTCCTTCTCTGTTCGGGAGGTGCCTCTTGAGGACACGCAACCGTCGAGGGCTCCCCCCATCGTCGCTCGGGGCAGTCATTCGGGTTGTATCCATGGCTTAGAAATCCAGGATCGCCGACAAGGTCTGCCACGTTGCGATGCCTCGTTTCGCCGTCGCTTCCGACGTAGCGAACCTCCATCGAGCCAGCGAGCGAGTGCTGCATCGCGTGGACTGCGGCCAGTGATTCCCCGGGCGTCCCGAGAGTACTAAACTGCTCCGGCGAGCGCTGAAGCAGCGCGGGGAAGTCGCGCACGATGTTCACGGCCACGAAGAGTCGCAAGTCGCGGCAGATCGTCGATAGGTCTTCCCACGGGCCTGTGGTTGCAAAAACGCCGCTGCCCCGAGGCATCGCGATCACCTCGTGTGGGTGACCCGCAATCCACTGATGCGCTCGATTCGTCACGTCGGCCCGCGACAGAAACATCCCGTGGATCGTCTCGAGATGCTCCCGATAGACGACCACCGGATCACGCGGAACGGGAGCGAGGAGAGCCTGCATCCGGTCATGGAATTCAGAAGAATTCAGCGACGATTGTTCATACGAAAGCGGCGCTCCGACGGGTGCGAGTTCGAGTTCTGCGTTGGTTGGAAACACCGCCCACCCCTCACGCCGGCGGGCGGGTCGAAAAGCTTTGAATCCGGCGCCTGCATGCGAGCCTGACGGCGCGAAGACGAAGTATCCGGGCCAGAATCGCTTGAGTGTCACGAATCCGCCTGGTTGTGCGTCGATGGCGAGCAGCACGCGACTCCCGTCTGCGGACGGCGTCTGCCAACCGATGAGAATCAGCGTGTGCCCAAACGGGTCAACGTAGACAGTGCCCGGTCGCAGCGCCGCTGGTGAGAGCGGAACAGGATACAAAAGACTTCGATCAGACCAGTGATCTTCGCGGAGCAGCCATGTTCCGACATACTCTTCGGCGCCATGGAGAAAGCTCTGAAACCGTCCAGGGCTCGCATTCGATCGCAGGGTCTCGACATCCCGGCAGTGCGCAAGCCCCCCGATTGCATCTTCACATCGCGGAATACCTACTGGAACATCTAGTTTCCAGCCGAAGTAGCTCCGTAGAAAGATAGAAAGATCCGCGCAATCCGGTCGCATTTCGAGCGCCCCGTTCGCCCGCCGCTCATCCTCTCCCTGACCCAGAAATCCCCAGAGGACGTTGTGTTCTGCGTCCGCAGTTGCCTCGTGGAGCGATCGCCAGAGTCGTCCCTCCGGCGCTTTGAAGAGTTGCATCAACCATGCGGAGAAGAGCGCTTCCATGCCCGGTGTCCATGCCCGGTGCGGCTGCTCCCGCGATCGACCCGGTCCGACGTGGAAGACCTGTGCAGCCCGCACTGAGTCGCCCTGTCGCAGTCGAACGGTCCACTCTCCAGCGGCCGCTGGTGTCCATTGGGCGCGATAGAGATATGGGCCATTCTCAGCTCCTTCAAGTGGGGTGAGCGGGGCGGTCACCACGGATCCGCCATGGGCATCGAGCAGTTCGACAACCCTCTCTGCAATGGGCTCCCATGCAGCGACAAGTATGGGCAGCGACCCGTGAAGATCGCGCTGCAACCGCGGCACGACGAGGGCTACCCGTGGATCGCTCTGCTGCACGGCGCGCGCGGGACTGTGGTGATGTCGTGGACGTCGAACATGGGACTCCCGCGATGTTCGTCTCGACGGTGCGACCGAACCCAGAACAGCCGTCTCCAGATCTCTTCGAAGTGCCTCGTTCTCTGCAGACGCCGGCACTCTGGCGAGGAGCCGTAGGCGCTCGTCGCGCACCCGCGAAGTGAGATCCTCGAGGCGTCGGCGAACCGACTCGAGGGAGTGATCGAGATCGTCTGAGCTGTCCGCGGAGGCGTCATAGAGTCGGCGGGCCACGCGCCTCAGTTCATCTTGCGACTGCCGTATGGCTGCCCAGGGAACGACGACGTGATAGGGCTCGGTCAGTTCGTTTCGGAGGTCCGGAGGCATCGGCCCCAACAGCGACTCGATCGCCTCGATCTCCTCGGGAGTGGGACCTAGCAACACGGGTCTGGCATGCAGCCAGCGCCGAGCGAGTGCATCTCGGCCGACCTGAGTTTCGCTTGCGTTGGCCTCTGCTGCGAGCGCCTGAACCCGGATGCGAAGCCATCCTTCGAGGCGGCGAAGACGCGGGTCGCCGAGCATTCCCTCGACACGATGGAGGGCATTGCGCACCTCACGATCGAGGGCCTCGTGCCGCAGTTGCGCGCATTTTTCACGGAAGGACGGCACGCCGAGCATCTCGGCGAGTGCGGCACAGTGTGCGAGAGGTTCGCGAGCGCGCTCGACGTTGTCGCGTCGAAGCCATTCGCGCACCTCGCCTTCGAGACGATGACCGGCGGCGTGCGCGATGGCAGGCACTGCGACGGAGCACTCTACTGTTCGCAAGGAGCATCGCGCAGACCACGCGGAGCTGAGGTCGGACCAGCGATGATCTGCCGAGAGAGTCTCGATTAGACTCTCTACGGCAGATCGTTCATGAGAAGGAGTTGGAAGTCGTTGGGAGAGGGCTGGATGGCCTACTCCAAAGAGAACGATGATAACGAACAAATATGAAAAAATATTCAGACAACGCAGCGACTTCTTCGGCCGATCCATCGAGGGGGATGCTCTGGTGCAAATAAATCGCACCGTTGATCGATCATGGAGTTAAATGCCAAATTTGCCGCGCCCTCAGTACTAGTGAGAACACTGCGCCCGACAGGAGGGAATTGCCTGATTAGATTGAGAGAGGTCCATAGAATGGGCGTTACAATTTAGTCCACGCGAGGTGCACCAGTTATTGAGGCAACGCTCAGCGCATGCCTCGTCAAGGACGCCACCGCCGCTGGGGCTATTCGCCTCCGCAGGCCTGGGCTGCCCGAGCATGGAGCCACCGAGCACACAGAAGAGCGCAAACACGAACTTCAAAGACTTCATTCGAAACCTCCTGCACCTGACCATCCCAAACAGCTCTCCACATTAGGAAAGCAAAGGAATGGACCATCAACACGATGATCCACTCCTGTCCTGCCCTAAGAAATCATTGAATTTTAGAGACATGCGCCGCAGATAGGCCAACACGGCAGAGCACTCGGAAGGGGAGGCACCGTCGGTGGTCCATCCCGAAGCGGCGGTCATCGGAGCATCTGGAAAGTTTCGTGGTATCGGGCATCGAAGATCCTCTGTGTCGTTGATTGGACGGGCTCTTCTTGGCCATCATGGAAAGTTCTCGATCGATGATTTTTCGCGCTATTCGTCGATGCTCGCGCTTCTGAACGCGGCCAACGATGCCGTGTGACCCCAGGTATTTGAGCATCTTCTGCCTCTCGTCGCTAATGATTGACCTCATTTCCGGGGTCCGCGTGGTCGCATCCCCGGCTGCATCACCCGGCCATCGCCCTGAGGCCAAAGAATCACTCTATCCCCACGAGGAAGTCCCGCCGTCGCGGGTGTATTCACTGGCGATTCCCGCGGTGGCGCTCCTGGGCTGTTTCGAGGTTTAGCTCGCATGAGCGGAGCAGAGTGCTCGCTACCTGCGATTCAACCGGCCAATCAAGTCGTAGAGGCCGACGGCGGCAGGCCTTCACGATGGGGTAGCCTCATGCCTGCGAACGTCACAGTCCCCGCCAGCACCGTCGCCGCCGCAGGGTTCGACTTCTGCTGCACTCCGTAGCCATGCGCGCGCTCGAGGATGCTTTCGCTTTTGGACGCTCAGCGCGAGAGCACTAGGTAACTGGTGAGTACGATGTTGCCGTAGCCCGCCATGGAGCTGATAACGCGGCCATCGACGGTGGCGGTGTAGCTGAGTTCGTTTTCGGCGCCGGCGCGCAGCTCGGAGGTCACGTCGATGACGACGGGACGTACGTCCCATCCGGGGCACCAACCGCCGCGGCCGAAGTACCAGGTGCCGTGCTGGTTGGGGACCACGCCCTGATCGACCCGTTCCACGCAGCCGTCGGGCGAGCGTGCCTCGGGAAAGTCCACGAGGTGGTCGTGGCCATTGAAGACGAAGTGGTGGCCATGGTTGCAGAACTCCGCGCACTGGCTGGTCGCCGAGCCGTGGCCAGTGACGAGGACATAAAGTTCTGCGCGGCGGGTGTCTGCAGGGACCGTAAAGCGCTGTGCCGGGTGCCTCGCCGCCCACGTCGAGTTGAGCGCGCCGCCCTGGAAAAGAAGGCGGGTGTCAAAGGGACGAACCTCCCTGCGGCGATTGCCGAAGCGCAGCGCCAGGCTCGCGACGTACGGGGCGGGGCGCGGATCAAACTGCCGCGACGCGTACCAGCGGAGGTGTTGCCGTCCGCCCCGGCGCAGCAGCGGGAGCACGCCGGAGATGTCCGTGACCCATCGGCCCTCGCGCCAGTATGTGGTGATCCATCTAGCGAGTTCGGTGTCGCATCGGAGGATGGGCGCTGGGCCCGCATCCGGGCTGGCATCGGCGGGGGCGCCAGCGTCGGGGGAGGGCGCCTCTTCGGAGCAGAGCCAGAGGTGCGAGAGGTAGTCCCACGCGCCGCAGTCGCCGTCGCGATGGTTGAGGCAGTCTGTGCTGAGGTCGGCCTCGAGCGTGTCAAACGTCGCCATCGTCGCCCCGTCTGGGAGCACGGCATCGATGTCGACGTTTTCGATCACCGTGGCGCGGTCGAGCAGAGTGACGGTGGTCGCGGGGTGGGCGGCGAGGTCCTGCTCGCGCGAATACTCGAAGTTGTAATATCGGGCCTCGTTGGCGAGCAGCGGGAGCTCGAGTCGCAGACCCGTCGCGGTGATTCGACCGAGCTGCCCGACCTCGCGGATGCGCTGGAAGCGATCGACCGCCCACTGCACCGACTCGTAGCGAGGGACCATGTTCATGGTGGCGCGGCGCGTTCGGTAAAGCTGTCCAAGCCAGGTCTGCGTGGTGTTGAGATCATCGCTGACGTAGTGAAGTCGCTGCGACCAGTAGTCGCGGTCTTCCTCGCTGAAGCCGGCGAGTTCATCGTCGGTGCGCGCGCGGAGTGCCGCGAGTTGCGTCGAGCCGTTGGCGGGGAGGAAAAAGTAGTGAACGTTGCGCGGGGACTGCTCGACCAGTGCGCCGACGCTGCCTCCGAGCAGGCTGGTCGAGTAGTTGGACGCATTCACGACGATGAAGACGTAGCTGTCCTCGTGGGTGAAGTGCTCCTCGAAGACCCACGGCCCGTCCTGGGTCATCACGGTAAACGGCCCGGCCAGGTCGCGTGGTCGGAGTCCGTAGGGTCCGGACGCAAAGGCGCTGGCGTCCACTACGT
The DNA here is from genome assembly GCA_947477565.1 of Deltaproteobacteria bacterium. GTDB lineage: Bacteria > Myxococcota_A > Polyangia > Polyangiales > SCUS01. The sequence continues at coordinate 54,689 of CANJUR010000010.1, forward strand.
CGGCCGCTGGCGCGTCGGCATCGACGCTAGCCTCCGTCGCCGTCGGGGCATCGCTGACCACGTCCTTGACCGTCGCGTCGAGCGCGCCCACCGGCGTTGAGGTGTCCTCGCAGCCTGCCGCTCCCAACGCCAACGCACTGACTCCCAAGCACTGCAACCATCGCATCCGTAGCCTCCGTGATGGTGGTTGTATCAGCACTCGCGCGCGGTCGTGACGCCGCCGGATCGATCGTGTATGCCGCCGCGCATGCGCCGTTGGATCGTCCGCCCCGCGACCCGTCCACTCCGCGGTGCTTTTCGCGTGCCCGGGGACAAGTCGATCTCTCACCGGGCCTTGATTCTCGCTTCGCTCGCCGAGGGGACGAGTGTCTTGCGCGGCCTCTCGCCGGGAGAAGACGTCGCGCGCACGCGGGCCATCATGGCTTCGCTCGGGGTTGCGATCGGGGATGTCGATGAGCGCACCGCCCAGGTGGTTGGAACGGGTCTCGGCGGGCTTCGCGCCCCACCCGAGGCAACGCTCGACTGCGGTAACGCGGGCACCTCGATGCGGCTGATCGCCGGGGTGCTCGCGGCGCAGGGGTTCGACACCATCCTCACGGGCGATGCCTCGCTTTGTCGTCGCCCGATGGGTCGCATCACGCGGCCGTTGCGGGCTCGCGGAGCGCTCATTGAGGGCACCATCGATCCGGTGCGTCGGGACGAGACGGCGCCGCTGGTGATTCGTGGACTCACCGGTGGCAAGCGGCTCTTTGCGAGCGAGCAGTCGCTCTCCGTCGCGAGCGCGCAGGTGAAGTCGTGTCTGCTGCTCTCCGGGCTCTTCGCGGATGGCGAGACTTCCGTGCGCGAGCCGACGCTTTCGCGCGACCACACCGAGCGGATGCTCCTCGCGATGGGAGCGCCGCTGCGCACGATGGGTCCGGTCAGCCAGATGGACCCGAGTGGATGGGACGGGGTGCTCGCGCCGCTCGACATCGAGGTGCCGGGAGATCCTTCTGCAGCGGCGTTTTGGGTGGTCGCGGCGCATGTGGTCGAGGGCTCGCGAGTGCAGATTCGCGGGGTGGGCATCAACCCGACGCGCACGGGCTTTCTTGAGGCGCTGCGCGACCAGGGTGGCGGGGCAGGGGTGGTGCCCAAAGGGGAGGTGGGGGGCGAGCCCGTTGGTGATCTGCACGTGGGTGTTGGCGGCACCGGGACGCTGCGGCGATCGGCGCATGTGGCGGGCGAACTGACCGCGCGGTGCATCGATGAGATTCCGGCCCTGGTGGCCGCGGCGGCAGTGTCCCCGGGGGAGAGCCGCTTCGAGGATCTCGCGGAGTTGCGGGTGAAGGAGAGCGATCGAGTGGCGTCGCTGGCGGCGATGCTGGGAGCGTTTGGCATCGAGCACCGGGTATCGAGCGATGGGATGACGGTGGTCGGCGGTCGCCCTCGGGGTGGGGCTGTGATCGCGACCCACGGGGACCATCGCATCGCGATGGCGGCGGCGGTGCTGGCGTTGGGTGCGGCGGGCGAGACGACGATCGAGGACACCGCGTGCGTCGATACGAGCGACCCGGACTTCGTGACGATCTTGCGGGGTCTCGGTGGGGAGATCGAGGTGAGCGGATGAGTGGAGGGCGAGGGATCGTGGTGGCGATCGACGGTCCGGCGGGCGCTGGCAAGAGCACCGTTGCGAGGCAGGTCGCGAGCGCGCTGGGCTATACGTTGGTGGACACGGGGTCGCTCTACCGTGCGTGTGCGCTGGTGGCCGAGCGTGCGGGCGTCGCGATGGACGACCGTGCGGGCGTCGAGGCGGTGGTGGCGGCGGCGGTGGTGGCGGGCACGCTGCGCCTTGAGGCGGGCTCTGCGGGGCTCACTCGCGTGGTTGTTCATGGAGAGGATCCGGCGGAGGCGCTGCGGACTCCGGCGATGTCGATGGGGGCGAGCGCCGTGGCGGCCTTCCCGGGTGTGCGCGAGGCGTTGCTCGATGCGCAACGGGCATTTGGGAGCTCCGGGGGAGTGGTGCTTGAAGGTCGGGACATCGGGACGGTGGTGTTTCCCCGGGCGGAGTTGAAGGTCTTCTTGACGGCCTCGGCGGAGGAGCGGGCGCGGCGGCGGTGCGGCGAGTTGCGGGCGAAGGGCATCGATGCGGATTACGCGGTGACGCTCGCAGAAGTGCTGCAGCGCGATCACCAGGATGCGAGCCGGGAGATTGCTCCGCTGCGGGAGGCGCTGGACGCCGTCCGGGTGGACAGCAGCGCGATGAGGCCCTCGGCGGTGGTCGCCGCGATCGTCGCGTTGGCCCGGGCGCGCGGGGCGGTTTGACAGGTTTTGGGGATTGCTCTAACAGGCTCGGCACTCAGTCCCAAAGGGTTTCAACGACCCAAAACGCTCCTCGGGCTGAGATTCACAGCGCTTCGTCTCCTGAGTGGTCACGTGCGGCGATGGTCGTCGCGGCGAACCGTTCGGGGCTGAACTTCGCGAGGCGCGCGAGGGGGAAGGTCAGAGAACGACTGCATGACAACCAACGAGACGCAGGCATCCGGCACGATCGACAGTGAGAGCTTCGCGGCGCTGTTTGAAGCGACGAGCGCGGCGAGCGAAGTCAAGGAGGGCGAGATCGTGCAGGGCACGGTCCTCCGAGTCAGCAAGGAGACGGTCGTCGTCGATATCGGGTTCAAGTCCGAAGGGGTGATTCCCCTGTCGGAGTTCACCGGTGCCAACGGCGAAGTCACCGTCCAGGCGGGCGATCGCGTCGATGTTCTCGTCGAGAGCCGCGAAGACGAGAACGGCCTTGTGATCCTGTCGAAGGAGAAGGCCGACAAGATGAAGGTGTGGGACGAGATCTCCGCCGCGTGCGAGCGCGACGAGATCATCGAAGGCACCATCTCCGCCCGCGTCAAGGGCGGCCTGTCGGTGACCATCCGCGGCGGCGTGAAGGCGTTCCTGCCCGGCTCGCAGGTTGATCTGCGCCCCATCCGTAATCTCGACAAGATGATCGGCCAGGGCTTCCAGTTCAAGGTCATCAAGTTCAACAAGAAGCGCGGAAACATCGTTCTTTCTCGACGCGTTCTGCTCGAGAAGGAGCGCGACGAGCTGAAGCGCGACACCCTCGAGAAGCTCTCCGAGGGCATGGTCACCAAGGGCGTCATCAAGAACATCACCGAGTACGGTGCGTTCGTGGACCTCGGCGGCATCGACGGCCTCCTGCACATCACGGACATGAGCTGGGGCCGGGTTCAGCACCCGAGCGAGATCTTCCAGGTGGGCGACGAGGTCACCGTCAAGGTGCTCAAGTACAACGCCGAGACCGAGCGGGTTTCCCTGGGTCTCAAGCAGACCATGGAAGATCCCTGGAGCCACGCCGAAGAGGCCTTCCCGCAGGGGAAGAAGGTTCAGGGCAAGGTCGTCTCGATCACCGATTACGGCGCGTTTATCGAGCTGGAGCCGGGCGTCGAGGGTCTCGTGCACGTCTCGGAGATGTCCTGGACGCGCCGGGTCAAGCACCCGAAAAACCTGCTCAATGTCGGCGACGACATCGAGTGCCAGGTGCTCGAAGTGGACGCCAAGGCGAAGCGGATCTCCCTCTCCATCAAGGAGTTGGAGCCCGATCCCTGGACGCTGTTCGTCAACGAGTTCAACCCGGGCGACAAGGTCAGCGGCAAGGTCCGCTCGATCACCGACTACGGGATCTTCATCGGCATCCGCGACGGCGTGGACGGCATGGTGCACAAGTCCGACCTGTCGTGGACGCTCCGCGTGGTCAACCCGTCGGATCTCAACCAGAAGAACGACGACGTCGAGGCCGTGATCCTCTCCATCAACCACGATGAGAAGAAGGTTTCTCTCGGCATCAAGCAGTTGTTCGACGATCCCTGGTCTCACATCCCGAACGACTTCCCCCAGGGCAAGTCGGTCGAGGGCAAGATCATCAACCTCTTCGATGGCGGTTTGTTCGTCTCGATCTCGGAGGGCATTGACGGCTTCGTGGCTTCCCACGATTACCCGGCCGACGTCACCGACGGCACGCGCAAGCTGAAGCGCGGCGAAGTGATCCGCACGGAAGTCGCCGGGCTCGACATCGGCGACAAGCGCATCCTCCTCTCGATGCGCGGTGGCTCGGCTGCCCGCAGCGAAAGCACCAGCACCGGCACCGGCGAGACCAGCGCCGCGCCGGAGCGGATGAGCGGTGGCGCTCCGAGCGTCGCCCCGAAGGAAGCCCGTCGCGGCTCGACCCTCGGCGATCTCATCAAGGAGAAGCTCGGCGACCTCGGCGATCTGCCGTCGAAGTCCTGATCTCCGCCTCCCGCTCTCTCCCTCCTCCCTGATTTTCCCTTCCATCGCTCCAACGCGCGGCGCCCCCCCCTCACTGGGGAAATAGGTTCGCCGCGGAGTTGGGTTGCGTCCTGCGGCGTCGCGCGCGACCCTGCGCGCCGCTACCGTGACAAGTCGAAATAACAATCTTGGACGGCTCTGGGCCCCATGGCGGATGGAGTACATCCGTGGACCCAAGGAGCCGGGGTGCATCTTCTGTCGCTACCCCGCCGAGGACCCCGCGCACTACCCTGAGCGCTACGTCCTCTGCGTGCGCGCCGACGCGTTCGTGATGCTCAACAAGTATCCCTTCGCATCGGGCCACCTGATGGTGGTCCCGCGGAGACATGCGAGCGATCTCGGTGAACTGAACCCAGACGAGCACGCGGCTCTCTTCGAATTGGTGCGTGCTTCTGCTTCGGCGCTGAAGATCGCAGTCAATGCCGAGGGCGTTAACATCGGTATCAACCTCGGTGCTTCGGCGGGCGCGGGCATCGCTGAGCACCTACACGTGCACATCGTTCCGCGGTGGCGCGGGGACATGAACTTCATGCCCGTGATCGCTGATCTCCGCGTGATGCCCGAAGCGCTCGACGCGACCTTCAGGCGACTTGCGCCGTACTTTCGGCCGCTCGGCGACGCACCGGTAGAGGCCGCTCCGAGCGGTCGCCGTCGGCCATCACGGAAGGTGCGTTGAGAAGATGATTGACGTCGTGCGTCGTCGGCGTGTGATCTTTGCGGCGGTCTCCATCACGACCGTCGCGGCGGTGATCGTGGCATCCCGGGCGGTGCTGCTGCCCTTCGTACTGGGCGTACTGCTCGCGTACGTGCTGCACCCCGTGGTGGGAGCCCTTACGCGGGTGAGTGTTCGCGGTCGGTCCGTGCCGCGCTGGGTCGCGGTGCTCGGCCTCTACGTCACGCTGGTGACGGCCATCGTGGTGACACTGCTCGCGGTGACGCCGAGGGTGATTTCCGAGGCCCGTTCGTTTGCGGTGACCGAACTTCCGACGCTTCGGCAGCGAATCGAGCACGACTGGATGCCCCGGGTGCGCGGGCTGGTGGCTCGGGTGCAGGGGGCAGTGGTGGCGGCGCCGCCTCGCGAGGAGGCTGAGGCGCCCAGTGGGGAGCGGCCGCGCGAAGACGGGGCGTTGCGGGTAAGCCCCGAGCCAGGGGGTGTCTATCGCGTGACGCTGCCTGCCGAAGGCGTGGTGATCGAGCGGGTCGATGACGCGCACTGGATCATGCACCCACGGCGGCGCCAGCCGAGCGAGGGCGATACGATCCAGAGAGAACTCCGGAAGTTGGGACAGGGCCACGCGGCCGACGTGGTGCGAGTTGGGCGCGGGATCATCGGTGGCGTCATCGGTGGCATCTTCAATTTTTTCATGACTCTGATGGTCAGCGCCTACCTGCTTGTCACCGAGGCACGGGTGCTGGGGTTCTTCCGCACGCTGGTGCGTCCGGAGTCACGGGACAGTTTTGATGGCCTCCTGCGGCGTCTCGACCGCGGCCTGTCCGGGGTCGTTCGTGGACAGCTCATCATCTGTCTCGTCAACGGTTCACTGAGCGCGATCGGCTTCGCCATGGCCGATTTGAAGTACTGGCCGACGCTGGCGTTGGTGGCGACCATCTTCTCGCTCATCCCCATCTTCGGAACGGTGCTCAGCTCCGTGCCCGCGGTCGCCATCGGGCTTACTCAGGGCTTTGGCACCGCGCTCTTCGTCCTGCTCTGGATCATCGGGATCCATCAACTCGAGGCCAACCTGCTCAACCCCAAGATCATGGGAGATCAGGCGAAGATTCATCCGGTGCTGGTGGTGTTCTCCCTGCTCGCCGGCGAGCACGCGTTCGGCATCCTCGGGGCGTTGCTCGCCGTACCCACGATGTCCGTGGCGCAGACGTTGTTCCTACACTGGCGCACGTATGCACTGGGCTACGGCGAACCCGCCACCGATTCGGTTTCCTAGGAGGGTGACGGTGTCCGGTCGTTCATCGTTCGCAGTAATCGTCGCGCTCGCAACAGCTATTTTGTCGTGCGGCGCGAAGACCGGACTGCTCGTCGATTCCGGTTCGGATCACCTCGACGCAGTGCTCGACCGCCCCGACGCGCTCGCTCCTGACTCATGCGTCCCCCGGGTCATCGTCGCTTCTCCTTCCTCGGTCGAACTCATCCTCCTCGCGGATCGCTCGACCTCGATGGAGCGTGATCTTCTCGGCGGGGCCGCTACGCCACGTCGCTGGGACGTCCTGCGGGATGCCCTCGCGACCACGCTTCCCCGCTACCAGGACCGCATCGCCATGGGGCTCCAGTTCTTCCCTGGCATCGGCCTCGTGGGCGTCTGCGCGGTGAGTGACACGCCGGACCTGCTCCCTGCGGTGTCGCAGGCGCTGCCGATACTCCTGCGCTTCTCCCGCACGGAGCCCAACGGGCGGACGCCCACCTGGCTCGGCGTGCGGTCGGTCGGTCGCTATCTGCTCGGGCGTGCTGCGCCTCGGCGATTTCGCGCGATCCTGCTGGCCACGGATGGAGCGCCGAACTGCAACGGCGCTCTCGACGGCGCTCGTTGCACCTGCACCGCGCTCGGCGGCGTCGGGCAGCAGCAATGCGAGGACGACCCTTCGCTCTGTCTCGACGACGGCCGCACCGTGGCAGAGGTTGCTCGCCTCGCTCAACAGGGGATTCCCACTTACGTGGTCGGCATCGACGGGGACAATCAGCCCGAGTTGATCACGGTGCTCTCGCAGTTGGCGGTCGCCGGTGGACGCCCAAACCTTGCGACGGCGGTGCGGCCTTATTACAGCGTCCGTCGACCCGAAGATCTCCCGAGCGCGTTCGACCAGATTCAGAGGCAGGTGTCGCGGTGCGTCTTCGGCGTCGCGCCGCCGGTCGAGGGCACTGCGACGGCCGACGTTACGCTGGATACTCAGCCGATCGCGCGCGACCCGTCTCGCCAGACCGGCTGGGACTGGACCGACGATGAGCGAACCACGCTCACGTTGTTCGGCGCAGCGTGCGAGCGCGCGTCGGCGACTCAGGCGTCGGTGCAGGTCACGGTCTCTTGCGACGGCACGCGCTGATCACTCCGTCGCGACGGCGGCCTGGCGTGGGCGAAAAACCAGTCCCGCGATCGCCCCGGTGAGGGCGCCGCCGAGGTGAGCGGATAGAGCCGCGCCCGGATCGGTGAGATCGGCGAGCAGGTGTACTGCCAGGAAAAGACCGAGGGCCGTGCGACCGCGCGATGGCGTGGTGGAAAGCTGCGCCAGGGTGAAGCTGAGCAGACCGAAGCTGCCCCCGGAGGCGCCCACGATGAGCGCGCCGGACGGGGCCGTGGACGCTGCAAGCACGCCGCCAGCGATGGTGGCTAGCGACCACGTCGTGGCCAACCGTCGGCGGCCGATGCGCTGTTCGATCCATGGGCCGAGGAGGAGTAGCGGAACGAGGTTGAGTGCGAGATGAATCGCGTGGACATGTAGCCAGCCGTGCGCTGCCAGTCGCCAGCCGTCGGCCAGGTGATGCTCGCCGGAGCGGATCGCACCCCACCGGATGAGGGCATCGGGTCCGGCGTGGTGTGCGAGGCGACGGGCCACGTGGGCAGCGACCAGCGCTGCGCCCAATGACCATGTCACGGGCGCTGAAGTGCTGATGGAGGAGCGCATCGCTGGGCTGATGGCACCGTAGCGGGATAGCCCTGCGTGAGCGGAAGTTTGCAGCAGCGGCGGGAGCAGGACTGCGAAGGGGAGAAGGGAGCTCTCAGGCGGCGAGCGCGGCTGGGTTGCACCGAAGGCGTACCTGGGCACGGATCCGGTGAGCCCGGGTGTAGACCGTCTTGTCGGAGCCTCCGCAGACCCGCGCGATCTCATCGACCGAGGCTTCCTCGACGTGGAGCATCAGCAGCAGGCGCTGGTCCTGCGGCGTAAAGGTGCGAAGTGCGTCGAGAGCATGGCTGCAGCGCTCACGGCTGGCAGTCTCCTCAAAGAGGTCGCGCTCGTCGATGCGATCGACCTCCCCGCGGGTGTCCACTGTCGCCGGGCGACGCCGGCGGGAGCGCAGGAAGTCGCGCGCCGCGTTGCCCGCGAGCAGGGCGACCCAGCTCGAGAGCCTGAGCCCGCGGATCGGGTCGAAGAGCCGGAGCTTTCGCATCTCGCGATCGACAAGCGAGAGGTAGAACTCCGCACGGATCTCCTCCATCTCGTCGTTGCCCAGCGTGCGCGCAAAGCCCCGGCACACCCGTTCGACCTGACGCCGCACGAGGCGGTCGAAGCGCGTCTGGAACTCGCGCCAACTCCCGCTCTCACCCTGGAGCAACCTGGTGATGAGTTCCCGGTCGGTCTGCGTACTTTCGTTGTTCTGCTGGGTCATCGTGCTCGTGGCCTCCAACGAGCCGACAGAGCAGTCGTCGTACCAGCAGCCGATCTCCGACCAATCCACGTTCGGAGAGAAGTTCGATGCCGCGACGGACGTGAAGCGGGGCCGACAGCGGTTGCAGTAAGTGCACGCTCGTTCACACGACGGTGTGAGCCCCGCACTAGAACCGCTACGTCACACTCAGGACGTCAATCACGATTCACGATTGCGGGGCGACGACGACGAAGCCGCGCAACGATGCTCAGCGCGGCCAGTACGAAGGCATCGCCCACGCCGTGTGCGCGATGTCCGATACCGCAGGAGAGGTTGTGGGTCCCTACGATCCTTGCGCCGCCAGGCGTCGTGGCGAGTCCACCGTAGGGGATGCCAATGCAGCGGCCTGGGGGAGTCGCCCGCTCGGGGTAGATGACGCAGATGCCCGCGACGTCGTCGCTGTTCAGGTCACTGCGAATCTCGCCGAGGCCCGCGGTCGGATACATTACCGCCCTGGTAAGACTCGAATGTGCGAGGCCCAGGAAATGTCCGAATTCGTGGGTGAGGATCGTCTGAAGATCGCACTCGTCGGCATCTGGCATCCGGTCCGAGGCGAAGACGAACCCGCCGGGATTGGCCGCCGCACGGCTGTTGAGTTCGATGTCAGCGTCAAAGATCTCGCCGGTAAGCGAATCGAACGTGACCACCGTGATCGCAATTGTACCGGGTCGGTGCAGTGAGTCGTCTTCCCACCTTGGGCGGAAGGCCACGGTGTTGGAGTTGGATCCATACGGATCGAAGCCAGTGGGGTTGGAGGTCGGCCCGTCGGGTACGATCCGGTAGTACTGCGGCTCCCGACCGTTGTCGTCGCACGCGACCCGACCCCACGCGCCGGTGGACGATGCGGTGATGCGGTCCATGTCGGGCAGCGATAGCCCCAAAGGGAGGTTGGCGCGGTAGAGCGAGTAGCCCGTGCAGAGGTTTCGCCAGGAGAGAGCGACGCCGTACATCGGGCACTCGCCTTCCTGGGCGCGCACCCGGGAGGTCATCGTGCGGCAATACGCTTCCACCGGCCTGGGCGCGGCGAACGCGATGATCAGCGCGCCGACCGCGAGCAGTCGCTTCAAGGGTGCACCGCGCGGATACGATCGAGCATCGCGGGGAGTGGCGTCGGGGGCGGCGTCGCGGTGGCGTTGTGGGAGCGGTCCAGCAGGAGTGACGTAGACGGCTGCGCTACGACCTCGCCGTGGACGGTCACTGACACCGGGAGCACCGCTGCGGTGAGGTGCGTGAGAAAACGGACCGGACCGACGCCTCCAGCGAGGAAAAACAAGTAGCTGTGGCCAACCTCGAGCACCGGCGCATCCGGGATCACCTGTGCGATGCGACCGACCACCCCTCCCGGCGTGCGGAGGAAGATGGTTCCGTGCTCGAGGGCGCGGCCGCGGATGGCTGCGTCTACGACAAGCTCGTGATCCGTGATGATCAGTCCGTGTTCCCAGCGCGACGCGGAGGCGCGGACGGTGGCGATGATGACCTCGTCGGATCGCAGCGCCAGCTCTTCAGTGGTCACCGATACGACCGTCGTGGCAGTCAATGTGGCGGGCGAGAAACCCGAGAGGAGCATGGCGAAGGCAGCGACCCGCGATGATTGCCTCACGCATCCTCCAAAGCATTGGGATCGAAGTCGAGGCGGAACACCTCGGTGGACTCGGCGCTGATGTGAGTCCCGGCCGGCGCCTCCGAAAGTAACGGGTGCGACTCGTATCCAATCGCCCCGCCAGGCATTGAGGGTAGCGCTGGGTCGGGGCCAGAGGAGCGGGGCCAGGCGTCGGCGAGGTGGGTGTCAATGAAGCGCAGTACGCGGTCGGCAGGCTGCTCGACGCCCGCGAGGATGAGCTTGTGGTAGACGAGCAACTCGCTGCGCGCGAGAGACGCGACCACCCTGCGTAATGCGTTGGCGACATCGATGGCCCCGTCGCGAGTAGGGCGGTCACCGCGCTCCAACGCCACGCGCAGTGGGTCGAGGTCGATGTCGATCGAGATGGGGCACGCGACCAGTCGGAAGGCGGCAGCGACGTCCGAGAAGCGCGACCGCGGCCGACGGTCGATGCGCGCGACCGCGTGCGCCTCAAGGCACTCGTAGCTCATGCCAAGTTCGCTCACGATAGGATCAAGGCGCTCGATCTCGTCGTCGATCGCGATGGCGATCGTCCCGGAGAGGTGCGACGGCCAGCGGTGCGCCTCGGCGGCGGCATGCACACGGAGCAGGCCGAGGAGGGCATCGCAGGCTTCGATCTCCATCTCAAGGGCACGTCGCATCGTGGTGTTCACTCTATCCTGGACCGTCGGACGCGCGCGACCACGCCAGATCGTGACCGCGAGGCCCGAAGGGCGCGCCACTGACGTTGATTCGCAGGTCGATGCCCAACTTGCGCTCGAGGTCATTGCGGAAGGCCAGAACCATCACGCCGACCACGAGTAGGAGCCCCAGCACGGAGGCGACCTGGCGTACCCGCAGGGGCACCGGGCGGCGCATCACGGCCTCGATACCGAAGAACAAGAGATGTCCGCCGTCGAGGGTGGGCACCGGGAGCAGGTTGAGCAGCCCGAGGTTCAGGCTGATGAGAGCCATCAGCCGGAAGAAACCCCACACGCCATCGACCGCCACGCTGCGCGAGGCGTCGTAGATCGCGATCGGTCCGCCGACGCTGGCCACCGGCACACGGCCCTGGAGCATCCGAAGGATGCCGAGGCTGAGGAAGCGCATCGCCTCGGCGGTCTCCAGGAGCGCGCCAGAGAGGGCGTAGCGCACGGGCGACGGGTTGGCGATCGGGGCCTCGGCCACGATGGGGCGCCAGCGCTCGAGGCCCGTACGGAGTTGCACCGTGCGCTCGCCAAACTCATCGGTGACCACCATCGGCCGGAGGGAGAAGCCGCCGACCGCCTCGTGCCGGTCGAGGGCGAAACGCAGCGTGCGGAGACGGGCGGGGGGCTCGGTGAGGGCGGCGATGAAGCGCTCCCAGGACGGAGGCGGGACGCCGTCGAGGGCGAGGATGCGAGCGCCGCGACGCAAGCCCATCAGCGCCTCGGGGCTGTCCGCCGCAACGTCAGACAGATACAGATCCGAGGTCTCGATGCCCGTGCGGGTGGTCATCTCGCCGGTGCCGGGCTCGGGGGCGATCTGGGCGAGACCGGGGTCGAAGACCTCGAGGTCGATGAGCCCACCGAGTGCCCCTTCGATGGCGCGCGGTCGCAGAAATGCGAGCGGCACCGTTGATCCACGGGAGCGGGTGAGGGAGGCCTCGAGGTCGGCCCAGCGTCGCACCGGTGCGCCGCGGTACATGGTGACCACGTCGAAGGTGCGGAGCCCCGCGGTGTCCGCTGGCGAGGGCGAGCGCACCCCGACGACCGGCAGCGGAAACCCGGGCGCGATGCCCAGAAACCCCGTGGTCACGCGCTCGTTGAAGGGCATCACCGTGGTCACCGCTTCGGGTGTCATGCGCAGCGCCACCCGCTGTCCGTCGCGCTCGACATCGAAGCGGATCGAGCGTCGGGCAGAGCGCACGATGGCCTCGTGCACCTCCTCGAAGGATCTCACCGCGTTGCCGTCGATGGCCGTGACGCGGTCGCCCGGCACCAGGATGCCGGCAGCGGCGTAGCCGGAGGCGACGGTTCCGACGAGGGGCGGGGTGAGGTCGCTGCGCCCGAGCAGGGCGACGAAGTACAGCAGCACCGGGAAGAGCAGGGACATCAACGGCCCGGCGAGCACGACGACGAACCGCCGTGTGAGGGACTGCGCGTGGAAGGCGCGGGGGAGGTCTTCGTGGGGGATCTCGTCGCTCGGGTCTTCGCCAAGCATCTTCACGAAGCCGCCGAAAGGCATGAGCCCAATGCAGTAGTCGGTCTCGCCGTACCGAATGCCGAAGATGCGCGGACCGAAGCCGAGCGAGAACTTCAACACTTTGATTCCGTACGCCTTCGCCCACGCGAAGTGACCGAGCTCATGCACGAAAACCAGGGCGCCGATCAGCGCCAGGAACCTCACCACGTTGCTCAACACAAGCGTCAGCTCGCACGCTAACACGCTGCCGTAGGAGCTGTGCGATGGTACGCCCACGATGACGACCGAGACTGGAAGACCGACCCACCTCGACGCCGCAGGAGCCGTTCACATGGTGGGGGTGGGCGAGAAGTTGCCGACGGCGCGGCGCGCGGTGGCGCGAGCCCGACTGCGGATGCGCCCAGAGACAGTGGCCGCAGCGCGCGCCGGGGATGGGGCGAAAGGTGACGTCGGCGCGACCGTGCGCCTCGCAGGGATCATGGGGGCGAAGCGCACGACGGAGGTGATTCCTCTCTGTCACCACGTGGCGCTCACAGGGGTGACCGTGGCCGTCGCGTGGCTCGACGAAGGCGCCGAGATTCTCGTGACGGCAGAGACCTTCGATCGCACCGGCGTGGAGATGGAAGCCATGACCGGGGCGTCCATCGCGGCGCTCGCGCTCTACGACATGGTGAAGGGCCTCGAGCGCGGGGTGGCGATCACCGAGGTGGTTCTGCTGGAGAAGTCCGGCGGCCGCACGGGGACCTGGCTTCGGGAGGAGTAATCAGGTGTTTGAGTTGTCTATCGAGGCGCTGGTCGTCGAGCGAGTGATCGCCGCGGTGGCGCATCCCGCCGCAGGTGCCATCGACGTGTTCGTGGGCGTGGTGCGCGACCACAACGACGGTCGCGCAGTGACGCGACTCGACTACGAAGCCTACGCGACGATGGCAGTCGCCGAGATGCGGAGATGCGCGGAGGAGATCGCCGCGACCATGCCGGGAGTGCGCCTCGCGGCGGTGCATCGAGTGGGATCCCTCGCGGTCGGGGATGTGGCCGTGGTCTGCGCGGCGAGCGCGGTGCATCGCGGTGAGGCATTTCGTGCGTGCAAGGCGCTGATCGACGCCATCAAGGCGCGTGCTCCAATCTGGAAGCGTGAGCACGGCCCCGACGGTCCCTATTGGGTGGGATGGGTCGATGCGCGGTGCCAGGACCACCACGCCGAACACGGACCCGGCGGCGAGCATTGAAGTGATCGGCGAACCACTGGTCGTGGTGGTGCTGATGCTGCTCAACGGGGTATTCGCAGCCGCGGAGATCGCCGTCCTTTCTGTGCGCAAGACATGCCTCGCGGAACTCTCGGCGCAGGGTCGCAGCGGCGCCGTCGCGGGGCGATGGATGCTCGCTCGAGGCGCACGTTCGGCCGATCGGGTTCTCCCCCGGCGGCACTCCCGCTTTGGCTCTCCTCAAGGAACTCCAGTCCGATCGCACGCCGATGGCGATGCTGGTCCATGAGATCGGCACCATCATCGGACTCGGTGCCCGGCGGCGCGACGTTGGAGGTGATCGAGGCGAGCGCGCGGCGGGTCAGGCAACTACGGGTGCGCCGACCGCGCACGTAGGCACTAGCGAACTCTCGCCGCGCGCGGCGCCTCCAGCGAGTGGACCAGCCGATCGAGCAGCCATGCGCTCAACACGCCGACGCCCGTTCCGAGGACATCCCAGGTGAGGTCGCGCCACGACGGATCCCCCGCGCCGGTCGCGTCGTAGACCTCCTTCGCGATGCCGAGCGAGAGCGCGAATCCAGCGCCCACCGCGAGGCGCACGCTGGTGCGTTCGGTGAGCAGCGCCGCGCCCCCGTAGCCCGTTCCCGCGAGCGCCGCGCTCAGCGTGAAGTGCAGCGCCTTGTCTGCCCCCAGCCAGTCATCGACACTCTGCGCGCGCGCTGAAACCCCTGCGCTGAGCACCGCGGCCACCAGAAGCGCGGCGCCCTTCCGGCGCGCCCGCACCGCTCAGTGCCCCGTTGGGTCTTCCGCCGGGGTGAGCGTGGTCAGCGCCAGCGCGTGCACCCTCGTCTTCATCTCCTCGGCGAGCAGCGCATACACCCGACGGTGCCGCGCCACCGCCCCGACCCCCTCGAACGCCGCGCTCACGACCGTCACCCGGTAGTGCCCGCCGCCGTGGTCCCTCGCGCCCGCGTGACCCGCGTGGAGGTGCCCCTCGTCCTCGATGTCGAGTCGCGTAGGCGACAATCCCGCGGTCAGCCGCTCCCTGATCACCGTCATGGTTTCGCTCATTTCGCGGCGGAGCATAGGCTCACCCGCGGCGTCGTGCTCCTGGGATATCGTCGCTGCCATGGGACGTCCTCTGCTGTTTTCGCTCGGGGTTTCGTTGCTCGTCGCATGCAGTAGTGATCCGCCATCGGTCATCGACATCGACTCGGGTACGCGCGATGCCGGCCATGGGTCGGACGATCCTGGCGCCCAGGTGGCCGATGTCGCACCCGCCGACGCGGCGCGCTCCGACACGGCTACCGATGCCTCCGCCGACGCGGGCCGCGCGTGTCTCACCGCCGACGACTGCGACGACGCCATCGCCTGCACCGACGACGTGTGCGACCGGACCAATGGGGCGCTGCACCCACGCCGCGAACGACATGCGATGCTCAGGACACAACTTCTGCGCGCAGGGCGCCGGCTGCGTGCGCGAACTGCCATGCGAGATCGGCGACGCGAGCCGCTCGGTCTTCGTCTCGCCACGCGGTACCGACGCCAACCCCGGGACGATGGCGGTGCCGATGCGCACGCTCCCCGCGGCCATCACCGCGGCGGGTTCCAGCGCGCCCGCGCGAGCCGTCTACGCGGCGGCGGGGCCCTACCTCGGCTCGGTGCAGCTTCGCTCGAGCGTGAACGTCTACGGCGGCTATGACGACACCATGCTCTGGACGCGGGCCCGCTCGAACGCGACGGTGATCCCGGGCGACGCGACGGCGGTGCTCGCGCAGAGCCTCACGATCGCCACCGAACTGCAACGGGTCACCGTGCAGAGCGCTCAACTCCCTGCTCGCCCTGCACGGCTGCACCCTTGCCTCGGGCGGCGGCGCGGCGGGGCCCGCTGGAGCCACCGGGGCGGTCGGTTCGGTCGGTCGCAACGGCACCACCGGGGGATCGCCCGGCGACGGCGGCGGCGGTGGGGCCGGCGGCGACGGTGGCAGCAGCGCGAAGGGCACCGCGCCAGCCGGGGCGACGGGCCTGTCCGAGGACGTGCGCGCCGGGATGTGATCGGGATTACGGGGGGGGGGAGCGGGGGAGGGCGGGGCAGATCAGCGATTCAGGCGCGCCTTGAGGAGGTCACCGAGGGTCGCGCCGGTCTTGCCGGGGCCTTTGGTGCTGCGCTGGTAGCCGTCGTAGGCCGCGCGCTCCTCGTCGGCGCCGATGGCGCGGATGGACAACCGCAGACGGCCTTCGCCGGTCTCGAGAACCTTCGCCGTGACGACGCTGCCCTCGGGGAAGCTCTTGCGGAGGTCGGCCCCCTTGGGGACGCCGAGCTCGGAGTTGGGGATGAGCCCGCGGCCGGCGCGACCGCGCGAGCCTTCGACCTGCACGAAGATTCCGAAGGTCTCCAGGCGGTCTACAGTGGCCTTCACGATGGTGCCCACCGGGAGGGACATGGTCTGCGCGGCGGTTCCGGCGGCGGCGCCGTCGGCGGCGAGGGCGAGGGAGATCTTCTTCGCCCCGCGATCGACCGAGCGCACCACCACCAGGATGGCCTGACCCTCCGCGAGCACCCTGGACGGGTGATCGACGCGGCCGGGGAGTTCTGAAACGTGGAGCAACCCCTCGATGCCGTTGCCGAGGCGCACGAACGCGCCGAAGTCTGCGAGGCGGGTGATCGCTCCGGCCACCACGCGGCCGACCGGGGCGACCACCTCGATGGCATCCCACGGATCACCCGAGAGGGCCTTGAGCGACAGGGTGATCTTGGTGTCGCGACCGCTTCCGCGGATCTCCTTCACCTGCACCTCCATCGCATCGCCCACGTTGACGATGTCCGAGGGGCGCACGTGCGAGTCGTGCGAAAGCTCGCTCGCGGGCACGAGACCCTCCACGCCGCCGAGATCGACGAAGGCGCCAAACTCCCGCACGCCGGTGACGGTGCCCTTCACGATCGCGCCCGGGGCGAGCGTGGTCATGAGCTTGTCCATCGCCTCGCGGGATTCCACCTCGAGGTGCGCCCGGCGCGACAACACGATGCTGCGCCCGCCCTCGCGGACCTCCGTGACCTTGAAGTGGAAGCTCTTGCCAATGAAGGTCGACGGGTCCTGAACGAAGCGGTTGTCCAACTGCGACGTCGGGCAGAACGCCTTGATCCCGTTGAGTTCGACCTCTGCGCCGCCCTTGTTGATCGCGACCACCTTGCCTTCGACAGAGATGCCCTGCTCGCGGGCAAGCTCGAGGGAGGCCACGTCGCCGCCCTTGCCCAGCGTGCGACCGAGGCGAACCGACCCGGACTTTCCGTCCATCTCCAGAACGTGAGCGACAAGCTTGTCGCCCACCTTCATCGTCGGCTGTCCGTCGGGGCCGAGAATCTCCGCGCGGTCCATGTACGCCTGACGCTTCTGGTCGAGGTCTACGAAGACGGCGTCGCGGGTGATCTGCACGATGATGGCTTCAACGCGCGACCCGACCTTCACGGAGGGTCCGCTCTTCTTCTGGACGCCTCCGGACTGTTCGAAGAGGGCGGCGAAGTTGTCGGTGGGGCTGGAGAGGTCGCTCATGGAAGCGCCGCTCTTATCACACTCCGGCGATCGCGGAAGTCGGCCGCGTCAGCCATCGCGCCGTCGGCTCGAAGACCCGCGCCTCGGCCTGACGGGAAAGAAACAGATCCGCGTGCGCGTGCGGCTGATCGGCGTCGCCCACCTCGAGCAGGGCCTTCACCGCCGCCCCGGAGTGCACATACGGCGAGCGCGCCGTATCCACCGGAACAATGCCGTCCTGCAGCGCCACCACGCAGAGCAGCGGGTGCGTGAGGCCGCCCACCGCCGCGGTGATGTTGGTGCCCCGCAGCGTGAGGTCGCGGTCGAGAATCCACTGCGCGATCTCGCCGTTGATCTGCGGAATGGGGTCTTCGACGGTGGCGAGCATCTCGCGCCAGCGGCCCATGTCCGAGCTGCGAGGGTTGAGGTAGATCGAAATCAGCGGGGTCTTCAGCAACAGCGGGAGCGCAAACCCTGCGAGCGCCCGCGTGCCGCGGAAGGGCACCGCGGCGGCGAGGCGCGGCGAGCGAAACGCCACGGAGAGAAGCGGATGCACCCGGTTCCAGCGGAGCGGACCGCCGAAGGCCACGAGGGAGCCGAGCCGCGTGCGGTCGCCGAGCGCCGCGTGGGCCAGCATGAGGGTCGTGCCGAGAGAGCAGCCGATGAGATCGACCTGCGACGACCCCGTGGCGGTGCGCTCAAGCACGTGATCGACCGCGGCCGTGGTGTCCACCGTCGCAAGCTCATGGAGGCCCCACCCGGTGAGCGCGCCGCCGGTCGAGCGCGAGCGGCCCTGCCCGCGGAAGTCCACGCTCCACACCTCGAAGCCGCGCCACGCAAGGTGGTGCTCGAGCGATCGGCCGCTCGGGTGGAAGCTGAAAATGAAGGAGTTCATGCCGTAGCCGGGGACGATGAGCACCGGGCGGCGGGGCTTCTCGTCGCCGATGATCTGCGGGCGGTGGGCGACGGTCTTGCGGAGCGAGAGGGCCCAGCCGTCGCGGTTGGACGTCGTCTCGTGGCTGACCTCGAGCGAGTCGTTGGGGGCCATCGCTGCGTCCCTCAGGCGACCTTCGCCGACGCCGTGGGCTTTCGCCGCACCGTCGCCGCGTGGGACAGCAACGGCGGCACCCGCGCGTCGCGCGCCTCGCCGAAGAGCCATCCGCCGGCCCTGCGTAGCTCTGCGTGGCCCGCCGCGAGCAGCGTGCCGAGGCGGTCGCGCAGGTCGATGGCGGCCTTGAGCGCGTCGGCCTTCTCGCGGCCCCGCGCCGCCTTCGGTTGCATCACCGAGAGCAGAGCAGAGCCCAGCGCAGCGGCTTCCTTTATCTGTGCGGCGGACACCGGGGTCTTGCCTCGCAGCACCACGGCGTACTTCTGGAAGAGAATAGAAGCGCCCACGCAGTCGCCCGCCGTGTCGAAGCCGCCGCTGCCCGAGCGCAGCTTCGCCACCGGCGCCGCGGGGATGAAGCCCGCGCGAACGGCGCCGTCGAGGCTCAACAACAACAGCCCGCGCAGCTCCGAGGCTCGTCTGAGCATCGTCTGAATCTCCGCGGGGTTTTCGACGCTGAAGCGCAGAACCTCCTCGGCAGCCCACGCGGTGGCGAGGCCCAGCTCTGGCAGCGCGGCGGCGGCGGCGAGGTCGAAGCTCGGGAGCTCCCTTTCCACGCGGGCGCGCTCGGCGAGGACGTTTGCGACGCCGCGGGAGACGTTGACGCACGCGAGCCGCGCGGATCCCTGCAGGGGCTTCACGGTGCTCTCCGCGACGGCCATCGCAGCGGCGTAGAGGCGCTCGACCAGGAGCGGCGCACCTGCGAGGTCGAGGACACTCGCCTCGTCGGCATTGGCGGCCGTGACCGGCGTGGCCTTCTTTGCGGTTGGCTTCGCTTGCTTCGGAATGTTCTTCGACATGTCGTCACCCCTTTCGGAAACGCCGCGAACCTAACAGAGCGCGGCGCGCGTGGGTAACGAAGCGCTCCGTGGAGGGGTGTGCTGTGCTCGCGGGAGCGCTCGAAGCGCTCCGTGGAGGGGTGTGCTGTGCTCGCGGGAGCGCTCGGAGCGCTCCGTGGAGGGGTGTGCTGTGCTCGCGGGAGCACTCGGAGCGCTCCGTGGAGGGGTGTGCTGTGCTCGCGGGAGCACTCGAAGCGCTCCGGGAGCGGAACGGTGCCGGAGCGCTCGGAGCGCTACTTGTGCAGGTAGGCCGCGGCGGCCTCGCCAAGCTCCTTCGAGCGGCGCGTGGCGGTCTCGACGGCGGTGATCAGCGTCGTGCGCAGGCCGCCTGCTTCGAGCGTGTGCAGTCCTGCGATGGCGGTTCCGCCGGGGGAGGTCACCTGGTCTTTGAGCTTGCCGGGGTGCTCGCCGGTCTGCAGAAGAACCTGCGCGGAGCCCATCACCGTCTGCGCGGCCAGTTCGAGGGCGATGTCGCGCGAGAGGCCCACCTTCACGCCCGCGTCGGCGAGCGCGTCGATGATCAGAAAGATGTACGCCGGTCCGCTTCCCGACAGTCCCGTGACGGCGTCGAGGTGCACCTCATCGACCACCACCGTTCGCCCCACCCGGTCGAAGATCTCCCTGGCGACGGCCATGTCCTGCTCCGTCGCGCTCGCCCCGGCGGCGATGGCGGTCGCGCTCTGCCTCACGATGGCGCCGGTGTTGGGCATCGCCCGTACGACCCGCTGCCCCGGGGTGAGTTGCGATTCGATGGCGGCCGTCGAGATGCCCGCGGCGACGCTGATGACCAGGGCGTCGCGGGGGATGTCACGCCCCACCTGGTCGAGCACCGGGCGCAGCACCTGCGGCTTCACGCAGAGCATCACCACGTCTGCGCCCGCCACGCAGCGCGAGTTGTCCGGTGCGGCCGCGATGCCGAGGCGCTCGGCGGCGCGCTCGATGCGCTCGCGGCGGCGACCGGAGGCGGTGATGTGCGCGGCCGGGACGGCGCCAGAAGCGATGAGGCCGCGGATGAGAGCCTCGGCCATGTTGCCTGCGCCAATGAAAGCAAAGCGACGATCCGTGAGCATCGCGCGCAGTGGAACCCCATCGCGCGCGGCGGGTCAACGCGCTCTGATGCGTCACACGCTCGTCATCCCATCGGCGGCGCTGGCGTGGTACCCGATGGGGTGTGCCGCGACCCATCGTTTTCGCGCTGACCCTGCTCGCGCTTCTCCCTGCCTGCGGGACGGACGAGCCCACCCGTGCGTTTGTCGGCGGCGCAGACGCGCTCGACGCCGCGACGGTGGATGTTTCGCTGAACGACGGCGGGGCACCGGAGGTCGCGGTGTATCGCGACGTCCAGACGGTTGCGCGCGATGTCCCGACGGACGTCTCGCTGGCCCCGGACGCGGCGTGCTCTCGCAGCGCCGTCGCAGCACAGATCGAGCGCCTCCCGGTGGACATCATCTGGGTCGTAGACAACTCCATCAGCATGGCCCCGGCGATCGACGAGGTGATTCGCGGGCTCAACACCTTCGCGGGCGTGGTGGGGTCGCGCGGACTCGACTACCGGGTGGTTCTGCTCTCGCTGCGCAACGTGCTGCGCAACGTCACCGTGCCCGATGGGCGGCGATACGCGGTGTGCATCCCTGCTCCGCTGGCAGGCAACGCGCTCTGCGGCAACGGTCCGCGCTTCTTCCACTCGTCCGTGGATATCCGAAGCACGCAGCCGCTCGAGCAGCTTCTCGGGACGCTCGGGCAGACCATGGGCTACACCGCTGCTGATCCGCGGGGCGGCGAGGCGTGGCGGGCATTTCTCCGGCCCGCCGCTTCGAAGTCTATCGTCGTCGTGACGGACGACCAGTCGCGGCTCAGTGCCGACCTCTTCGAAACCTTCCGCGGCGGCACCAACCCCAACTCGCGCACCTTCGACCTCCCGCCGGGGCTCCTCGACCCGTCCTGGGGCGGGCTCTTCACGAACTACACCTTCAGCGGAATCTACGGCTGGGGCGACGCCGCCAACCCCGCAGTGCGCTGCATGTACCCAGGCGGAACCTCCGCCGCCTCCTCCGGCGCCGTGTACTCCACGCTGGTGAGTCGCCGCGGGGGAGTTCGAGCGCGCATCTGCGACGGCGCCAGCACCTGGGCGCCTTTCTTCGACCGCATCGCCACCGCGGTGGAGCGCACCAGCCGCATCGCGTGCGACCTCGCGATTCCGACGCCGCCGGGGGGCTCGGTGCTCGATCCGCGCCTGGTCAACGTGGTGGTGCGTGGGACGACGGAGACGCTGATCGGAAAGGTGGCCAACGCCGCCGCGTGTCGGAGCACCGGCGGCTGGTACTACGACAACGAGGCGCGCCCGACACGGGTCACCCTGTGCCCGGCGTCCTGCGATCGCGCCAACGAAGAACTCCGCGGAGGCAGCGCCGCCATCGAGGTTCAGTTCGGCTGCATCACGATTCCAGGCTGAGCGGAGTCAGAAGCCGCCGTCGGGGCAGACCCACCCGGTGGGCGTGCAGGTGCAAGCGCCGGGCGGGCGACCGATGCAGGCGCACTCGGTGATGGGGATGGTTCCGGCGGGGCAGCGCCAGCTTCCGCTGATGCACTCGGGGACGGAGAGCGCGTCGCCGCAAGCGCTGCCCGCCATGCCGGTAGCGCAGCCGGCGGGGCGGCCGATGCACTCCGCGGTGGGGACATCCGTGGCGACGCGGACATCGGTGGCGACGGGGACATCGGTGGCGACGGGGACATCCGTGGCGACGGGGACGTCGGTGGCGACGGGGACATCAGTGGCGACGGGGACATCAGTGGCGACGGGGACGTCGGTGGCGACGGGGACATCGGTGGCGACGGGGACGTCGGTGGCGACGGGGACGTCGGTGGCGACGGGGACGTCGGTGGCGGGCCGATCGGAGGTGATGGCGTCGGCGGTCGCGGCGTCGGCGGTGGGAGAAACGCTTGCGGGGGAGCTATCGCTGCACGCGGCGAGGGACGCGATTACCAGTGGGAGAAGGACTCGGGGGCTGTACATGCGGGAGATGTTTTCACGATTCCATCGGCGGGCGCGAGCGCCTTTGGGTCGCGCGGGGGGGAAGACTGTGATTGGTTGCGCGCCATGATCGGCACTTCGAATCTCGGCAAATCCTGGGGCGACCGCGTCCTCTTCGAGGGCGTCACCCTCAAGCTCAACCCCGGCTCACGCTACGGCCTCGTCGGCGCCAACGGATCGGGCAAGACGACGTTCATGAAGGTTCTCGCGGGGGATGAGCCTGCGACCGAGGGCATGGTCACCACTCCCCGCACGGCGCGCGTTGGGGTGCTCCGCCAGGATCGCTTTCTCAACGACGCCGACCGCATCCTCGACGTGGCGATGCTGGGCGACGAGATCGTCTCGAGCGCGCTCAGCGAGCAGCACCGGCTCACGGAAGCGGGCGGCGACCTCGATCGCATCGCTGACCTCGAGGACGTTGTGCGGGCGCACGACGGCTACACCCTGGAGGCGCGCGCGAGCTTCATCCTGGAGGGTCTGGGCATCCCGGTGGCGCTGCACCGGCAGGCGCTCGCCACGCTGTCCGGCGGCTTCAAACTGCGAGTGCTGCTCGCGCAGGTGCTGCTCGGCGGGCCGGATGTGCTGCTCCTCGATGAGCCCACCAACCACCTCGATATCTTGTCGATCCGGTGGCTGGAGAAATTTCTCGCGGTCTACAAGGGCTGCGCGCTGGTGATCTCCCACGACCAGCGGTTTCTCGACAATGTCGCGACGCACATCCTCGACGTCGACTACGCCACCATCACCATCTACACGGGCAATTACGCGGCGTTTGAGGTGGAGAAGCGCCTCGTGCGCGAGCGCATGGAGGCCCAGAAGGAGCGGCAGGAGAAGATCATCGCGGAGAAGCGCGCGTTCGTGGATCGCTTCGGCGCGAAGGCCACGAAGGCCAAGCAGGCGCAGAGCCGACTGAAGCAGATCGAGAAGATCGAGGTGATCGAGATCGCGGAGAGTTCGCGGCAGGCGCCGGTGTTCAGGTTTGTTCCGCAACGGCCGAGCGGGAAGGACGTGCTGACGGTGGTGGAGCTGTCGAAGTCTTACGGCGACAAGGAGGTTCTGAAGAACGTCTCTGTCGCCGTGCGCCGCGGCGAGCGCCTCGCCATCATCGGTCCCAACGGGCTCGGCAAGTCCACGCTCCTGAAGATCGCGATGGGCGTACTCGACCCGGACGTCGGCCGCGCGGAGTGGGGCCACGAGGTGCGCCCGGGCTACTTCGCGCAGGACCATCGCGACCTGCTCCCGGACGACCACGCCACGCCGCTTCGGTTCATCGAGGCGGCGTGTCCGACGGAGTCGCAGACGTACGTGCGCGGCCAGCTTGGGCGGATGCTCTTCTCCGGCGACGACGCGCAGAAGCGGGTCGCGACGCTCTCCGGTGGCGAGGCCGCGCGGTTGATCTTCTGCCGGTTGATGGTCGAGCGGCCCAACGTGCTGGTGCTCGACGAGCCGACCAACCACCTCGACCTGGAGAGCATCGCGGCGCTCGTGGAGGGACTGCGCGCCTACGAGGGCACGGTGATCTTCGTCTCGCACGACCGGTGGTTTGTCTCGGCGCTCGCGACGCGCATCCTCGAGGTGACGCCGGACGGTCCGCGGGACTTCCCTGGGACGTACCCGGAGTACCTCGCGCGCTGCGGCGACGATCACCTCGACGCCGACACGGTGGTGCTCAAGGCGAAGAAGGTTCAGAAGGACGCCGCGCCGGGTGGTGGTCCGGTGGTGACGGCGCTGTCGTGGGAGGAGAAGAAGAAGCGTCGCAACCGGGTGAAGGACCTTCCCCAGCGGCGCGACAAAGCTCTCGCGGGCATCGAGGCGGCGGAGGCGCGACGCAAGGCGATCGCGGACCTCTACGCGAGCGACGGTTTTTATGGGCGCGCGACGAGAGATGAACTCACGAAGCTGAATACTGAGGACGAGGCGCTCTCCCGGAGCATCGAAGGCCTGATGACCGAGTGGGAGCAGATCGAGCGCGAACTGGCAGCGTTTGCCGCGCAGGACCGGGCGGAAGACCTCGCGGCCGGGCGAGCGTGAGCGTGCGACGCGGGCCGGTCGTCGCGGCGATCGTGCTGTCGATGTTCATGTCCGCGATGGAGGCGACGGTGGTGGCGACGGCGATGCCCACGGTGGTCGCCGACCTTCACGGCATCGAGCTGTACGGCTGGGTGACGTCGATCTACATGTTGGCGAGCACCGTCACGATTCCCCTCTGGGGCAAGCTGGCGGACCTCCGCGGCCGACGCCCGGTGATGCTCGCGGGGATGGCCCTCTTCCTCCTCGGCTCGGTGCTCTCCGGTGCCGCCGGCGGCATGGTGGCCCTCATCGCCTTCCGCGGCATCCAGGGAGCCGGAGCGGGGGCGCTGCAGCCTGTCGCGCTCACGATCATCGGCGACCTCTTCACCCTCGAGGAGCGCGGCCGCATGCAGGGCATCTTCGGCGCCGTCTGGGGCCTCGCGGCCATCTCCGGCCCGCTGCTCGGCGGACTCATCGTGCATGCCTTCGGCTGGCGCTGGGTGTTCTTCGTCAACGTGCCCTTCGGGCTGCTCTCGGCTGCGATGCTGGTGACGTTTCACCGCGATCCTGCGCGCACCACTGCGCCTGCGCGGCTCGACCTGGCCGGGGCTGCGCTGCTCACGGTCACCGTGCTCGCGCTGCTCGCGGGCGTCGCCGGTCGTTGGCCTGCGATCGCCCTTCCCCTCGCGTGCGTCGGGCTCGCGGCGTTTCTCGCGGTGGAGCGCCGCGCGGCAGAACCGATGATTCCGCTCGTTCTCTTCCGCGACCCGGTGATCGCGACGGCCAGCGTTGCGGGCGCGCTCATGGGCAGCGTGATGATGTCTTCGCTCACGTACCTCCCGTTGCACGTCCAGGCGGTGCTCCAGGGGTCGCCCACGGTGGCGGGAACGGCCGTAGCGCCGATGCTGATCGGGTGGCCCCTTGCGAGCGCCGTCGCGGGTCGCCTGCTGGGTCGCACGGGCTATCGGGTGCTCGTGCGGGTGGGCCTGGTCGCGCTCGGCGTGGCGACCTTCGCTCTCTGGCGCCTCCTCGTCGCGGGTGCGGGAACCTCTGCGATGCGGGTGGTGATGTTTATTTTCGGCGCCGGGATGGGCCTCGCCAACACGGCGCTCATCGTCATCGTGCAGGAGCGTGCGGGCTTCGCGCGTCGGGGCGTGGCGACGGCCAGTACGATGTTCTTTCGCACGATCGGCGGCGCGGTTGGGGTGGGGGCGCTCGGGGCGCTGCTCGCGCGTCGCGTGGCGGGGGACGTGCCCGAGTCACTGCTACGGCAGATGCTCGGGCCGGAGCACGGAGCGGGCGTTGATCGGGGGGTACTCCACGCTGCGGGTGGGCACCTCGCCGGGGCGATGGTGACGGTGTTCGGGGTGATCGCGGGTTTAGGAGCGCTGGCAGCGCTGACGGGGCCGTTTTTCCCGGCGGTGGCGCGTCGGGCGACGAAGTCTACGGAGACGCTCGCCGCTGAGTAGGTGGGTGCTGAAGGGTCAGATGCGACCGGGGACGCAGGTAAACGTGGCGCCCGTGGTGTAGGGGCGGACGTACACGGTGACCTGGCCGGAGCCAGGGCAGGTGTAGCGGGCGACAGGGCAGTTGCCGCAGGCGTCGTCCTCGGGGCTGGCCGAGCCGATGGGCGACGTGGTGATGAGCCGATTGGCGTAGGTGCAAGCGGCCGACCCCGCGCACACGCGAATCATCGGGTCGCCCGCGCAGGTGCCGACGCGGATGGCGCAGACGGCCGCGTCGGATGCGGTGGAGGCGCCGGTGCAGCCGAGGGTGATCGTCGTGCCGACGGTGCAGGTGTAGGTGTTGCCGAGGCGCCAGCCGCAGTCGCTGGGGAGGCCCGAAGCGGCGACGGAGCAGGTCGCGGTGATGTTGGCGGCGACGCCGGTGTCGGTAACGCCGACGTCGCGGACGCCTGCGTCCACGGTGCACGACGTCGCGTTGCGCACCCAGCCACCGAAGAGGGCGCACGTCGACGATCCGCTCGGGCCGCTGCTCGTTCCGGCCTGGCAGGCGCCATCGAAGGAGCACCATCCGCAGGCGGGGTTGGAGGTGCACGCGGTGCACGATCCGATGGCTGCGCAGTCGGTGGTGCACGGGCCGCAGTCGGACGGGCAGGTGGAACAGCTCTCCGGGCTGGCGCAGGTGCCATCACCGCATACGGGGGCGCATGCGCCGCAGTCGCGGGAGCAGGTGCTGCAGGTCTCGCCGCCACCGCAGGTGCCATCGCCACACACGGGGGCGCATGCGCCGCAGTCATCTCGGCAGGTCATGCAGGTCTCGGTGCCGTTGCAGCGCGCGTCGCCGCAGAACGGCGGCGTCCCGAGGTCTTCCGTCGGGAAGCCGTTGTCCACCGGGGATTTGCCCGTGTCGGTGCCGGGGAAGCCGACGTCCGTGGCCGGTACGCCGAGGTCGATCTTGGGGATCACGTCGGGGCCGACACCGAGATCGTCCGGCATGACCGCCGAGTCATCGGTCGGGCCGCCGTCGAGGAAGGAGGTGATGGTGCCGCCGCCGCGTGCGCTGCATCCCAGGGAGGCCGAAACCATGAGAGCTGCTGTCAGCCACCGCGAACTCGGATGCATGGAGATTTTCCTCATCGGTCCAATGCGTCGTGGGAAATCGCTCCCGGCGCGCAGAGGCAGCGTCCTAATCGACCGTTTCGCGATGTCAATGCGCCGTTCGCGTCGGGGGTGGTCGTCGTCAGTACGTAGGAATCCTCAGCGCCAGCGGATCACGCCGAGGACGTTGGAGAAGTCGTCGGTCCACGGGCGTCGGGAGGCGGTGTGGTCGAGGCGGTGCCAGCGCGGGTCGGAGGCGAGGGCGTCGAGGTGTTCGGGGCGTCGCGCGAGCACCACCCAGGTCGTCGGGATGGGGCCATCGGGGCTTGCGGCGGTTCCGCGGCCGAGGAGGGCGGTGAGGCCGGCGTCGCGGGCGAGCGCGGCGACCACCCCGTCGAGCGCGACGTGCCGGTTGGTCACGTGAAACGCAATCACGCCGCGCTCGTCGATGCGCGCGAGGTAGAGCGCGAGCGCCTCGCGGGTGACGAGGTGCGTGGGAATCGCGTCGGAGCTGAATGCATCCAGCACCAGCAATCCGTGCCGCGCAGACCGGTCGCGGGCGAGCGTTCGGCGGGCGTCGCCGGTAACGATTCTCCACGGCGCCCGGGCGTCATGGAGCCAGGTGAAGTGGGCCCTCGCGATGCGCACCACTTCGGGGTCGAGTTCGTAGAAGGTCCAGCGTTGGGCGGGCCGTGCGTGAGCGAGGAGCATCCCCACGCCGAGTCCGACGACGCCGACGGAGCGGCCGTCGAGGGCGGGGCCGAGGGCGGCCATCACCTGCCCGATGGGGCTCCCGGGGGCGTAGTAGGCCACGGGTTCGTCGCGGCGCTTCACCGAGAGGTACTGGAGCCCGTGGAGGGTGGTTCCGTGGAGAAAGCGGCGGACCCCGCGGAGGTCATCGACGCGCATGACCCCATAAAACGTGCGGGACGCGTCGACTACGGAGCGGTCGAAGCGGCCCGCCGCGAGGATCGCGATGAGCCCGAGCGCGAGCCGGGCGCGGTGTCCGACGGAGGCGAGCACGAGCACCATCAGCGGCAGACCGAGGCGCACCAGGGCGGGCGTGCGGGTCATCTCGGGCGCGCGGAAGAGAGCTACGGAGAACGCACCGACGATGAGAGGGACGAGGGCATCGAGGGCGGTGAATCGGGCGCGTCGGGGAGCGGGGCGGCGCGGACCGAGAACGGCCGACGGGTCTGCGCCGAGCGACCGGAGGAAGGCCTCCTCGCGCTCGCGCGAATCGGGCATCGGCATCGGTGGCGGTAGCAGCAGAAGCGCCAGGGCCATCACCAGCGGGTACTCCGTGACGCGCACGAAGATGCGCGGTGCGAGGAGGGCGTTGAAGGCGCCGCCGAGCGCACCGCCGACGGCCAGCGCGAGTTGAAACGAGGTGACCGAGCCTGCGGCGAGGCGCGTGCGGGCAAGCTCGCCGTGGAGGAGATAAGCGGTTGCGCCGAAGAGGCAGAGGTGACCGATTACGAGCGGGATCCGCGTCGCCACCTGCGGCGCCGTGAAGAGGAACATCAATAAAAGCAGGCCGAGGAAGGGCGCCGTGACGCGTGCAGACGGGGCCGCGGGGGGACGAGCGAATACGGCGATGAAGCTCCCAAGGTAGATCGCGAGGGGCACGACCCAGAGGAGAGGAAACGATCCGACGTCCGTCGCGAGGTGGGTGGTGACGCCGAGCATGAGGCTCGACGGGACGAACGCGAGGGCGACGAAACGCAACCAGACCGGCCACGGGGTGGTGCGGGCGACGGCCGCGGCGGTCTCGGGAAGGGTCGTGCGGGCGTCCCAGGCGGCGCGCGCGACGAGGCCGACGTAGAGCACATAGCCGAGCGCAAAGAGGCGCGCCTGCGCGGCCAGCGGGAGCAGCGGCTCGAGCACGATGGGATACGCGAGGAGCGCCGCGAGGCTGCCGACGTTGCTGGCCGCAAGGAGGGGGCGCGGGTCTGCGCCGGACGCGCGGACAAACCATCGCTGTAGCAACGGTGCGCCAGTGGAGAGCAGCACGAAGAGGGGAGCCACGCGGAGGGCGAGGGCGGCGAGGATCCACCCGGTAAGGTCACCCTCGGGCACCTTGGGAAGGCCCGCGAAGGAGAGCGGGAGCGCGCCGAGGGAGAGGGTAAGCAGCGCGACGTGGAGGGGCGCGAGGGCGCGCGTGCCGACCAGGGCAGGGGCCGCGTGGGCGTAGCCGTAGCCAGCGAGGAGGGCGCACTGGAAGAAGACGACGCAGGTGTTCCAGAGGGCGGGGACGCCGCCGGTCAGGGGGAGGAGAGCGCGCGCGACCATCGGCTGCACCGCGAAGAGGAGCGCGGAGCCGAGGAGCGTCGTGAGCGTGTATCGGCGGAGCACGGCGAGGTGTCTCTCGCATGCGCGAGGCGTCCGCAACCGAAGGTCGTCGGGATGGGCTGTGTTCGGCGGACGAGCGGTGGCCCTTCTGTCGCGGACGGCGGACTGGGTGCCCGGGAGCACCGCCTCGACGAGGGCGTCGGATGCGGCGCAATGGGCGAAATACTCCGCCGCGCGGCCCGTCTCCAGGTGCCTGTAGAACGGTCGTCCGAGGGAGAACTGCGCGCCGCCGAAGTCCGCCGTCCAGCGGTCGCGGGCGTCGAGAACGGCCCTGGTCATCGCCGCGCAAGCGTCCGCGGACCAGAGATTACGCATCACCGCAGCGGGTCGATCGTCCAGGTGCGCGCGCAGCGGCGGGCATCCCGTCGCGGACCACGCGTGGGCGGTGATCTCGACGGGGATTGGAGGAGTGACGGGGGAGGTGGGGGCGAGCGAGCGGGGCGTCACGACGCGGCGGAGACTGCCTCTACGGGGCGTTCGCGGCGCCGGGAGTCGGGGTCGCGGAGAGCCGCCAGTCGGTGTTGGCGTCGTCCGTGTCGGTGCCGTTGGGCACTCGCGCTAGCGAGTTGGGCATGGTGTTGGAGTCCGCCACGGTGGTTGCGAGGACGGTGCCCTCGACGAGGCTCACGGTGCCGGTCACGCCCGTGATGGTCGCGGCCATCATCGACCCCTCGTAGCAGAGCGCGTCGATCATCGTGCCGGACGCCGTGTTGATCAGCGCGACGCCGTCTGGTGCGCCGTTTTGGAGGGTGTCGTTGGCAATGGCGAATCGCATCATGCCCGCGGGGAGCGTCACCGCGGCGTTGGCCACCACGGCGTACGCGCCGGGGGCGAGCGTGCCGGAGAGCGCGACGCGGGCGTACTCACGGCTGGTCGATCCGTTGACCATGACCAGCACCACGGAGGAGAGGTCCGCCGGGGTCAACCCGCCGTTGTAGATCTCGATGAATTCGCCCGTGTCGGCGCCGACCTGATCGTAGTCGAGTTCGTTGATGACGAGGCTACCGACCGGGGCGTCGGTGACGCGCACCATCGCAGTGCGCAGGTCCGCGCCGAGCGTAGCGGTGATCGTCGCCATCGCGCCCATCGATCCGGCGGTGAAGACCACGTCGGCGCTCAGCGCGTCGGCGGCGATGAGCAACATCGTCGGGAGGGTTCCGCCTGCGGTGGTGGCGAGCGTGACGGAGGTTCCGCCCGCGGGGGCGGGCAGGTCGAGGGTCACTGTGAGGGTGCCCGTGGTGCCCGGGGCGAGCGTCGTCGTGGCGGGACCGAGGCTCGCGAGGCGGGGCGTATCGGTCGCGCCGATGACGCGCACCTGGGCCTCGCGCACTGAAGCGCCGAGCGTCGCGGTGAGCGTGTACAGCGTCGCCGCTGCGGTCACGCCCATCACCGGAACCACCACGCGCGTGATGCCCGCGGGAATCACCACGTCGGTCACGACGAGCCCCGGGTCGCTCGATCGCAGCGTGACGGTGGTGGGGGTCGCGACGGCGCGGGTGAGTTGCACCGCGAGCGCCGTCGGGAGCGTCGGCCCGGCCGCGCCCACACGAGCGAACACGGTGCCCGCGGGGAAGGGAGCGAGTTGCGCCGCGCCCGCGACGAGGTCGTCGGCGGAGCGCGGGTTGAGCTTCGAGGCGCTGCGCGCGAGGAAGAGCACTCCGGTGACTGAGGCGAAGCGCTCGTCCATCAAGGGAAACGGCGACGTCAGGTAGAACCCGTCATCGATGCGCAGTCCGCCGGTGACCTCGAACTCGTTCGTCGGGGCCATCTCGCCGCCGACGGGGGTCGGTGCGGGGTTGGTCACGACCACATCCGAGACGCGAACGATGACGCCCTCGAGGGCGGCCGCGCGGGTTCCGCCGGTGGTGACCTCGGCGGGCGTCGCCGTCACTGCGGGCGGGAGCGCCACCCCGCGCGCGGTGGCCGTGACCGTCGCGCCAGAGAGCTGCACCTGCCCAAAGAAGTCGGCGATGAGGGCGTTGCCGAGGGTGACTCGGTCACCCACGACGACCATCGGCGCGGTGCCGGTGAAGACGAAGATGCCGGAGTTCTCTGGGACCGTGTACGCCGGGTCGCCGGGCGCGACCTGCGCGTAGAACCCGTTGCGGTTGACCGCTGTCACGACCGGGCCCGCGACGGTTACGCGGGAGCCCATCGCGACCATCGCGGACTTGATGGCGTAGACGGTGGCGGGGCACGCCGCGCCGCCCGCGTTGGCCGCGTCGGGGCAGGGGTCACAGACGTCGCCGAGGCCGTCCATGTCCCGATCAGACTGGTCGGAGTTGCGTGCATCGGGGCAGTTGTCACGCTCGTTGACGGTGCCGTCGCCGTCGCGATCGTTGGTGTCCGGCGCAGCGCAGCTGGAGGTGTCGGGGTTGAGCGGGCACGGGTCGCAGGCGTCGCCCACGCCGTCGCGGTCGGTGTCGCCCTGCGCTCCGTTGTCCACCGGACGGATCGGGTTGAACACCCGCGGGCAGTCGTCCATGGCGTTGGGCACGCCGTCGCCGTCCATGTCCGTGGCGCTGGAGACGCCCGAATAACGGGTCGATCCGCTCACGATGGGGTTGGGCAGCGCGCCCATCGCGTTGCGCTCCGGCAGGCACGACGGCTCGTTGGTGGGCTCGCCGCAGAAGAACAACGGGTAGCGCCCGGAGTTGGCGCTGGTGAGCGCCGCGAGGCCACGCCCGCCGAGGTCGCGCGAGACGCACACGCGCTTGCCGACGCCGCACACGTCGAGCGGGTCGCACATGTCGCCGCCGGGGAGGGCGGCCACCAGGGTGGCGTCACCGTAAAGCGCAGCACCGCCGCGGAGTACGAGCGCCACGTCGCCCGGAGCGGCGTCGATGACGGCGCGGTGGTCGCGGTGCGTGGTGCCGTTGAAGATCGCGAGGTCGGCGACGTGCCCGGTGGCAATGACTCCGACGGCGTCGTCCACCGCGAGCGCGGCAGCGGCGTCGCGGGTGGCCATCAGCCAGACGGCCTCGTCGGAGAAGAAGTCGCCGAAGAAGTTGGCATCGAGGGAGTCCGCGCAGCGCAACTCGCGGAGCATGTTCATCGAGCCGCTGACGATCCAGTCGGAGCCGAGGGCGATGGCAACGCCGAGGCGGGCGTACTCGGTGACGCGCGCGGTGTCGCCGTACAGGGTCACGTTGGAGCGCGGCGACCAGATGAGCGCGGTGCCCTGCGTGGCCATCTCGGAGATGTCCGGCGGGAGCAGCCCGACGCCGTGGACGAAGGCGCTCTGCGGCTGAACGAGGTCGTTTGCGCCGGTTCGGATGCACAAAAACTCATTGCGCGCCTCGACGCCGATGCCCTCCGCAACGTGCGGGGTGTAGGACTCCACGCTCGCGATGTCCGCGGCCGTGTCGATGGAAGGATAGCCGCAGCCCGTCGCGAGGAGCGCCCCGGCGGAGTCACCGAGGGGGAAGGTCTCGTAGCGCACCACCGGCTGGCCGAGGCCATCCATGGTGCCGCGGTCGAGGTTGCGCAGGAAGCCCGCCACGCCGCCGGATCCGTTGACCGCCGTGGCGCCGCCCAGGACGAAGCGTAGTTCGCCCCAGGCGACCTGGTCGTTGCTCGCGCTGCCCGCGGAGGAGAGCCGGGTGTGCCCGCGGCCGCCGCGGCGCCAATCGTGGCGGTGTTCGTAGCGCTCCGCGGTGCGGGTGTACGGGGAGTTTTGCGCGAAGGTAAGGTGGTCGTGCGCGTTGATGAGACCCGGCGACACCACGCCGTCGGGGCAGACCACGCGCGTCGCCGTGGCCGCGCCATCGGCAGCGCTGCAGTCACAGCCCACGCAGCGGATCAGACCCGCCGCGTCTACGAGCACCTGCCCTCCGCGAAAGACCTCGCCGGGGGTCAATACGTCGCCCGTGATGAGCGTCGCTGCGCCGCCCGCCGTCACCGAGCAGGTGCCCGCCGCGAGCGACGGGAGCGCGTCGCCGGGGCACGTGGTCACCCGCGGTCCACGCGCCGGAGCGCCGCCGTCGGGGACGTCCGTGGCGGGTATGTCGGCGCGCGGTGCGTCGCCCGTGGGGGAGTCCGCGATGGCGCCGTCGCCGACGTCGGAGCCCGCGTCGGCGAGCGGTGCGGGCTGCGGGTCGCTCGAGCAGGCGGCGAGGGTGAAGAGCACGAGAGCAAACGGGCGAAGTGGGCGCATCGGGACGGCGTGGCCTCCGGTAGTGACAGAAGAGGCGCGAACGCTATCACCGTCGCGCGCACGGCGAGACGGGCTCACTGCGCGGCCCTGAACGAGCACATCGGCTATGGTCCGTGCTTCCTGATGGCCCTTCTCAGTGAACGAATTGCGCGCCTCTCGCTCCGGGTGCTGGGCTGGCGGAGCTGCACGGTCCCGACCACCACGGGATCCGTTCACTGGATCGAAACCTCCGGGCGCGGCGACCTCCCCACCACCGTCCTGCTTCACGGCTTCAATTCTTCCGCGGGCTACAACGGGCCGCTGCTCCAGGCGCTGCGTCCGCACGTCCGCCGGGTGATCGCGCCGGACCTCCCCGGCCACGGTTTCAGCAGCACGCCGCCGGACCTCGACGGCACCCGCATCTACGAGGGCATCCGAGACGCCCTCGATCGCGCGCTCGACGCCCCGGCGGTGCTCGTCGGCAACTCCATGGGTGCGGCGCTCGCGCTCCGCTACGCGGTCGATCGGCCCGGGAAGGTGTGCGGCCTCGCGCTAGTGGCTCCCGGGGGCGCGCCTCTCTCCCCCCTCGAACTCGCCGCGCTCCAGCGCACGTTTAGTCTCCGTTCGCACGCCGAGGCCGAGGCCTTCCTCGACCGCCTGCTCGTGCGGCGCTCGCGGTTGCGCCCCATCGCGGCGGCGACTCTGCGCCGGGGGTTCGCGCGGCCGGCGCTGCGGCAGTTACTCGCGGGCCTCGGTCCGTCCAACTACCTCACGGTCGCGGAGGTGCGCGCACTGACCATGCCGGTGCTGTTGCTCTGGGGCGCCGAGGAGCGCGTGCTGCCGTCATCGGGCCTGGCATTTTTCCGCGCCAACCTACCGTCGCACGCGCTCATCGAGGTGGTCGCGGGCGTCGGTCACAGCCCGCAGGTGGACGACTGCGACGGCACCGCGCGGCGTCTCCTGGCATTTTTCCGCGAGCTTGCGTAGCAGCTACGCCAGCAGTGCGAGAAGGTCGTCGCGGGTGAGCGCCGCGCTCGGATCGCCGCCGGACAACGCCGCCTCCGCCAGAGCCCGCTTGCGCGCTTGCAGCGCCACGATGCGCTCCTCCACGGTGTCGCTCGCGACGATGCGGTAGATCGTCACGGGCCGCTGCTGGCCGATGCGGTGTGCGCGGTCCGCGGCCTGGTCCTCGACGGCAGGGTTCCACCAGGGATCGAGCAGGAAGACGTGATCTGCCGCGGTGAGGTTGATGCCGGTACCACCTGCCTTGAGCGACACCAGCATCACCGGCGGGCCATCCTCGGCCTGAAAGCGGCGCACCACCTCCGCGCGGTCGCGCGTCGCGCCGTCCAGCCTCGCGAATGGAATACCTGACTCGGTAAGGTGTGGCTCCACCCGGTCGAGCAGGGACGTCCACTGGGAGAACACCAGGGCCTTGTGGCCGTCCGCCGCTGCGGACTCGAGCGCGTCCACGAGGCACGTCACCTTTGACGACGACTCCGCGTGCTGTCCCGGGACGAGCCCGCTGTGACACGCCGCCTGCCGCAGCCGCAGCAGCGCCTCGAGCGCCAGCATCGTGCTGCCGCCCTCGCGTAGCGCCTCCACCACGTCGCGCTGCGACGCCGCCCGCACGGCGTCGTACACCTCGCGCTCGCGCTCATCGAGGTCGCATCGCAGCACCGCCTCCGTGCGCGGCGGCAGCTCCGGCGCCACGTCGCGCTTCAACCGCCGCAGCAGAAACGTCCCCACCCGCTCGCGCAGCCGACCCACGGCCGCGCCGTCGCCCTCCGCCGCGGGCTTCGCGTAGCGCTCGTCGAAGTCGCCGCGCCCACCGAGCAGCCCTGGGTTGGCGAAGTGCATCAGGCTCCACAACTCTTCGAGGCGGTTCTCTACCGGCGTGCCCGAGAGCGCCACGCGAAAGGCTCCGCGGAGCCGATACGCCGCACGCGCGGCCTGGCTGTCGGGGTTCTTGATCGCCTGTGCCTCGTCCAGAACGACTGCGTCCCAGTGCTCCTGCGCGAGCGCTCCAGCGTCGAGGCGCAGAACCGCGTAGGTGGTCAGGGTCACGTCCGCACTCCGATCGATGGCCCGCCCTGCGCCGTGGTAGACGGCGACGGAAAGCCCCGGCCGGAAGCGTCGCACCTCGTCCGCCCAGTTGTGCAGCACGCTCCGCGGTGCGACCACCAGCGCCCGGCCGCGCAACGCGCAGAGGGTCTGCAATGTTTTGCCGAGCCCCATGTCGTCGGCCAGCACCGCGCCCATCTGCGTGTCGCGGAGGAAGCACAGCCAATCGACGCCGCGCCGCTGGTACGGCCGAAGCGTCGCAGTGAGGTCCGCAGGGAGGTCCGCCGTTGAAATCGCATCGAAGCCGTCGGCCAAGGCGCGCAGTCCCTGCAAACGCGGCGGCGCGGGGGCTTCGAGCGCCTCGCAGAGCTGCGCCAGCGCCGGGAGTGCGGCACGAATCACCTCGCCGTCGTCGTCCCGGGCCGCGAGCAGATCGACCACCCGGTGCCCGTGCGTGCGCAACCACTCCAGAGGCAGCGGCGCCCAGGTCCCGTCCGTCAGCGGAACCACGTCGAGGCCCTCGCGCCACGCCTGCATCACCGTCGCCGCATCGGCTTGCCGCACCGTCGCGCCGGGGTCGTCCCCGCTGCTCGGGAGTTCGAAGGAGAGGTCGAAGCCCGTGTCGCGCACGGCGAACTTCGGGGTCAGCGCGACGGTGCCGAAGAGTGACGCGGTGGAGTGTCCCCCGGTCGGCGACCACGCCCGCAGCTTCGCGAGAAAGCGCGCCGCGTCCGTGCCCCGGTACGCCGTGCGCACGCCCGGGAGCAGGCCTAGTTCGTCACGCAGTCGATGTACTTCGCGCACCTCCGCGGCCTCGTCCCGCACCGGAACGCCCCCACGCAGGTGTACCAACCGACCGTCCTCGATGCGCGCCACGGCCGGGTCGCCGTACGTGACCGTGGGCAGCACCGAGAGCGCGTGCGAGAGCAGCGTGACCTCCATGGTGATGCGCGGGCGAAGGCCCTTGAGCACGGCTGGGAGGCGCTTCGTGCGCACCTCCACGGGCAGCTTCGCGGACAGCTCTGGCAGCGCTCGCGAGACCAGTTCTGCCACGTCGTTTGCGGCGAACACTCGCGTCCGCGGGAGCTTCTCCAGCCGTGCGCCAGTGACGTCCATTGCGCCGAGCGGGCGCAGCACGTCGCCGCACTCGGCCAGCCCTGGCACCCGCACCGCGGTGATCGTCGGGTCGCGCTCGATGCGCAGCGCAAAGCCCCTGGGGTGCTCCTCGACCCACGCCTTCGGCAGCACTTCGTCCATCGCGACCCGCACCGCGCGCCCGTCGAGCCAGACATCCGCGCAGCCGACCAGCGCCGTGAGCACCGCGCCCAGGTCTCCCGCCGCGATGAGTCCGCCGCGTCGGGGGTCGCACACCCGATCGATCGCGAGGTCGTCGTCGCCGGTCGCGAGGGCCACTCCGGCGTCCGCGAGCGACCCCTCCAGCGCGTGTTCGTCCTCGGCCGGACCTACGATCGTTCGCGCCACGCGCAGGCCATCGCGCGTCGTCGTCAGCCGATAGCGCAGCCTCGCCTGGACGCTGGCCGCCGAAGGGAGCGGGACGCCCGTGCGATGCGCGATTTCCATCGCAGTGGCGGCAGCGACGACGTGCGCACACGGGTCCGCGCCGCCGCAATCGCAGGCCCATTCGCCCTCCGCCGGGTAGAGCATCGCCGTTGCGGGCATCGACCAGCCTGGCACCTGAACGAGGAGCATCGCCTCGTCATCGGTTTCGCGCTGCACGAGAACGTTACCCGGGCGCGCGAACTCCGCGGCTTGCGCAAGGCGCATCGACGGCGAGCGACGGCGGACGTTTGCGAGGAGCGCCTGGAGGGGAGCGAGAGGGACGGGCATCGGGTCAGGCGTCGCGCGAGAGAAAAGGGATGATCACGCCGGGTCTTCTGGCATCGGCGCGAGGTGCGCGCAATCCGATCCGCGGCCGACGGCTCGACGCGTCGGATCGCTTCATTCCCACTCGGTCATGAAACCGCCAGCGTCCCAGGCACTTGCAGGTTCCGCGGATGCGGGCGGTGATTGAGTTCCGCCTCCGTGTGTCCGCCCCGCGCGTCTACCCGGCAGATCGACGCGGTGGTCTTTGCGCTGATCCCGCCGCGTCGCGGGTCACCGACGCAGCGGACGACTCCACCGAGGGGCTGAACGAAACCCGCCAAAGGGTGCTCGCGCTGCTGGTTGGCTTGAGGGCGATTTGGTACTCCCGCGCGCACCGCCCATGGCCACCGTCGATCCCGCCTCGCTCGACCGCCTGACCCCGCTCCGCCGCGCCCGCACCGTCGTCGTGAAGATCGGCACTGGCGTTCTCACCGACCCGCGCGGCGCCATCGATCGCACGGTGTTGGAGTCCCTCGCCAACGAGATCGCCGACCTCGCAGAAGCGCCCGGTCGCCGCGTCGCGCTGGTCTCCTCCGGGGCCATCGCGCTGGGCGTCGAGGCGCTCGGATTCACCGCGCGTCCCCGACGCATGGATCATCTCCAGGCCTGCGCCGCCGCGGGGCAGGGGCTCCTTATTCGGCTCTGGTCCGAGGTCTTCGCGCAGCGGCAGCGGGTCGCCGCGCAGGTGTTGTTGACCCACTCGGATTTCGCCGAGCGCGGTCGCTACCTCAACGCTCGCGGCGCGCTCGATGCCCTGCTCACCCGCGGCGCCATTCCCGTCATCAACGAGAACGACACCGTGAGCGTTGAGGAGATCGCATTTGGCGACAACGACTCGCTCTCCGCGCAGGTGGCCAACCTCCTCGGCGCCGAGCTTCTGGTGATGCTCTCCGTTGCGCCGGGGCTGCTCGACGGCGAGCGGCGGATCACCGTCGTCGAGGGCGGCGACCGCAGCGTCGATCGCTTCGTGCGCACGGACATCTCCGGTGGCGGCAAAGGGGGCATGGTGACGAAGCTGAAGGCCGCGCGGGCTGCCACCGCGGCGGGCGCAACGGCCGTGATTGCCCCGGGCCGGCAGCCGGGCGTGATTGCGGCGCTGATGCGAGGCGACGACGTGGGGACGGTGTTCCTACCGATGGCGCAGCGGGTGTCGGCGCGCGCGCACTGGATCGCCCACACCCTCCGCGGGCGGGGCGCGCTGGTGGTTGACGACGGGGCGCGCAGGGCTGTGCTTGAGGGTGGCCGCTCGCTGCTGCCTTCCGGGGTCGTCGAGGTGCGAGGCACCTTCCGCCGCGGCGACCCGGTAGACCTCGTCGCCGCCGAAGGGACGCCCTTCGCCCGCGGTCTGTCGGCTTTCTCCAGCGGCGAAATGAACGTCATTCGCGGCCGCAACTCCCGCGAGGTCGCCGACCTCCTCGGGGCGCCGCACGGCGACGAGGCGATCCACCGCGACGACCTAGTCGTTCTCTAAGCCCCCGCGCTCGATCTTCTCTCTTGCCGCAGTCGCCATCGCGTCGACGCGCTCGTTCTGCGGATGCCCGTTGTGGGCCTTGACCCACTTCCAGGTGACCTGGTGCTTCTGCGCCGCGCTGTGCAGCCGCTGCCACAGGTCTTGGTTCTTCACGGGCTGCTTCGCGGCGGTCTTCCAGCCACGCTTCACCCAGTTGGGCATCCACTCGGTGATGCCGTTGCGCAGGTATTGGCTGTCCGTGAAGAGCGTCACCACGCAGGGCTTCTTGAGCTCCTCGAGCGCGCGAATCGCGGCCATGAGTTCCATGCGGTTGTTGGTGGTGCTGAGCTCGCCGCCGGAGATCTCCCGGCGCTGCGTCCCGGTGATCAGCATGGCCGCCCAGCCGCCGGGTCCATCGGGGTTCGGCTTCGCGCCGCCGTCGGTGTAGATCGTCACGGGAATCGGCGGGGAGGGGACTGCTTCGTCGCTCACCTCCCCATCGTACGAAAGCCGGTGGGGACACCGCGAATTTCGTCCCGTGGATTCTCCAGCCCGTCCGCTTGAGCACGGTCATCCGGGCCGTGGATGAGTCGCTCGCGACTCCGGTTGGCTCTGGGAGAAGCTCCACCGCACGGGCGTTCGGATGTTCTTTCTCATGGTTGGCTCCGACCCGATCACCCGCCGCGCGTTCAGCGGCGAAGACCCGACGGCGTACCCAAAGGCCGTCGACGTGATTCGCCGAGCCCGCGACCACGGAGTCGACCCCTACACGTCGTTCGTGGTCGCCAATGAGCACGACGACAAAGGGGTGTTCGACCGCATGCTGGAGTTCTCCGATGCGGCGAGTGCGCGCAAGGCGGAGTTCGCGATCTTCACTCCGCACCCCGATTATTTTCCAGCGAATCGCATTCACGACGCGAAGAGAATTTTCCACTCCGACGGGTCGAAGTACAACGACGCCAACGTTGTGTTTGGCCCGGCGCGGATGTCACCCGAGCGACTGCTCGAGGACTACCTGCACCGATGGCGCGAGTTCTACTGCGTGCGGCCTGCTCTCGACGGCGACGACTACGCGGGCTGAACTGTGCAATTCTAGAAAGGATTTTCGATGAGCCCTCCCTCCGCGGCCGACGCGCTACTCGACCTCGCTACGTGCCCAGCCGATCGGCTCTGGCGCTACCCGATCAGCCGCTGGCTCGTGCGACCGATGCTGCGCACGTCGCTCACGCCCAACCACGTGACGACGTTTCACACGCTTATGGCGGTGGGCGCAGGGTTCATCATCACCCTCGGCACTCCGCGGGCGTACTTCGTCGCGGGGCTGCTTTTCGAACTCCGCGCGATCCTGGATTGCCTCGATGGCGTGCTCGCCCGCGCGAAGCACCTGACCTCACCCACGGGCCGCGCAATCGATCAACTCGGTGACTCCATCGGGTTCGCGTCCCTCATGCTCGGAGGCTTCGTTTGCCTCTCACGAGCGCACGGTCCTGTCGCCGCGGCCGTGATCGTGCTGGTCACCGCGTTCACCGCCGCGGGCGGATCTGCCGCCTGGGACCTCTTCCGCCGCTCCCTCGCATCGCTCCTGACGCGCGGCTACGATGCCACTGTTGAGGAGCACAAGGCGCTGCTCCAATCGTGCGCTTCGCAACCCGCCGGGGTACTTCAGATGAGCCGTCTGGTGGAGGAGTTCCAGTGGTCCGTGCTCAGCCCGACGGTCGCGTGGCAGCGCGGGAGCGCGGAGCATTCGATCACTCCGCTCGGGCAGGCGCTGCAGGACGCCGCGGAACGCAACGACCCTGAGCTCCGCGGCATACTCCGTCGGGTCGGTGTCGTCGGCGGGGACAACATCCTCATGCTGCTCACCGCGGCGCTTCTGCTCGGGCGCTTCGTCGAGGCCTTTCCGTTCGTAATCGTCTGGGGAATCGCGATCTGGGCGTACACCGTGCTCACCGTAAATCGCTACCTGAAAGCGGGCCCTCGCACGGAGCCCACGACACGCCTGCGATGAGCCTCTCTGCCGTCGATCGCGCGCGGCTGATGTGCTCGCAGGCACGGTTCTGCTCATGGCGCTTCGAGGGGTGCAGGTGGCTTGCAACCACGTGGGTCGGGCGTTCAACACGTACCCGCTGATGGCGGGAAAACTAATGCCCGCCCGCAGGATAGTTCGACAGGTCGGCGTTTCCGCAGAGTCCGGGGGCGCGGTAAGGTCGATGAACAAGACATGAAGACACGCACTCTTCGATGGATGGGCGTCCCGCTGGTCTGGTTCGTGAGCTGTACTCCCGCTGAGCCGATCGTCCTGGACGATCCCGGCGACCTGGACGGGGGCACCGACCCGATCGATCGTGATGGCGGCACGGCGGGCACCGATCGCGGTGGCACCGCCCGGGACGCAGGTCCGACCTCGATGCGCACGGATGGCGGCGGGGTGCAGGTGTCCGCGGGCAACGCCGCGGCCTGTGCGCGCCGCCCTGACGGAACCATCGGGTGCTGGGGCAACAACCGCAGCGGCATCCTCGGGGACGGAACGATGATCACCCGCGCCGCCGCGGTGAGCGTGATGGGGGTGAGCGACGCCGTGCAGGTCTCCGTCGGAAACTTCCACGCTTGTGCGGTGCGCGCGAACGGCCATGTCGTCTGTTGGGGAGCCAACCGCAACGGGCAACTCGGCGACGGAACGCAACTCGATCGCCTGATGCCCGTCGAGGTGGTGCAGATCACCGACGCGACGCAAGTGGCCGTTGGGGAGACGCACACGTGTGTCCTTCGGCGCTCGGGTCAGGTCGAGTGCTTCGGGCAAAACAACGTCGGCCAGGTGGGCGACTCGACCCCGTCGGACCGTCAGCGCCCGACCATCGTGAGCGGCGCCGACGACATCGCGAGCATCGCGACCGGGCGGCAGCACACCTGCGCGGTACGCGCCAACGGCGGGGTGTTGTGCTGGGGTTCCAACGACAAAGGGCAGCTCGGTAACGGCACGATGACCAACAGCGCGACACCCGTGTCGGTGACGGGAATCGTGGACGCGACGGGCATCGCCGCAGGCATCGGGCACTCGTGCGCGGTGCGTGCGAGCGGGGAGGTGTCTTGCTGGGGAAACGGCACTCTCGGCCAGCTCGGCTACGGTGCGATGAGCGACCGGATGAGCCCCGTCACCGTGGGCGGGCTGAGCAACGCCGTGGAGGTCGCGGCCGGCGGACGGGAGACCTGCGCGCGACAACGGACGGGCGCAGTCCAGTGCTGGGGGCAGGGGACCGCGGGACAACTCGGAAACGGTGCCATCGTCGATCGCCCGACGCCGGGCCCGGTGGCGGGCCTGGCCAACGCTTTCCAGGTGAGCGTCGGCGCGGACTACGCGTGCGCCGTGCGGGGCACGGGTGAGGTCGTCTGCTGGGGCGGCGATCAGAACGCCCAACTCGGACGCGGAGAGATCACGATGCCGCCCGCGGGACGGTCCATCGGGCGCGTGGTGGGCTTCGACCCGATTCCGGGCGGGCCCAGCACGACCGACGGAGGCGTCACAGCGGATGCGGGCACCGGGTCCGGCACCGTGCCGGGGCGCTGGACCGTGGTGCCGACGCGCACTTCGGAGACCTTCACGGGCATCTGGGGAAGCGCGGGAAACAGCGTCGTCGCGGTAGCTGCCCGCACCCTCGCCCGATGGAACGGCAGCGCCTGGGCACTCACCCCGTACCCGTTG
This sequence comes from Deltaproteobacteria bacterium, assembly GCA_947477565.1. Taxonomy (GTDB): domain Bacteria; phylum Myxococcota_A; class Polyangia; order Polyangiales; genus SCUS01. The sequence goes on from CANJUR010000010.1 coordinate 97,025, forward strand.
ATTCTGCGTGGAGTCACTGGCTCCGGGAGCGCGGTGTTTGTCTCGGGGTTGACGATTCCGACCAACGGCTCGGCCAAGCGCGGCCTCGGGATTTTCCTCCAGGGCACCGGCGCGACGCTCGCTCAGTCGATGCCGCTGCCCGCGCTCGAACTCGTTGCGATGTGGGCCCAGGGCCCCGGTAATGTCTTCGCGGTCGGCGTCGGGGCGGCCGCGCGCTTCGACGGAACCCGCTGGAGCGACTCCTCGACGGGCATCCCCATGGGACAAGAACTCTACGCCGTCTGGGGTAGCTCGGCGACGGACGTTCGCGCGGTGGGCGCAGGGGTCTACCGCTTCAACGGCACTGCCTGGGCGGCCGAGCCCGCGGCGGGCAGCTCGGCGTACTTCGGCATCTGGGGCTCCGGCGCCAACGACGTCTGGCTGGTCGGCCGTAGCGCCGCTCGCCGATGGAACGGCACCGCCTGGACGAGCGTTCTCACGGGCTCCCTCTCGGCGCTCTACGGCGTCTGGGGCTCCTCCGCCAACGACGTGTGGGCGGTCGGCGAAGCCGGCACCATCCTTCACTGGGACGGCGGCCGCTGGTCAACCATCGCGTCGGGCACCACGGAGACCCTCCGAAGCATCTGGGGCGCTGGGCCCAATGATGTATGGGCCGTCGGCGATCGCGGCGTCGCCGTTCACTACACGCTCTAAGTTTCCCTCCCAGGATCCGCGCTTCCGCCCCGACGGGGGTGCACGCCGTCCGCCGAGACCCCTTCTGATCAGCCCTTCTTCTTCGTCACCGGCACCGCCACGACCGCGCGCTTCGTCGTTCGCGTGCTCGCGCGCTTCGTGGGCTTCTTCGCTGGATCTTCGCTCCGACGCTTGAGTGCGCGCGGCGGCAGCAGCTCTTCGTCGTTGCTCACGCGCTTCGCCATGAACACCGCCGCGTCGAGCTTCTGGAAGTGCCGCCCGCGATAGAATTGCAGTGCGTTTTTGTTGTTCTCCGCCACCTCGAGGACGAGGTGGGTGCAGCCGCGTACGCGTGCGAGGTGCTCGAGCTGCTCGAGCGCGAAGCTCCCCACACCGCGGCCCTGATACCCCGGGTGAACCGCCAATTCCTCGACAAACATCGGACGCATATCGCGCCGCGTGAAGAAGCTCTCGTTCATCCAGTTGTCCACGCCGATGATCTCGAACGCGCACTCGGCGTACGCCACGATCTCCGCCCCTTCGTCGTTGGCAACCTCGAACAACAACTGCTCCACCCCTTCCTCCTCGTAGACCTCGAGGAATCGCTTCTTGGTCCGCGGCCGCTGAAACTCCAGCGTCTCGCGGTTCACGATGCGGAAGCACAGCTTCAGGAATTCCCAGACCTTGTTGAGGTCCCGGCGGTGGATCCTCCGCACGAGAATCGAGGGCTCTTCAATGCTCGTCGTGGGCGGGGTGATTTCGTCGCTCATGGGGCTTGATCGTAGCGCACGAAGCACGGGATGACGGTGGTACGTTGCCGCCTCATGGCGACCCTCGATGCTCTTTTGTCCGCTGCGCGCACCGCGCAGCGCTCGCTCGCCCGCAGCAGCGCCGACCAGCGCACCGCCGCTCTGGAGTCCGTGGCGCGCAGCCTCGACGCCCACCGCGACGCCATCCTGGCCGCCAACGCCGACGACCTCCGCCTCGCGCCGACCGACCTCAGCGCCGCCATGCGCGACCGCCTCGCCCTCACACATTCGCGCCTCGATGGCGTCATCACTGCGGTGCACGAGATCGCCGCGATGCCCGATCCGCTCGACGAGGAGCGCTCCGTCGGCACCCGTCCCAACGGCCTCCTGATCTCCCGCCGACGCATCCCCCTCGGAGTGATCGCCGTCATCTACGAGGCCCGCCCCAACGTCACCGCGGAGAGCGCCGCGCTCATTATTCGCTCTGGAAACGCTGTGGTACTGCGCGGCGGATCCGAGGCCCTGCGCAGCAACACTGCCTTTGCCACCGCCGTGCGCGCCGGGCTCGCCGCGGCGGGCCTCGATCCCAACGCCGTGAGCCTTATTACCGACCCTGATCGCGCACGCGTCACCGAGTTGCTCCAGGCCACCGGCCGCATCGACCTCGCCATTCCGCGCGGCGGTCATGCCCTGATGGCCTTCGTCGATGCCACCGCCCGGGTGCCGGTCATCCGCCACGGGGCGGGCGTGTGCCACGTGTACGTAGACCGCGCCGCCGACCTTGCGATGGCCGAAAACATCACCGTCAACGCGAAGGTGCAGCGGCCAGGCGTGTGCAACGCCGCGGAGACGCTGCTGGTGCACCGCGCGGTCGCCGACGCGTTGCTGCCCTCGCTGGGCCGCCGATTGGTCGCGGCGGGTGTCGAACTTCGGGCCGACGCATCCGCGCAGGTGGTGTTTGCTCGCGCCGAAGTTCCTTCCCGCGATGCCTGCACCGAGGATTGGGACACGGAGTTTCTCGGCCTCGTGCTGGCGGTGCGCTGCGTGGACGACCTCGACGCCGCGCTCGCGCACATCGCACAGCACGGCACCGAGCACAGCGCTGCGATCGTCACCGCCGACGCCGACGCGGGGGAGCGATTTCTGCGGGAAGTGACAGCGTCGTGCGTGCTGCTCAACGCATCCACGCGCTTCAACGACGGCGGCGAACTCGGGCTCGGCGCGGAGATCGGCATCTCCACTAGCCGGATGCACGCCTTCGGACCGATGTCCGCGCGTGAACTTACGGCGGAGAAGTTCGTCGTGCGCGGGGCCGGTCAGGTCCGCGGCGCGTCGTGAAGGGACCCATGGACTTCCGCATCGCCACGTTCAACTGTCGGGACTTCTTCGACGACGCAGTACCGCACGTGATCGGTCAACTCGACCGCGAGGGCTTCGGCATCTGGGCGCAGCGCCGGGCGCGTGCGCTCTTTCACCGCAAGCTTGAGGCGATTGCCACCGCGGTGGCTCGCACGGACGCGGACATCATCGCTTTCCAGGAAATCGAAGGCGCTCACGTTCTCGACGCACTGCGCGGAACCCTCGGTGACGGACGCTATCTCCCCGGGGTCGCGGGCGTGGCCGACAGCCGCGGCATCGCGTGCGGGCTGCTGTCCCGCTTTCCCATCGCGGGCGTGGAGACGCACGGCGCAGGCGAACTTGCCTTTCCGGTGTTTTCCGAAGGGGATCCGCGGCCGTTTGGCGGGCGCATCCAGTCGAAGCGGGGCGTCCTCGAGGTCACCGTCACCCTGCCCGACGCGACTTCGGTGGTGCTGATGGTGGTGCACATGAAGTCTCCGCGGCCGGTGGCGCGTGTGGATGCGGGGGGCGAGTCGACCGGGGAGAGCGGGCACTACGCCGCCGCCGAGGGGGCCGCGCGCGCCACCGTCATGCGCCTCGCGGAGGCCCTGTATCTCCGCTCCCGCGTCGATGCGCGGCTGATGCGTGAGCCGCTCGCACAACTCGCCGTGCTCGGTGATTTCAACGACGGACCAGAAGGGCCCGTCGTTCGCGCAGTGGCGGGAGACCTTGCGGACATGCCCCGCGGACGGCACGCCGACCTGGAACTCACCGCCTCGCTCGAGCGCGGAATCTTACAGCACTGTGTGAAAGCGGTGCCGCCCGGTCAGCGGCACACGATCCTGTACCGCGGCGTAGGGCAGCAGGTGGATCACATCCTTGTAAGCCGCGGGCTCTGGCGGCGGTTTCGCGGGGCGCGGGTGCTCAACGAGACGTTGCGAGACGGTGTGGGCGAGGGGCGCGAAGACGTCGAGTCCGACCACGCCCCGATGGTCGCGACCTTCAGCTGAACACGCCAACGCCCCGGCGCGGGTTTCAACTGCCGCAGCATCGGTTCCATGTCCATGTTGGCAGCGGTGTCGAGCGCTACCGCTCCATCGTCGATGCCCCGGGCGGACGGTGCCTCAGTACCCTTTTGCTTCCATCGCGGCCGAGCGGACGTCACGAGGGAGAACGCGAGGAGCAGGGGCGAAGATCGGAACCCTGGGCGACGCCTACAGAACAGTGATGGGTGATCGGGGCCGTGGCGCTCGAGACTGGCAATGGGGGCGCTCGGTCTGCGGGCCGACACCCTCGTCGCACCGATTCTCATCGTCCTCCTGTGCCGGTTGATCCAACGGAAGGGAGCCTTCTCCGACGCCGCGGCGTAGGCGTTTGCTTAGCGGGCCAGTGACCGCGCAACGAGCAGAGCTCCGAGCGACAACACCAGCACCGACGACACCACTGGCGCGAGCAGCCACACCCACGGCGCGAGGACATCCCGCGCGACGCGGCGGTGCGCGAACGCGATGCCGAGGCCGAGAGCCGTGAGCACCGATGCGAGTCCAAGGGAAAACGCTACGAGAAGGGCGAGCCCGAAGGCGACCCGGTGGAGCGCGAGCGCCGTGAGCAGCACCACCAGCGCGCCGGGGCAGGGGACGAGGCCGCCGCTCACGCCCATCGCGACGATCGAGCGCAGCGACGGCGTCACCGGGAGCGACGGTGCGGCGGTCGGCAACGGCGCGACGGGTCCCGCTCGCCAGCGGCGCCAGCGGTCGGGGAGTTGCGTGCAGGAGAGGCCGACGACGAGGGTCCCGGCGACGAGTTCGAGCGCGCGCAGGAACTTGTCGCTCCCGAGGGTGGACTCCAACGGGAGCGCGAAGACGCCGAGCAGGAAGACTGACAGGGTGTGCGTGGCGGCCATGGTGAAGCCCAGCACCACAGCGTCGCGGGGGCGGCCGCGGTCGCCCACCATCCACGCGGCCACGAGGGTCTTGCCGTGTCCCGGCGAGAGCGCGTGCCCGGCGCCGAGCCCAAACGCCAGCGCCAGAGCAAAGAGCACGAACCCCCACGACCGATCGACAGACCGTAGCAATGCCGCCAGCCGTCGCCCGCTCGCATCGCCGGTTCCCACCGGAGGCGGCGGTCGCAAGTTTGCCGCGAGCAGCGCGCCGGTCGGTGGGTGACGCTCAAAGACAAACGTCGCCTCGTCCTGGTGGAGCATCACGCCGCGAACCGCCGTCGGATCCGCCGGATCCACGGGGTAAGCGAGGCCCGGGCCGGCGCCCATCGCCGTGCGTGGGAGCGTCGAAGAGCGCAGCACGGCAGCGTCCGAGGGGAGCACGCCGAGCTCGCGCCACCCGTCGCGCCCGGCGTAGAGCCGGTCGTGAATACCGATGGTGGTATTCGTTCGTCCCTGCACCACCGCGAGCGGCGCACGGAACTCCAGCGCCACCCGCAGGGTGCTCATGCCGTTTTGTCCCTGCGGCGCGTCGAGGCTCTGCCCGGCGAGCGCGAGCGCGACTGGCACCCCATCCACGGTCACCGCTGCTGCGGCCAGCACCTGGGCGACGACCTGCGCGAGGTAGCGATCGCGCTCCGCCGGGGTGACCCGCTCATCGTGGTCGCTGTCGAGGGTCTCGATTTCCCGCCACGCGGGCAACTCGGCAAAATCCAGGAGGTAGTCAAGCTCCAGGCGATCGGCGTTCAGGCGCAGTCCGGCATACCGATTGATCGATGACATTCCTAGCGGGTGGGCTTCCGCGCGGGCTCCACCGAGCGCGACACCGAGCGCGAGAAATGCGGTCACCGTGCGACTACGAAAGTGGGTCACGAAGGTAGTCAAATCGGAGGTCTTCGGAATCGTTGGATTTGGTCGCCGTGAACGCTTGGCGTTTGCGAGCTAGTTCATGATCATAGCGGGACAGGAGCGCACAGCATGTCTCCCAAAGACCCAGACGACCGGGCTGCAGCGGAGCTCGATGTTCGAGCGCAGATGACTCGTCCACTGCTTTCGGCGGCGCACGGGGCCGCCGATCGCATCTCGTCGGAGGTTCGTTCGCTCAGCGGTGAGCAGGGTCCGGGGTTTGGCCCGCTGCGCGAGGCGGTGCGTTCGCTCAACACGGCCCTCTTTCACCTGCACGCTTTGTACGGCGGCATCCTCTCGCCGGCCTCGACGCAGCCCGCCTCCATCGACGCTGTCGCGCTCGCATGGAAGCTCGCGGACGAGTACACCGACAGCGCCATTCGGCTGCGCGTGGACTGCCGCGTGCCTTCAGCGATGGTGCTGGTCGAGGGCGTCCGCCTTCGCCGGGTGATCTGTTTCGTAGTCGAGCGCGCCGCCGCGGTGCACACCGATAGCTGTGTGACGATGAGGGTGCGCATCGAGGCCGAGCGCGTCGGGATGGAGTGTCCCTGGGACGACGATTCGTCGAGCCTGGCCGTGCTCGATGAGGAGCATCGTTGGGTCAAGCAGGAGCTCTCTGTCCTCGGCGGCACAGCGGTGTTTGGCAACGAAACGGTGATCCTCTGGCTGCCTCGCGAAGCGGCCCAGGCAGACGCTCAGGCACCGGAGGCGCTCGTGCGCGAGGTGCTCGACCTGCGCCGCGAGCGCGATACCTTCATTCACCACGTCGAGCGCGCCACCGGCGAACTCGTTGCCATCCAGAGCGAGACCGAAGACCTGCGGCGTCGCATGTCGCGGATGGAGCGGAGCATGGCGGGCGCCGTCAACGACCTGCACCGCTCTTTCGAGACCATCAACGCGCTCGCTTCTTCGGTCAGGGGCAATCCGGCGCTGCGCAACGAGATGCTCGCCATCTGCGCGCAAGGCGAGGCGCGGGTCGATCAGTTCATGGACGAGGTCGAGATCGTGACCAGCGCCGGCGCTCTCTCCCTCGTGCGAGACGGCACTGAAGATCCCCTCGGCGGATCGGCCTCGCTCGCCGCGCCCCGGGTAGCGGTCTTCGACGCGGACGAGGACGAGCCCACCATCGTCCGTGCCCTGAGCGCCTGGGGGCAGTGAGCGTCTCGCTCGCGGGCGATGCCATTCGCGCGAAGGCACGCTCCCTTGGGTTTCACCGCGTCGGTTTCGCGGACGTCGGTCCGCTCCAGGAAGACCACCCGCGCTACCTCGCCTGGATCGCCGCTGGACACCACGGCGAGATGTCCTGGCTCGCCGACAACGCCGAAGTGCGGCGCGACGCACGCGGCCCGGGCGTCCTCGACGACGCGCGCTCGGTCATCGTCTGCGCGCTCTCCTATCACCGCGGCGACGAGGCCTCGCAGATGCCTGGAGCCACCATCGCCCGGTACGCCCGGGGCGGCGACTACCACAACTTTCTCCGCAAGCGTCTCCGTCGTCTTGCCGCCTGGATGCGCCAGGAGTTCGGCGCAGGGGCCCGGCCCCTCGTGGACACCGCGCCGCTGCTCGAGCGTGCCTGGGCCAGCCGCGCGGGCGTCGGTTTCGTCGGTCGCAACGGGTGCATCATCGCCCCCGGCCTCGGCAGCTACCTCCTGCTCGGCGAGGTGGTGACCAATCTCGCGCTCCCCGCCGACGAGCCGATGGAAATGCGTTGCGGCAGCTGCACCCGTTGCCTCGACGCGTGCCCGACGCAGGCGTTCGTCGCCTCGCACATTCTCGATGCCCGTCGGTGCGTGAGCTACCTCACCATCGAGCACGCCGGCGCGGTTGATCCGACACTGCGCGCGGGCGTAGGAGACCGCATCTTCGGCTGCGACGACTGCCAGGACGTCTGTCCTTTCAACCGCACAGCACCGCCGCCGCGGTCAGAAACCGCAGAGTTCGCGCCCGACCCGCGCTGGCGAGAGGCGTCTCCCGAGTCGATTCTCTCGATGGATCCCGCACGCTGGGACGCCCTCGCGCAGGGCTCGCCGCTGGCGCGACCGGGTTGGCCACGCATGGCTCGCAACGCGGCTCTGGTACTGGGCAACGTGGGCGAGCGAAAACATCTGCCCGTGCTGCAAGCGCACGCTCAGCGGTCGGAGGGGATCCATAAAGAAGCAGCGGAATGGGCGATCATGGAGATCACCCGCCGCGCTCAAAGGCCCTGAAAATCAGGGCTTTTGAAGGGTTCAGAAGCTTATGTGGCGACGGGCGTCTTGCCGCGACCGCCGTTGGAAGCGAGTCCCCCCTTGCGGCCGGCTTCGCGGGCGCTGGCAGCGTTCCACTCGTGGCCGGTGCCGTGCGCGTGGGAGGCCTTGCCACCCTTGCTCGCGATCTCCTTCTGCTTCGAAGCATCCATCGCCGCAAACCCTCGGCGCTGCTTCTTACGCGGGGCGGCTACGACCTCGGTCGCGCCGCCAGTGCTGTCTGCTCCGCCGACCGTAGAAACGCTGTTCGTCATGGAGTCCTCCTTCGAAATCCCACTCGCCGTCACACAAGCACTCACCGTCACAGTGGAGATTCGCTTGTACATGCACTTACTACGGGCTTTGAGGCAATGACGAGCAGAACGGTTGCGATCTGTTTAGGGTTTGTTGAAGGCTGCAGGGGTGCCGTCGCGAGGGAGCATCGGGGTTGCGGGTCACCCTTGAACGATCCCGCTCGCCGGTGCTATCCCGCGACCCGCGCGCGTTTTGGTGCGCGCCCGGACAAATGGAGCAGCGGTGGTCAATCGTCGAGTTCGCACGAGAGTCGTGACGTGGATGGCCGCCGGGGCGCTCGGTCTGACCGGGGCTGCGCAAGCGCAAGAGCTTCCGGTGCCGGTGCAGGTCGAACGCCTGGAGAACGGCTTGCGGGTGGTCTTGAGCCCCGATCACACGTCCCCGACGGTGGCCGTAGCGGTCTACTACGACGTCGGTGCGCGGGTGGAGGAGCGCGGTCGGTCGGGCTTCGCGCATCTCTTCGAGCACATGATGTTCGAGGGCAGCGCCAACGTCGGCAAGGGCGAGCACTTCCGGTTGATCAGCACCCAGGGGGGCTCGCTCAACGGCACCACTTCGGAAGACCGGACCAACTATTTCGAGACGCTCCCGGCCAACGCACTCGAGGTCGGAATCTTTCTCGAAGCCGACCGCATGCGGTCATTGGCGATCACCGCGGAGAACTTCGAAAACCAGCGGCAAACCGTGATGGAAGAGCGCCGCCAGTCGTACGAGAACCGCCCCTACGCGCTCTCGTTCATCCAGCGCGACGCGCTCGCCTTCCAGGGCTACTGGCCGTACGAGCACAGCGTCATCGGCGACATGGCCGATCTCCATCGGGCTTCGCTCGATGATGTCCGGGCCTTCCACGACCGCTACTACGCGCCCGACAACGCAGTGATCTCGCTCTCCGGCGACTTCGAGCCCGCGCAGGCGCTCGAGCTTGTGCGTCAGCATTTCGGTGCGATTCCGGCGCGGCACGAGAGCCCCTGGGCGGACCCGGGTTTTCCCGCGCAGACCGCCGAGCGCACCGGGTCCATCGAAGACCGCCTCGCGCCACTGCCCGCCTTTCATCTGGCCTATCACGTCCCCGCGCGCCGCACGCCGGACCACTACGCCCTCGACATCCTCGCGATGGTGCTCGCCAGCGGCGAGAGTTCCCGGCTCTATCAGGAACTCGTCAAGACCCGCGAGATCGCCAGCGAGATCTCCGTGGACACGGAAGACCGCCGCGGCCCGGACGTCTTCACGGTGTGGTGCATCCTCGCGAGCGGACATCAGCCCGCCGAGGCCCGCGAGGTGATCTACCGCCAGATCGAGTCCATCGCGCACACGGGCATCACCCTGCCGGAACTCACCAAGACCCATAACCTCTTCCGTCGGTCGTTCGTCTTCGGCCTGCAAAGCAACCTCGCGCGCGCCCGCCGCCTCGCGGAGTTCGAGATGTACGACGGCAACGCCGCGCTACTGCGCACCGAACTCAATCGCTACCTTGCCGTGAGCGCCGCCGACGTCCAGCGCGTCGCAGGTCAGTACTTCCACGCCGAAAACCGCACCGTCCTCGACGTGATTCCCCACCGCGCCGCACCCGCACCCGCACCCGCACCCGCACCCGCACCCGCACCCGCACCCGCACCCGCACCCGCACCCGCCGCACCCGCCCGCCGCTGATCGAACGAGGAACCACCCGATGCGCCGACTTCCCTTCGCCCTCGCCCTCGTGCTCGCCGCCTGCGGTAGCACCCACACTCCTGCGATCGTCGCCCCCGTGGCGACCGCCTCTCCGGCCGATGCGAGCGCTTCGCCGGTCGTCGCCGCTGCGCCGCGCGTCACGGTGCCCACGCCTGGCCCCGCTCGCGATGTCCATCTCCCCGCGGTGCGCTCCACCACACTGACCAACGGGCTCGCGGTGCAACTCGTGGAGTACCACACGCTCCCGGTGCTCCACCTCCGCCTCGTGGTGCGCGCGGGATCGTCCACGGACCCGGCCAACCTGCCGGGACTCGCGTCGCTCACCGGCGACATGCTCCGCGAAGGCACCACCAGCCGCAGCAGCGCGCAGATCGCCGAGAGCATCGAATTTGTCGGTGGGAGCCTCGACGTCTCGACCAGCGCCGACGTGACGGTGCTCTCCGTCTCGGTGCTGCGCGACCACGCGGAGACGGCCCTCAATCTCCTCGCGGACGTGCTCGGGCACCCGACCTTTCCGCAGGTGGAGATCAACAAGCTCAAGCGCCGCGAGACCGACCGGCTTCAGCAGTCCCGCAACGATCCGAGCTGGCTGACCCGGCGTGCATTTTACCAGGGCTTGTATGGTGAGAACCACCCGTACGGTCGCTACGACACCACGCCCGCAGTGCTCGGGCGAGTGACGCGCGCCGACCTTGTGGCCTTCCACCGCGCGCGCTTCGTCTCGGGAAACATGTTTCTGACGGTGGTCGGGGACGTGCAGCCCGCGGCCTTCGATGCGCTGCTCGCCCGCACGCTCGGCACCCTGCGCCGCGGCACCGCTCCGGTGGTTGCGATCGCCGATGTTCCCGCCGCTGCCGCACGGCAGATCGTTCTCGTAGACCGGCCGGAGTCTGCGCAGAGCGTCATTCGCATTGGCAATGTCTCGCTGCGCCGCGCCGACCCCGACTGGGTTCCCTTCACGGTGGCCAACCAGATGCTCGGTGGCGGCGTCTCGTCGCGCCTCTTCATGGACCTCCGGGAACTCCGATCGCTCTCCTACGGCGTCTACGCCCGCATGGGTGAAAACGTCGGTGCCAGCCAGTGGTTTGCGGGCGGCCAGGTTCGCACCGCGGTCACGAGCGACGCCATGCACGCCCTCTTCCGCCACCTCGAGTGCCTCACCACCGAGCCCGCTCCCGATGCGGAACTCGCCATGACGCGCTCGTACCTCACGGACAGCTTTGCGCTCTCCATCGAGACCCCTGGCAACGTCGCCGACCTCGTCTCCTCGATGCGCGTCTACGGCCTGCCGGCGGACTACTACGACACCCTCCGCGCGCGGGTGACGGCGGTCGATGCCGCGGCCTCGCTCGCCACTGCGCGGCGCTACGTTCACCCCGATCATGCGCTCGTGGTGGTGGTCGGCACGGCCGCGGCGCCGGTCGAGGTCGGCCCCCCGTGCGCGGCCGCTGCGGCGCTCCCGGCGGATGCGACCTTCGCCCAGCAACTCCAGGCCTGCCAGGCCCACGCGGAGCACCCCACGCCTCGCGAAACGCAGCCCCTGCAGGAGGTGCTGCGCTCGTTTGGTCCGGTGCGCGTGGTCGATCTCGAGGGGAACACCGTGCGCGAACTCACCGCGACCGCCCCCGTAGCGTCCCCCATTCACGCGCGCTGCGAAGAGCTTTCCACGACCGCCCTCCAGGCCGTGGCGCACTCCGGCCAGCACTGACTCGCGACTCCCCCCCCGCAAGCGCACTGCCCATGTTGCCGTTTCACTGCCCACGTTGGCAGTGATCGGCAGAGCTTACTTCCGCCTCGCGAACACCTCTGCAAAGGTCGTGGCGTCATCGGCCTTCGGGACGAACCCCCTGGACGGGTCTCCCGCGGCGAGGGCCTCTCCCGGAGCCTCGCGGTCGCTCCCGTGACCTGCGGACGCGTCGGTTCCTGCGCGTTCCTTTGTTCCGACGAGCTACTCCCGAGTACCCGCGCAACTACTCAAGAGTACCCGCCCAGTTACTCCGCCACGCGGGTGCAGATGGGGAACATCGTGTGTGTCTTCGTCGACGCGCAGCGGAGACCTCCACGCCGTCGACGAACCGGCAACGATCTCTGGCCGGTGGTGAAGCCGGTCCCCAACTGCCCATATCCATTGAGGCCCCAGCAGTACAGATCGCCGCCGGAGGGAATTACGCCGCTGTGATCATCACCGAGCTGCGGGAGACGACGCCGCTCACGCCTTCCCTGCAAAATTGTTGCGCCTGTGGGTTCACCTCGTCACTATCCGCCGACTCGACCATTCCATTCCCTCTCATTTGCGAGGGCCAGGCTTCGTAGGAAAGGATCACCCAATGACGTCCACGGCTCTTCGGATGCACTTCCACCCCGCGTCCTACAATGCGCGCCGCGCACTCGCAGTCGCGTTTCACGTCGAGGCCCCCGTCGAGGTCGTGCTCTGCGATCTGATGGCTGGTGCCCAGGGCGCCGCGCCGTTTCGCGCGCTCAATCCCAATGGGTTGGTACCGGTGCTGGAAGACGGTGACTTCGTGCTGTGGGAGTCGATGGCGATCGCCCAGTACCTGGCCGAGAAGCACCCGTCCCCGGTCTGGCCGGCCGATGCCCGTGTGCGCGCCGACATCACGCGCTGGCAGGCCTGGGATCTGGCGCACTTCGGTCGCGCAGCCGATGTCCTGCTCTTCGAGAACCGCCTCCGGGGAATGTTCGGCCTCGGGGCTCCCAATGAAGTCGCCGTCGCCCAGGCAGAAGCGGCGTTCACCCGGCATGCCCAGGTGCTCGACAACCAGCTTTCCTCCCGCACCTACGTGCTGGGCGACACGCTGTCCCTCGCCGACTTTGCGCTGGCGGGCACGTTCGGCTCCGCCACCTACGCCGGGGCGCCCGTTGCCGGGTTTGCGCACGTGGCGCGCTGGTATGACCTCGTCCGAGCGCTCCCAGCCTGGGAGCGAGCAGCCCGGGCATGAGCGAACCAGCCGGGTTGCCCGCAAGCGATCTCGAGATCTACGCGTACACCAGCGTCTTCGCGGGGCCGCCCGAGCAGCTGGGCAGCGCGCTGGAATCGATCCGCGCGACGTCAGCCAGGCGCAACCCAGCGCTCGGGATCACGGGCGCCCTGGTGCATGATCGCGGCCGGTTTCTGCAGGTGCTCGAAGGGGAGCGCGCGGCGTTGGACCTCCTGGTCGAGTCCCTCACAAACGATGCACGCCACCGCGAGATGAAGCTGCTTGTGCGCGCGCCCATCAAAGAGCGCACCTTCAGCGGATGGAGCATGGCCACCTACGACACCGAGGCCCTCGGCGCGGCGGCCAGAAGCCCGGCGGAAGAGATCGATCTCGCCCGCATGACCGAAGCCTTCCGTGCCAACTTTCGCCTCGTCTCGGTCGATTACTTCGAGTGCATGGCCCGGCTCTTGAGGAGCCATTCATCCGTGGTCCGATGACCCTTACCGTCCAACGGCGCATATGAACATTTCACTCCCCGACCATGCCGAGGATGCCGAGGATGCGCTCTTGTGGAGCGAAGACGCTCCTCAGGAGATTCAGCCCACCACGGCGGAGCCCTGGACCGTGCTCATCGTGGACGATGACGAGGCCGTGCACGCCGTCACCCGCCTGGTTCTCGCCGATCTCACGTTTCGAAACCGCCGCGTTCAACTGCTCTCGGCGTACACCGCCGACAGCGGAATCGCGCTGCTGCGGTCGCACCCGGATGTCGCGCTGGTGCTGCTCGACGTGGTGATGGAGACCGACGATGCCGGACTGCGCGCCGTGCAGCAGGTGAGGGAGGAGCTGAAGAACGTCAACGTTCGCGTGGTGTTGCGCACGGGCCAGCCTGGAAAAGCCCCGGAGCGTGACGTCGTCGTCCGCTACGAGATCGATGGCTACCAGCTGAAGACCGAGCAGACCGCGCAGCAACTCGTCACGGTGGTCATGGCCGCGCTGCGCTCCTTCGATCTCATTCGCAGCCTCGAGCGCAACCGGGCGGGCCTCGAGCTGATCGTGAACGCCACCGCCGAAATGTCGCGGCTGCGAAACGCGCGCGCGTTCGCTGCGAGCGCCCTGGGAAACCTTCAAGCGCTCTTCAAACACCCCGGCGATGCGGTGTTTTGCTCATCCAGCGGCCGCTCCGATTTCGTAGGCGGCACTTCCATCGAGGTGCTGGCCGGCACCGGGCCCTACACCGACTGGAGCGGCCGGACGCTCGAGGAGGCCGATCCCGAGGGCCGGATCCGATCCGAGATCTGCCGAGATTCCACCGACAACCGGGTGCACCCCGAGCGCCTCGCGCGGGGCACGTCCATCCTGCTCAAGTCGAATCAACTGCGCAGCGCCACGATCTGGGTGCACGACCGGTACGCGTTGGATCCGATCGAGCAACAGCTTCTGGATGTGTTCTGCTCGAAGGTCGCCGTCGCCTTCGACAACGTTCAGCTCATCGAGCTGTTTCGCAAAGCGCAGCAGGCAACCGTGGTGGCGCTGGCGGATCTCGCCGAGTACCGGGATACCGACACGGGTGAGCATGTGCTGCGGGTCGCCCGCACCACCGACCTTCTGGCGCGTGACCTGCACGCAGCCGGTAAGTTTCCCACCGAGCTGGACGAGCTTCTGGTCGAGCAGATCGGGCTCGCCAGCATGCTCCATGACGTCGGCAAGGTGTCGATTCCCGACTCGGTGCTGTTGAAGCCGGCTCAACTCGACGCGGATGAACGGCGGCTGATGCAGACCCACGCCGGCGTGGGCATGCGCATCCTCTCGCGCGCCGACCGCATCGTCGGCCAGCGCAGCTACCTCACGCTCGCCGCCGAGATCGCGAACGGCCACCATGAGTGGTTTGACGGCACCGGGTATCCGCAGCGGGTCGCAGGCTCCCATATTCCGCTGTCTGCGCGCATCACCGCGGTCGCCGACGTCTACGACGCGCTGACCAACGCGCGACCGTACAAGGGTCCATGGCCGGTGGAACAAGCCCGGGACTACATCGTCGAGCGCGCCTCCACGCAGTTCGACCCGGTGGTGGTCGAAGCCTTCCTGCGCGTCCTCGAAGCCCCGGAATGGCATACCCCGTTCGGGGTGCCGACCGAGGGCGGATCTTCTCGCGTATGAAGGTCTGCGTCGTCAGCAGCAGCCCGGCATGGATCGCCGATGTCAAAGCGAGATTCGAAGCGGTGGGCACGGGCTTCCTGTGGGTGAGCGCGGCGCCCGGTGAGCTGCCGCCCGTCGCCGGGCTCATGCTGTTCGACGCTTCCGGGCTGACCGAACTACGCGTCGAATCACTGTCCGCCCATGTGCACAGCCCCCGGTGGCTGCTGACGAATCCGGGCGCGCCCTGCAGTCCCGACGCTGCCGCCTGGGACGCCGTCCTCGAGTGGCCGCTCGATGCCGACCGCCTCGCCGCCGAGATCGAGCAGGCCCGACAGGGCATCCGCAAGAGGTCGGGCATCGCCAGCCCGCGGCTGCTCGCCGAAGGGATGCAACGCATCCTCGAGCTCACGTCGGATTCTATCGAGATTACCGATACTTCCGTGCGCCTGCTCTACGTCAATCCGGCGTTCGAGCAGATCACCGGCTGGCTGTTGGAAGACGCGGTGGGTAGCCAGACCGGCGACCTCTTCCGCGCGGGCACGCACGACGCTTCCTACTACGCCGAGATCATGGGCACGCTGCGACGCGGCGAGGTCTGGCGTGGCCCGCTGATCGGACGGCGGCGCAACGAGGCGCTGTCGTTTCAGGAGGCGACGCTGGCGCCGTTGGTCGGCCCCGATGGCAAGACGATGGCCTTCGTGGCCATCAAGCGCGATCTGGCCCGCGACACGCTGGCCGAACGCGCACTGGAGAGCCGTGAGCGGCGCCTGCAGACGATGCTCGAGAGCGCGGGCGACGGCGTACTGGTCCATGACGACGCGGGCCTGATCGCCGACGCGAACCGAAGCGCTGCGGCGATGCTGGGCGTCGAGAGCGATGCCCTGCTCACCGGGCAGCGGATCGGAGAGTTCTTCGAGGGCCGTTCGGAGGCGGAGCTGACCGCGGCCTTCCGCGACACACATGTGGGTGAGCCGATCACCGTCGAAGGAACTTTCCGGCGAGCCGATGGACGCTGCACCCCGGTGAGCTTGCGCATCGGTGCATTCCTGTTCGGCGGCGAGCGCTTCCTGGTGACCCTCGCGCGCGACGTCAGTGAGCGAGTGGAGCTCGAGCGGCGGCTTCGGCTGCGCACCGAAGAGCTCGACGCATCGCTGGCGGATCTGAAACGAACGCAGAAAGAGCTGGTCCAACGCGAGAAGCTGTCGGCGCTGGGGACGCTGGTGGCCGGGGTCGCCCATGAGGTGAACACGCCGCTCGGAGTCGCGCTCACCGCGCTCTCGCTGGCCGACGATGCACTCAGTTCGATGCGCACCGCGATCGCCAGCCCGACGCCGTCGCGCCGCACCATCCTCGCGCGCATGGATGAAGTCGATCAGGCGGTGCAGCTTGCGCTGCAGAACGGCCAGCGCGCGGCCACCCTGGTCGCAGACTTCAAGAAGATTGCCGTCGATCAGGCCAGCGAGGCCCTGCGCGACATCGCCCTCGACGAGTACCTGCAATCCATCCTGACGTCGCTGAGCCCCATGCTGCGCAAGGAAAACGTGGTCGCGAACACCGACCTCGCCCCGTTGCAGCTGCGCACGCGCCCTGGAGCGATCGCGCAGGTGCTCAGTAACATCATCCAGAACGTCGTCATGCACGCGTTTCCAGACGCCGGGATGGAGCGTCGAGTCTGGATACGTTGTCGGCGAATCAACGGCGTCGCCCAGATTGAGATCGAGGACCACGGCGCCGGTATTGACGCCGGCATTCTCAAGACGGTGTTCGACCCTTTCGTCACGACGAAAATGGGCAGCGGCGGAAGCGGACTCGGCATGTACGTCGTGCACAACCTCGTGGTGGAGGTGCTCAACGGCACGGTCGTCGTCGAGTCCGAAAAGGGTCGCGGAACGCGGGTGCGGGTAGAGATCCCGATGACGCCCGCGGCGTGATCGGGCGCGAAGTCGCCAACGAGGCGAGCGAGGTTACGGTCGTCGCTCTTGCGGCTCCGGCTCGCGACCATCCCCGAGGGCGGCGGACGCGAGACCTTTCCCTTCCTGCAAATCTCGGAGGGGATGTGTGTCCTCCTCCGGGGCGACCGACGATGGTTGTGACCACTTGCCGGGTTGGATTTTCTATCCTGCGGTAGCGGCCCGCGTGGGCCTCCGCGTCGATGCGTCGCGGCGGTGGGCCCTCAGTCCCACCACGCGTAGAGCTGCTCGCCGTCGTCGATGAATCCGTTGGCGCGCCCGAACTGGCGGAAGGCGGCGCGCAGCGGGGCTCGCAGGTCATCGGCTACGTCGTGTAGACGGCCACAAAGATTCGCTTGAATTTGACCACGACGGGCGGCGGGTCGCGGGGCTGGCACCTGTGTCGACGGTCATGTAGGTCGCGGCTGCGGACGTCGCTTGCAAGCGGGGACGCCGGGTCTGACCACCCGTCGTCCCCTGGTGTCGGTTCGGACGC